>JAYUEE010000037.1:0-41510 GCA_043739405.1 Mucilaginibacter sp. | reverse complement strand
GTAACCTTTGTCGAAAAGCACTTTCGTGATTTCCTTCTTCAGATTTGATGCAGGAATTTCAACAACCCTATGGTTGGCTTTAATAGCATTCCTTACTCGTGTAAGATAATCTGCGATTGGATCTGTATTCATTATTTATTGTTTATGATGGTGGTTTCCGTAGACCTTCCATCGGTTAATATTCTTTTTAGTATCAAGTCACAAGTATCAGGTATCAAGTAGTAGCAATGTTGTCTTGCTACTTGATACTAGCTACTTGCTACTATCTGCTTACCAGCTTGCTTTCTTCACTCCCGGTATCTTGCCTTCCAGTGCCATCTCGCGGAAAGTTACCCTCGAGATACCAAACTGGCGCATGTAACCACGCGGACGGCCGGTAAGCTTGCAACGGTTGTGTTGCTTTACAGGCGACGATGCTTTAGGCAATTTGTCTAATCCTGCCCAGTCACCTGCAGCTTTAAGGGCTGCTCTTTTCTCAGCGTATTGAGCTACTAATTTAGCGCGTTTTACTTCACGTGCTTTTACACCTTCTTTAGCCATTATCTAGTCTGATTTTTAAATGGTAAACCAAATTCTTTCAGCAGTTCCAATGCTTCTACATCATTGCCGGCCGAAGTCACAAAGGTAATATCCATACCCTGTATCTTATTTATCTTGTCGATGTTGATCTCAGGGAATATGATCTGCTCGGTAATACCCAGCGTATAGTTACCCCTTCCGTCAAAACCTTTATCATTGATACCTTTGAAGTCACGAATACGCGGCAGAGCCACAGCGATCAAACGGTCAAGGAATTCGTACATCGTGTTATCACGTAAAGTTACACGTACGCCTACCGGCATGTTTTTACGCAATTTGAAGTTCGAAATATCTTTTTTCGATTTTGAAGATACTGCCTGCTGACCGGTAATGGTGGTTAATTCACCAATAGTCTGCTCAATCAGTTTTTTGTCGGTTGTTGCACCGCCAACACCCTGGTTGATCGCAATTTTCTGCAATTTAGGAACCTGCATTACGCTCTTGTACTGAAATTTCTCTTTCAGGTTGGTGCGAATCTCGTCCTTATATTTCGACTTTAGTCGTGGTGTGTAAGTTGTTGCAGTTGCCATTACTTAATTTCCTCTCCAGTTGTTTTTGCTACTCTAACCAATTTACCGGCATCATTCTTTTTACGGCCCACACGTGTAGGTTTGCCCGATTTCGGATCAACCAGCATCAGGTTTGAAATGTGTATAGCGGCTTCCATCTTAACGATACCACCGTTAGGGGTAGCAGCATTTGGCTTGGTATGTTTTGATACCATATTGGCACCTTCAACAATAGCACGGTTTTTTTCTTTTATGATCTCAAGGATCTTTCCCTGAGTACCTTTTGAGTCACCTGCTATAACCTTAACAAGGTCGCCCTTGCGGATCTTTAATTTTGCAGGGATATCTATTTGTCTCTTTCCCATATTATAATACCTCCGGGGCTAATGATACAATTTTCATAAATTGTTTCTCGCGCAGTTCCCTTGCTACCGGGCCAAAGATACGTGTGCCTCTCGGCTCGTCCTGGTTGTTTAACAAAACGGCTGCGTTGTCGTCGAAACGGATATATGAACCATCCTTACGGCGAATTTCCTTGGTGGTCCTTACTACTACTGCTTTTGATACAGTACCTTTTTTAATGTTGCCTGATGGCAGAGCACTTTTAACGGTAACAACTATCTTATCGCCAATAGAAGCATATCTTTTACCGGTACCGCCTAATACGCGGATCACTAAAACTTCTTTAGCGCCGCTGTTATCGGCTACGTTTAATCTTGATTCCTGCTGTAACATGTTATTTAGCCCTCTCTATTACCTGGACTAATCTCCAGTTTTTGTTTTTACTCAGCGGGCGGGTTTCCATAATCAATACGGTGTCGCCTATACCACAGGTATTTGCTTCGTCATGCGCCATAAATTTGGTAGTCTTCTTAACGAATTTACCATAAATCGGGTGCTTTACTTTACGCTCAACGGCAACAACAATAGATTTTTCCATCTTATTGCTTACTACCAGGCCGGTACGCGTTTTTCTTAAATTTCTTTCCATTTCGAGCCTAAAATTATTTACTTTCAGAAGCTGACGCTGCTTTACGCTTTGTTAATTCAGTATTTAAACGAGCGATATCCTTACGCACTTTCGTAATGCGTGTCGGGTTCTCTATAGCCGAAACTGCATGGGCAAATTTCAATTTGGTAAGGTTAGCCCTTTCCTCTTTTACTCTTGCGTTCAATTCTTCAGTTGTTAGCTCTAAAATTTCTGAGTTCTTCATTTTATTGTTTTGTTAGTTGTAATGGTTGTAGTGGTTGTAAAGGTTGAAAACGTTCTACAACTTTTACAACCATTTTAACCCTTTCAACTTCTTCTTATTCCTCTACGTAATCTCTACGTGTTATAAACCTGGTTTGTACCGGCAGTTTCTGTGCTGCAAGGCGCAATGCCTCTTTAGCAACTTCCAGTGGTACACCTTCAGCTTCAAAAATGATCCTTCCGGGGCGAACAACCGCTACCCAATATTCCGGAGCACCTTTCCCTTTACCCATACGTACTTCCGCTGGTTTCTTGGTTACAGGCTTGTCAGGGAAAATCCTGATCCATACCTGGCCTTCACGTTTCATGAAACGTGTAACAGCAATACGTGCAGCCTCAATCTGGCGACTGGTTATCCAGGCCGGCTCGAGTGATTTGATACCGAAAGAACCGAATGCAAGCTCCGCGCCACGAGTGGCGTTTCCCTTCATTCTGCCTTTTTGCATTTTTCTGAACTTCGTTCTTTTTGGCTGTAGCATTTCTTTAAACTTTTATATCTAAACGATGTCTGTCCCGACTTTGATTATTTATTCTATTATTACCTTCTTCCGCTTGGGCCGCCTGGACGATTACCGCCAGCACCACCCGGACGACCTTGACCACCACCCGGGCGATTTCCACCGCCACGGTTAGGTCCGCCTGCACCAGGTCCGCCCCTGCGATCGCCACCCGGGCCTCCCGCGTTACGGTCGCCACCACCTCTTCTGTCACCGCTTCTGCGCTCTCCGCCACGTTCGCCGCCTCTTTCGTTGCCGCGTCCGCCGAATCCGGCTGCACCTTCAGGGCGACCACCTTTACCACTTGCGCTGCTTGCAGCACCAATGTTTGGCGATAAGTCGCGTTTGCCGTATACTTCACCTTTACATATCCATACTTTAACACCTATTTTACCATAAGTAGTTAAGGCTTCTGCCAAAGCATAGTCAATATCAGCACGGAAAGTGTGCAATGGAATTCTTCCTTCTTTATATTGTTCGGTACGTGCCATTTCAGCACCACCTAAACGACCGGATGTCATAACCTTGATACCTTCAGCGCCCATTCTCATGGTCGAAGCTATCGTTGTTTTCATCGCGCGGCGGAAAGAGATACGTGCCTCTAACTGCTTTGCTATACCTTCGGCAACTAATTGTGCGTCAAGTTCAGGGCGTTTTATCTCGAAAATATTGATCTGAACGTCCTTTTTAGTCAGTTTTTTCAACTCTTCTTTGATCTTGTCAACTTCCTGGCCGCCTTTACCAATTACAATACCCGGACGGGCAGTGTGTATAGTTACGGTAATGCGTTTCAGCGTGCGCTCGATAACCACTTTTGATATACCGCCTTTGGCGATACGTACAGAAATGTACTTGCGGATCTTTTCGTCTTCAACTAATTTGTCGGCATAGTGATTACCACCAAACCAATTAGAATCCCAACCTCTGATGATACCTAACCTAGCGCCTATTGGATGTGCTTTTTGTCCCATCTTAAATTAATTGTTATCGTTTTTACTGTCCACAATAAGGGTTACATGGTTTGAGCGTTTGCGGATACGGTATCCACGGCCCTGCGGTGCTGGGCGAAGCCTTTTTAACTGGCGGCCACCACCTACCGAAACCTCTTTTACAAATAAAGCGCTGTCCTCAACACGTTTGCCATCATTTTTTGCTTCCCAGTTTTTAATGGCTGACAGCAATAATTTCTCCACACGGATAGCGGCTTCTTTATTGGTATATTTTAATATATACAATGCTTTTTCCACGTTCTCACCACGGATCAGGTCAACCACCAGGCGCATTTTGCGCGGCGATGTTGGGCAGTTCTGTAACTTGGCAGCAGAAGCTCCTCCTTGCTGAGCTTTCGCAGCTTCCTTTTGTTGCCTGATTTGTACAGACCTCTTAATTTTTGTTGTTGCTTCCATTACCTGTTATTTTTTCTTTTCTGCGTGTCCACGGAATGTACGTGTCGGCGCAAATTCGCCCAACTTATGACCAACCATGTTTTCTGTTACATACACCGGGATAAATTTGTTCCCGTTGTGCACTGCGAACGTATGACCAACGAAATCAGGAGATATCATGGAACGACGTGACCATGTTTTTACAACCGATTTTTTACTCGAATCATTTAACGTGTCAACCTTTTTAACCAGGTTATGATCTATATAAGGTCCTTTTCTAATTGAACGTGCCATTATTTCTTCCTTCTTTCAATGATGTAACGATCAGATGTTTTCTTTTTATCACGGGTTTTAAAGCCTTTAGCTAAAATACCTTTGCGTGAACGCGGATGGCCACCTGATGCCCTTCCTTCACCACCACCCATAGGGTGATCTACCGGGTTCATGGCTACACCACGAACTCTTGGCCTGCGGCCTAACCAACGCTTGCGGCCTGCTTTACCTAACACAGCGTTAGCTCTTTCGCCATTTGAAACCGTTCCAATAGTTGCCATACAAGTCGACAGTATCATACGTGTTTCGCCTGAAGGCAATTTGATGATGGCATATTTGCCGTCACGTGCCGAAAGCTGTGCATAAGTACCGGCGCTGCGTGCGATGATACCTCCCTGGCCCGGGTTCAATTCGATATTATGAATGATTGAACCCAAAGGGATATTTTTCAATGGCATTGTGTTGCCAACTTCAGGAGTTGCTGTTTCGCCCGATAATACGGTCTGTCCAACTTTTAATCCTTCAGGAGCTATCATGTACCTCTTCTCGCCGTCAACGAAGTGCAATAGTGCAATACGTGCCGAACGGTTTGGATCATACTCGATAGTTGCTACAGTTGCAGGGATATCAAATTTATTGCGTTTGAAATCGATCAAACGATATACCTGCTTATGACCACCGCCCATGTAGCGCATAGTCATTTTACCGCTGTTGTTACGTCCGCCAGACCTTTTGTTAGATGCTACAACCAACGATTTTTCAGGAACGTTTGTTGTAATATCCGAAGTACTGGTGTCTACCCTGAAACGGGTACCCGGGGTAACCGGTTTAAATCTTTTAACTGCCATCTTTATATGCTATTATAAAAATCTATTGTTTCACCGTCTTTCAACGAAATGATCGCTTTCTTATACGTAGCTGCACGACCGCTAACGGCACCAGCCTTTGTATTACGACTTTTCAATTTTCCAACGTATTTCATGGTGTTCACCGCGGTGATATTTACACCATACATTTTCTCTATCGCTTCCTTTATCTGGATCTTGTTGGCCCTGTGGTCAACCTTAAAAGCGTAGCGATTAAGTTTCTCAGTCAACTGAGTTACTTTTTCTGTAAGTAAGGGTTTCTTTAAAATTTCCATATTACTTAGCTAATGCTTCCTCCAAAGTTTTAACTGCGCCTGTAGTTAGTAAAAGCGTACCGGCATTCAACACTTCGTAAGTGTTCAATTGATCAACGGTGATCACTTTGCTTTTCTTCAGGTTACGGCTTGATAAATAAACGTTTTCATTTGCGGTGCCTAATACTAATAATGTTTTCACATCAGTAAAATTCAGGTCTGCCACCATTTGTATGTAGGTTTTGGTTTTTACAGCGTCGAAGCTGAAATCTTCCAATACTACTATACTGTTATCTTTTGCTTTGTATGATAAAGCCGACTTGCGCGCCAGTGATTTCAACTTCTTGTTTAACTTGAAGTGATAATCGCGTGGTTGCGGACCGAATATACGGCCACCACCATTAAACAATGGCGATTTTACGCTACCGGCACGGGCGCCGCCTGTACCTTTTTGCTTATATAATTTGCGGGTCGAACCTGCAATTTCGTTACGCTGTTTCGCTTTGTGTGTACCCTGGCGCTGATTGGCAAGATATTGCTTCACGTCAAGATAGATCGCGTGGTCGTTAGGTTCGATACCGAATATGGAATCAGAAAGCTGCACCTTGGCGCCTGTTTCTTTACCTGCTATATTTAATACTTTAACTTCCATCTTATTTATCCACGATTACAAATGAACCCTTAGCTCCGGGGATGGAACCTTTAACTACAATCAAATTTTGCTCAGGATAAACTTTCAAAACCTCAAGGTTCTGAACTTTTACACGAACGTTTCCGGTTTGACCTGCCATGCGCATACCCTTGAAAACTCTTGAAGGCCATGATGAGGCGCCCAGTGAACCTGGAGCACGTAAGCGGTTGTGCTGACCGTGAGTGGCCATACCAACACCACTAAAACCGTGACGCTTAACAACACCCTGGAAACCTTTACCTTTAGAGGTACCAGCCACATCCACAAAATCTCCGGCGGCGAAAATATCAACAGTGATCGTATCACCTAATGATTTTACATCCTCAAAAGTTTTGAATTCAACCAGCCTGCGTTTTGGAGTAGTGCCTGCTTTTTGGAAGTGGCCTTTTAAAGGACCCGAAGTATTTTTTTCTTTTTTCTCACCATACGCCAGCTGAACTGCGGCGTAGCCGTCTGTTTCAACAGAGCGAACTTGCGTTACTACACAAGGTCCAGCTTCGATCACCGTACAAGGAATGTTCTTCCCTGACTCGTCGAAAATGCTGGTCATTCCTACTTTTTTACCAATAATTCCTGACATTTTACTATTTGTTTGTGTCCATCGAAGCAGTAGGGCCTCGTTCAAGACATATTAAATCCCCCCGAAAGGGACGGCAAAGATAGATATTTTACATTAATTGTCAAATAGATAATTAGTTATTTTTTTATAATTGTTTTGGAGGGGGTTTTAGGGGGAGAAATGAGGGGTTATTTGTCCATAACGCCCGTTCAAGTGTCCGCACTCGAACGGCACATAAGAAACGTTATGCGTGAACGCCTGACAATAAAAAAAACACTATAACAATAATCAAAAAAGGCAAAGTAGCGAAAGCAAACAGAACCCATTATCTTGTTATAATTGCTACTATGTCTGTATGCTAAAATACCCAGTATCAACACAAAATAAAACATCCCGAAAACGGCGTACAATATATCCGTACCATTATGGGTACCGGAAATAACGTTCACAAAGAGGATTAAGAATATGGCGAGGCCTACAGCAGATATTATGATAATTATGTCTTTTACTTTCCGCATTTAATTGTGGATGACAAATTAAGCATGCCAATATAGTATATTATATTACCCATTCGGCCTCCCAAAAAACAAAACATAACCATCGGCATCGTTCACTTCAAACCCCCGCAATCCGTCTTCATCGTCACCGAGAGGGCGGCGGAACGTTACACCAACTGAATTATATTCCTCAAATAAAGCATCCGGATCTGCCGTAGAAATATAGGCGTCCCACCTGGCCCATTCATGCCGGGTATTATTGGGAACCGGTTTTATATCCTTGGTAATAGCCTTCAGCATAATGGAAACATGATCGCGGCCCACCATAGCATAAAACGGGTCGCCTTCCGGACCAATATAGATCACTTCAAATCCGAGCTTATTGACATAGAACGATACCGAAACGTTTACATCAGAAACGATAAAAAAAGGCGAAATGAAGCTGAGGTTTGCCATCATTCAAAATTAAAAAAAAAGCAGAGACGGAAAATATTGCGCCTCTGCTTTTCATATATATAACGGATTTATTTACCAGGTGGCCTGTATGAAGGCACAACATTCTTAATCGGCTTGGTCGATTTCAGGTAGGTAAAAATGGCTTCTACATCAGGTTCAGTCACACTGGCAAATTGCTCCCAGGGCATTGGCGGCATAAGCCCGCGTTCTTCTTTCAGCCCCATAAACTTCCCCTTTTGGAAGGCAAGTTTAAACTGGTCAAGGGTCCAGTTGCCTATGCCCGTAGCATCCGATGTAATATTGGCCGAAAAAGATGTTCCCCATGGGCCAACGTATCCCATCAAGTCGCCAGTGAAAATGATCTGGTGGTTTTTAGCAACATCAGCATTGGCGAGAGGCACGGGAGCATCCGACGGGAATCCCGACAGCATTCTTGCTGTGTCCACAAACGGGCCTTGCGGACCGATTTTTTTGGGCGAATGACAGTCATTACAGCCCATAATGCTAACAAGGTAACTACCACGTTTAATAAGGCTGTCTTTAGATGGCGGTGCGCTGGCTGTAGCTGCGGCATCCGTCTTGCCGGAATTGCAGGCATTCAGCGACCACACAAAAGCGGCCAGGATGAAAATAACAAATAGTGATTTCATGATGAAGTGATTGGCTTTGTGATGGTTAATTAGCAATGAAGCTAAATAAATTTTCGAATAAACCAAATTAATTCAAGCACTTATATTTTTTTAGAAAGTTCGCCCATGCTAAAATGACCGTGGCTCATAAGGTTAGAAACCGGAAGTATGTAAATTCAAAGAAAAATAACTAAATTCATCCGTCTCAATATATTAACGAAAATGAAAACAGCCCTGAAAGTTCTCTCCCTGTTTGCCTTATCAACTGTAATACTATTCAGTTGCTCAAAAAAACCTCATGATCCGCTTGCCGGCTCAAGCCGCGAAGATAAAAACGGTTGGATATACATCCACCTCGCAGGCTCGCCGCATGATGTGGGTTATCAGCATGGCTACCTCGTTTCAAAAGAGATCGATACCTTAATAAAGGTATTCCAATTTTACCTGCCGCATACTACCCATAAGGATTGGGCTTGGTACCGCGCAGCCGCCTCCCGCTTTATGTGGAACAAAATAGACACGGAATACCAACAGGAACTAAAGGGCCTTGCAGAAGGCTTGCAGGCCAAAGGAATGAAATATGATTCGATCGACCTGGTTGTATTAAACGCCAATATCGATCTTTCGTCCTATTATTTACCTATGCTGGAAAATAAAGCCAAACCCGGCAGCGGGGACAATAAAGCCCCGGGCAATTGCAGCGCTTTCATAGCCACCGGCAAGTACACCAAAGACGGTAAGATCGTAATGGGCCACAATAACTGGACGGACTATATAGAAGGTGAACGCTGGAACGTAATAGCCGATATTAAACCCGAAAAAGGCAACCACATTCTAATGGATTGCGCACCCGGCTTTATCCACAGCGGGGACGATTTTGTCATCAGCAGCAGCGGGATTTTGATAACCGAAACCACCATAACCCAATTCAAAGGGTTTGATACCACCAAAACACCCGAATTTGTGCGTGCCCGTAAAGCTGCGCAATATGCCAACAGTATTGATGACGTAATTAAAACCATGACCACCGACAATAACGGCGGCTATGCCAACGATTGGCTCATCGGCGATACCAAAACCAACGAGGTAGCCAAGCTGGAATTGGGAATGAAAGACTTTAAAGTATGGCGCTCAAAAGATACGGCCATAATAGGCTCTAACTTCCCGCAAGATCCTAAGCTGATCAAAGAAGAAACCACATTTGACGTAAATAACAAAACCAGTTCGCCAAACGCACGTAAACTTCGCATGGAAAAACTGGTGGCTATTGACTATAAAGGAAAGCTGGATGATGCTACCGGCAAAACCATTGAAGGAGACACTTATGACGCTTTAAATAAGAAGCAGGCATTAAACCGCTGCGTGGTCGACGGACACATCGACCTTGACCCAATGGGCTGCCCGGAATGGAACGAAGGGCCCTTTTACCCGATGGGCGCAGTACAGGGTAAAGTAACCACAAGCGATCTGGCTGGCAAGATGCAATTCTGGGCGCATATGGGCCACCCCAGCGGTGACGACTTTTTAGCGGCCCCCTATTTTGCCAAACACCCCGAATACAAATGGATGAGCCCTTACCTGCGGGATATGAAAGCTTATCCCTGGACTTTGTTTAGCTCGAAGTAATTTTTTGATTTCGAATTTACAATTTACAATTTCGAATTGAATAGTTTTAGATTCATAATTTCGAAATTGTAAATTCGAAATTCGAAATCCTTTACTCCATCATCAACCGCCGAATCAATTCGGCGCTCTGATTTTTTCCTTCTTCCAAACGGTCTTTAAAAAAAGCCTGGACCTCGTTGAAGTGCTTTTTGTAGCCCTCCATATCGCCGTAACCAATAATAGCCGACCATTCCCTCACCGCCGAGTGGAACTCGAGATCATCGCCACGAATGGTTTTATCATACAAAGCGGTTTCAATAGATTCCTCTAACAGTTCTTCATTCTTAAACAGGTATTCGGCTATGCCTAAACGCAGGCGGAAAGGCGGCGTCTGGCAGATGAGGTTATCATAAGGGTTTACACCCAAATGGTACCAGGCGTCCACCATGCTTAATATGCTCAGGTGCGAATTTGGCTTTTGCTGTTCGGGCCGTTGCGAGAGCGAAAATTCCTTCATCACTTTATCGCTCAGCATGATCGGTTTGCGGCTTTCGTGAAAAACAAAGTCCCGCGCGCGGTAAAGCCTTTCGCGAAATGCCTGTTCTTCCTCTTTGATCATCAGCTTAAACAGTTCCGATTCCGAAACTGCGTAGCGTTTCACCTGCTGGCGGGCATACGGGTTCAATATAGCAAGCCCCGCATACACGTGCGCCTTATAGCTAAAGATGCGTAGCGTCGTCAGTATTTTAACATTATCAATCCCGCCCACATACGAGCCATTTTCCCATGGGAAAAAACCAGCTTCTTTCCAGGCTGTACCCATACTCTCAAAACCTACGTGGGTTACAGCTTGCGTATCGGCAACAATTTTATCGTGCTCGTGATAGTCGGATATCTCAACAATATCGGTCTCAACGGCTGTAAACAGCTCCAGCATCCTTTTGTATGCGGCATCATCCGATCGGTGCCTGATCAATATCAGTTTTTGCCCTTTCGGCTCAAAGCCCGGTCCGTGCATCGCATGAAAAGTGATGATCTGCGCATCGGCAGGCAGGTATTTTTCAAATATGGCTATCTCAGGATGTTTAACGGAGGTTTGCCCGGCTACTATCGCACCATATTTGGTGGATGGCCCATAAGCGGCAACAACTTCCGCGATGCGGTCTGCCTCCACCGAATAAATGATCAAGTCGTTGGAACGCGCTACATCGCTGCCATTGCTCATCACTTTAATGCCAAGCGGACCAAGTTCTTCTTCCAGCTTACGCATGTTTTCGGGCAGGTCGCAACCACAAACGGTATAACCCGCTTTAGCGAAAGCTTTCGCGTAAAGCTTTCCCATGTCGCCCAAACCGATAATACCGATATTCATTCCGCTAATATACCGATGCGGGGGATATTTTATAATCTTAGCTTAACATTCCTTGTAATATCCGGATATATTTTTCTGTAATTTAGTATATCTTTTATCTCAAAAGATAAGTATAAGGAGTAGTAAACATTTTTTGCTGTGGTCATTAATTATTAATTAACTTACCATCCTAAATCAGATACCAATAATGAAACGTTTATATCCATACCTTTTAGCAATAATTTTCTGCTTCGGCTTAAGCCTGGCGAAAGCACAGGACAGCACCAAAAAGGCACCCGAGGAAAAGAAGGTTACCGAAGAAAAAAGTGCCCCGGCGAAAAGCGTCGCTGCGCCCACCCAGTCAAAGGTAAAGCCCGTTACGCATTATTATCATAAACTCAAACCGGCACCGGGCCCCTTGGTTGTGCCGCCTGCAACTACTACCGCCGCTGTAGCGGACACCTCAAAAGCAAACGCAAAATCGCAAATAGACCCTACACAACTGAATGCAAAAAGCCTGACCGGCCAATACCAATATTTGCTGACCAAAACTTATAACTACCAGCAGCCCCTGATAGCTGCATTATGGAAAAACTTTACAGATACGCTTGGCGACGTACGCACTAAACTGAAAGCCACACAAGCCAAACTCACATCGCAAACAAAAATTGCCGACAGTTTAAAGGCCCTTGCAAGCAGCAAAGAGCAAACCCTATCCGAATCCAACGCTAAAGCTGATGCCATAAGCTTTTTTGGCATTATGATGTCAAAATCAACCTATAACCTGGTGATGTTTGGCCTGGTAGCCGTGTTGGCTGCTGCCTTGTTCATTGTAATAGCCACTACAGCAAAACACAAGCACGAAGCCAAATACCGCACCGAGCTTTACGAAGAGATCGACGAGGAATTCAAAGCCTTTAAAGCCAAGGCACACGATAAAGAGCTCAAACTTGCCCGCGAACTACAAACCGAGCGCAATAAGGTGGATGAGTTGATGGGAAGAGGGTAAGCCCCTGCTCCCTGAATGGGGGATCATTTCTAAACATTATTCGCTTCCCGCAGTCTGTATCCTAACAAGCTGTAGTCCGCCCATTCCCCCGGCTATACTACTTATATCACATTTTTTGTATAGCCAGGGCACCGTACTTTCAGCAAAAAATATTTGTTGTACTCACCCTTAATTCATCACAATGAAGATTGCCTTCGTCATTTTCTTTTTGCTTTCGGCGTCAACAAGCACCATCGCACAATCAACGGTTACCGAAACTACAACATTAGCTATAAAACAATTATTGGGACTTGCAACCTATCATCGGGAGCAATTATTTGTTAGCGGCATTATCCGTGAGGATGATAACGAAACCACATACGGTATTAAGCCGTCCGCTTTGTGCGAAGGCTACCTGGGCAACGTAACCGTTAGCAGAAAAGATGGGGCTCAAAACGTTGCCCTACTAAAAGAGTTTTCTACACTTGCCGATGCTGAAAAAGACATGAACGAGATGATCGCCGCCACGCAAAAATATTGCCCGGCCCTACATATAGTAGAAATACCAGGCGCACAAGACCCTAACGTGGTTGAATTAAAATGCTATGGCTATGAGGCCCCTGTTCATAATTTTATTTCGCTGTGGTCGATAACGAAACAACCCAACGCCGAAGCCGGCAAACGATTTTCGCTGCTTGCACAACTTGAAAAATAGCATGCTGGTAAAACACAAACTATCAAATTTAAGTTACGAACATGAAAAGAAGATATGCTCTGATATTGATCGTTATTTTGATAACCGCGATAGCTTCCAAAGCCCAGGAAACAGGAACCTTCACGGATGCAAGAGACGGCAAAACCTATAAAACCGTAAAGATTGGCTCACAAACATGGATGGCGGAGAACCTGAATGCAAGCCGCTTTCGCAACGGGGATGTCATCCCTGAAGCAAAGACACTTGAAGAATGGCAAAAAATAAGTACGGCAACTGCTGCCTTGTGTTGCTATAATGGCGAATCAAATAAGGGTAAAATTTTCGGTAAATTATATAACTGGTTTGCTGTTGGCGATCCACGGGGCTTAGCTCCCCCTGGGTGGCACATACCGACTGAAGCAGAATGGAGAATATTGACCCACGTCCTGGGAGATGGTATTGCAGGTAAAAAAATGAGGTTCGATGAGCTCAGCACGTTTTATCCAAATGGATGGGCCACGAATCAAAATAGTGATAACGAGAGTGATTTTACTGCTATACCGGGTGGACATCTTGACCACATACCAGTTTTAGATGATGATGGTGACACTAGCTGGCAATGGAGATTTGAAGGTGTTGGATTTGAGACCGCCTGGTGGAGTCGGAAGATTTCTACAGCTAACCCTCATCTTACCGATGGTTCACCGGGCGTGACCTTTTATTCTGATAATACTGACCATGGACTATCTGTTCGCTGTGTTAAGGATTAGTATACCTGTTTATAACCAATAACCTAATTATAAAATATGAAAAATCATTTTTCTTTAATTCTCCTGGCCATATTGCTATTTACAAAAACTTCTCAAGGGCAAGTAACGGGAACTTTCATAGATGCAAGAGACGGCAAAACCTATAAAACCGTAAAAATTGGATCACAAAT
Source organism: Mucilaginibacter sp. (assembly GCA_043739405.1). Lineage (GTDB taxonomy): Bacteria > Bacteroidota > Bacteroidia > Sphingobacteriales > Sphingobacteriaceae > Mucilaginibacter. The sequence goes on along the minus strand of JAYUEE010000037.1, from coordinate 27,485 downwards.
ATGGATGGCCGAGAACCTGGCGTACAAGGTGGATAGCTCCTGGGCCTATAACAGTAATCCGGAAAACGTTAAAGTTTACGGCTACTTATACAATTGGGAAGCGGCAAAAAAAGCATGCCCGCCGGGCTGGCATGTGCCTACTAATGCTGAATGGATGACACTTAATTTACATTTAGGCGGATTTGACGCGGCTATTAAACTTAAAGAAAAAGGCAGCGACCATTGGCAAATCAATGCCGCTAATAACGAAAGCGGTTTCACCGCCCTTCCGGGAGGCGTGCGCAGCGCTGGTGGAGCATTTGGAGCCATAGGTGAAGTTGGTGGCTGGTGGTGTTCAAACAGTCATGACAACGCCGAATTTGCCTGGTTCACTTTGATGAGTAACAAAGCTGATGGTTTGACTATCGATGGCGGTCACAGAGAACTTGGATTATCAGTTCGCTGTGTAAAGGATAAATAAATAGAAGGAATGAAAAAAATTCGTAGCCGCAGCCTGTGAGAATACAGGCTGCGGCTACGAATTGGAAAGTAATCATTGCAAACCTTAAATCATTCTGAGCGAAGGCTTTTTACCGGGTTTGCCATTGCAGCTTTCACACTTTGATAACTCACCGTAAGTAAAGTAATTGCCATCGCCCCTATGCACGCAACTATAAATATCCAAAATGATATTTCTGTATGGTATTTATAACCCTTTAACCATCCCGCAAGGAAATACCACGAAATAGGTACAGCAAGCGCACAGGAGATGATCACCAGCGTCACAAAATCTTTGGATAACATACCCCATAGGTTAATAACAGAAGCTCCCAGCACCTTACGCACACCGATCTCCTTGGTCTTTTGTTCCGCCACGAACGACGCCAGGCCAAACAAACCAAGCGACGAAATGAATATCGCAAGCACCGCAAATATGGACGCCAGTTCGCCGATGCGTTCTTCATCAGAGAATTTTTTGGCGTATTCGTCATCGGTAAAGTGATAATCAAAAGGACTGGCCGGGTTATATTTTTTGAAAACTCCGCCTATTTTAGTCACTGCGTCCTGCAAGTGGGCCGTTGGCTTCATCTTTACCGTAATAATATTCGCCCAGTTATTGTCCACAAAAAAGATGGTAGGTTGTACCGGCATATACGGCGATTGCATCACCATATTATCGATTACACCTACAATAGTATATGCTTTCTTGTCTTTTCGGATGATCTTTCCCACCGGGTCCTTAAACCCTGTCAGTTGAACGGCACTTTCATTCAGTATCATAGCGCTGGTGTCACTTGCAAAATCTCTTGAGAAATCCCGTCCCCGGCGTACGTGCCAGCCTATGGTCTTGCCAAAATCCCTGGTTACAGCTATTGTGCCAAAAAGCGGGTTAGTTCCAGGGACCTTGCCATCCCATTCATACCCAATCTGGTTACTGTAAACCTCGGTGGTCGGGCTTGATGACTCGGCCATATTCTCTACCACGCCCGTGTTGATCAGGTCGTTCCTTATACCATCATAATGTCCATACAGGTCAGGCGTGCTCATGTCTATAGAGATCAAGCCTTCACGCGAGTAGCCCACCGGCCTATCCTTGGCAAATTGAATCTGCTTAAAAACGATAATGGTGCCGATGATCAGCGTAACCGATATGGTAAATTGCAGCACAACCAGTATTTTACGCGGCAGCGCGGCGAAACGGCCCGCACGAAAAGTGCCCTTCAGCACGGTTACAGGGTTAAAACCGGATAAATAAAACGCCGGGTAGCTACCCGAAACGAAACCGGTAAACGCGGTGAATAACAGCACCACGACCCAGAAAATTAGATTTGCCCATGGGATAGACATGCTTTTATCGGCGATAGTATTGAACACAGGTAAAGAAACCAGCACCAAAATGATGGCTAATACAAAAGCCAGGCCCGCCATCAGGATCGATTCGCTCAGGAATTGCGTTATGAGTTGTTGCCGCACCGAACCTATCGCCTTTCTTATACCTACCTCCTTCGCTCTTTTTTCCGAAGGTGCCGTACTCAGGTTCATAAAATTGATGCAGGCCAGCAGCAATACAAAGGCCCCTATGATACCAAAAAGGTAAACATATTTTATCCTCCCCCCAGCGGGTTTGCCGTTCTCGAAATCGCTTTGCAACCGCCACTTATCCATCGGCTGCAGCAGCAGGTGCTCATTGCCCTCTTCCTTCTTCACATATTTTTGAGTGATCAGCTCAATTTTAGCTGATGTTTTTGCCATATCTACGTTATCATTCATCTGCACGAAGATCTGGAAGCTATGGTTGTCCCATTGTGTTGCCGAGCGCTTCAGCCAACCTTCTGTAGTCAGGTATTTATCCCACGACATCAGGAAATGTGTATCATTAAAAGACGAATTCTTCGGGATATCCTTGTAAACACCGGCAACCTTAAAATCATATTTATTAGTCATACGAACGGTTTTACCGATCACATCATCGCTGCCGAAAAGTGCCACAGCCAATGAATGGTCAATAAGAATAGAAGACAGATCGGTTAACGCCTTTAAATTCCCGCTTACGGTCTCGAGGCCCATCATTGTCGGGAATTCCGGCTGAACCCACATGCCTGATTTTGTAAGCTTCTTCTCCCCTGCGCGAATAGCAAACCCAAAATTCCATGAGCAAAGCGTTACATATTTAAAATCGGAAGTATATTTATTACGCAGTTCCACACCAAGGGGGATAGCCATCGCCTGCCCGGTGCCGGTCTCGTTATTAAAAGTCTGGGTGATCATTACCTGCGCTATCTTTTTATGATTAGCGTGATAATGATCGTACGTCAGCTCATCAAACATCCAAAAGCCGATGAGCATAGCTACAGCCATGCCGCATGCAAGCCCTAAAACATTGATGGACGAATACACCTTGCTCTTAAGCAGGTTGCGCCACGCGATCTTGAAGTAATTTTTAAGCATATCCCCGGGTTTTTAAAACGTACTTAGCTAAAAGACGTTTTGGGAATCGCCGGCGTTGCAGGTTGCGGAAAATAAAAAAGCCACCCCTTTGCAGGAATGGCTTTCGATATCTGTTCTTCCGGTACTATCACACCTTGATCTCAACTTCAACACCGCTTGGCAATTCAAGCTTCATCAAAGCGTCAACAGTTTTTGAGTTCGAACTGTAAATATCCAGCAACCTCTTGTAAGAGCATAACTGGAATTGCTCGCGTGCCTTTTTGTTTACGTGCGGTGAACGCAATACGGTAAACACTTTCTTTTCAGTTGGCAGCGGAAGCGGTCCGCTAACTACAGCGCCCGTAGGCTTTACTGTCTTTACGATCTTTTCGGCTGACTTGTCAACCAGGTTGTAATCGTACGATTTTAATTTAATTCTGATTCTTTGGCTCATTTTGTTTTTGTTTAAGCAATCACCATAAGAGCAATTAGCTATGGTTGATTGAGTTGATTATGTTTATTAAGTTGATTGAGTTAGATTGTTGAACCTAATCAACTCAATCTAACCCAATCAACCACTTAACTTACTTATGCATTCGCTGCAGCCCTTTTACCTTTTGCTTTAGCTACAACTTCTTCCTGTACGTTACGTGGCGCTTCAGCATAGTGATCAAACTCCATAGTTGAAGTAGCACGGCCCGAAGTGATGGTACGTAACTGCGTTACATAACCAAACATTTCAGAAAGTGGTACAGTAGCTTTAATTACCTGCGCACCTGCACGTGAATCCATACCTAAAAGCTGGCCACGACGACGGTTCATGTCACCGATAACATCACCCATGTTTTCTTCAGGGGTCAATATCTCGATCTTCATGATCGGCTCAAGTAATACCGGCTTACATTTTGGCAATGCTTCGCGGTAACAGCTGCGTGCGCAAATTTCGAACGACAACGCGTCCGAATCGACTGCGTGGAACGATCCGTCAAATAAACGCACCTTCAGGTTTGTTAACGGGTAACCGGCTAATACACCATTATCCATTGCGGCTTTAAAGCCTTTTTCAACAGATGGAATAAACTCGCGAGGGATTGAACCACCACTGATCTCATTCACAAACTGTAAACCTGTAACACCTTCGTCGGCCGGTGAAATAGTAACCTGTATATCGGCAAATTTACCACGACCACCAGTTTGTTTCTTATAAGTCTCACGGTGTGTTGTAGTACCAGTGATGGCTTCTTTATAAGCAACCTGTGGTGCACCCTGGTTAACTTCAACCTTAAATTCGCGGCGAAGACGGTCCATGATGATGTCCAGGTGAAGCTCGCCCATACCTGATATTACGGTCTGACCGGTTTCTTCGTCTGTATTTACACGGAAGGTTGGATCTTCTTCAGATAATTTACCTAAAGCCATACCCAGTTTATCCACGTCAGCCTGTGTTTTAGGCTCGATAGCCAAACCGATAACCGGCTCAGGGAAATTCATCGACTCTAATACGATAGGGTGTTTCTCATCACAAAGTGTATCACCAGTTTTGATATCCTTAAAGCCCACTACCGCAGCAATATCACCTGCACCCACATTAGGGATAGGGTTTTGCTTGTTAGCGTGCATCTGGAAGATACGACTGATACGCTCTTTATTTTCCGAACGCATATTGTATACATACGAACCCGCTTCCAAATTACCTGAGTAAACGCGGATAAAGCACAAACGGCCTACAAACGGGTCGGTTGCGATTTTAAACGCTAAGGCAGCAAATGGTTCTTTTTCTGATGGCTGACGTACAATTTCTTCGCCTGTATCTGGGTTATGGCCTACAATGCCTTCAACATCCAATGGCGAAGGCAACAATTCCATCACGTAATCAAGCATGGTTTGTACACCTTTGTTTTTGAAAGATGAACCGCAAACCATAGGAACGATCTTAGCGTCCAGTACAGCCTTGCGTAAAGCGTCAAGCACTTCGCGCTCGGTGATAGTTTCAGGAGCATCAAAAAATTTCTCCATCAAACCTTCATCATATTCAGCTACTGATTCCAGTAATTTCTCTCTCCACTCGGTTGCTTCCTCTATCATATCCGCAGGGATAGGCACTTCGGTAAAGGTCATCCCTTTATCGTGCTCATTCCAAACAATACCTTTCCAGTTGATCAGGTCGACAACGCCTTTAAAGCTTTCTTCCGAGCCAATTGGTAACTGTAATGGTACTGCGTTGCTGCCCAGCATACTTTTTACCTGTTTTACAACATTCAAAAAGTCGGCACCAGAGCGGTCCATTTTATTTACGAAGCCTATACGGGCTACGTTATAGTTGTTGGCAAGCCTCCAGTTGGTTTCTGATTGCGGTTCAACACCGTCAACAGCCGAGAACAGGAACACCAAACCATCCAATACGCGCAGCGAACGATTTACCTCAACGGTAAAGTCAACGTGTCCGGGTGTATCGATAATGTTGATATGGTAGCTGTGGCCCCTGTATTTCCAGTCGATGGTTGTAGCAGCGGAAGTGATGGTGATACCACGCTCCTGCTCCTGCGCCATCCAGTCCATGGTAGCTGCACCCTCATGTACCTCACCTATCTTATGGCTAAAGCCCGAATAGTAAAGGATACGCTCGGTAGTAGTGGTTTTACCGGCATCTATGTGAGCGGCAATACCTATATTTCTTGTATATTTTAAGTCTCTTGACATACTAGTTTTTTTGTGATTCCACTGATTTTATTGTTGATTTCACCGATTCTATTTGTTGATTACTCTGATTTTACAATTTTAATCAATCAGTGTAATCTTAATGTTAATCGGTGTAATCTTTAATATAATCGGTGTAATCGTTCTATTAGAAACGGAAATGCGAGAACGCCTTGTTGGCTTCAGCCATTTTGTGCGTATCTTCTTTCTTCTTCACTGCAGCACCTTCACCTTTTGAAGCCGAGATGATCTCACCTGCCAATTTCTCGTGCATGGTTTTTTCACCACGACGACGGGCATAGCTGATCAGCCATTTCATACCCAAAGCAACTTTACGCTCGGGACGAACTTCAGTAGGTACCTGGAAGTTTGCACCACCTACACGACGGCTTTTTACTTCCACAGCAGGCATTACGTTGTTCAAAGCTTTTTTCCAGGTATCCAAACCGTTTTCGCTGGTCTTTTTCTCAACTATCTCAACTGCATCATAGAATATAGAGTAGGCGGTTGATTTCTTACCGTCATACATCATATTATTTACAAACCTGGTTACCAAAACATCATTGAATTTTGGGTCAGGAAGGAGAATCCTTTTTTTAGGTTTTGATTTTCTCATTTTTACTATCCTCCTTTAATTATTTCTTTTTACCCTTTGCTGGTGCGGCTGCTGCCTGACCTGGTTTAGGGCGTTTAGTACCATATTTACTACGACGCTGGTTACGGCCTGCAACACCTGAAGTGTCTAAAGCACCACGGATGATGTGGTAACGTACACCCGGTAAATCCTTAACACGACCACCGCGAATTAACACGATTGAGTGTTCCTGTAAGTTGTGGCCTTCTCCTGGGATATAGGCATTCACTTCTTTACCGTTGGTAAGGCGCACACGTGCAACTTTACGCATTGCTGAGTTTGGTTTCTTAGGGGTAGTGGTATACACTCTCGTGCACACGCCTCTTCGCTGTGGACAGCTGTCCAACGCTGGCGACTTACTCTTGTCAACCAGAGCTACTCTACCTTTTCTAACTAATTGTTGAATAGTAGGCATTCTTCCTTTTTTTCTTTTTGTTTTTATCCCTTCGCCCACCAACCCGGCGGACTTATTTTAAGGACTGCAAAAGTACGGACTTATTTTTTGATATTCAAGAGGTTGGCAAAAAAATGTTGAAATGGCTAAAAAGGTTGTTATTGTTTACAGCGGTGGGTGGTGCAATTCCCTCCTCGGGGATGGCAGGGAGGGGTTAATAAAACAAAAATCCCCGGTTATGCTCCTTCTCACGTTTCTCGTTCGTAATGCACACCGGGGATTTTGTAATTAATATATGGTCGTTAAATAAACTAGGCAGACTGTAATAGTTTAGAATAAATCCCCGGCCGTGCTCCTTTTCTCGTTTCTCGTTCGCTGCACACCCGGGGATTTTATCTCCTCACTTATCCTCTTCACTTTTCCTCACTCATCTTCTTCACTTTAGATACCTCTTATACGCGATAGCGCGCAGCCTATTTTGTAGAATGGTGCATGAAAGACTTGTAGTTGTTTGGTTGACAAGCCGATGTTTGCGACTAATTAGTTTTCCCTGTAAATTGCAGTTTTTAATTAGCTCATATCAATGGAAGAGGAGATAAAAAAGCATACCGTCAAAGCCTATAAAGCGATTAAGGACCCCAAATTATCTATGTGGCACAAAGTAAAGGAGATCAGCATCGAGGTGGGCATCATTATTTTTGCGGTTACCTTATCTATCTGGTTTCATGATATCAGCGAGCATAATCACGAACAGAAAGACGTAAAATCTTTCCTTTTGGGCATGAAACGGGATCTTACCAATGATATAATACAGATGAAGGGCGACCTGGATGCCTACAACAAAGCGGGGCAGGCCTTTAACTACCTCACTACCCCCACCCCCGGCTTCAAACTCAGCAGAGATAGTGTCAGGAAACATCAGAATTACATATCTAATACAACAAGCTTTGTAGCCAATGATGGCAGGTATGAGGGCTTTAAATCGAGTGGCAAACTGGGCAATATTGAAGATGACAGCCTGCAAAACAATATCACCACATTATACCAAAGCATTATACCGTCCATTTTAGCATCAACGAACAGTTACGTTCAGCGAAAACAATACTTTTTTGAGTATCTGGACAAAAACATCAAAAGAAACCCCGATGGCAGCACAAATATCCTCGCGGTATTATCGTCCGATGAAGCTGTGAATATCGGCAATACCTTAAATTATGTCGATGAGATCACTGGCCGGTACAAGAGCGCCATCAAAAAATCGCAGGAGATCATCGACGAGATCAATGCCGACTATAATTTGAAATAACAAAAAGAGCCTTTTCGCATATTTTCTGCACAAACGGATTAATATCTTTGAGTCAAACCAAATCACGTATGAAAAAGATACTCCCGTTATCGGCAATGTTGTTATTATTTGCCACCCAGCATATTTCCGCCCAGGTAGTCACCAAATACGGCGATACCGTAAGCTCTCTTAGCGGTATCATGAAAGGCTATTATGATGTGGTGAGCGTTGAGAAAGGCGGCAAAGTAAGTTACGAGCGCGATAGCCTGATGCACTGGCCCAAAGTGAACGTAGGAACGGTTGGGATGAATAAAAGCGGCAAACCGGTATTTCACTATATCAGCTTGAAAGAGTTTCACCGCCTGTCGGACCCGGTAATAGAAAAGGAAGGTTTTTTCGAAAGGGAAATATTCCGCAAAGTTGAAAAATTTGGCGCTATATACCATGTTTGGAGCACCTACGAATCGCGCAATACAGCCACTGGTCCGGTAATAGAACGGGGCATCAACAGCATCGAGATGTTCTACGATGGCACCCGGTTTTGGATACTGGGCTGGTTCTACGATGCCGAACGTAAACAGAACCCGATACCCCAGGAATACCTAAAATGACCATTGACAAATACCCAATGCCTATTGCCCATTCACTATTGACTATTGACTTTCCAACGTCTGCAGGTGTCGTTTCTCCGGCGGCAGTTCCTTGTATTTTTTGTAGGAATCGCTGATGTAAACCGCCAGCGATTCGCTGTTATTGCTGGTAATAAATTTATAGCTTGGACGGTACATCGTCATAAAGTCTTCCAAATCCTGCCCCTTCAGCGGCACAATACTGCCCACATAGGCGCGGGTAAATATCTTATCGATCATTCTTTCTTCCTGCTCACTCTGGAAGTATTTTTTGAGCCGACGCGCCATGCGCCCTTCGCGACTAAACCACGTGGAGGGTGACATCACGTACACTTTCGCTTTTTGATAAACTTCGGGATATTCCTTATGCGGATCGAAACTGCTTGTACGCGTTGAAACAACGCTTACCTCGCGCAACTGTATAGGCTGATTCTTCAGTTCAACATGTTTTTGCGACAGGTCGACTACATACAAGGTATCTGCCACATAACCCGGCAAGGTAAAAAGCAAAATATGCCCGGTTTCGGTATTGATAGAAAAACGACCGTTCTTATCCGTCAGGGTAACCTGTTTATTGGTCATATCCCGCACAAAAACATTCTCCAGCTTAATGCCGCTCCCCGATTCAAATACTCCTCCCTTTACAAGTGTTTGAGCATAAAGGCCGCTATAGGTAAAAATTAATATTAGGGTGATAAAAAGTTTGATTTTCATACAGAAAGGATAGATAGCATAAATATAAGGCCTTTGTTAACTAAAACTTACATTACAAGGCTATAGTTTTTAATTTAACATTCAATTGACCCCCATTGTACAAAAAAAACCCGGCGCTAACCGGGTTTTTGCAATTATTGTGGTTTGTTCCAAACATTGTTATCAGGGTTTATGTCAGGGAAAACTTTATCCGGGTCATAAGTTACCGATTGTATCTCTTCTGTCGAAGGGTATTTAAACGACCAGCTGCTGTTGCGTTCCCATATTTCTACAGGTAATTTCACCCGGTCAACCTTTCCGCTTACTGTTTTTATTTCGAGAATAACCGGCATCGCCATCTTTTGCAGGTTATCAATGGTGATGATAGCACCCTTGGTTGCGTCACCATCTGTATACTTCACGTCCCTTACCGCAACATCAAGCTGCCAGTTGTTCAGGAACCATCCCCTCCAGAACCATTGCAGGCTCTCGCCACCGGCGTTTTCCATTGTGCGGAAAAAGTCATCGGGTGTAGGATGTTTGAAGGCCCAGCGGTTAATATAAGTTCTGAAAGCAAAGTCGAAACGCTCAGGGCCCAATATCTGCTCGCGCAGCATGGTCAAACCAGCTCCGGGTTTGCTGTATAATAAGGTACCCGTGTTGCGCTCTTTTAAATTGGCCGGCTGGCTAAACATTGGTTCAAGACCCGAACGTGTGAACACCTGTGCCGCCCTGTGCATATCGCCAGGTTTGCCGCGGTACTCGCCATTGTTAAAATCATAGGTAGATAAGGTATTGATAAAGGTATTAAAACCCTCGTCCATCCAACCATACAGGCGCTCGTTTGAGCCGACGATCATCGGGAACCAGGTATGGCCAAACTCATGGTCATTCACACCCCAAAGTCCCCTGCCCTTTGCGTGAAAACCACAGAAAACAATGCCCGGGTATTCCATACCGCCCACTACACCGGCTACAGCTGTTGCCGCGGGATAAGGGAACTCAAACCATTGTTTGGAGTTATACTCAATTGATTTCTTTACATATTCTGTCGATCTGCCCCAGGCATCGTTACCATCGCTTTCAACCGGGTAAGCCGATATAGCCATAGATCTTTTGCCGCTTGGCAGGTCCATTTTGGCCGCATCAATAATAAATGCCGCTGATGATGCCCATGAAGCGTCGCGGGCGTTGTGTATTTTAAAGTGCCAGGTCAGTTCTTTTTTACCTGCCGGACGCGATGCAGGGTTGGTAACTTCCTGTGCGGTACGGATAACTACAGTTTTTTCACTTTGCGCAGCCTGTGCCCAGCGTTTTTGCTGTTCAGGCGTATACACTTCCATAGGGTTCAGCAACTCGCCGGAAGCGACAACGATGTGGTTGGCAGGCGCGGTAATGGTCAGATCAAAATCGCCATAATCCAGGTAAAACTCACCCGGACCGGTATAAGGTTGCGTGTTCCATCCCATTACGTCGTCGTAAACACACATGCGCGGGTACCATTGCGCAATCGTAAATATTTTACCGTTTTTGCTATCCTTGGTGCCCAAAATGCCCATACGGTCCGAGCCGTAATCCGGCGAGATGAACGACCATTCTATTTTCAGTTTCACCTGGCCGCCATTTGCCGCGAGGTCAGATGGTAAAAACACTTCCATACGGGTATCACTTACCAAAAATTTGAGCTCTGTTGCAGCACCCTTGGCGCTCAGTAATTTTACCGATTTGATCTTATCGCCCGCGTCAAACACCTGTCCGCGGCCCCAGTTACGGCTTTGCAGTTGTGGCGGGTTACCTACCAGCGGTACTATCGCCGATCCGCGTGAGTCCTGGCGGAAAAGATTCTGGTCGAGCTGCATCCACAAAAAGCCAAGCTTTTGGGGACTGTTATTGGTATAGGTCAGTATTTCTGAACCTGTAATTTCGTTGGTTTCGTTGTTTAGTTTAGCGTTCAGCTGATAATCGGCACGGTTACTAAAGTACTTTGGGCCCGGTGCACCATCAGCTGCGCGAAATTCCGTACCATTTTTTGAATAAAACGGCGGCCCGAAGGTTTCATGATAGTCGTAAATTGTTGCCGGAGCCGCAGGTGGTGGCGTATTTGCAGGTTGTGCAGGTGGTGGTGGTGGCGGCGTAGTTGTCTGCTGCGCATTTGCCGTACCAACGATAGTTAAAAAAGCCAGTGAGAACCCGGCGATCAGTTTAAATTTCATGTCAGTTCAGTTAATAAGAGGCGCAAGTTAGTATAAATTAGAGAATTGCTAAACGCGTAAAATGATTGTTACGCAGCAAGGTGACTTTCACACATACGTATTGGTCATCTTTTGAAAATACCGTGAAAACACCGTAGGATAATCCAAATAATAAACTATAGCTTTAGGTATGCCTTACCTGAGACGATTTGCCGCTATTTTACTGGTGCTGATGGCTTTATGCCACTTGTCTTCGTTTGGGCAAACGGATGTTGTCGCAAAATTACGCGCTTATAACAAGCAGCACATAACCGAAAAAGCTTACCTCCAGTTTGATAAGCCCTACTACGCCACGGGTGATACGATTTATTTCAAGGCTTATGTCACCATGGGCGAGCGGCACGACCTGTCAAAGATCAGCGGGGTACTGCATGTGGATCTGATCGGTATCGATAACAAAGCCAACCAAAGCATTAAACTGCAATTGGTCAACGGCATTTGCTGGGGCGATTTTGCTTTGCCGGATAGTTTGCCGCAAGGCACTTACCGTGTTCGGGCATATACCCGCTGGATGCGCAATGCGGGCGACGACAGCTATTTTGAAAAGGCGATTCCGATCGGAACTTTACATCAAAATAAAGTACCGGAAAGTAGTACTGCAAGAGTAAAGCCTGTATTGGCGAAAGCCGATCTGCAGTTTTTCCCTGAAGGCGGTGAATTGACTTCAGGTATCAGCACCAAAATCGCTTTTAAATCGATCGGCACTAACGGTATGGGAATGGATGCAAAAGGAATTATAACGGATAACACAAATAAAGAGGTAGCCACTTTTGCTTCGACCCACTTAGGTATGGGCTATTTTTATCTCAAACCCGAAGAAGGTAAAAGTTATAACGCCGCAATCACTTTTGCTGATGGGACTAAAGAAGAATTACCGTTACCCACAATTAGCAATAAAGGAATAAGTCTTACCATCAATAATGATTCTGTCGACCACGCAGCCGTTAAGATCATAGCCAATCCAGCCTATTTTAGTGAGAATAAAGGCAAAACATACAGCGTATTGATCTATTCAGGCGGGATAGCTACCACGGTCAGTTGCAAACTGGATAGTCCTGCCATAACAATGGACATCATCAAACGGAAACTGTTTACTGGTATCACTACGGTAACCTTGTTCACGCAAAATAACGAACCCATCGCAGAAAGGCTCATCTTTATCCAGAACTATGACCAGCTAAACCTGGATATCAGTCCGGACAAGGGCAATTATATAGCAAGAGAAAAAGTAAGCTTAAAACTGAATGCCAGAACAAGGGCTGATTCAACAACCATCGGCTATTTCTCCATAGCCGTCACAGATGAAAGCAAAGTCCAACAGGACGAGAACAACGAAACGACGATACTCACAGACTTACTCCTCACCTCCGACCTAAAAGGCACCATCGAGCAACCCAATTATTACTTTGCCGACATAAACGATCAAAGCAATTACGATAAACAAAGGGAACTTGATTTGGTGATGCTGACGCATGGTTACCGGCATTTTAGCTGGAAACAGGTGCTCAGCAATGACAGCACAGCAATGCCTTACCAGCCTGAAACTGGGTTGTCCATTAGCGGTACGGCAAAAAATGCACTTGGTATCCCCTTAAAAAAAGGTACCGTATCTTTATTATCTGCCCAAGCCAAAACTTTCATCAGTCAGACTACCGACAACAAAGGAAAATTCAGTTTCAACAATCTGTTCTTTACGGATAGCGCCAAATTCATTCTACAGGCAACTAATGCTAAAGGAAATAATATTACTCAACTCACCTACGAAAAAACCACGTTTGCACCCCTGCCAATACGACCACCGTTACAGCAGGACAATAACGTCAACTTGTATATAACTGCATATTTAAAAAACGACGAAAAACAGCAGGAAGAATTAAACAGAATAGGCATTGGTAAAGGGAAGATGCTGAAGGAAGTCAAAATAAGGGGTTTTAAAGAAAACAACGACTACCCTTCATCCAACCTCGGAGGCGCGGGCCATGCGACACAGGTAGTTCATAGGGCCGACCTTGAGAAAGTGGGCGGACCTTTATCGATAAAATTAGCCGGGAAATTTCACGGACCACTTGGTTTTTTAATCACTGCTGGACATATACCGGCTGAGGTCTTAATAGTTGTCGATGGAATACTAATGCCGACAATTAGGGGGGATTCTAAAGCCCCTCGTCGCGACATTGATAATATCAATGGAAATGATGTTGAAACCGTTGAGTTGTTGGAAGGAGCAGATGCAAGTATTTATGGAATGAGCGCCGGGATTGGTGTTATAGTGATTACAACCCGGCAGGGCTCGAATTCACAAGCAAAAGACATCCAATCAGTAGGCCTGTTACCAATCACCGTGCAAGGCTTTTATAAAGCACGTGAGTTTTATTCGCCAAAATATGATGCTACGATAACAAATAACCATCCCGACCTGCGCAGCACCATTTACTGGGCGCCAGAAGTTGTTACAGATAAAGATGGCAATGCCTCAATTAATTTTTACAATGCCGATGGAAAAGGCAATTACCGTGTGGTGGTGGAAGGGGTTGATGAGAAAGGTAATATCGGGCGGCAGGTGTATAGGTATAGAGTGGAATAAATGAATTACTTTTATTAAACCTAACAGGCCTATCTATGAAAGCTGTTTTTGTGAGCTTCATATTCATTTTATTTAGTGGGGTGGTAACGTATGCGCAAAAAGTTGACACAGCAACAAGTGATATGTTATTAAGATCAGGTCGCTATAAAACAAACCTGTCCGAAAAACTCTACCTGCAATTCGACAAACCTTATTACGCTATAGGCGATACCCTCTGGTTCAAAGCCTACCTGCTCAAAGCCTCTTATTTAACACCGTCGGCCAAAAGCAGCATCCTTTATATCGATATTGCCAATGACAGCAATAAAGTGATCAAACAATACCGTTTCAGGGCACAGCCGGGACTGTGCTGGGGAAATATTGCTTTGAATGATAACGAATTTCCGCCCGGTACTTATACACTTCGTGCGTACACCAGCTGGATGCGAAATTGGGGCGATGAAAGCTTCTTTTACAGGAGGTTTTACATAAGCAGTGCAGGCGAAAACAATTGGCTGGTTAATTCGCGGTTTAATGTATTCGCTGTAGGCACAGACCGAAAAATGAACGCCCGTTTATTGTTCAGCAATACAGACAAGATACCTTTTGCGGCAAAGCCCATTGAATTGCAGGTAATGAATGGTGACAGGCGCCTTTATCGGCAAACATTGCAAACAGATCATGATGGCGTAATGGATATAAACTTCAATATCCCCCCAAAGAATAAAGGTATAACCCTGGTTGCCGAAAACGGGCAGAAGGATAAGAAAGCTGTGATCCCTGTTATCTTAAACCGCCCCTAAAATGCTGATATACAGTTTTTACCAGAAGGCGGAAGCCTGGTTGCGGGCTTCCCGGCCCGCGTTGCTTTTAAAGCCATTGGCGAAGATGGCAAAGGCATCGATATCTCCGGCATTGTAACCGACCACGAACAGAAACAGGTTGCCGCTTTTCAGTCAGTCAACAAAGGCATGGGCAGTTTTGATCTTACGGTAAAAGCAGGCGAAAGCTATATCGCAAAAGTAAAACTCCCGGGTGGACTAATTAGGGAATATCCTTTGCCCGTGGTAAAAAGCACCGGAACCATACTCCGGGTAAAAAATGAGATGGAAAACGATTCGGTTGAGGTCATCGCAGGATCAAGTGCGCAAGCCGACAGTAATTATTTCCTGCTTGGCGAAGCAAGGGGTGTAGTTTGTTACGCAGCCGTTATCAATTTTAGCCAGCACGATCTGATCAAAAGGAAAATCGCAAAAAGTCTTTTCCCGACTGGGATAACGCATTTTATATTGATGGCAACTAATGAACAGGTATTAAATGAAAGGCTGGTGTTTATCGATCACCAGGATAATCTTAATATCCAAATAACAGGCAACAAACCGGTTTATGCTTCAAGGGATAGTATAGGTTTGCAGCTATTGGTTACGGATAAAGCCGGAAATCCCGTTTCGGCCAATTTCTCAATGGCTGTAACTGAAGATGCACAAGTAAAAACAGATACAGCAAATAACGATAACATTCTAACTCGCTTACTTTTAACTTCTGACCTTAAAGGTTACGTAGAAGAACCCAGCTATTATTTCAAACATACTCAAACAGCATGGCACGCGCTCGATAACCTGCTGCTTACGCAAGGCTGGGTAAACTACGAACCTAAAGATGCTACCATACCTTACCTTACGAAGCCGAACAGGAATTTAAAGTAAGCGGCAAGGTGTTTAATGTTTTTAATACGGGGGTAAAAGGCACAAGAGTGATGCTATTATCCAAATCGCCTGAAATCGTAAGGGACACCCTGACCGATAACAACGGGCGGTTCATATTCGATCATTTCCCCCGCGTGGATACCCCGGTATTTGTAATACAGGCGGTGAATAAAAACGGTAAAAGCTTTAACGTGGGGCTAACGGTTGATGAGACTCTGCCGCCAAACTTTACCAAACCACCTTATCCGCAAATGATGCCCTGGTATGTAAACAGCGATACCACCCTGCTAAGCCTGGCCAAAAACGATGCCCGGGCCAAAGAATTGCAATACTTTCCCGGAAGCGGGCATATGTTACATGAGGTGAAAATCACGGCAAAAAAAGTGATCAAGGATTCGTATAACTTAAACGGACCGGGTAATGTCGACCAGGTGATCGATGAAAAAGAATTGGAAAATGCCGGTCACAAAACTCTTCTGCAATTACTAAAAGAAAAAATTCCGGGATTTAAAACTGGTGATGTTCACCAGCAACATCTTTGGCTTTTCATCCAGGACGTGGACCTTACTAACCTTGTTCCCGGTACAGTAGCATTTTCACGCTGGGAATGGTATTATGTAAAATACAAACCCGTTAAATTTATAGTCGATGGAACTTCGGCAACAATTGTTAATCCTACTTACGATGTACTTAGTTATTTCAATGGGTTTAATAATATAAATAATTATTTACAATCCATTTCAGCAGAGGATGTTAAAGGTATCGAATTGATGTTTTCAGATAAATATGGGGCGAAATATTCCTCCACTGACATAGCGTCTATTGAGATAACCACCCGATCGGGTCACGGGCCGGTAATGAGTAATACGCCTGGCAGGTTCTTATACAAACAATTACCGATTACTCCCGTAGCCCAATTTTATAAACCGCGATATTTAATTACTGACACCTCAAAGCATTCGCCCGATTTGCGGTCAACCATCGACTGGGAACCCAATGTAATTATGGATGTCAACGGCAAAGGCCGGGTTTCTTTTTACGCAGCGGATAAACCCGCCACTTATACCATAACTATTGAGGGAACGGATATGATGGGTAATCTAGGCTTCAAAACACAAAAAATAATTATAAGCAACCCAAAAGAAAAATCTAAATAAACTGGGCCATCAACTCCCTAAAAACTGCTCTCTATAAACCCCCTCATCAAACCCGAAGAACAAAAATTTTCCATCCTCAATTACCGGCCTTTTGATGATACTGGTTTTTTCCTGTAACAAAGGCAGCGCTTCATTGGCTGATATAATACTTTCTTTTACTTGCTCATCAACGGCTTTCCAGGTAGTTCCTTTTTTATTCAGGAATTTCTCATAACCGGCTCTTTTGTCCCATTCCTTCAGCTTTTTAAGCGAAATGCCTTCTTTCTTAAAATCATGAAATTCAAAATCAACGTTGTTTGCCTTGAACCACTTGATCGCTTTTTGAACCGTGTCGCAATTGGGAATACCGTATACCGTCATGCGGCGAATTTAGGCATTTGTCACCAGTCATTAGTTTATTCCTTTAACTCTTTCGTCCATGGTCTATGGACTATTGATTTCTTGTATCTTGACTCTTGGTTCTTGACTCCTGGTTCTCGGCTTACTTATTCCCGCCCGAATTACCGCTACCGCCACCACCGCTTTTGGTATCATCATTTTGAATACCGTGCTCGTTCTTTTTGATCTGGCTGTTCAGCTTTCCAAAGCGGAAATTAAAGCGCACCGCAAACGAGCGGTAGTAATTCTGGTTGTACGATGTCTGGTAAAATACGGTGGAGTTGATTGTCGTACGGAAAGTATTGAATTTACTATACGGATTATTAGCCACCAGCACTATGGTCATCTTTTTATTAAAGAACTCCTTCGAAAACAGGTATTGATTAAAGATAAAATCGCTCGACTTGCCCTGCAGGTTCACATTCCCGCTGAAATAGCCCGCATTAAAGGACAACGCAAAACCGCTGGTGCCAAATTTGTACCGCATATTGCCAAATGCATTGCCTGTAAAGCCATCGTTATGGTACATGGTTCCGCCAAAGGTACCGGTTAGCCATACGTGGTTCACCTGCCCGTTCAACCCCAGGGTGAACGTCTTGGTAATATTCATGTTCGTGTTAATGTTTAACCCCAGAGTTTGATGAGTCCCCAGGTTCTCAAAAGTGGTATAGGTTACCTTTTGCAGGGTATCTCCAACAAGCTGCGAACGAAGGGTCGACACATTTTGTATCGAATTGTTAGAAAAGGCGTAACTCAGGTCGATATTTATGGAGTTCTTGGTGAAATTACTGTAGGTCAGATCAAAAGTATTGTCTAGTTCAGGTTTCAATTGCGGGTTTCCTGTGCTGATAAACGTTGGGTTCGATTTGTCCACAAAAGGGTTAAGCTGGAATATCCCCGGCCGCAGGATACGTTGTGTGAACCCAAAATTGATACTGCTGGTTTTAAAACTGCGCTGTATGGATACCGATGGGATCAGGTTGCTGTAACTTGGGGCGGTGGTAACTCCAGCCGAAATAAAATCAGCGCTTAAAGCCGTAAACTCCAGGCGCAGGCCTGCCTTGCCGACCCATTTGTCATCTAATTTTAGCTGGTACGAATTGTACAGGCTGTAAATATCCTGGTGGTAATTAAAATTGTTGGTTAACGAATCGACCGGGTGGTATACCTGCGCTGTGCTGTCGCGATTGTCCACATGGAAATCACTATAGTTATTACGCAATATAGCTTTGGCTCCTGCTTCTATCGTTAATTGTTTCGTAAGCGGACTTGCATAATCTACCTGGATAGTATGGTCCTTATTTCCGGCGTCATTATATTGCTGAAAATCAGGCACGTTCGATTGGTAGTAATTAAACCTATCGGTAAACACATTAGCGTTGTACTGCTTATTGGGCGAGTAGCTGTATTTGTATGAAAACGTAAGCAAAATATCCTTGGATTTCTTAAAACCCAATTGATAGTTCAATGCAGCATCAAACCCGGTAAAGCTGCTTGTCCCCGAATTATTCAGGGTATACTTTTGCGTTGTAAGGCCCAAAGTATCGGTGTTTGAGTTTGTAGGGCCAAATTGATTTTGGTTATTACTAAAAAAGTTGAATGATGCTGTGATCAAATTGAGCGTGTCAATCTCGTAACTCATCTCGGCGCCCCCGTAATGAAAGCGGCCTTTTTGAGTGGTGATGCCGCTTTGCAGTATATTCGTGTGCCGTGTGTTAAATATATTTTCAACACTGCCCGAAGTATTGGTCAAGGTCCCATTACTGCCAAACCCTCCGAAGAAGGACATCCCGAACTTACCCTGTTTCAAGGTCCCGTTAAGGTTGTAGCCCGCCCCAAAAACGGTATTAAAGCGCGTATTTAAACCCACATTATAGCCCTGGTCGCCATTTTTTTTGGTAATGATATTAATAAGGCCCGATAGCCCTTCAGCATCATACTTCGCCGGCGGGGTAGTTATTACTTCTATCCTCTCAATATTGGTCGCGGGCATAGATTTAAGCACATCGGATGGATTTTTAGCCACCAAAGCAGATTCCTTACCATTGATCAATATCTTATAATTCCCGCTTCCCTTCAACTGGATATTATCGTTCCCGTCGACTGATAAAAGCGGAACCTTACGCATCATATCCAGTACCGATAACGCTTTGCTATCCGGGTCGGCTTGTATATCATAACTAATGCGGTCAACCTCCTGTTTCATCAATGGCCTGGCTGCCGTTACCGATACTTCTTTCAATTGGTTTGATGAAGGAGAGAGCAATATCTTACCCGCACTGACAGCACTGCCGCTCCCGGCAACGGGTACAACTTTGCTTTTGTAACCTACCGAGACAAGGGCCAGCTGCAATGGTTGGGTTGAGTTTGTTGTAATAGAAAAACTTCCGTCGTCCTTTGTCAAACCACTTCTGATACTGTCATGAGTCTTGGCATTTTGCAATGCCACGGTAACAAAGCCTATGGGTTTATTGGTTGCCGAATCAATAACCGCTCCCTGGATAGTGGTAGAAACTTGCGGCGTGTTCTGTGCAAATGCACCGACAGATAAGTAGCAAAAAAGTAATGCGAGTAAGATTGATTTCATTTGCTGGATTTGGCATATGACGCAGCAAGCTACGCCTCCGTTGCGGAAATTTTTAAAATTTAACACTTAATGCCATGGATTTAACACTTTTTAACTAACCGATTAGGATTTCGTTAAAAAAATCACCCTTTTAGGGGGATGTTGCTGATAATGAACTATTTATTAAACCGTGTCATGGTCAGCTCGGTGCCGGCGGTGGCGAAGCTTTTGATCATTTCGATAGAACGGTCTATCAGGGCAGGAAGCTCGGGGAGTTCATCATCATCAAAGCCGCTTAACACATAATCAACTTGCCTTCCTTTCGGGAAATTATCGCTAACACCAAAACGCAGGCGAGCGTAGTCGTTATGGCCGAGAGTCATTTCGATATGCTTCAAACCATTATGACCTGCTGCGCTGCCTTTGGGTTTTAAGCGAAGGGTACCTAGTGGGAGAGCAATATCATCGACTACCACCAATACATTTTCAATGGGAATTTTTAATTCCTTCATCCAGTAATTGAGTGCTTTCCCGCTCAGGTTCATAAAGGTTGTGGGTTTAACCAAATAAAGCATGCGGCCTTTATGCGATACCTCGGTATAATAACCCAGGCGCATATTATAAAACTTCGCGTTCTCCTGTTTGGCAAATTCATCCAGCACCATAAAGCCGATATTATGCCGTGTATCCGCATACTCCTGCCCGATGTTCCCCAAACCGATGATGAGATATTTCATATTTTAGTCAATGGTCAATGGTCAATGGTCAATAGGCCTATCAGAAGGCTAAAACAATTGATTTTGAACTAAGCCACGAAAGTAAAAAAAATAGCGATGGGTTTAAAACCCATCGCTATGTAATCTGTGTAACTAAGCGTAGCGTTCTCATGAACACCTTTGAAAACATACACTTTGTGAATAATCCTAATCCAATCGGTGAAATCATTCACTAATCGGTGAAATCCCGTAAATTATTTTTTACCTGTTGCTGCAGCAGCATCCTGCTCAGCCTGGCGCAATGCACGTGAGGTAGTTACCGATACGATAGTATCTTCCATAGCATTGGTAATAACCAGTTTGTCAAGTTTAAGATCGCTTACACGAACTGATTTACCAACTTCCAAACCTTCGATGCTAACATCGATGTTATCCAAATGGTCCTTAGGTAAAGCTTTGATGCGCAGCTTGCGTAATTTTTGTACCAGTTTACCACCCATTTTAACACCTGGAGAAGTTCCGGTCAAACGAACGGGAATTTCGATAGTGATAGGTTTCTTTTCGTCCAGTTCCAAAAAGTCAACATGCAGGATCTGCTCGGTCAATGGGTGGAACTGCGTGTCCTGAATAATGGCTGTTGTTGTTTTACCAGCAACAGTAATGTCGATGAAATGAACGACTGGTGTATAAATTACCGGCTTCAAATCAGCTGCGGACACTGCAAGGTGGGTTTGGGTTTTCCCACCATAAAGCACTGCAGGCACTTTGCCTTCGTAACGCAGTTCTTTAGCGTCGCGTTTCCCTACGTTCTCTCTTGGAGAACCGCTAATAGCAATTGATTTCATTTGTTTTTATTTATTTGTTAATTAATCTACTTTGAACAACTGGCTTATTGAGCCGTGTTCGTTTACGTTTTCTATCGCTTTTGCAAACAAATGAGCGGTAGATAATACTCTTATTTTATCGCTTTGATGTTTAAGCGGGATAGTATCGGTTACGATCAATTCGGTCAATACCGAATTTTCAATAGTTTCGTATGCCTTGCCAGATAATACCGGGTGCGTACAAACCGCGCGTACGCTGCGTGCACCACGCTCCATAATTAATCCGGCTGCTTTCGCCAATGTTCCGGCGGTATCGCAAATATCATCTATCAACACAATGTCCTGGTCGGTTACATCACCTATCAGCGTCATGGATTCAATTTCATTGGCGCGTTTACGGCGCTTATCGCAGATAACCACTTCAGCATTGAAGAACTTCGCAAAACTGCGCGCCCTGTACGAGCCGCCCATATCCGGCGAAGCAATGGTTAAATTACCCAGGCCAAGGCTTTTGATATAAGGCACAAAAATGATAGACGCATCCAGGTGGTCAACCGGGATATCAAAAAATCCCTGTATCTGCGCTGCGTGCAGGTCCATAGTCATAATACGGTTAATGCCCGCAGCCACCAATAAATTGGCAACTAACTTTGAACCAATAGCAACACGTGGCTTATCTTTCCTGTCCTGGCGCGCCAAACCAAAATATGGTATAACCGCTGTTACATAATGTGCCGATGCACGGCGAGCGGCATCTATCATCATTAACAGTTCCATCAGGTTATCCGTTGGCGGATTGGTCGATTGTATCAAAAACACGTCGCAACCACGAACAGTCTCATTAAAGTGTGGCTGAAATTCGCCATCGCTAAAGCGGGTCAAAACAACCTCGCCCAGTTCTATACCGTAATTAGCGGCAATATTATTAGCCAGCTCAGCTGTTGCGGAACCTGAAAATAACTTGATGGGGTTAAATTGTAATGGCATTTTTTTCTAACACACGATTATAAAAAACAATTCGGATTTCAATTTATCTTTTCGGGATAAATATAAAATCCGAAATCAAATTTCTGTTGCCCGACCAGGATTCGAACCTAGACAAACGGTACCAAAAACCGTCGTACTACCATTATACTATCAGGCAATCTCGCTTCAGTTTGTTAACCATTCTGAAATGAGGTGCAAATATAGGACGAAATTTTGAAGTTCAAAAAGCTATTTTGAAAAATTATCCATCAACCACCACACCCATCGAGCAGAATTTTTCTATGCGGCTGCTTACCAATTCTTCCGCAGTATGCGCTTTCAACTCTTTAAGGTCTTTCAATAAATGCTTTTTTAGAATGGTCGCCATAGCAACCGGGTCCTGGTGAGCGCCGCCAAGCGGTTCTTTGATCACGCCGTCGATTAGCTTGTTTTTTAGCATCTCGGGCGAACTCAGCTTTAATACTTCCGCAGCCTTTTCCTTATTTTCCCAGGTTTTCCAGAGGATGGTTGAACAGTTTTCGGGAGAGATAACCGAGTACCATGAGTTTTCAAGCATAAACACCTTATCGCCAATTGCCAGTCCAAGCGCGCCACCTGATGCACCTTCGCCAATGATAACACATATAACGGGTACTTTAAGCACGGCCATTTCGAGCAGGTTGCGGGCGATGGCTTCACCCTGTCCGCGTTCTTCGGCTTCAAGGCCAGGGAATGCTCCCGGTGTATCTATGAGGGTAATAACAGGTTTGTTGAATTTCTCGGCCAGTTTCATCAGGCGCAAAGCCTTGCGGTAGCCTTCAGGGTTGGCCATACCGAAATTACGATATTGCCTTTCCTTAGTATTACGACCTTTTTGGTGGCCTATGAACATCGCTGTTTCGCCATTAATAGAACCAAAGCCGCCTATAATAGCTTTATCGTCGCCAACGGTACGGTCGCCGTGCAACTCTATAAAATCGTCACACATCAGTTCCAAATACTGCAAAGTATAGGGCCTTTCGGGATGACGGGATATTTGTACCCGCTGCCACCCGCTAAGATGTGTATATATCTGAATTTTGGCGGCCTCGAATTTTTCCTGCAACTCGTTAAGAGTTGCGGACATGTCCACCTTGGTTTTTTCTTCTACTTGTTTAACCTTATCTATCTGCAGTTGCAGATCAGCCAAAGGCTTTTCGAAATCAAAAGTGATCTTCATACGCTGTCTAACGGGCTGCAAAGTTAACAAATCAAGTTGGAATTAGTTGACTAAGTTAGATTAAGTTGATTTGTTGAATAAGTTCTTTCGGACTTATGCGGACTTTCCGACTTCCGGACCGACCTAATCAACCACTTAACTCAATCAACTCGTTATTTCTCTAAACTCTCCAGTTTTTTAATTTGTTCGTCGCTTAAAATATTTTCCGTTTTATAACAGGCCTGCAAAACGGCGTTTCGTATTTCGCCGAGGTACAAACCATACCGATTGGTATAAAATATAATGGTACCATCATCTGCTTGCTTTACTTTAAACAGTGTATCGAGCATCTTTTCATTATGGATAATATTACCGCCCATTTCAACTTTTTTCCGGTGCATCGCGGCGGATACATCCTTTAGTTTGTTAAGTTGGTCGGGATTTAATCCCAGCTGAACTTTGTATTTCAGTGCACTATCGGGCAGCGGGTAGTGATTTAGCACGGCGGGTAAAGCCATATCGTCAAAATCTCCGCCCTTTAGCAGGGTATTGTACTTCGCATCGCTCAGCGTTTTCACAGGCGAATGAGGTACGACCAGGGGGCCGGGCGACCGCTTAATATTTTTATGAGATACGTGCTTCGCAGATGTGTCAACACGTGGATGATTGCTCGCACTATCACCTTTTTTTTGTGCGTTGGCGGCTGTGAGAAACAATAGAAATAGTACAACTAACGGTAGATGTTTTATCATATGATGGCATTTCAATCCAAAAATGCCAAATATTACCCAATAATCCTTTTCAAAGTAAAATAAAACTTACTCCCCTCACCCAAATCGCTTTCAACACCAATTTTGCCTGATTGCGCCTCGATGAAATCTTTGGCTATCGCCAGGCCAAGCCCGGTGCCACTATGTTCGCCTTTTGAACCGGGCACTTTAAAGTATCTTTCGAATATCCGCGACAGGTATTTACTTTCGATGCCCTGCCCATGGTCGGTGACCGAAAATTCTATCTCGCCGTCCTTCACTTTTTTAACATTGAGGTCAACTTCCGATTTTTCGGGACTATATTTTATTGCATTTGAAAGCAGGTTGATCAATACCCAGGTCGTTTTATCTAAATCGGCACGCACTTCAGGCAGGCTGTCGTCGCAATTGACATGAAGCGTTACCTGCTTTTGGTCGGCGGTAAATTTTACGGCCTTTACTGCATAATCTACAATGTTTTTCGGGTGTGTGCTGCCAAAATTGAGGTTCAGTTTACCGGTCTCTACCTGCGCCATGTCCAGCAATTCGCCGGTGATCTGCAATAGACGGCGGGCATCATCATCAATATTTTCAAGCAGCTGTTTTTGTTCTGTATTCATAGCGCCGATGCGCTGATCCTCGAGCAGCTTGAGGCTCATTTTGATGGATGAAATAGGCGTCTTTAATTCATGTGATATCGTGGCAATAAAATTGGTCTTCGCCTCATCCAACTGTTGGTATTCGGTGATATTTTTTAGGATGATCACTTTACCAATTATCCTTTCCGCGCTCGTTACAGATAAAATCTCTTTCGAATAATAGCTCTCGCGATTGTCGGCAAATATTTTCATTTTGGTCTGGTCGGTCACCAATAGGCTCCGAAGCAGGTCATTCTCGAGCGCTACGTCGGGCGCATATTTCCCTACAAGGCTGGCCTCTGGCATGCCAATGAGTGAACAAGCTACCTCATTTACAAATATGATAAATGACCTTTCATCCAACCCAATGATGCCGTCGTGCATCGAGTTAATAATAGTCTCGATGCGTTTCTTCTCGAATAAAATGCTGGCCAGGTTACTATTTTCGTACTCGTCAAGCTTAAAGGTCATAGTATTAAATGCATCTGCCAGTTCGCCAAACTCATCGTTAGATTTAAAATCAAGCTGCTGGTGGTAGTTACGTTTTGAAATTTCCTTTATCCTTTCAGTAAGCTCTTTTATCGGGTCAGCAACATAACCGGGGAAGTTTATAATGAAAGTAAAAGCCACTATAAACAAGAACGAGCCTATTAAAGCGACAAGTATTGTTGCGCTGTTTGCGGTATCCTTAGCAACGGCATTTTTATGTTCCTCCGCATCCATATTCAGTTTCATGATGCCGTAAAGCATTTTACGTATCTGCAGCCTTGAGCTCCTTTCCCTGTTCACATCGCTGCCCAATAGTTTTAATTGTTCGTATTTTGAACGCAACGAATCTGTCAATTGCTGCTCGCCTGGTTCAGTAATGTTATGTTCCTGTTTTACCAGGTTAGTTTCAATGGTGCTTATTTGACTTTTGTTGAGCGAGCCTTCATTTTCATCGAGAGCAATACCAATATTCCTCATGTACAATATGGTCTCGTAATTATCTTTCAGAATAACACTGGAATCGGCCGACAGGCGGTTGAGGTAATAAATGGACAGCCCGCTGCAAACGAATGCAAGCAGAAACAGGAAGCCAAAGCCAGCCCGCAGTTTATTTTTTATAGTCATGATAGTATTACTAAGTCTATATGGGTTTTTGACATTTTATTAAGCAATTGGGTAAACACCGCAGTTTTCATCACCAACTGGTAGAATTTAAAATGCGGCTTGCCCAGGCAAATGGTGGTAACATCATATTTCTCAGCGGTTTCCCATATTGTTTTAGCGACATTATTGCTCTTTATCTTTAATACCTCTGCGCCTAACTGGGTGGCATTTTTCATATTGTTGATCAAATGCCGCTGCGATGCCAGGTTGATATTATCGCTGCTTTCGTTGGCGGTTTGCACATAGAGCACATACCATTTAGACCGATAGTAAGACGCCAGCCGGGCCGTTTTGCGAATGATGATCTTTGCCGATTCGTCATTGGTGCTGATACAAGCCAGGAATAATTCTGCCCGCAGCTTAATATTTTTTGGTATTTCAGTGTCGATCTTACGCTCCAGTTGGTGAGCTACTTCTTTCAGGGCCAGTTCGCGCAACTGCAAAATGCGCTCCGACTGGAAAAAATTACCTAAGGCCGTGGCTATTTTTGTCGCGTCGTAAATCTTGCCCTCCTTAAGCCGGTCGATCAGTTCATCTGCAGTCAGGTCGATATTCACCACCTCATCGGCCATTTGCAGCACCTTGTCAGGTATTCGCTCATTAATGGCTGCTCCGGTTATGCGTTGTACTTCCTCGTTAATGCTCTCCAGGTGCTGAATATTCACCGCACTGATCACATTAATACCCGCATTCAAAATATCCAGTACATCCTGCCAGCGCTTTTCGTTTTGGCTGCCTTCAATATTGGAATGGGCCAGCTCGTCTACTATCACTACTTCGGGGCGCAGGTTGATGATTGCCTTCAGGTCCATCTCCTCCAATTCCTTGCCTTTGTAAAACAATTTGCGGCGGGGTATTACCGGCAAACCGTCAATCAGTGCTTGCGTCTCTTTACGGTTATGCGTTTCGATGTAGCCGATCTTTACATCTATCCCGTTACGCAGCAACGCATGGGCCTCCATCAGCATTCGGTAGGTTTTACCCACACCGGCGCTCATGCCTATGTATATCTTAAATTTCCCCCTCCTTGATTTTTTTATCAGGTCGAGGAAGTGCTGTACCGATTCCTTGTTATTCTCTTCGTCCATTCGTTAAACCTTTAAAAGGGGATGCAAGCATCCCCTCTTTTGCATGAGCGATCAATCAAACCAAATTATAATTTACAAACCGTAATTAATTATAAATATAACCCATGCTTATCTTTCTGTCATTATTTATATTTTATCAAAACGCGTAAACTGCAGCGATCAGGAACTGAGTAGCGCTGTTAGTTGCAGCTCCGTTGCTGTCAACAAAACCAATTGGGAATGCACTGCTCCTGTTGTCAAACCTTACTTCAGGAATCAGTGTAATAGCTCCTGCTTTAATGTTGGCAGTTGCG
>JAYUEE010000036.1:0-106365 GCA_043739405.1 Mucilaginibacter sp. | reverse complement strand
GAATATTTCCCTAAAGAAAACCTGCTCGATTGCAATGAGGTTTATTTCTCAATGCTGGGCCGTGACATCAAGAATTTTTATAATTCCAAAACTAAAAGCCTCGATAATAGCTGGGTTGATTTGATCCATCCCGATGATCGCCCGAACGTTGTCGGCAGTTTTTATGATTACCTGGTTAACCCAGAAGGTATGTTTGAATGCTTTTTCCGCATGCAACACGCCAACGGAAGCTGGGTTTGGATATGTTCAAGAGGCGGTGCGCTAAAAGACGAAAAAACAGGCAAAGTTACCAGCCTGATCGGAACACATATTGATATTACGCGCCAGAAAATGGCGGAAGAAGATATACAGCGCGAGCGTATATTGCTGCGCACACTGATAGATAATTTGCCGGATACCATTTATGTAAAAGATAACGAGGGCCGCAAGATCATTGCTAATAAAGCCGATGTTGCCTGTATTGGCAAGGAATCGGAAGCGGAAGTGATCGGCAAGAATGATAGAGAACTTTTCCCTAATGAGATTGGCGAACGCGGTTATCAGAACGACATGGAAGTTCTTTCAGGGACGCCCATGCTGAATAAGGAAGAGTTTTTTTATGACAAGACCGGCAAACAACGTTGGTTGTCGACATCAAAAGTGCCAGTTTATGACAAGTCAGGTAAAATCGACCGTATACTGGGTATCGGACATGACATCACCGAAAGGAAACATTCCGATGAAGCACTGAAAAAGCTAAACGAGGAGTTAAATGCACAGTCGGAAGAGCTAAAGGCCCTGAACGAACAAATTTTGCAACAAAAAGAGCAGGAGCTTGAAAAAGCTATAGCACAAGGCAAATTCGAGATCGCTTCTGAAGTATTACACGATATTGGTAACGCTTTGGTAGGCTTTGGTTCGTACCTGAACAGGATAAATCGCGTAAGCGAAAAAAACAGCCTTGATGCCATAAAGAACCTTAACGTTTTTCTAAAAGGGCAGCAAACCTTGATAGGTAATGCTATCGGCACAGATAAAGCAAATGCTTTGGTGGCCATTACAGAAGGTATTGGCAAAACTCAAATTGAGCATCAAAAAGAGGTGAGCACTTCTGTTGGTGAGCTTTTACACATCGTATCGCACATACAGGAAATACTGAATATACAACGCCAGCTGGTGAGAAACCACGGTGCATCGCATGAACGCAAACCGGTGAACATTGTTGACCTGCTGGACAACTGCCGCTCGATGCTGCTTGCATCTATCGAGAAAAAAGGAATTAAATTAAGCGTAAGCATTAAGCCCGGTAATCATACTATCAAAGGCGATCACACCAAACTGATGCAGGTGATATTGAACGTAATGAAAAATAGTTTGGAAGCCATCGATACCGAAAGCGAGATCAAACATATGTCTGTATCCCTCGAATCAACCGAAACACACCTGGAGTTAAAGGTTGTTGATAATGGCCATGGCTTTGATAAAGAAACCAGTCAGAAATTTTTCCAGAGAGGCTTTACTACAAAGAAAAGCGGCACGGGCTTAGGCTTATACAATTGCCGTTCTATTGTTGAGAGCCACGCAGGTACATTTGACATTACCAGCGAGGGCGTAGGGCTGGGCTCTGTAACAATTATAAAATTCGAGATATAGTCCTGATAAAAAAACAGTCAAAAAAACGGCCCGGTAATTAATTACCGGGCCGTTTTGATATTTAATATTGTACTGGGTTATTTCTTTTCAAAATCAGTAGCAGTAGGCAATATCTCTCCAATGCTGCCCAATTTGCTCCTTTTCTTGCTATAACTAAAGTAGATCACTAAACCAACAACCATCCACGCGAGGGCACTCAATTGCGTTCTGCCAGGTAAGCTAAGGATCATAGCTGCGCAAATAATGATTCCCAATATTGGAACCAGCGGAACGAGGGGCGTTTTAAAAGGCCTTTCCAGGTTAGGATCCTTTTTCCGGAGTACCATTACCCCTATACACACCACCACAAATGCAAACAGCGTACCTACAGATGTTAGGTCGCCCGCGACCGTTTCGGGTAAAAATGCAGCAAATAAGCCCACAAAAATGAATAATATCATATTGCTCTTATAAGGCGTTTGGAACTTAGGGTGCAGATCGGAAAATACCTTCGGTAACAATCCATCTGTGGACATGGTGTAGAAAACCCTCGACTGCCCGAGCAGCATCACCAATATAACCGATGAAAAACCAAGCAGGATGGCAACGGTCACCAATGTTGATAACCATCCGTATCCCGTCATATAAGTACTGATCGCGTACGCTACTGAGGCTTCTTTACCTGCGTGCATAAAATCCTGGTACGGAGCAACGCCGGTTAGTACCCATGAAAATAGAATGTACAAAACAGTACAAATAGCCAACGAGCCCAATATACCTAACGGCATATCTTTTTTAGGATTTTTTGCTTCCTGGGCTGCGGTGGAAACCGCATCAAAACCGATAAAAGCAAAAAACACGATACCGGCGCCCCTAAGCACCCCACCCCAGCCATGTCTGAAAAAATCAAGGTATGAATAGGACGTACCATCAGGCAATATTGCCGGCGGCGCGTTTGCCGGAATAAGATATGGCGTGTGGTTAGCAGCCTTAATAAATCCCCATCCAACAGCAATAAATACCAGGACTATTGCCACTTTTAAAATTACTATAACAGCATTTACAGTAGCAGATTCCTGCGTACCCTTTATAAGTAGCATCGAAAGCAAAAGCAAAATAACCAATGCAGGCAGATTCATAATCCCATGATGATGAACGCCATTGACAATGGCCGCTTCCATTGGCGAGTGGCACCATTCAAAGGGTATCTTCCCTCCGAGGAGTCGATTCGCATATTCGCTCCAGCTTATCGAGACCGTTGCGGCACCGAGCGCGTATTCCAATATCAATGCCCAGCCTATTATCCAGGCGATTATCTCTCCCATCGTAGCGTACGCATAGGTATAAGCACTGCCTGCAATAGGAATGATCGAGGCAAATTCAGCATAGCATAAACCGGCAAAAGCGCAACCTATAGCTGCAATAATAAAGGAAATAGTTACTGCCGAACCAGCAAAACCGCCTGCGGCGGCGGCGGTCCTAACAAAAAGGCCTGCGCCGATAATAGCTCCGATACCCAGGGCGATTAAACTACCCGCGCCAAGCGTTCTTTTTAAAGACTTGTCTTCAGATGAAGCAAGCAATTGCGAGATTGATTTTTTTACGAATACACTCATTATAAGATCAGTTGTTTTATTGAGATAAAATCAGTTTTTCCAAACGTACTTAAATTTATTGAAAACATAAAGAGCCGAATGTAACAAAGGGATAACTGCACATTTTCAGAATAATAGTTGCTGAAATAGCTGTTAGCTATATAGAAAAAGATTTTTTAAATTTACAATGTTAATCAGGAAACGATGAACATGCTACATCCACAATACATTACGGACGAGGCCGGAAAAAAGATATCCGTGGTATTGCCTTTGGACGAGTTCGAACAGATTATTGAAGAGTTGGATGAACTTGAAGACATTAAACTTTATGATGAAGCAAAAAAGGACAAAGAGCCATCAATGTCTTTTGATGAATATGTAAAGCAAAGACGTTCAAAATAATGCCGGTTTATAAGATCACCATTTCAAAAACGGCTCAAAAACAACTCGATAAATTACAGGATAATATTGCAGACCGACTGATCGGGGCTATTTATAGTCTTGCTGATGATCCGCGCCCGACTGGTTGTAAAAAGCTAAAAGGAAGAGATGGCTATCGTATAAGGGATGGTGATTACAGGATCATATACAACATCTTTGATAATATATTACTTATCGACGTGATAGCTCTTGGTCATAGAAAAGATATTTACGATTAATCCAATCCAACAAAAAAGGGAACCTTTTGAGTTCCCTTTCAATATCTTCAATTGTAAGAATTAAACTTTCGTTTTCATTTTCACCACCGGCGAATCCATCGCATTCATTTTGATCTCCTTTTGTACAGGATGATGCATAATGTTCGCTACTTTCGGTGCATTTGTATTCAAATGCGGTGCAATAACCAGCGAAACAATAGACATCAACTTGATCAGGATGTTCATGGACGGGCCCGAGGTATCTTTGAATGGATCACCTACGGTATCACCAGTTACAGATGCCTTGTGCGGTTCTGATTTCTTGTAGAACATTTCGCCATTGATCATACATCCTTTTTCGAATGATTTTTTAGCGTTATCCCAGGCACCACCGGCGTTGCTCTGGAATAAACCCATCAGCACGCCCGATACCGTTACACCGGCCAGCATTCCACCCAAAACTTCAGGGCCAAATGTGAAGCCAACAATGATCGGGGTAATCAATGCGATCAAACCGGGCGCCACCATCTCGCGGATAGATGCTTTGGTTGAGATAGCTACGCATTTCTCATATTCAGGTTTGGCCTTGTATTCCATAATGCCAGGTATTTCGCGAAACTGGCGTCTTACTTCTTCCACCATCGCCATAGCTGCACGACCCACAGCCGATATACAAAGCGATGAGAAGATGAAAGGTATCATACCGCCTACAAATAAGCCTGCTAATACCGGTGCTTTATAAATATCAATATGCTCGATACCGGCAACACCCACAAAGGCTGCAAACAACGCCAGTGAGGTTAACGCTGCCGAAGCGATTGCAAAACCCTTACCTGTCGCGGCAGTAGTGTTTCCTACAGCATCTAAATTATCTGTACGATGACGAACTTCTTCAGGTAAACGGCTCATTTCGGCAATACCGCCTGCGTTATCCGCGATCGGCCCGAAAGCATCGATAGATAATTGCATGGCTGTGGTTGCCATCATACCTGCAGCTGCGATAGACACGCCATACAAACCTGCAAAGTAGTAAGATCCATATATACCGGCTGCCAATACTAAAATTGGCGCTACAGTTGATTCCATACCTACTGCTAAACCACCGATTATGTTAGTAGCGTGACCTGTTGACGACTGGCGAATAATGCCCAGCACCGGGCGTTTGCCCATTGCGGTATAATATTCGGTGATCATCGACATTAAGGTACCAACCACAAGTCCTACCAAAATGGCATAATAAACGCCGCTGGCTGTAAAATGTGATGCGCCATCCTTCATTGCGCCGGTTGCACCTTCATCGCGCAGCATATGCATATCATCGCCTGATAACATCCAATGCACCAGGAAATAAGTAGCAATTGCCGTTAATATAATAGATGCCCAATTACCAATGTTCAAAGCGTTTTGAACGCTGTCGGTTTCATTTTTTATCTTAACAAAAGCAGCACCTACGATAGAAAATATCAAGCCTAAACCTGCGATCACCATAGGAAGCAATACAGGTGCGATGCCGCCAAAATTATCGTGTGAAACAATCTCGCGGCCAAGCACCATCGTAGCAAGCATAGTAGCTACATAAGAACCAAATAAGTCGGCGCCCATACCGGCAACGTCACCAACGTTATCACCAACGTTATCGGCGATAGTAGCCGGGTTACGTACGTCGTCTTCAGGGATGCCCGCTTCAACTTTACCTACAAGGTCGGCACCTACATCAGCAGCTTTGGTGTAGATACCACCGCCTACACGGGCAAATAATGCGATCGACTCGGCACCCAATGAAAATCCGGCCAGCACGTCAAGCGCCCTTGCCATATCCTCACCGTTTACCGTGCTTCCGGCAACATTTTTTACATATATGGTATAGAAAACAATAAATAACGACCCTAAGCCTATAATAGCTAACCCGGCAACGCCAAGTCCCATCACGGTACCACCTGTAAATGAAACTTTAAGTGCTTGCGCTAAACTGGTACGGGCGGCCTGCGTAGTGCGCACATTGGCTTTAGTTGCTATACGCATGCCAATGAATCCCGCAAAGGCTGATAGAAATGCCCCGGTTATAAACGAAATGGCGATCACCGGGCTCGAGGTATGCACCGTAGTGCCCGACCATGCCAGCAATACGCCTGCAACTACCACAAAGTAGCCTAATATCTTCCACTCCGCTTTCAAAAAAGCCATAGCGCCGTCGGCTATATAGCCCGAAAGTTCGGTCATGGTAGCATCCCCGGCATCCTGTTTGGTAACCCATGCCGATTTAATGAGCATGAACACGATGCCAATAAGGCCCATCACCGGAATAAGGTAAATTAAGTTATTGTACAAAAAATCCATATTAAAAAATTTGGTTTATAAATGATTGTATTTAAGTGTGATTGCACTTGCAAAAATAATCAGACGGCGAAAATAAGAATTTAATTTCTTTGTGACACATCGCGCAATTATAAATTTTTAAATAGCTTAGGACTTTTAACCTATTGCAACGAATGAAGGAAGATTCAAAACAACCCCAGATGAAGCACGAACTGGGTCTGCTGGACGGCACTATGCTGGTAGCAGGCTCGATGATCGGTTCGGGGATATTTATTGTAAGTGCGGATATTACCCGCAATATGGGTTCGGCAGGCTGGTTGATCGCGGTGTGGCTTATAACCGGATTTATGACACTAACCGCTGCATTGAGCTATGGCGAATTGAGCGGCATGTTCCCCAAAGCAGGCGGGCAGTATGTTTACCTAAAAGAAGCCTATAACAAGTTGACCGGATTCCTTTACGGATGGAGCTTTTTTGCCGTCATACAAACCGGGACCATTGCTGCGGTTGGTGTGGCATTCTCAAAATTTACAGCGTACCTGATACCCGCTGTGAGCGAGGATAACATTCTTTTTCAACAGGGGTTTGTTAAGATAAGCGCGGCACAGTTAGTTTCTATCGGCATTATATTAATCCTGACTTACATCAATACTCGTGGCGTAAAAAGCGGCAAATTGATACAAACAACATTCACCTTAACCAAACTACTGAGTTTATTTGGACTGATCGCTTTTGGCTTTTTCGCTTTAAACGCCGGTACCTGGCACATGAACTGGAGCAATGCCTGGCATTTACACCAACTAAAACCTGACGGCACCTTTGTGGAATATACGACCGTTGCGGCTTTGGGTGCTGTTGCCGCATCCATGGTAGGCTCTATCTTCAGCAGCGACTCGTGGAACAGCGTGACTTTTATTGCCGGCGAGATGAGAAACCCGAAACGGGATGTAGCGCTTTCGTTATTTTTCGGAACGATGATCGTAACGCTGATCTATGTTGCAGCTAACGTAATGTATACTTCTGTACTGCCTTTGCATGATATTGCCACAGCGGAAAAGGACCGGGTTGCCGTATCGGCCTCGCATGTAATATTTGGCGGAATGGGAACTAAGGTGATTGCTATAATGATCATGATATCCACCTTTGGCTGCAACAACGGGTTAATATTTGCCGGGGCAAGGGTATACTATACCATGGCTAAAGATGGCCTGTTCTTCAAAAAGACAGGCACACTCAACAAATTTGCCGTACCTGAATTTGGTTTATGGGTACAGGCTGCGGTTGCATCAGTGCTTTGCCTGAGTGGCAAGTATGGGGATCTATTGGATATGATATCATTTGTTGTTGTACTCTTTTATGTGCTGACCATTTTCGGGATTTTCAGGCTACGCAGATCGCGCCCCGACGCAGAAAGACCTTACAAAGCATTCGGTTACCCGTTTTTGCCCATCATTTATATGCTGATGGGTATTACTTTCTGCATACTGCTTATCATTTATAAACCAAACTTTACCTGGCCGGGCCTTATCATTGTTTTGGTAGGCATACCGATCTATTATTTCTCTCAGCGTAATATAAAAGATGAAGACGCGGCAGTTACTGATAATTAGTTCTTTACTTTTTAGCGAAATAGCTGGCGCACAAACGCTGCAATCAAAGCTGCGGTTAGCTTTTGATAAGTTGCAACGGGACAGCCAATGCAAATACACTTCTGTATCGTTAACTGTGCTTGATGCCAAAACCGGCGAGACCGTATTTGCTGCCAATCCTAATATGGGCCTTGCAACGGCTTCAACGCTTAAAACTATTACCTCAATCACCGCCTTTAATATTTTAGGAAAGGACTTTCAATACCAAACCCGGTTTGGCTACACCGGAACCATCGACCCAAGCGGCACCTTAAACGGCGATATCATCATCAAAGGTGCAGGCGATCCGACCCTGGGAAGCTGGCGGTATGAAGGGCATAAAGAAAAAGAGATTTTAAACCAGTTGGTTACCGCGATGCAAAAAGTAGGTATCAAAAAGGTAAACGGACGGGTTATTGGTGATGATTCCATTTTCGGGTCGCAGTCCATTCCCGATGGCTGGATATGGATGGATGTGGGTAACTATTACGGTGCCGGAACATCCGGCCTTACCTGGCGGGAGAACCAGTTTGACATCAAATTTAAGACCGGCAGGGTTGATAGCCCGATTAATGTGTTGCGAACTGTACCAGCTATGCCCTACCTGAGTTTTAAAAGCGAATTGCTAAACTCGCCACCCGGCACAGGTGATGAGGCGTATGCTTATCTACCGGTTGGGGGCAAACTGATGTATTTGCGTGGCACCTATGCGCAAGACGAAAGCAAAAAAAGCATATCCGTAGCTGTTCCCGACCCGGCTTACGATGCGGCTTACCGTTTGGCAGATACTTTACAACACATTGGTATTATCGTAAGTGGCGGTGCAGAATCGACAGGTACTTTAACAACCAAAGGACAGTCAACCCCACAGATCACACAAAATCTCACCACCATCTTATCACCAACTTTAAGCAAGATCGTTTTCTGGCTAAACCAGAAAAGCATTAACCTGTATGCCGAGCAGTTACTGAAAACAATAGCCTGGAAATCGGGCAAACAACCGACAACTGATAACGGCGTGGAAGTTGAGCAGGATTTCTGGAAGGCGCGCGGCATCGACCCGCACTCGTTAAATGTAGTTGACGGCAGCGGCCTGTCCCCCGGGGACAGGGTAACAACGCTTACTTTGGCAACAGTCTTAAAATCGGCCAAGGGTACTGATTGGTACCCTGATTTTTACGAAAGCCTGCCCACCTATAACAATATGAAAATGAAAAGCGGCAGCATATTAAACGTACTGACTTACGCGGGCTATCAAACCCACAACGGCCGCGAGCTTTGCTTTTCTATTATGGTGAATAATTTTAATGGTTCGTCAAGAGGTGTGAAGGAGAAGATGTTTAGGGTTTTGGATGAGTTGAAGTAAGAGCCCGTAACCCCTAAAGGGGAATTAAAACTTAAATAATCCCGTGAAGTATTCCACCCTTCTCCCCCATTTTATCCACTAACTTTTCAATAGCCGGGTCTTTTTCCAAAACAGGCGCATGGTGCGGCTTGATGCGCGCATCGATAATCAGCGGGCCTTTGCAGCCCCAATGCTTGTTTTCAGTAAAGCTATTGATACCATAAATATCATGTGAAGGATTGCTGCGGGTAAAAGTTACCCATACAAAATTATTGAGGTTTTGAGCGGTAAAGGCTGCATCATTGCACAATACCATTAACGGTAACCCATCAAGGTTTTTATCTGCTAAGTGTTCCTGTAGGATCTCAAGTATCAATGGCACATCGCTATTTTTGATATTCTTCGGTACTTCAACAGCCAATATGCCCGGCATTACCATTTTGTATTTTTCAAAAGGTCGCGGCAAGCTAAAATCTGCCGGCAGCTCATTCCATAACTCTCTCCTGACTGCACCTGCCGCTGCTACGACCAGTTTACTACCTGAGTTAAGCCCGCTCCCGCTATAATCTAAAGTGTCAATTGTCGTATTGGTGTGAAAATGCAGGTCGCTTGTTAAGTCGATTCTTTGCAGGATGTGTTTCAGGAAGCCGCCGATGTCGTTAACACTTAAATCCGGGTCATCACCTTTTGCGGCGATAAACAGGTATTTAGCCAAACTCAATTGATTGGTACCTAAAATGTGGTTGGCAATGGTCAATATCTCCTGCGGCCTGCGTTCGTTCAAATACGGCGTATAACGTTCACTACCAATAGCAAACAAAAGCGGGTGAACACCAGCAGCGTCTACAGCGTTTACTGCATGTAATCCGGGTATTTCTTCACTAATCCCCGGGCCTGTAATTTCGTGTATCAATGCGCCGAAACTGGTGTCCTCCTGCGGCGGACGGCCAACTACTGTGAACGACCATATTGCATCCTTTTTGTGATAAACGTTATGTACTTTCATTAACGGGAACGGATGCTTCAGACTATAATATCCCAAATGGTCGCCGAATGGGCCCTCGGGTTTATTCTCGTGCGGCATTACGGTTCCGGTTATCACAAAATCAGCATCGGCCGATATGCAAAATCCTTCATCATCATAAAAATATCTGAACCGGCGTTTACCCAATGCTCCCGCAAAGGTCATTTCGGATAATCCTTCGGGTAATGGCATTACAGCCGCAACCGGGTGCGATGGCGGGCCGCCTACAAAAATGCTCACCTTTAACGGTTGACCGTTCGCATTAGCCTTTGTCTGATGAATCCCTATACCCCGGTGCAACTGGTAGTGCAGACCAATTTCCCTATTTGTTTCGTAAATATTGCCGGCTAATTGAATGCGGTACATACCCAGGTTGGCATTCATGATACCCGGTTTATCTATATCCTCGGTATATACTTGCGGCATAGTTACAAAGGGGCCGCCATCTTTTGGCCAGTTTACAATTTGAGGCAAGTCACTAATTTTAGCCTTACCAAAACTTATAGGTGCATTGGCGCTAACTTTCTTTGGCAAAGCCGAAAGGGCAGTCAGGCCAACATTTGCATATTGAAAAGGGTGTTTGATAGCTTTAAGCGGGTCATTTTTAAGCTCGATCAAAGTTTTGATCTGCTCCAGGGTATCCCTGAAGATGAATTTGGAACGATCCAGCGTGCCAAACAAATTAGATAATGCAGGGAATTTACTGCCTTTTACATTCTCGAACAAAATAGCAGGCCCCTGGTGTTCAAAAACACGCAGGTGAATAGCCGCCATTTGCAGGTATGGGTCAACCTCTTCCTTAATGCGTAATAAATGACCGTTTTTTTCAAGGTCGGCAATGCAGGCTTGTAAACTTGGGTAACCCATTAGTGGCTAAATAATTTATCGCCAAAAGTAGTTAAAAGTTAAAGCAGTAGCATGCCACTTTTGTCATGCCAGGTCAATCTCTTTATCCAAATACACATCCTGTATGGTATGCAAAAAATCGACACCTTCCTTAAACGGTCGTTGGAATGCCCGTCGGCCCAGTATTAAACCCGTGCCACCGGCACGTTTATTAACCACAGCATGTTTTACTGAATCAGCCAGGTCGGAAGCCCCTTTTGATTCGCCGCCCGAATTGATCAGTCCCGCCCGGCCCATATAACAATTAGCCAATTGGTAGCGGCATAGATCGATTGGATGGTTGGTAGCAAGTTTGCTGTACATCAGCGGGTCGCTCTTAGAGAAATTGATTGCCGTAAAACCACCATTCACATCCGGCATTTTTTGTTTGATGATATCTGCCTGTATGGTAACGCCAACGTGATTAGCCTGCCCGGTAATATCTGCCGAAGTTTCATAGTTTACTCCGTCTTTCTTGAAAGCATTGTTACGCGTATAGCACCAAAGGATAGTAGCCATACCACGCGCGTGTGCTTCTTCAAAGGCTCGTGCAACTTCAACAATCTGTCTATCCGATTCTTCCGAACCGAAATAGATGGTTGCACCAACCGCTGCCGCCCCCAAATTCCAGGCATCTTCAACCGTACCAAACATTACCTGGTTGTATTTGGTAGGATAAGTAAGTAGTTCGTTATGGTTCAATTTTACTACAAAAGGAATTTTATGGGCGTATTTGCGCGACATAATAGCCAGGTTGCCGAAAGTAGTAGCGACCGCATTACAATCTCCTTCGATAGCCAGTTTTATGATATTTTCGGGGTCGAAATATAAAGGGTTTTTGGCGAACGAGGCCCCGGCCGTATGCTCAATCCCCTGGTCGACGGGCAAAATAGAAAGATAGCCTGTACCCGCCAGCCGGCCGTGGCTGTACATCGCTTCCAGGTTGCGTAACACCTGCGTATTTCGGTTACTTTGGGCGAATACCTTATCCACAAAGTCAGGTGATGGCGTATGCAGCTGATCTTTAGTAAATGTTTTACATTGATGACTCAGCAGGCTGTCTGCTTCATCCCCAAGTAAGTCGATGATTTTTTTTGATGCCATGGTCAAAGGAATTTAGAATGCGGTGTACAAAAAACATCGCACCGGGTTTATTGTTGTTGTAAATTTAGCGACATCACATCAATTTTATGTTAAATAAGCAAGTCGAAAAAAGTTATTGTTACTTTTACTGCTCTCAATAATACTGTTCGCCTATGTCGGTAATTGTATTTACTGTTATTTTACTGCTGGGCTCTTATTTTGCCGGCTTGCTCGGTTCATTAACAGGCCTGGGCGGCGGGTTCATCATCATACCATTGCTAACGCTTTTCATGCATGTTGATATCCACTATGCGATTGGTGCATCGCTGGTATCCGTTATAGCTACTTCATCTGGCTCCGCAGCCGCTTATGTAAAAGAAGGCCTTACCAATATCAGGCTGGGCATGTTCCTCGAGATCGCAACTACGGCAGGGGCATTTACCGGCGCCATACTGGCCATTTATATACCTGCTCACTATATAGCTGTACTATTCGGGCTCATACTCATCTTTTCGGCTATAATGTCGCTGCGCCAAAAGACGGAACAACTCGTACACCGCGAAACATTTTTATCAAAAAAGCTAAAACTCGGAGGCTCTTACCCTGTAAACGACCAACTGGTTGCATACAGCGTGACCAACATTGCTGGCGGTTTTTTCATGATGATATTTGCAGGCGTGATTTCGGGCCTGCTGGGTATCGGTTCAGGTGCTTTAAAAGTAATTGCAATGGATGGTGTAATGAAGATCCCTTTCAAAGTCTCAACCACCACAAGCAATTTTATGATTGGCGTTACCGCAGCGGCAAGCGCCGTAGTTTACCTGCAACGTGGATATATACATCCGGGTATTGCCATGCCGGTAGTAATTGGTGTGTTGATCGGTGCGGTAAGCGGTTCAAAAATATTAGTAAATACGCAATCCTCAGTTTGGCTTAGGTGGCTATTTGCCATTGTTATAACAATAGTAGCTATACAAATGATTTATAATGGAGCCACAGGAAAAATTTAAGCCCACTGCTCCGGCTAAATCCGGAGGCTTTAAAGACGTCGATATGCAGGCTATAATAGGCTGGATCTTGCGCACCGGGGTTATATTTTCTATGGCTATTGTTGTTATCGGCGGTATACTTTTTGTGTACAGGCATGGACATAGCATCCCCGACTATCACGTTTTTAAAAGCGTGCCCTATTTCATTCACAATATCGATGGCATTGCCGATGGGGTATTTCATCTTAAAGGGCAGGCAATTATCCAGGCGGGTATTGTTTTACTAATTGCAACCCCGATAATCCGTGTTGCATTCTCGGCAATCGGCTTTATTCTCGAAAAAGACTACCTGTATACTTTTATTACTTTACTGGTACTGCTCATCATCGTTATCAGTATGCTTACTGGCCGGGCAGGTTAATATGCCTATCAATTCTCGTTGCTGCTGCCACCGAGCCTTCTCTGCTCATCGCTATTATTACTGCGCCTCCTGGCAGATGATGCTCCAAAACGGTATGTAAACGTCGCGGTAACAAACCTTGAACCCTGCTTATCTTTTTCGGTGATATTCAGATTGGCATAACTGGTATGGTACATGTTATCCCAGGTGTTGAATATATCAGTAGCTACTAATCTCAAAGTTCCCCTTTTTTCTAAGATGGAATAAGTTAAGCCGGCATCCATATAATACAATTTTTTATACTGGCTGATAATATAGTAAGTGGGCGATTCGTAATAATTTATCCATTGCAAACTCAGTTTCGGTGTAATCTTAAAACTCTGATTCAAGCTAATATTAATTCCGTTTGTTTGTTTTGTGGCAACGGTGTCGTGACTGTAAACATACTTTTCATGAAAGGCATCAATGCTGGCTGCCACGTTCCACCAGCGGGTTATATCAACAGGGATATCAAACTTTACCATATATTGATAACGCGTACCCAGGTTAGCTTTGGTGCTTGTATATTTTTTGGTCACATTATCCTGCTCAAAAACTGTATTGAAATAGTTGTCGGTTATCACCATATCAAGGCTCACCTTGTAGCGGTTCATTGCCAGATCGGATATTTCGTAGGTGTTAATATAATCGGGCTTCAAAAAAGGATTGCCCGTGCTGTAATAAAACTGGTCGACATAGCCTACAAACGGGTTAAGGTCCTGGTAGTTGGGCCGATTGATACTGCGTGTGTAAAATGCTGTTAGCTGGTTGTTTTTACTTAATTCCTGGCTTAGTTGCACATTCGGAAAAACGTTAAAATAAGTACTGTCTACCTGGTGATTTGGGTTTACCGATAAAGCAGAGTTTGTCGTATTTTCACCCCTTAAACCAATAAACAGACTTGTCTTGTTCATCTTGGTTTGAAATTGCAGGTAAGCAGCATCAATACGTTCGTTGTATATAAAATGATCGGTCAGATCGGCTATCGGTACATACGTGTTGTTTGCCAGACTATCAAAGCCTATCTGGTTATCGCTGTTCACCCGGCTTGTTTTTATGCCCGCGTCAAAGTGCGCTGATTTTGAAAGAGTCTGCCTGAAATCAAGACCAACGGATTTAATGGTGATATGCGAGGGTGAGTTGTCCTGAAAAAAAATTGGATTACCTTCGGCCTGCCCGGCGGCATCCAAAATGTCATTTTGAAGATTTTCAGCCGAACGCCGCTGATAGTTGGAATAATCGGCATCTGCAGTTATTACACTGTTGCCTGCTTTATCCAGGTTAGCGCTGTAATTTAGGTTGTAGCTGATATTGTTTATATGACGATTGATTGCTGAATGTGTGTTGATGCTCGAGTCGCGCAGGCCGTTTGTTGAAATAACAGTAACATTCTGCTTATTGATGGTGATGCCATTATCAAACCCGTTCACTAAAAAACCAATCGTCTGACCCTTGGTCAGTTTATAATCGGCTCCAATGCTAAAATTGTTATTTACTGTTTTTAAGTCTGCCTCATAATTCAGGTTGAAATCGTAAAGCTGGCCCCCTTCAAAAATAGTGCGGTCGTTCGTTATCGTGTGCGGGGTTTTATTATCCTGGAAACCATAACTTGCAAATAGATTCAGCTTCTCCATACGCAGGTTATAATTAAAACCAATACCCGACTTGTATTTCTGACCGTAGCCGCCCGAAGCATTAACACTTGCGTATGAACCCAACTCCTTTTTCTTTTTCAGGATTATATTTATCAAACCGCCCCCAGCGGAAGCCTCATATTTGCCGCCGGGATTATCAATTAGCTCGACCTGGCTGATGCTACTGCTTTGGTAATTTTTGAGAAAGTTTACCAGTTCATCGCCTGATAGCAATACCGGTTTGCCATCTATAGCTATCAACGCCTTTTGTCCGCCGCGATATAAAATCTCGTCATTTACCAGCTTTACGCCCGGTGAAGTAGCTAAAACGTCATATAAGGATCCACCCGCCGCCATCACGTTTTGCTCTACATTAAGCACAGTTTTGTCTTTTCTTACCTCGACAAAGTCCTTTTTCCCGCTTATAGAAACTTCGTTGAGCTGGCGCGCGGTGGCATAAATAGTGATAACACCGGCATCGGTAGTTTTGCTCTCCGGAACAGAATAAGGCCCCGAATATTTTTTTGCATAATTGAGTTTGGTGATGAACAACAGGTAAGAACCAGTCTGCAGGTCGTTGAAATTGAAAACTCCCTGCGCATTACTTATGGTTGATTTGACTATAGATGAATCTTTTGACTCCAGCAACACAATAGTTGCCACGTCGGCAGGTGAAGCGTTTTCTATCTGGATTTTACCGTGAATTGCAGATGATCCCACCTGGGCACTTGCAGAATTATAGGAAACTGCAATGAATACGCTAAGTAAGCATCCGGCAAATACTTTCATTAATTGGGATTGTAAAGGTTTAGTCTATAATATTTTACGTTTAAAACCTTCGCAATATAGCAACTAAATATCAGAATTAATAAAGTTTAAATACCATATTTAACGATAAATTAATAATAAATATTAAGAACTACTGCTAATTGTGATTTTTTGCAATTAATTTAATTAGCACAATAT
The DNA here is from genome assembly GCA_043739405.1 of Mucilaginibacter sp. GTDB lineage: Bacteria > Bacteroidota > Bacteroidia > Sphingobacteriales > Sphingobacteriaceae > Mucilaginibacter. Next base: position 90,212 of record JAYUEE010000036.1, on the reverse strand, counting down.
AAAGTGTATTTTGAACACTGTATTTAATATTAAGCACTCATTATCATAATGTAATGGCAAAAGCGTTTGAAATTAATTTTAATTTGATTTGAGGTACTATATTTGTTTCCCCGATTATTCATAAAATGAGAAAAATTATTTTTTTGTTATTCATATTGTTGCCTGGCATTAAGGCGATGGCCCAGACTGAACCTGCCAACTATGCTGCAGCGGTAAGCAAATTCACAACTTTCTATAACCAAAACCAGCCGGATAGCATTTATAAAATGTTTGGTCCTGAAATGGTTAGTGCCCTTACCCGCGACAATTTCACAGCCACTACCACCCAACTTAGAAGTCAGCTTGGCAACTTGACACAAACCACCTTTAGCAGCTATACTTCGCCTATTGCATATTATAAAGCTACTTTTCAAAACGCAGCGCTCGCATTAAGCATCTCTTTAAATAAACAAAATCAAATCATTGGGCTGCTCTTAAAGCCTTTACCGCCTGCAGGTGATAATTCAAAGGTGGATGTGCCGACCGGTACGGTAAGAACTACTACTATTGACCCTTCGTTGGCTGAATCGCCTATCGTTTTAAAAACACTTTCCGGTTCTATTCATGGCACGGTTACCATGCCTAAAAACGCTACGGAGAAAATACCGGTAGTGCTTATTATTGCCGGATCGGGCCCAACCGATCGTAATGGCAATAGCCCCAAATTGGACCTGGAGACCAATGCCTACAAGGATATCGCCGAAGCACTCGGCAAAAGTGGAATCGCATCTGTTCGTTACGATAAAAGAATGGTCGGCGAAAGCGAAACCCACAATAAAGAGGCTGACCTACGCTTTGATGACTACGTTGATGACGCGGTCGGCTTGGTTGAAATGCTTGGCCAGGATGATCGCTTTTCGAAAGTGATTGTGCTTGGCCATAGCGAGGGTTCATTGGTAGGCATGCTTGCTTGCCGCGATCAGCCTGTAAAGGCGTATATTTCTATTGCCGGCGCCGGGGATTCGGCGGATAAAATATTGACCGAGCAAATGAAATCGAAACCCCAATTTATCCAGGATGGTTTCAAAACACTGCTCGATAGCCTGCGCAGAGGCAAAACCATTGACAATATCGACCCCGCCCTATATTTCATCGCCCGGCCAAGCGTGCAGCGTTATTTAATGTCGTGGTGCAAATACAATCCGCCGCGCGTGCTTAAAACTTTGAAAATACCGGTAATGATCATACAGGGCACAACCGACCTCCAGGTGACCGTTGCGGATGCCGAAAAATTGAAAAAAGTTAAATCGGAAGCAACATACCTTATTATCCCCGGGATGAACCATATATTGAAGGATGCGCCCGCAGACCGGGACCAAAACCTGGCTACGTACAACAAACCCGATTTACCTCTTAAAGCAGAATTAATGCCGGGCATTATTAGTTTTATTAATGGGGTGAATTAATTTATCGGTATGGAGTTGGGTTCTCGTACTTTATAGCTGATGAATTAACCCCACGCCCCAAGTAATCTTCTTATCACAATGATCTCAGCCACATGATAAGCATTATGGTCAGCTATTTGTAGCGCCTCGCGCAATATGCTTTGCCCGTCGCCATGCGGTATGGCCTTATAGATATCTTCGCTCTTTAAAAGCTGAATAAATTCTTCCCGGTCATGGTTAATTTGTTTGAGGGATTTTTCCCATTCGGCTTCATCAACCGGAGCGTTCGCCTTTACCCAATAACCATCGGGCCATTCAGGCGATATATGCGCCTCGTGCTTGCTGAACTCCAGCATATCCCACTGTGCAATCCGAATATGCTCTACCAATTGCCAGATACTATAGGGCAAGTTACCCGGTTTAGCTCCTCTTAAATCTTGCGGCAAGTCTTTAATTGCCTCGTCAAAACCGGCGTGTGCACTGCCGCCGTTCAATAGTTTTACCAGTTCTGCAATTAATATTTTATGCTCGTCTGCCATCTCATTTGTTTTATTTACAACAGTGAATCTAAAAATTAGTTGGCCCAAATCAACATATTAAATAATTTATACTTCCGGATACTTTGGCGTTGATTAAAATGTTTTTAAGTTTATCAAACCAAGTTAAAATCTTCGCCCGTGATTAAAAGAGTATTAATTTCATTTACCCTGTTTGCCTCCTTTTTGATAGCCTGCAAAAAAGATAGTTCTGTTGCCCCCATGGCCGGCAGTATGGACGATGTTGCATTCAATACCTACGAACAACATTTTTTAGATGAATTCTGGAAGCTAAACCCCGACTGGGCCACCAGCGTTGGCTATCATAAATACGACAGTTTGTTACTTATTCCCAATAAGTCGACGCGGGAAAAGCAGCTCAATTTTGCCAAAGTACAACTCGACTCATTGGGCAAGTATAACCCATCGGGTTTTTTAGCATCCAATAAAATGGATTATGCCATTATACAAAATCAGATGCAGTACCTGCAATGGCAACTAGAACAGCAAAAAGCTTATGAGTGGGACCCATCATCCTATAACGTCATCGGCACCTTTGCTTATATACTGAATGAGCATTATGCACCACTTTCCAAACGGCTCACCAGCTTTTACCAGAAAATGGCCTTCATTCCGGCATACTACAAAGAAGCTGAAAAGGAGCTCAAAAATCCGGCGATAGAATTGACTAACCTGGCCATAGAGCAGCATGTTGGAGGGGTTGGTGTTATTGAAAACGACTTTGCTGATTCACTCAAAAAAACAAATATCCCGGAAGCGACAAAGAAACTAATGCTCGACAGGGCCAAATTGTCTGCGGATGCCATCAGGGGTTATGCAGAGTTTTTAAAGAACATGAAGAATGACAAGCCGCGCAGCTTCAGGCTTGGTAAGGATTTGTATGAAGATAAGTTTAAATACGAGATACAAGCGAGAGAAACTGCACAGCAGGTCTTCAATGCAGCCGTTGACCGTAAGGTGTACATGCACCATGAAATGGCTAAGATCAGCATCAAGCTCTGGCCCAAATACTTTGGTAATAAACCCATGCCTGCTGACACACTGGATATCATCGGCAAAGTAATAGATACTATATCCGCAAAACATGTCAGGCCGGATGAATTTCAAAGTGCAATCGAGCAGATCTTACCCAAACTAACCGCTTTTGTAAAGGAAAAAAACCTGGTTACACTTGATCCCACAAAACCATTGGTAGTGCGTAGGGAGCCCGGTTATATGGCTGGTGTTGCCGGGGCTTCCATGAGCTCGCCCGGGCCGTATGATGCAGGACAAAACTCCTATTTCAATGTGGGCAGCCTGTCGGGTTGGGCACCTGAAAGGGCTGAAAGCTACCTGCGCGAGTACAATCAATATATGTTACAGATATTGTGCATTCACGAAGCCATCCCGGGCCACTATGTCCAATTGGTATACGCCAATAAGTCACTCAGCATGATTAAATCCATTTTTGGAAATAATCCTATGGTAGAAGGATGGGCTGTTTACAGCGAACAAATGATGATGGATAACGGCTACGATAATTTTGAACCTGAAATGTTGCTGATGTGGTATAAATGGAACCTGCGCTCTTCCTGCAATACCATATTGGACTATAGCGTACACTGCCTTAACATGCCGAAACAGCAGGCTATTACCCTGCTCACTCATGAAGCTTTCCAACAGCCCGCTGAGGCCGAGAATAAATGGAAACGTGTGAGTGTGACCAGTGTGCAACTCGACAGCTATTACACGGGCTTCAAAGAAATAATGGATCTGCGCGAAGAATGGAAAACCAAACTCGGCGATAAATACAACCTCAAAGAGTTTAATGAAAAGTTCCTGAGCTATGGCAACGCACCCGTTAAACTGATACGGGATGCCATGCTGGCGAAGGAACCGGCCAAGAAAAGCTGACGATAACCTGAGTAATTATACGTGAAAGCGACAAGTTTTAAAACCTGTCGCTTTTTGTATTTCGTACCTATTACAGAACTCTATAACTCGCTCTATTATAAGAATTTATTGGCGCTTATTAAAGTTGACTTATTCAGGTTACTATAATTTTTATTTAACTCCTTTTTGCTCTAAATAATATTATTTTAACTTGAGCGATATGCCTACTAAAATAAATGAAACTTTTTTGCCGTTAACGATGTTATTAGGCTAAATACCAACACAACTATTATGAACAACGCCCGTATAAATAATATAGGAAATACCGGTTTAATTGTTCTTTCTATGAAACATAATACTTATGAAAAAGCTACTAACATTTACCATACTATTCCTCATTTACACCGCCTGCTTCGCGCAAAAGTCTACCATCGCGCTTAATCTGACCAAGGGTAATACCTACTACATGGTTACGAATACCAATATGAACATCAGTCAAACTATTAACGGGCAATTACAAAACGTTAATTCGAGCCTGACAGCTAAAATGGCTTTTACCGTAACTTCGGTTATGGATACGTCCTATGCAATGGCTGTGCAATACGATCGCATCGGGATTCAGATGGCTTTGCCAACCGGCACCATGAATTTTGAATCTGACAAAAAAGACCATCCCGATGTGTTTTCGACCATTATGGACAATATGACCAACAAGCCATTTTCCATAGTGATGAGCAAAACGGGCAAGATCTTATCCGTCAGCAATACCGAGAACCTTTCTAAAGGACTATTTGAAGGAGTTACGCAATTGACTAACGAACAGAAGGATCAGTTCAGGGAGCAATTGATGAAGTCGTTTGGCCCCGAGGCATTTAAGGCTAATATTGAGATTGGCACGGCCGTTTTCCCGGATGTAAAAGTTGCCCAGCATGATAAATGGTCAGTTAGCTCGGCCGTAGAATCGTCAATGCAGACCAAATCAACTACCACTTTTACTTTAAACAGCATTACCGCCAGCGCCTATATGGTACATGGCGAATCGGTTATATCGCCCGGCGACAACAACGACTTTACAGAGATGAATGGTATGCCGATGAAATATACGGTAAACGGTATATCAGAGTATGATCTGAAAATTGACAAGGAAAGCGGCTGGATAGCAGAGGCCCGCATAAACCAGGTAATCAAAGGTAACGTAGAGATCAAAGACAATCCAAAACTACCAGGTGGTATGATCATCCCGATGACCATTATGGATGACCAGACCATCAGCGACAATTAATAACGATATTCAAAATAATAAAGGCTGTGCCGGCGAACATATTGCTGTTACAGCCTTTATTATTTCAAATTACTTGAACCGGTAGGCTACATTAATGCTTATACTACGATTGCGCTGATAATCATGAGTGTTAAAGGCTTTATAGTTCTGCATTGCGTTGTATAAGCCGAAATCATAGCTAAGATATAGCTCAACCTTTTTTGACAGGCTGTAACCCGCGACGGCACGTAGTCCAATATCCAAACTCCTGTAGCCGCCGCTGTCATTGAATTCAAGGGTGCCCGAATAACCGCTGCCATCGGTGTATGTGGTTGAATAGTGGCCATAAAGAGCTTCAGCTATATAGGCCCCTAGCCCAATTCGCAGCATATTGCCCGAATTTGTTTTTAGGTTATAGTTTATAGTAACCGGGATTCCCATGTAATAAAAATTGACTACAGACTTTAGCCCGCTTCCTTCATCCATATACCCTTTCTCGGCGAGCTCCAGTCCTCCGGATATACTGAAAAAATTGTTGTCGATTGGCCCGGTGATGTGTCCACTGTCCGGCTTGTGTTTCGGGATGTCTTCGGTCAGCGAAAACGCGGCGTTGAATCCAATCGCCTGGCCAGTTTTCACGCTGGGAGCATCAGATCTGCTGGCGGTGCTTAGGTCGATAGAACCGTTTATTGATTTATGAATACTGTTTTTTGTAATGGAACAGGATGCGAGCAGGATTGATACCAATGCAATCGACTTTGCAGATAAATATCTCGATTTTTTCATATTGACTGGATAAGGTTAAGAAAAACATAGACAAGGTAAAGCCCCGTGCGGTCTTGCATGGGCAATTTACTAAAATATTGCGGTTTTGGGTTACAATATGGAAAGGGCTCCACAAAGTAAAGCAAAGGCGGGCGTTTTTTTGTTATTTCCAGTAGCCTGAAATTCAGGCGCTACAACAGTTGTAATGGCGTCAATGGCCGCTGACGCTCTTTGAAAAGTACTGCGGCGGCAAAATCCAGCAACCGGCTTTATAAACAGAAGTTACTTAGTTCTCGGGCCATTCAGCTATGCCATGTTTAATTAAGCAGTAACGGTTTTAAGGGTAAAGAAAAACAAAAGCTACTACCTTTATCCGGTTCGCTTTCGATGGAAAATTTCCCATTATGTTTTTTAATGATCTCGGATGCGATATACAGTCCAAGGCCCACTCCCTGGTAAAGCATGGCAGTTTTGCTTACCCTGTAAAACCGCTGAAATAGCTGATCTATATCTTCTTTAGCTATGCCTATTCCAAAATCCTCCACCTTAACTATAATGTGGCCCGATTCAACATTAGCCTTTACAAGTACCTTATTCGCATCCGGGGAGTATTTTATCGCATTATTAAGGAGGTTGATTAAAACCTGTTCTATCCGAAACTGGTCGCCTGCATACAGCATATCAATTGAGTTTTCGAGCAGTATCTCATGTTTGGCGGATATCTGCTGAATGTTGGAAATACTACTGGTCAGCGCATCTGAAAAATTGAATTCGGCTATGTTCAGATCTATCTGCCCCGAATTGATCTTGGTAACATCTAATAAGTTTTCTATCAATCGTTCCAGGCGTTTAATGCTCTGGCTTGCGTTTACAATAAAGCCATAAGTTTTGCTCTCCTTATCCGTCGTTTTTTCCAAAAGCTGGTTGATGGCTTTAATACTGGTTAACGGCGTTTTAAATTCATGACTCACCATATTAAAAAACTCGTCCTTCTTGGCTTCAGCTGCAGCCCGCCGTTCTTTTTCCTGCTTTTGAATTAACAGTTCCCTGTTGGCTATAATTAATTCTGCCGCACGTTTACCTTTTTCTTCATCCTGGTAACCAAGTTCCTTTAATGCGATGATCAGCTCAGCAGCCCGTTTTTCCTTTTCTTCATCCTGGAAATCAAGTTCTATGTTAGCAATGATCAATTCCGCCGCACGTTTTCCTTTTTCCAGGTTTTGAAAGACGAGCTCCTTGTTGGCTATAATTAATTCTGTCGCCCGTTTTTCCTTTTCATGGTTTTGAAATATCAATTCAGTATTTGCGATAACTAATTCGGCAGCGCGCTTTTCCTTTTCCTGGTTTTGAAATATCAATTCGGTATTTGCAATAACCAATTCGGCAGCACGTTTTTCTTTTTCCTGGTTTTGAAAACTTACCTGTGTGTAGGCAATGATTAATTCCGCCGCACGTTTTTCTTTTTCTTCGTTCTGAAAGATCAGTTCTTTGTTGGCAATAATTAACTCAGATGCCCGGTTGTCTTTTTCTTTATTTTGAAAATCAAGTTCCTTGTTGGCTATAATTAATTCTTTGGCCCGTGCCAGCTTTTCTTTATTTTGAAAGCCGAGCTCAATGTTAGCAATGATCAACTCAGCGGAGCGTTTTTCTTTTTCTTCGTTCTGAAAAATCAGTTCTTTGTTGGCAATGATTAACTCTGCTGCCCGCTTATCTTTTTCTTTATTTTGAAAATCAAGTTCCTTATTGGCTATAATTAACTCTTTGGCACGTGCCAATTTTTCTTTGTTTTGAAAGTCGAGCTCTATGTTCGCAATGATTAACTCAGCGGCGCGCTTTTCCTTTTCTTCATTTTGAAAATCAAGTTCAATGTTTGCTATAACTAATTCAGCGGCCCGCTTTTGTTTTTCTTCATTTTGAAAATCAAGTTCGATATTAGCGAGCACCAATTCTGCGGCGCGTTTACTTTTTTCTGTATTTTGAAAAAGCAGTTCCGTATTGGCTTTGATTAAGTCTGCAGCAAGCTTTGCTTTCTCCTGGTTTTGGATAACCAGTTCATTGTTGGCAATGATTAACTGATCCGATAGATTTCTTATATCCATAAAGCGCCCTCGCAATTCTCTTATTAAAAAATGAGGATATCATAGCTGTCCGAACAATTAGATATTCACAAATAGGTTAAAAGCTGATTTTGAGTTGCTAAGCTTAAAAAAACCGGATATATACAATAGTACATAATAAAATAGGCAGTGTTCAATAAATTCCCGGGGATTTATCCACCGTCGTGATATTATATCAACTGTAACAACGAATAACTAGTATTGTTATTAAAAAAAGAAGAAATATACATTGTATACACGGACGTTAACGAAATCGCCACAATGTCAACCCACAAAAAACCATTCACTATTCACCATTGACAATTCACTAATTTATTATCTTCGCTGTATGTCACCCGCAGAAGCAAAAAAACGTATTGAGGCGCTTTCGGCCGAACTAAAGAAGCATAGTTATGAGTATTATGTGCTGGCCATGCCATCCATTTCGGATTTCGAATTTGATAAATTATTGGAGGAACTGGTCGCGCTTGAAACGCAGTTCCCTGAATTGATCGACCCGGATTCGCCGACGCAGAATGTGGGGGGCTTTATTACCAAGGAGTTCCAAACGGTAAAGCACCGCTGGCCTATGCTATCGCTTGGAAATACTTACAATGAACAGGAACTGCTTGATTTCGACCAGCGCATTAAAAAAACCATCGGCGACAATTTTGAATATGTGTGTGAGCTGAAGTTTGACGGGCTATCCATGAGCGTGACTTACGAAAAGGGCCACATGTTACGCGCCGTTACCCGCGGCGATGGCACAGAAGGTGAAGAAGTAACTACTAATGTAAAAACCATACGCAGTATACCCAAGCGTTTACATGACGGCAACTATCCGGACGAATTCGAGATTCGTGGTGAGGTTTTTATGCACCTGAAAGCATTTGACCGGCTGAACGAGGAACGCCTTGAAAACGGCGAGCCGCCTTATGCCAACCCGAGAAATTTCGCGTCCGGCACTATAAAACTGCAGGATTCGTCCGAGGTAGCCAAACGCCCGCTGGATAGCTTTATGTATTTCCTGTACACCGAAAAGCGGCTTTTCAGCACCCATTGGGAGAGCTTACACGCTGTAAAAAGCTGGGGCTTCCCGGTAAATGGCGAGAGCAGGCTCTGCGATAACATCGAAGGTGTATTGCAATTTATAAAGGATTGGGAAAGCAAACGCTTCCTTTTAAGTTATGATATTGACGGCATTGTGATCAAGGTGAACAGCTATGCACAGCAGGAAGAATTGGGCTTTACTGCTAAGGCGCCGCGCTGGGCAATAGCCTATAAATACAAAGCGCAGCAGGTGGAAACTGAACTGCAAAGCGTGAGCTACCAGGTTGGACGAACAGGGGCAGTTACTCCTGTAGCCAACCTGAAACCTATTTTATTGGCCGGCACAACAGTAAAACGCGCTACCCTGCACAATGCAAACGAGATAATACGTCTTGATTTGCACGAAGGTGACTCTGTTTATGTAGAAAAGGGTGGTGAAATTATCCCCAAGATCATAAGTGTAAACCTTGATAAACGCAAACCTGGCGCGGCTCCGATACATTACATAACCAATTGCCCGGTATGTGGCACGACCCTTGAACGGAAAGAAGGCGAAGCAGCTTTTTATTGCCCGAACGATGAAGGCTGCGCCCCGCAAATAGTTGGCAAGATGCAACACTTCACGGGCCGTAAAGTAATGGATATTGACGGTTTGGGCGACGAAACCATCGAGACACTTTATGAAAAAGGGTTTATTCGCCACATCAGCGATATTTACGACCTGCATACCAATGCCGACCAGTTAAAAACAATGGAGCGTTTCGGCGAAAAATCCATCAATAATATGCTGGATGGCATCGAGAAATCAAAGCAGCAGCCTTTTGAAAAGGTGCTGTTTGGCCTGGGTATTCGGTATGTAGGCGCTACCGTCGCCAAAAAACTGGCGATGTATTTCAAATCGATTGATAACTTAATGGCTGCCTCATTTGATGAATTGAACGCCGTTGAAGAAATTGGCGACCGTATAGCCCGCAGCGTAATAGAGTATTTTGAAGACGAAAAGCACCGTGAAGAGATTGAAAAACTGAGGGAACGCGGCCTGCAATTTGTTGCGGAGGAAAAAGAAGTGATCCTGGCGAGCGAAAAGCTTTCGGGCAAAAGTTTTATTATTTCAGGTACTTTTTCACGTTCACGCGATGAGTTGAAGGATATTATCGAGCAAAACGGCGGAAAAATACTTAGCAGCATATCCGCCAAGCTGGATTATTTAGTCGCCGGAGACAACATGGGTCCTGCTAAATTAGAGAAAGCCACCAAGCTGAACATTCCTATCATCAGTGATGAGGAGTTGATGGCAATGCTATGACACGATTAAAAGATTTTAAAGATTTGCCGGATACTGCCTGCGGGTTTGGAAATCCATAATAATTGCTTAAAGCCCGTAATCGTGCTTTAACACTAATTAACAAACGGCTGACCGTAACTTTTGCGGAATAAACTCATCTTAGCATAAATCTTTATCGTTTATGCGGCAAGCCTTTACATTTATTCTTTTTGCATTAATTTATTGGAGTGCATCGGCACAAAGCACCGTCCTTAGCGGTAAGGTAACCGACCAAAGCGGCAAACCTGTTCCGTTCGCAAGTATCTATATCAAAAACACCACTAAAGGCGCATCTGCTAACAGCGAAGGCGACTATTCCCTTCAATTACAACCGGGTAATTACGAGGTTCGATACAAGGCTGTTGGATTCAAACAGGAAAGCCGCAGCGTAAGCCTTAAAAGCAGTACTGTGCTAAATATTACGTTGACAGCAGAAGTTTACGAACTAAATGCCGTCAACATCAACGCCAAAGGCGAGGACCCTGCTTACGCGATCATCCGTAAGGCAATACGCAAACGCAAAAAGCATCTAAGTGAAACCAAAGCCTATACCTGCGAGGTTTATATCAAAGGGCTGCAAAAACTCTTATCTGCTCCTAAGAAATTTATGGGTGCCGATATTAACCAGATAGGCCGCGAGCTGGGGCTTGACTCTAACCGAAGGGGTATCATTTATCTTTCGGAATCGGAGTCTAAGCTGAGTTATAAATACCCCGGCCAATTGCACGAGGAAATGATATCCTCCAAATTTTCGGGCAGTAATAAAATGTTCAGCTTTAACCGGGCAAGCGATGCGCGGGTGAATTTTTACGATAACTTCCAAAACTGGCAGGGCCTGAGCAATCGCCCCCTGGTCTCTCCTATTTCGGATAATGCCATCTTCTATTACAAGTACAAATTAATGGGCACCTCAACCGAAAACGGCGTGCTCATTAATAAAATCCGCATCACTCCAAGGCGCGGGTATGATCCGGTCTTTGAAGGATACATTTACATTATCGATGGCAGCTGGCGCATTTATGCGGTGGATGTGTACATCACCAAACGGGCCAACATCAACTTTGTAGATACCGTGCGGATAAACCAGCAGTTCTTACCGATCGATTCCAACCGGTGGATGCAGGCATCAAATCGCTACGATTTTACCGGTGGCTTATTCGGGTTCAGGCTCAAAGGTTATTTCATTTCGGTTTATAAGGATTACGATATGAACCCTGTTTTCACAAAGAACGAGTTCAACGAGTTGCTGCATATCCCACCCAAAGTGGCTAAAAATGATACTGCCTTCTGGAACCAGCAACGGCCCGTGCCGCTTACCGAAGAGGAACGAACGGATTACCAGAAAAAAGAAAAACTGGCCATTAAGCGCGATTCAAAAGCCTACCAGGATTCTTTGGACAAAGTGACCAATAAAGTAGGCCCCGGCAGCTTGTTACTTACTGGGGTAAATATCATCAACCGGTATAAACGGGAGTTTTATCACCTCGATCCGTTAATAGGCGCATTATCCTACAACACAGTTGAGGGGCCGGTATTAAATTACGGCGCCAATTTCCGGAAACGCTATGATAGCGTCACCAATAAGTTTTTGGCTTTCGGCGCTAACCTGCGCTATGGTTTTTCGGATCATTTATTTGACGCCAATGCAAACGCGACTTTACCGGTCGGCAGTTTCTACCTGAATCTTACGGGCGGCTCTAATGTTGTCGACTTGAATAATCATGAGCCTATATCATCGTTTGTAAACTCCTACTATACCTTGTTTGAACGGGAGAATTATCTGAAATTATACCATAAGCAGTTTGCTTCTGCCTCGCTGTCGGGTAGGATTACCGGTGGCTGGCAGGCTTCGGCTACGGTGGAATGGGCCGACCGCAGATGGCTGCCCAACTCAAATAATTATAGTTTTTTCAAACCGAATGGTCATGAATTTACTTCAAATAATCCTTTGACTCCGGCTGTGGATGCGCCGTTGTTTCCCGAAAATCAATCATTCAAAGTCAGCGTACGCACCACTTATGATTTCAGCAATAAGTACGAGACATATCCATTTGGAAGGCGATACATACCATCAGATTACCCTACTATTGGCCTGACCTTTACCAAAGGCATCAAGAACATTTTAGGCTCGGATGTGGATTGTGATCTGCTTAGCGCCGATATCAGCAAACAGGATATCAGCATGGGTATGTACGGCAAAACGTCCTTCTTTTTCGGAGCCGGAAAGTTTTTGACGGCAAACAGTTTAAATTATCCTGACTTCAAACACTTCAGCGGTAACGAGATATTATTTTACAAAAGCGGCATCAACAGCTTTCTGTTATTGGATTATTATAAATTCAGCACCCGAACCGAATATGTTGAAGGGCACCTGGAGCATAACTTCTCCGGCTTTATCACCAATAAAATACCACTCATCCGCAAATTTAAATTACAGGAGATAGTAGACTTTAATTACCTATCCACCCCCGAACTGCATAATTACATGGAACTCGGTTTCGGCCTGCAATACCTCAATTTCAGGGTGATGTACGGTACATCATTTAACAGTGGCAGTAATATTAAGAATGGGGTGAGGATCGGGGTTAGTTTTTAAGCATTACTTTCTTAACAGTACTTTTTGGCTCTTTTTGTCCCAATAGAGTTTGTCCTTGTTATCCTCATACCAACTTGACCACCTTTTATAGTCATTTTGGGTTGGGCCAGGTTGCCCAAGATCGTCAGTGGGCGACTCTGACCCGATACGCGTTAATACCACGAAAAAGTGAACCGTCGAAACACATGAAGTAGGTGGTGCAATCTTTTCATAAACGTATTTATTAATAATAGTCAAATTACTATCCACCACTTTACACGCAACCGGGTCGCTACAAACTTTTGGCTTACAGCTTGCCAGAAGAATGGCTAAAAAAATCAGGTTGATAAACTTCATCCTATCAACCCATGTATATAATCCGCACTTGGTTTATAAGTCTCAAAATTCATCTCCACAAAGAAGTTCTTTACGCCGGTCATCTTTGCAACGTCGAAGAATTCTTTCCAGTCTATAACGCCCTGCCCTATTGGCACTTGCTTTCCATCCGCCGTCCAATCAGACAAATGCGATGAAATAAACCGGCCCGGGTATATCCTAAAATAGTCTGACGCCTTATAGCCCATTTTGATCACCTCCGTCTGGAACTGCATTTTAACCAGCTTGCCGTCCAACGCGTCTAAAATGGCGTCATAGATCAGCGTTCCGTCGATCTTTTTAAATTCACCTTCGTGATTGTGCAGGCCTGTTACCATACCTTCAGCTTTGATCTGTGCGGCTATCTTGTTCAGATCGTCACATGCGTGCTGGAAATCAGCGATGGTTTTTCCCGGCGTTTCAAGGCCAGGTGTCACAACCTGCGTTAAACCCAACCCGTGTGCAAATTCCATACACTCGCTAAAATTATTTTTCAGGTTCCCCATCCCAAAATGACAGCTCGGGCATTTCATCCCGGCATCTTCTATCATTTTGCGCAGGTCCGCAGCCTTTGCATCAACCAATGGGGCAAAACCTGCGCCGGCATAGCCTTTTGGGTAACACATTTCGGTGTACTGGTAACCCAAGCCCGCCATCGTTTTCATCGTACCGGCAAAATCCTTGGCAACCATATCCCTTATCGGGAAAGTTTGGAAACCAATGGGATGTTTAACTTTTGCGCCAGCTTTCAGTAATGAGGGCATCAAAAGCACAGCCGCCGACCCTGCGGTGGCTGTGCTTATAAATTTTCTTCTATCCATTTAATGAGGCTATATCGTTGCCGGATCCCATCCGGTCCTGTAATCGCGTTTTAAATATTTATTGGCATCAGGTAAATTGGTTATTTGCTTGCTTGTCGCATCATATTTCAGCAAATGCGCCACGCGGAGCGAAGTCGAATAAAAATTAACAGCCTCCGTCAAACCTTCAGCTTCAGGGAAACTGCCTGGGTATTGCGTACCGGCCTTACAATTAGTTGCAAATAGCGTTAATGCATCTACCATCTTATTGTCGGCATACGAATTTATTGCCTGTGTAGGAGCCGATACAGGCGGATTTTTCTTCGAGAACAGGCGAGGATTCTGTACGTTAAAGCCGCACAATATTTTGCCCTTTTCACCTACAAACATCATCCCTTCGGCAGGCAGTTCCTCGTTATTAGCTATCAGTTCGTCAGGCAATGCCGGCTTGATACCGCCATCATACCATATCACATCCATGGCCGGCCTGTCGCCGTTAGCAGGGTACTTCAAACGTACCGAACTACCCATCGGGAACGAGAAATCATTCCTCACCTGGTGCGGAACAACCCCGCTCATGGTTACAAAATGGGTTAAGTTTGGTTCGATCACTTCCGGTGAGGTCAGTTTTAATGCATTAAAGGGTGTCCACAAGCTATAATGTCCCATATCGGCCATTGATCCGCCACCAAAATCAAACCAGCCACGGAAAGTCATATTTGTATATTGGGATGAATAGGGCCTGTCCGCTTCAGGGCCAAGCCACAGGTCCCAGTTCAGTCCGTCGGGTATGGTTTCATTTCCCTCAGGCAAGGTTGGATATTGGGGCCATACCGGGCGGTTGGTCCAGTTATGTAATTCTTTCAATTTACCAATCTTTCCCCCGTTTATCCAGGCCATCACCTGGTCCATCGAACCGTTCGAATCCCAGGGTATAAGGTGCGTTACTATATTAGGCTTTGAACGCGCCAGTTCGATCACGGCTTTACCTTCCAGCAAACGATTAGATACGGGTTTGTGCATCAGCACATGTTTATTTCTTTTTAAAGCGGCTATTGCAAACAAGCCGTGTAAGTGATCCGGCGTCATGATCTTTACCGCGTCCAGGTCCTTTTCCTTTTCAAGCAATTCCCTGTAGTCGGCGTAAGCTGTACATGCTTTATAATTATCTCCGCCCCTTTTACTACTATAATAAGTATCTACAATATCCTTCCCGTTGTCCCTCCCTCCGGGAATAACAGCATCGCCCCCAGAGTTCCAATCTGGTTTTCCGATAGCTTTCCGTATTTCCTGGAGCAGGCCGGTTTTTGACCAGTCCTTATACCCTACTGCATTTTTATTGGGGTCACATACCGCTACTATCTGCACCTGCGGGACAGCCAAAAGCGGCAGCATCTCCCTGAAACCCTGCGTGCCGCAGCCCACGTAAGCCATCGTCAATTTATCGCTTGGCGCGACATGGCCCGTTCCGCCAAGTACAAATCGCGGAACTATACTGAACGCAAAAGCGCCGGCGCCGGCCACTTTAATAAATTTACGACGATCAATTTGTGATTTGCGGCCGGTAGCGGCTGCCTGCTTTTCATCGCGGGGTGACGACAGATCATTACCATTTTGCGGAGTTTCTTTTTTCATTTTTGGGTGATTTATGATTGGTGATACAAATTAGTGATATTAAAATTCATAGGAAACAACAAAATCAATTTCCTCATAAATTTTACATTTTCTACCAAATGCTATGTAAATACACAAAAACTAATCACCATTCACCAATCACTAATCACTAATTTATTATCTTAGCATCCTTTTTATTACGAGCATG
This sequence comes from Mucilaginibacter sp., assembly GCA_043739405.1. GTDB lineage: Bacteria > Bacteroidota > Bacteroidia > Sphingobacteriales > Sphingobacteriaceae > Mucilaginibacter. Next base: position 74,291 of record JAYUEE010000036.1, on the reverse strand, counting down.
AACAGATTTTACGGCACAGGAGTAGCAATGGTGACCCCTTTTCGCACTGACGGAGAGGTAGATTATCCATCCCTCGGGGCACTCATCAATTATTTAATCGACGGCGGGGTCGAGTATCTCGTTTCGTTAGGTACAACCGGCGAAAGCGTTACTTTAAGTAAGGATGAGAAGAAGAAGGTTTGGGTCTACACTTCTGAAGTCAATAATGGCCGTGTTCCGCTGGTAGCCGGAATCGGTGGCAATAATACCCATGAAATAGTTGAAGAAGTAAAAGCTTTTGATATAATAGGTTATGACGCGATATTGTCGGCCAGTCCCAATTACAACAAACCTACGCAGGAAGGAATTTATCAGCACTATAAGGCTATAGCCGAAGCATCGCACCTTCCGCTTATTTTATATAATGTACCCAGCCGCACGGGCAGTAATGTGTCAGCTGAAACGACTGTAAGGCTTGCCAATGATTTCAAAAACATCATAGGCATCAAGGAAGCATCGGGCAATTTCGATCAGCTTAACCAGATCATGCGCGATAAGCCTGAAGATTTCCTGGTTATTTCGGGTGATGACCCAATTTCGTTACCTATGATCGCACTTGGTGGTGTCGGTGTTATTTCTGTCATAGGAAATGCGCTGCCGCGCGAATTTTCGGATATGATAAGGCTTTGTTTGGAAGGCGATTTTAAATCAGCCCAAAAAGGCCATAGTGATTTGATCGACTTTACCCGGATGATGTTCGCCGAAGGTAGCCCGGCCGGTATAAAGACTGCTTTAAAATGCCTGGATATTTGTGGCGATACCGTTCGGCTCCCACTGGTACAGGTAAGCAGCACTCTTGCAGATAAGATCGCAAAAGAAATCCAACGCATTACCAATAAAAAACCCGTACACTTTTGATATACGGGTTTCCTTCTCGTGTGATAAAGTATGGTTAGTACTTTATGCTTTGTTTTTTGATTCCTGAATTTCCAGGCGGATCGATTGAGCTAGGTTTTTTAAATCTTGCATGCCTTTACGAACACGGGTACCGGCCGCACTGTTACCTTTGTTGTAGAATTTGTCAGCATCAGCTTCTAAAGATGCAACAAGGTTTTTTACTTCAGTAAATTTTTTCATTTGAGTTACTCCTTTTAAGTATTGAGGTTTATTGTTTTAATTAAAGCTAATCTAAATTGTTTTTATTAAAAAAAAAACTTTTCACAATAAAAAATAATGCCTTTACAGTGGTTTTTTTCCACATTTTCTATAGCATCATACTTTAAGTGCCAATATAATACGTATTAATATTTAGGATATTAAATAATATATATACAATACTTTCTGTATTAAAGAATTACTTACGCAGAAGTTAATTATAACAGTAATTTTACATAAAATACATTTAAAGCCGTATTAATTGCAATTATTGAATTTTATAATAAATATGTAATAATTATATGACCCTTCTCAATATTTGAGGGTGATTTTGATGGGTTTTTATAACTAATTCGCCAAAAAGTGTGTTCGCCCACGCGAACCATTTCCGTGTAAAATCTGTTGGATTGTCTTTATTAAAGGATTCGTGCATAAAACCGGTGCCAGCATGCGTGCTTTTCAGCCATTTTAAGCAGGTTGATATTTCATTAGGGTTATTGGACGTCAGCGCGCGAATAATAATACTCATTGGCCATATATATCCCAAACCTACATGCGGACCACCGATACCTTCCGCAGCCTTGCCTTTGAAGAAGTAAGGGTTTGCAGTGCTCAATACAAATTTGCGGGTGCTTTGATAAAGCGGATCGCTTGAAGGCATTGCGCCAAGATATGGCAACGCTAACAAACTCGGTACATTCGCATCATCCATAAATGATTGATTGCCGTAACCATCCACTTCGTAGGCCAGAATATTTCCATAAACCGGGTGGTGACCGATGGCATATTTTTGTAATGCGGTGTAAACTTCGGTAGCTAGTTTTTTGCATTGCGCAGCAGTGGTATGATCATGCGCAATTTGCTCATACATCGTTGCCATTTGATTGAGGCTGACTACGGCGAAGTAATTGGATGGTACCAGGAAAGGGAATATCGTCGCATCATCCGACGGCCTGAACATGGAGCAAATCAAACCAACAGGCTTTATTGGATTACCATAGCCCCCGTTAGGCACGGTATCGCTGGCTACTTCTGTTCGGCGCTGAAAATGATAAGGCCCATGGCCTTTTTTGCGCTGCTGCTCTTTAAACGTGTGCAGTATCAATTTACCGGACGCTTGCCATTGCGTATCAAAAAAGCTGCTGTCACCACTTATTTTCCAGTAATTATAAGCAAGCCTTACGGGATAGCATAGCGAGTCAATCTCCCATTTGCGTTCATGCAATTCGGGCTTCATGGCCGTATCATCCTTATCCCATTCGCTACCGGTGGCTTTCTCGTTAAAAGCGTTGGCATACGGGTCGATAGCTATGCACTGGCTTTGCCTGTTAATTGCGCCTAAAATCAGGCTCTTTAAAGCCGGGTCGTTTTTTATCAAAGGCAAATACGGCCAAACCTGCGCGGATGAGTCACGCAGCCACATGGCATCAATATCACCGGTTATCACGAAGGTATCGGGGCGGTTATCTTTATTTTTGTATTTGACGGTCGTATCCAGGGTATTGGGATAGCAATTCTCGAACAGCCAGGCTATTTCGGGGTCCTTAATATCAGCTTTGATGCGGGCTATGGTACTTTCCACTGCCGGACTGTTAAACCGCCTCAAATTGGGACTTAAACGTTTACTCTCAAACTGCTTATCTTCATTAAACCATGATGGCCGAAGGCCAATTCCTAATCCGGCGGCGGTAATGCCGTTAAGTTTTATAAAATCACGACGGTTAAGCATATGTAGGTAGATGTTGGTTGCGTAAAAATAAAAAAGCCTTTCGTATTAACCGAAAGGCTTATCAAATGTTTTTATGTTCAGCTTACGCGACTGCCATTTTATTTTCTTTATAAAAGCCGGCTTTTAGCTTCTCGCCCATTTCGCTGTAAGCATCTAACGTGCGTTGCACATCCTCCAGGCTATGTGCTGCTGTCGGAATTAAACGCAGCAATATCAATCCTTTCGGGATAACCGGATAAATTACTATTGAACAGAATATACCATAATTCTCGCGCAGGTCGCGGGTTAGGGTTGTTGCTTCGTACAGGTCACCTTTTAAAAACACCGGGGTTACCATCGTATTGGTTACACCTATATCAAAACCGCGTTCCACTAAGCCTTTTTGTAATGCGGTAGATATCTGCCACAGTTTTTCGCGTAGTTCCGGTTTTGATTTTAAAAGTTCAAAACGCTTTTTAAGGCCCATCACCATCGGCATCGGCAAAGCCTTTGCAAATATCTGCGAACGCATATTGTACCGCAGGTAATCAATGATATCTTTATTTCCGGCTACAAATGCCCCTATACCTGCCATTGATTTGGCGAAAGTGGCAAAATAAACATCCACGCCATCTCCACAGTCCTGCTCTTCGTGCGTACCGGCACCTGTTTTACCCATCGTACCAAAACCATGCGCATCGTCAACCAGTAAACGGAAATTGAATTTCTTTTTCAATTCAACAACTTCTTTCAGCTTGCCCTGGGCACCTGACATACCAAAAACTCCTTCGGTTATCAGCAGTATGCCTCCACCTGTTTGATCGGCCCAGCGGGTTGCACGCTCTAATTGCTTTTCGCAGCTTTCCATATCATTATGCTGATATACAAAGCGCTTGCCCATGTGCAGGCGCAGACCGTCGAGGATACACGCGTGCGATTCAGCGTCATAAACAATAACATCATTACGGTCAACCAGTGAGTCAATGATAGATACCATGCCCTGGTAGCCATAGTTTAGTAAGAACGCATCTTCCTTGCCAACAAAAGCGGCGAGGTTCTGCTCCAACTCTTCATGATGAATTGAATTACCCGACATCATCCTCGCACCCATTGGATAAGCCATACCGAAATCAGCAGCACCTTTCGCATCAGCTTCCCTTACTTCGGGGTGATTAGCCAAACCCAGGTAATTGTTCAGGCTCCAAACTAAATGTTCTTTGCCATTAAATTGCATGTGCGGCCCTATTTCTCCCTCCAGTTTAGGATACGAAAAATATCCGTGTGACCATTTTTGATGCTGACCCAGCGGGCCACCCATAGTTTTCGATATCTTATCAAATAAATCCAAAGCGCGGTTTCTTAGTAAATAAATACAAATATAGCCGTAAAAGCGGTCATTGCCAAAGCTTATAACTTTTTATAATAGCTTATAACGGTTTAGTTCATGGCAAATTGTTCATGGTTCATGGCCGATAAAGACTTGAACAAAATAAAAGAGACACTGATTAAAGTGCCTCTTCTAAATGCGCATATACTATGAACTATGATCCATTAACTATGAACTAGTCCACATTATCGTGTAAAAACGAGTTGTTATTTCTAATCTCGGTATTACCTTCCTCATCAGATAATAACGAGAATCTTGATACCTGGCTCTCATCCGATGGCGGAGTTTGTTGTAAAGCAATCTCTTTGCGTTTGTAGGCCGGAACATTTTCCAGCTCCTGGATGTTGCCGCTACGCAGTTTCATGCTCAGGTCCTTCAGGCGCATGATGCGTTCGCGTGACTTACGCAATTGTTCCTCGATAGACTCATCTGTCTTATGGTCGTCAGCGCCAACTATCGGTTCGGGTTCTGGCTCAGGAATGGTTTCCATCAGCGGCTCGAAATTCATTACCGTATCTGTGATCTTAAAAGTAAGCTCCTCGGGCATTTCTGTTTCTGCGGCGGCCGGTTCTTCAGCGAGGTTAAACCTGATCTCTTCCGTAGCTTCAGCTTCTTCTTTATTGCCGAACAGGTCAAACAAACCGCCCTGCTTTTCTTCCTTGCCCTTGATGTAAAGATCAGTAGGTTCTTCTACCGGTTTTACATGGGTGATAAATTCGTTCACCACAGGCTTAACCAAATTGTTAGCCTCAGGCACAAGCATCGATATTACCTTTTTGCTGCTCTGTTCTTTCTGACGCTCATCCATGGTTTGGAAACCGGTAGCAATGATCGTAACCGACAGTTTATCTCCCAAAGCCTCATCGCGGCAGTTACCCCATATCAGGTCGGCAGCTAGGCCGGCTTCTTCCTGTATAAAGTCGGTGATCACGCTCACTTCATCCATTGTCACTTCCTTATCGCCCGAACTGATATTTAACAGGATATATCTTGCACCTTCAATTTCGTTGTCCTTCAATAACGGCGACATTAACGCGCCTTCAACAGCTTTTAAAGCCCTATTCTCACCTTCGGCGGATGCGCTGCCCATGATGGATACACCGCTGTCCTTCATTACCGTACGCACATCCTTAAAATCAACGTTGATATAACCAGGCAAGGTGATGATCTCAGCAATACCCTTTGCAGCGGTGGTCAAAATATTATCCGCCTGGGCAAATGCCGAGCCCAATGTCAGGTTACCAAATACCTGGCGCAGCCTGTCGTTTGATATTACCAAAAATGAATCGACATATTTCTTCAGTTCTTCCAAGCCTTCATCGGCCTGCATTTTACGGCGTTTGCCCTCAAAGCCGAATGGTGTGGTAACAATACCTACGGTTAATATATCCAGCTCACGTGCTGCTTTGGCTATTATAGGGCTGGCACCTGTGCCTGTACCGCCACCTAAACCAGCGGTGATGAACAGCATGCGGGTGTTTGAACCCAGCATCAATTTGATGTCGTCGATATTCTCAATAGCCGAATTTTTTCCAACTTCAGGTATCGAACCTGCACCCATCCCTTCGGTTAAACTTGCGCCTAATTGCACTTTATTGGGGATCGGGCTCAGCTCTAAAGCCTGCGCGTCAGTATTACAAATTATGAAATCGACACCGGTAATACCCTGCCTGTACATGTGGTTTACCGCATTGCCTCCGCCACCTCCAACACCAATTACCTTGATGATGGACGACTTTTCTTTTAACATCTCAAATTGCATAATCCTAATTTTCAGCTAAGTGTGAACGACCTCTATTTTATTTAACCTATCTGTAATATTATTACTTTTTCAACAATGTTTTTCCACAAATGTCAATATTGTGGAAAAGTCACTAATTGTGAATAATTACTTCAAATAATCCTCATCTTTAATATCATCCTTGATGAATTTCTTACCTGTTTCCAGCAATCTTCCAAACAAACCAAACCGTTTATCGTCCGCATTGAATTTTGCTTTTTCGGTTTTCACCTCGGCATTTACAGGCACGTCATTATACTCCATTTTCTGAATACCCTTTATCAAAAGACCGATGCCAGTGGCGAAAGTCGGGCTCTGCAATTCCTCGTAAATGGGTTTTGGCAGCACCTCGTTTTTGGCTAAATGCTCGTTCGGGTAGCCTACCCGGCAATCCAGCCCGGTTACGTATTCAACCAACTGGGGTAAGTGTTTCAACTGCGCACCGCCACCTGTTATTACGATACCTGCGATCAGCTTTTTCTCATAGCCGGATGATTTGATCTCGTAGTAAACATGCTCAACAATTTCTTCCATCCTTGCCTGTATTACGTAGGCCAGGTTTTTTACCGATATTTCTTTCGGTTCGCGCCCACGCAAACCGGGTACACACACAATTTCATTCTCTTTATTTTCTTCAGCTAAAGCCGAGCCGAACCTTACTTTCAATTGCTCCGCGATATTTCGCATCACCGAACATCCTTCGCGTATATCCTCCGTTACACTATTACCGCCAAATGGAATCACGGCAGTATGGCGAATGATACCTTCGTGGAAGATGGCCACATCGGTAGTACCACCGCCAATATCCACTAAAACCACACCGGCTTCTTTTTCTTCATCACTTAATACGGACTCTGACGATGCCAATGGCTCCAGTATCAGTTCCTGGCTTTCCAGGCCGGCTTTGTTGACACACTTCACAATATTTTTAATAGCCGTAACCTGGCCGGATATAATATGGAAATTAGCCTCGAGGCGCACACCCGCCATACCGATAGGATCCTTAATTCCCGGCTCATTATCCACGGTAAATTCCTGCGGCAACACGTGGATGATCTCCTCGCCAGGGGGCATCACCAGGTTGTACATGTCTTCCACCAGTTTATCGATATCCTTGCGGCTTATCTCGCTCTGCAGGTCGCGACGGGTAATCAGGCCGCGGTGCTGCAAACTTTTGATATGCTGCCCTGCAATACCCACATTTACCACCCTGATCTCGACATTGGATTGCGTCCCCGCAATGTCAACAGACTGCAGAATACCCTGTACGGTTTTATCGATATTGGATACCATACCACGGGTTACGCCTGCCGATTCGGCCTTGCCAATGCCCAATACCTCTATCTTGCCGTTTTTGCTGCGGCGGCCAACGATAGCGCATATTTTTGTAGTACCGATGTCCAATCCTACTACAATTGGCGAGCTTTTTTCCTGAGTCGAACTTTTGTCCATATTAATTTTGTATTTGTGATGTGTCTTTAGTCATTTTTTTTAACGAATCCGCTTTGGCAACTGCTTTCAACGAATCCTTTTTAAAATCGTCGCTCCTTACCGCCACCACCTGGTTGGCGTATTTGATATTTAGCGTTTTATACCGGTTCCAGCCTACCTGTGGCATAGCCTTTTTGTAGAAGGTAAGCAGGTTGGCAAATTTTGTTTCCAGCGAGTCGGCATTGCCCAGCAATATCCGGTTGTTTCCAACCCGGGGCACCAGTTCAATCTGGTGTGCCTGGTTCACGTATATCTGCGCTATCTGCGCGCTCCACAGCGAATCCCTGTTGATAAAATCTGCTGTCTTTAACACCTCCCTGGCCAGTTCCGTATGCAGCGTATCCACCTTGTTGCCAAAAACTTCCTCGATATACCCATTTGCAGCAATTACCCTCGCGGTAAAGTTGGATGACATGGGTATTTTCAACCCGTTCTGGTCGATATAAAAATCCTGGTCAAACTGGTTCATAACCCGCAACACAGGCTGCCTTTGACTTATTTCAACCCGGATAATCCCATCCATATCCGCATACACTTTAGCCGATTCAATAAACGGATTAGCCTTCAGTTTTTGCTCCAGCAGGTGCAGGTTGATGCTTTCCATGTTGCGGCCCACCAACTGGTGCTTGTGGGTCTTCAGGATGTTATCTACCTCCTCCTTGTCAATAAAATATTGATTCCCCGGGATGTAAATCTTTACTTCTTTGCAAAAAACACCCGCCTTTTTCACCTCAATAAAACTCATCAGCACAACCAGTCCACCCAGGCAAATAGTCCAGATAAATCCGATTAAAATGTGCTTCCAGATGCGTTTTTTAAACATGTTCCAAAGCGTTTTTTAAGGGTTGAACCAATTGGTCGATATCACCCGCACCTACCGTTAAAAGTAGTTCAGGTTTTTCAAAATGCACAAGATCAATAGCTTCTTGTTTTCCACATTTCCGCTTATTCCACAATTTCATCCTGTCCAGTATCATATCGGCGCTGACACCTTCGATCGGCAGCTCCCTTGCGGGATAAATATCCAGCATGATCAATTCGTCGCTCATATCCAATACCTCGGCAAAACCATCGGCAAAATCGCGGGTACGGGTGAATAAATGCGGTTGAAAAATCGTCGTCAGTTTTTTATCGGGATACAATTTTTTTATAGACGAAATAGCTGCCCGCAATTCTTCAGGGTGATGCGCGTAATCGTCGATGTAAATGTGTTCTTTGCTCTTGATAATGTATTCAAAACGGCGCTTAACTCCTTTAAAGGTGGTTAAGGCACTTTTTATCAATTCGGGCGCAACATCTAACCGTAACGCAACTTCAATAGCAGCAGTGGCATTTTCGATATTATGCAAACCTGCTATGCCGAGTTTAATATTTTTTATCGTGATCTCGGTACCTTTGAAGTCGAAAAAGAACTCGCCGTTCTCTACCCTGATATCATGCGCTTTCACATCTGCCGGACCATGCGCACTGTAGGTGACACCGCTGGTTAAAGGCAAATCTTCGTGTACGATCAGCACACCATTTTCTTTGATTTGAGAAGCAAACTGGCGGAATGATTCCGTCAACTGGTCATGACTACCATAAATATCCAAATGGTCGGCGTCCATTGATGTGATAACCGCAATATCCGGGTGAAGTGTGAGGAACGAACGATCGTATTCATCCGCTTCCACCACTACAATATTATTCTTGCCAAACAGCACATTTGTATTGTAATTGGAGGATATCCCGCCAAGAAAAGCCGAACAATCCTTACCCGAATCTTTCAGAATATGCGCTATCATACACGATGTTGTCGTTTTACCATGTGTACCGGCAACGGCAATGGTGAACATACTTTTGCTGATGATACCCAATACTTGCGAGCGCTTATACAACTCGAAGCCACTGTTTTTGAAGAAATTAAATATGGCCGAATCACGCGGTATAGCCGGCGTATAAATAACCAGTGTACAAGCGTCGGGAGTTTGGAAACTCATGGGTATCCAATCGGTGCGGTCATCAAATATTACCCGTATACCTTCATTGTGAAGGTCGTTAGTCAGGTCGGTGGGGGTTTTATCATAACCACAAACAATACATCCTACATGGGCAAAATAACGGGCCAGGCCGCTCATGCCGATGCCCCCTATGCCTATTAAATAAACTCTTTTGATGTTTTCCAGTGTCATGATTTCACCGATTTGTTTAGTCCATAGTCCATGGCTCTAATTATTCTTTTCATTTGCATATCTGCATATTTGCACATCACACATCTACTTCGCTATTCCAAACACCTGTTTCGCTATCACACTATCGGCATCCGGCAAAGCCAGTTTGCTGATGCCTGCACTTAACATTTTCCTTCTTTTTTCATCTTTCAAAAGATCCAGTGCCGCAGTTGTCAATTTCCTCGCCGCTTTCCTGTCCGCTATGTATTCGGCGGCATTGTCCTGTACCAGGTTTTTGGCATTCTTGGTTTGGTGGTCCTCAGCCACATTTGGCGAAGGCACCAGGATTACCGGTTTGCCTACAATACACAGTTCCGCAATAGTTCCGGCACCGGCTCTTGATATGATAATATCCGCAGCCGCGTAGGCCAAATCCATGCGGTCAAAAAACTCCACCACCCGGATATTGGGATTAATATTATCCCCTAATAGCCGCAGTATGTCTTTATAGTAATACTTCCCGGTTTGCCATATCAGCTGCACATCAGCAGCTATGATACGTTCCAGGTCGTTCATCATCGTGTCGTTCAAAGTCCGAGCGCCTAAACTGCCGCCTACAACCAAAATGGTTTTCTTATCAAGCGATAGGTTAAATTCGGCCAAAGCTTCTTCGCGCTTACCAGCAATATCCACTGACGCCCTACGCACCGGGTTACCCGTTTTAACGATTCGGTCCTTCGGAAAAAACTGGTCCATATCGTCAAAGGCAACGCATATTTTCCGGGCTTTTTTGCCTAACCGTTTATTCGTGACACCGGCGTATGAATTTTGCTCCTGTATCAGGTAAGGGATTTTCTTTAGCGAAGCCGCATACAGCAAGGGGCCCGAAGCATAACCCCCAACGCCAACTACCGCGTCCGGTTTAAACTCCTTTATGATCCGCATCGACTTCATGATACTACCTATCAATTTAAACGGGAGCGCCAGGTTCTTTAGAATCGACCCACGCTGTATGCCCCTTATATTTAATCCTATAATATTATATCCAGCTGCCGGCACCCTTTCCATCTCCATCCGCCCCTCCGCACCGACAAACAATATCTCTGTCGATGGGTCCAGTTTCTTCAATGCATTTGCGATAGCTATTGCCGGAAAAATATGTCCGCCGGTACCGCCGCCGCTTATGATTATTCTCTTACCTTTTCCTGATTCCACCGATTATACTTTACTGATTTAACTGATTTTTTTGTCATTTGTCATCGGTCATTAGTCATTTTTAACTTCCAACATTACAACATCCTACAATTCATTTGCACATCTGTCATCTGCACATCTAAACTGCCATTTCCACTTCTCTTATTTCACCAACCACTACCTTTTTAGGTTCCTCTATATCCCTGCTTACTGCGAGGATAATACCAAAAGCTACACTTGTAAATAATATCGATGTTCCGCCCATGCTTATTAGTGGCAAAGGCACACCCGTTACCGGCCCCAGCCCCACAGCAACAGCCATATTGGCAAATGCCTGTATGGTCAAGCTAAAACTTAAACCCGCTGCCAGCAAAGCACCAAAGGCCTTCGGCGCTTTGGTTACTATTTTGATACATCGATATAACAAGAATAAATACAAGCTTACTAATACAAATCCACCTAATAAACCTGTTTCTTCTACGATAACTGCATATATTTCATCTGAAAATGCTTCCGGTAAATAATTCTTTTGCTCGCTGTGTCCCAGCCCTACCCCGAATACTCCGCCGTTTGCTATAGCCATTTTTGCATGGTCCGATTGGAAGGATTTATCAGAATTCGCTTTGTCTGGATGCAAAAATGTTTGCATCCGCGCTTTATAAACATGACGTCTCGGGCCCAACAAGATAACCCCTGCAAACAATACGCCGCCCGCCAAACAGGTTATCGCAATTTGCTTAATGCTAATACGGCCGATGATAAGCAGTAAAATACTTACACCAAACAGCATCAAAGCCGTTGAAAGATTAGCCAGCGCAATCAGTATAAATACCAAACACACAGCACCCATAATAGGGATAAACGACTCTTTTACGTTCTTAATATTTTCCTGCTTGCGCGACAGGGTGCGTGCCAAATAAGTAATCAGCGCCAGCTTGGCTAAATCCGATGTCTGGAAACTTAATCCGGTACCGGGTATTGGTATCCAGCGGCTGGCATTGTTGATATGTGAGCCAAAAACCAGGGTGTACAGTAACAATGGGATAGTAATCACCATCAATAGCTTTGATATTCCGGCGTAATAACGATAATCCACTTTATGCGATAGATACATCAGCACAATACCACCTAATACCATCGCCATGTGTTTGATCAGGATAGACTCAACACCCACACCCCGCTTATAAGCCAGCGTACCTGTTGAGCTATAAACAGCCAGCAACGAAATAGCCGAAAGCAATATGACGATGAGCCATATCCAGCGGTCCCCTTTTGTATTATCTAATATCCTGTTCATCATATCTGATTACACCGATTTATTTTGTCATTGGCATTGGTCATTAGTCATTTTTGCCGCTTATCCATTCATCTGCAAATTTGTAATTTGCACATCCGCACATCTACAACTCCTTTACTGCCTGCTTAAACTGCCTGCCCCTGTCTTCGTAATTTTTAAATAAGTCGAAACTCGCGCAAGCGGGTGACAACAACACCGTATCCCCTTTTTTTGCCAAATGATAAGCAACCTGCGCTGCTTCCTGTGCCGAAAAAGTATTTACTATAATATCTACATCGTCTTCAAATGCATCGTGTATGCGGCGATTATCCTTGCCTAAACAAACGATGGCTTTTACTTTATGCTTTACCAGGTCCTTCAGCATATTGTAATCATTGCCCTTGTCAACGCCGCCCAAAATCAATACCACTTCGGTGCTCATGCTTTCTAAAGCATACCAGGTGGAGTTCACGTTGGTGGCTTTAGAATCGTTGATGAAACTGATGCCCGATATTTTGGCAACAAACTCCAACCGGTGCTCGATGTTCCTGAAACTACCCATACTCTCCCGTATGACCTCGTTTCGTAATTCAAGCACCTTGGCGACGATACCCGAAGCCATTGAGTTGTAAATGTTGTGCTTGCCCTGTAGGGCCAAATCGTTAATTGACATTTGAAAATGTTCGTTTAGAGTGTTTATAATTATGTTGTTGTCCTGGTCGAGATATGCTCCCGTTGTAAGTTTTTTTTTAATTGAGAAAGGCAATTGCTGCGCTTCTATCTGCTGTCCGGCCATGTGCTGCATGGTTTCCGGGTCGTCTTCACAATAAATGAAATAGTCATCCGCTGCCTGGTTCTGCGTAACGCGAAATTTCGACGCTACGTAATTCTCCATCTTGTATTCGTACCGGTCTAAATGGTCGGGTGTGATATTAAGTAGCACTGCGATATTTACCCTGAATTGGTACATGTCATCCAGCATAAAGCTGCTTAGTTCCAGTACATAATGGTCGAACTTTTCAGTCGCTACCTGGTAAGCAAAACTTTTCCCGATGTTGCCCGCTAAGCCCACATTTAACCCTGCATTTTTCAGGATATGATATGTTAAACTCGTAGTGGTCGTTTTACCGTTGGAACCGGTGATGCCTATGATATTAGCGTTGGTATATCGTCCTGCAAATTCTATTTCTGATATAACCGGGATGCCTTTTTCCTTCAACTTCTTTACTATCGGCGCTTTTTCAGGGATCCCAGGGCTCTTTACCACCTCGGTTGCGGTCAATATCTCCGCTTCCGTATGCTGATTTTCTTCGAATCGGATGTTCCAATCCTGCAATTGCTTTTTGTAGTTGTCGGCTATCGCACCAAAATCCGAAACAAAAACCTCGTAGCCCTGCTGCTGAGCAAGGTATGCCGCCCCCGCACCGCTTTCGCCGGCGCCGAGTACTACAAGTATGTTTTTGTTTTCGTTCATTTATTTAATTCCGACTTCGGCCTTCCGACCTCCGACTTCTTTTATCTCAGCTTCAATGTTATTATCGTCAGTATTGCCAGGAATATCCCGATGATCCAAAACCGCGTGACGATCTTTGATTCATGAAAACCCTTTTTCTGGTAATGATGATGCAGCGGCGCCATTAAAAATATGCGCTTACCCTCGCCTGTTCTCTTTTTGGTAAACTTGAACCACGACACCTGCATAACAACAGATAGGTTCTCTATAACGAATACACCACACAGCAAGGGCAGCAACAGTTCCTTGCGTATCATGATTGCGAACACTGCGATGATACCACCTATAGCTAAACTGCCTGTATCACCCATAAACACCTGTGCCGGGTACGAATTGTACCACAAAAAGCCAACGCAGGCCCCCACAAACGCACCTGCAAATACCACCATCTCACCCGAATCCGGTATGAACATTATGTTCAGGTAATCGGCGATGATGACGTTACTCGACACATACGCCAGCACAGCCAGCGTAACCCCGATTATGGCCGAGGTACCTGTTGCGAGGCCGTCTATTCCATCCGTAATATTCGCGCCATTGGATATGAATGTAACGATGACAATAACAAAGAACATGAATACCAGGAGGCCATATTTCTCAAAGCCTTTACCAAAAACTGTCAGCACTTTGGAGTAATCGTATTCGTTGTTCTTGTAAAATGGTATCGTTGTTTTAAACGACCTTACGTTTTGTGTATATATCGGCTTATTACCTTTCAAGTGGAACTGTACCGGCGCATCAATTGTTATAGGCGGTTTTACTTCCTGGCTGATAAGGATGGTTGAATTATTGTACATCGTGAGTCCAATAATTAGTGCCAAACCAACCTGACCCATAATTTTAAACCTTCCGGCTAAACCTTCTTTATTCTTTTTGAATACTTTGATATAATCGTCCAAAAAGCCGATCGCACCAAGCCAAACCGTGGTGATGAGCATTAAGATCACATATACGTTGCCCAATTTGGCAAATAACAGTGTCGGCACCAGGATACCTAATATGATGATGAGCCCACCCATGGTTGGGGTACCGGCCTTTTGCATTTGCCCTTCCAAACCCAGGTTGCGTACTGTTTCGCCCACTTGTTTAAAACGGAGATAGTCAATCAGCCTGCGGCCAAAAACCGTCGTCACCAATAGCGAAGTAATAACTGCCATAGCCATGCGGAACGTGATATACTGGAACACCCCTGCGCCCGGTATACTGTAGTTTTTTTCCAGGTAACTGAATAAATAGTATAGCATCTCTTATTCCATCATTTTAAAAACCGCCAGCAACTCCTCCTTATCGTCAAAGTGATTTCTCACCCCTTTTATTTCCTGGTATTTCTCGTGACCCTTGCCCGCTATCACCACGATATCACCCGGTTGCGCCAGGTTTACAGCGACCTTAATAGCCTCCCGCCTGTCCACAATACTCATTGTATGTCTTTTGAATGCAGGGTCGACACCTTCTTCCATATCCTTAATGATTTGGTCAGGGTCCTCTGAGCGGGGATTATCCGACGTGAAAATTACTTTGTCGCTCCATTCACAGGCTACCCTTGCCATAATTGGCCGTTTGGTTTTATCCCGGTCGCCGCCGCAGCCTAAAACAGTGATTACCTTTTCTTTTCCTTTACGGACGTCATGCACGGTACTCAAAATATTCTGCACTGCATCCGGCGAGTGTGCATAATCCACGATGCCGATAATGCTCCCGGGGCCAATTACATAATCGAACCTACCGCGGGCACCGGTGAGCTTGCTTAGGCTTGTTAATACTTTGGCTTTGTCTTGCTCCAGCAGCATGGCGGTCGCATAAACAGCCATCAGGTTGTATGCATTGAACGTTCCCACCAGTTTAAACCAAACTTCTTCATTATCAATATTGAGCAGCAGGCCCACAAACTGGTTCTCAACTATTTTAGCCTTGTAATCGGCCATATTTTTTAAGCCGTATGTCTTTTTATGCGCCCAGGTATTTTGCAGCATCACCATTCCGTTTTTATCGTCGATGTTGGTGAGCGCAAATGCATCTTTTGGCAATCCGTCAAAAAATGTTTTTTTGGCTTTCAGGTAACTGTCAAAAGTTTTGTGATAATCGAGATGGTCGTGTGTCAGGTTGGAAAATATACCGCCTGCAAACCTTAGGCCCTCGATACGGTGTTGAACGATGGCGTGTGAGCTTACCTCCATAAAGCAGTAGTCGCAACCTTTTTCCACCATCTCATCCAGTAACATATTCAATACCACAGGATCTGGTGTGGTGTGCGTGGCGGTTACTACCTCGCCGTTGATTTGATTTTCAACTGTCGAAAGCAATCCGCATTTATAGCCCAAATCACGGAATAGCTTATATAATAAGGTAGCTATGGTAGTTTTACCGTTAGTGCCGGTTACGCCAACCAGTTTTAATTTTTCAGATGGGTTATTGTAAAAGTTGGCGGCAAGCAGTCCAAGCGCAACGGAAGTATTGGCAACCATAAAAAAGTCAACCTCACCGGCTACGTGTGCAGGCAGGTCCTCACAAACAATTGCCACCGCACCTTTGCTTATAGCTTGCTCAATATAATCGTGACCGTCGACCTGCGTACCCCGTACCGCCACAAACAGCGACCCGGGTACTACGTTCCGCGAATCAAAAACGATGGCGCTGATCTCCATATCCGCACTTCCCTGAAGTTGCGTAAAAGCCAGCCCATCTAAAATATCACTCAAGTACCTCATTCCAGTTCTATTGTTATTTTTGATCCCCGGGGGATAATGCTACCCCCTGTAACTGATTGCTTTGTTACCGCCCCGCTGCCATGCACGGTTACCTTATAGCCTGCATTACCTAAAACATACAAGGCATCGCTTAAACCCATACCCATAACATCGGGCACCGAGCCTTTTTGATATTTTGTTTCGCGTGATGATAAGCCCCCACTGGTATCAACACCATCTTCGATAGCATTGCTCGAAGCGTACAATGGTTTTATATTTAGCTTGCTAAACACTTCCTGAACGGCTTTGCGATTACCCAATTTTGTTTTAGGCAAAGTTGTATTACCTACATAATGCATCGGTGCGCTCTGGTTCATTTCCAAATCACTGGCATAAACTCTGTCGGCAATGGCCCTGAAAACCGGACCTGCAATTTTAGCTGCGAGGTATTCGCCTTTCGGATCATTGATCACCACGATCATGGAATATTTAGGATGATCAGCCGGAAAATAGCCGCAGAATGATGCCTGGTGTTTTTTGGTCTCGCCATAGCCGTGCTTGCCGTTGGCTATCTGCGCTGTACCGGTTTTTCCGGCCACAGTGTATAATGGATTTTTAATATAAGTCTTACCTGTTCCTTCCTGCACCACGCCTTCCAGCAAGCCTTTAACTTTATTCAATGTCTCGTCCGAACAAACTTTATCATTGATCACCCGCGCCTGGAACTGCTCTACCGTATTATTTAACCGGCGTATCTCCTTAACGAAAATGGGCGCTATCATTTTGCCATTGTTAGCCACCGCATTATAAAAAGTGAGCATCTGCAATGGGGTTAATTTTTCCTCGTAGCCATAAGCCATCTGCGGAAGTGTCAATTTGCTCCATGACCTTGACTTTGGTGTTTTAATCAACGGTACGCCTTCCCCCGGAATTTGCAGATCCAGTTTGTCGTTCAAGTGATAGCTATACAGTGCATCTGTAAAATCGCTTGGGTCATCTTTAAAATGGTCGTATACAAACTTTGCCGCTGCGACATTGGATGATTCTTCAAAGGCTCTTTTTGCAGATAGCACATGAAATCTATCTAACTCTGCATCCGTAACCGTATATTTTTCATTACCCGGGATGATGTGCATTTTACCACCGTCGACATTGATCAGCGTGCTGGTGTCTATTTTGTGCTGTTCCAGCAACGTCATATAAGTAGCCAGCTTAAATGTTGAGCCCGGTTCTGCGGCATCACTTATGGCATAATTCAGTTTCTCGATATAATCGCCATCCTTCGTCCGGGTAAAATTGGCAATCGCCCTGATTTGTCCCGTTGCTACTTCCATCAGTATCACGCAACCATGGTCGGCCTGGCTGGTTACCATTTCTTTCTTAAGGGCCGACTGCGCTACATCCTGCAGGTTCACATCTATAGTAGAAATGATGTCAGAACCATCCTTGGGGTCAATTTCTTCTTCGCCGTTATTAACTGGCATCCACGCTCCACCCGCAATGCGCTGCATAAGGCGTTTGCCATTTTCGCCATTGATATAGTCAGAAAAAGCCCCTTCCAAACCAACAGCAACACCCTTGCCAGCTGAATTGCTTGCATTTTCATTTTTATAACCTATCGTACGGGCGGCCAGATCGCGGAAGGGCAGTATGCGTTTGTTTTGCTGAACCGCCACCAGGCCGCCTTTATTTTTGCCCATATTAAAAATGGGGAACTTGCGCACATGCTGTAACTCTTCATAACTCACCTTACGCCTGATCAATTGGTAACGGTCACTGTCCCGACGCGCATCGCGTAATATCCGGGAATATTCACGCGCCGACTTATCACCAAAAAATTGAGAAAGGCTCGCGGCAAGCGAGTCAACTTTGTCATAAAATACTTTATCATCCGCAATACCACCGGCCAGCATATCCATATGGAGCTCATATTCGGGCACCGATGTTGCCAACATACTTCCATCCACGGCAAAAATGTTACCGCGTGCCGCCTCAACATTCTGGTATTCGGTCGACATCGCTTTTGACATCGCCTTCCATTTTGGTCCTTGAACAAATTGCACGCGACACAGCTGCACCACCACCGCGCCGGCAAATACCAGGATAAGCCCGAACGCCAGGTACACCCGCAGGAGTATGTTTGTCCTAATGCTCATCTTTTACCTCCCCGTTCTTCAACTTTTGTGGCGGTTCTATCGATTCTTTAATACCCAGCGTATCGGCACGTTTTGCCACTTCGGAAAGTGTGCTTTTATAAGCCAGGTCGGCTTTTGATGTTTTATAATCCCAACTCAACTCTTTTGATTCCTTGCCAACTTTATCAATATCACGTATTGTTTTTTCGGCCAAGTGCATGTTCCCGATGTAGATCATTCCCAACAAGGCGAGGAAAAGCACAAACGGCAAGGCGCTGGTTGCCTTCTCCGAGTTGAAGTTTTTCTTAAAAGCCTGCCAAAGTGCGTTCTCGGAAATCTCCTTTGCAGGCTCTTTTTCCTCAACTACAAGTTCCTTTTCAGTTTCTTCTTCCTGAATTTCTGCACGTAAACGATTGGTCATTTTTTTACAGCTATTCTTAGTTTGGCACTGCGTGCCCTGTTGTTATTTTTTATCTCATCTTCCGATGCCGTTATCGCACCGCGACTTACCGCATCAAAAGGCTTTTGGTCGTTCCCATAAAAATCCTTCTCTACCTCGCCACTGAATTTTCCTTTGGCAATGAAGTTCTTTACCAACCTATCTTCCAGTGAATGATAGGACATCACGACCAATCTCCCACCCGATACCAGCACCTCGGCAGATTGTATCAAAAAATCTTTGAGTGATTCCAGTTCCTGGTTTACTTCGATGCGCAAAGCCTGGAAAACTTGCGCCAGGTATTTATTTTCTTTCCCACGTGGGATAAGTGCAACTATGGCATTCTTCAGATCAGCTACAGTATTAAGTGGCGTATTCAGCCTCGAGGTTACAATGGTTTTTGCCAGCGACTTCGCATTCTGTATCTCACCATAAATACCGAATATGCGGTGCAGGTCCGCCTCGCTGTAAGTATTTACAACTTCTTTGGCAGTAAGCGAACCCGATTGGTTCATGCGCATATCCAGCTCAGCATCGAAGCGGATAGAAAAACCGCGTTCAGCCTGGTCAAATTGGTATGATGAAACTCCCAGGTCGGCCAGTATGCCGTTTACCGGGATGGCATTATGCAAACGGCAAAAGTTTTTAAGATACCTGAAGTTCTGATCAATAAATTCAAAACGGTCGTCATCAATGATATTTTGCTGCGCATCTGCATCCTGGTCAAAACCGAGTAAACGGCCGTTTTTACCTAACTTACCCATTATGGCTCTTGAATGGCCGCCGCCGCCAAAAGTCACATCCACATAAGTACCATCCGGGCGGATATTCAGGCCGTCGATACATTCCTTCAACATTACAGGGGTATGGTAATTATTCTCCATCTGTTCCCCTCCTTCCGGCGCCGCCCATCACATCCTCGGCCAGCTTGGCAAAGTTCTCAGGCTCGTTATCCATCTGCGCATCGTATGCATCCTGCGCCCAAACTTCTATTTTGTTGAACTGACAAGCCAATACCACATCGGTACCGATGCCTGCATATTCCAATAAGTTCTTTGGTAAAAGCACCCTTCCCGATCCATCGAGCGACAATTCGGAAGCACCGCGGGTGAAGTAACGAATGAATTCGCGGGTGCGTTTTTCGTACGAGTTAAGTTTACTCAGGTCATCAACGATCTTGTTCCATTCCTTGCGGGTGTAAATAACCAGGTGCTTTTCAAAACCGCGATTGATCACAAGGCCCTCTTTATCAGCTTCAGGGAGCTGCTTTTTGAGTGCCGACGGGATCATCATCCTGCTTTTGGCATCCAGCTTACATTCAAACTCACCTAAAAAATGGGACATACTCTACTCTGCGCACTAATTGTAGAGTAAAAGTAAATTACTTTTTCGATTTTTCCCACTATTTCCCCTTTTTTCCCACCAAAAAGTTTTCAACAACTATTTATGCCATTTTTCTCCCACTGTAATGAATTTAATATTCATAATCGCTTATTTATCATTGACAAATTAAAAGCACATAAATGATGTGATTAATAGCAATACTTCCTAATTTTATATGGAGAAAAGACTGTTTCATAACAGGTTAATCCATTGACCATGCAAACAAATGAAAAAATAAAATCCGCTTATACACGGGTTTCCAAAACGCTCGCGCAACGGCCAGCTTTCGGTCTTGGAACCGGGGTCTCAAAGGTGACTATTAAAGATGGGCTCACATGCGAAATTCGCGAAGGCAACTGGACTTTTACCGCTGACATGCCCGAACAAGTTGGAGGCAATGCGGCTGGACCAACGCCCGGAGTTTACGGTCGCGGAGCGTTGGGAAGTTGCCTGGCTATCGGGTATATGATGAAAGCGGCCGCGATGGACATTCCTATTGCAGGACTCGAGGTGGAAATACAGGCCGATTTTGATGATGGTGCCTTATTTGGCACCGCCGCGGCTGATATTCCTCCAGGATACCTGGAAATACGATATTCGGTAACGGTCGATAGCGACGCCCCTGAAGAAGCGATCATGCAAATGCTGGATGAAGCCGATAAGCACAGCCCGTACCTCGACGTTTTCAGCAGGGCGCAAACCTGCCGGCGGCAAGTCAACATAATCACATCAAAAAAGCACTAAAATGGAAGCGGCACTACAAAGAAGAATACAGCGCTACGGCTGGGACAAGGCGGCGGCTTACTACGAAGCATTCTGGCAAGATCAGCTGAAACCCGCGCAGGATCTTTTACTGCAAATGGCTGACCTTCAGGCCGGAGAAATGGTATTAGATGTGGCCTGTGGTACCGGCCTGGTTAGTTTTGAAGCCTTAGCAAGACTTGGTGAAAATGGCCACCTTTTAGGAACGGACATTTCAGATCGAATGGTCGAACTGGCATCAACTTTGGCTGCTGAAAAAGGAGAAAACCGTGTTCGATTTGAACGGATGGATGCCGAGGAACTTAGTCTTGGGAATAATTCATTTGATGTAGCGCTTTGCGCCCTGGGCCTGATGTATGTACCCGATCCCGCTAAAGCATTAAAGGAAATGCACCGTGTATTAAAACCCGGCGGCCGGGCGATCGCAGCGGTTTGGGGCCAACGGGTAAAATGCGGCTGGGCGGATATTTTTGAAATTGTTGACCGGCACGTGGCCTCCGAAGTTTGCCCCATGTTTTTTAATTTGGGTAATGCCGACATGCTTAAACTTCATCTGAAGGAAGCAGGTTTTGAAAATATCGAAGCCAGGCGCATCAGCGCCACATTGGTTTATAAAGATGCAGGAGAAGCGTTGGGCGCAGCTTTTGATGGCGGCCCTGTGGCATTAGCCTACCATAAATTTAGCGATGCTGTAAAAGACGAAGTACATGCAGATTACCTGGCCTCAATTGAGCCGTATAAGAAAGGGAAAGGCTATGAAGTGCCGGGGGAATTTGTGATAGCGAGCGCTAAATGCTGACCCGATACACAATGACGAGAATATTATCGATTCTTTTTGGAGGCCTGATTTGCTGTTGCTTTACCCAAAAAAGTAAGGTTGTACAGATAGATATATCCAATTTATTAAATGCCAGACCGGTAACCACCCTAACTGATTACAAACTCATTAGTTGGACCAAAGGCATTGACGGCAACGGCGATGGCGACGGGTATCTCACCCAATCGGCTGCAGAGTTTAATGGCAATAAAGATGCCCATGCCTTACCGGATAACCCTGTTTTCGCGGCAAACGCGCAACACCCGGAAATAGTCCTGCATTATAATAATGTGGATAGCATACACAGCCAGGCGAGGTTTGTATCAGGTGACGGAGAGTTTACTATCCGTGTTCCGAAAGGGCATTATGCGGCGATTTATTTGGGTTTGACAAGTTCCGAAGGGCCGTCGGCGCTGGAGTTTGAATTGACGTATTCCAATAAAACAGCAGCCGAAAATTACGAGTTACCCGATTACTATAATAATGCCTCTGAGAAATATCCTAACCTCAGTTTCGTTGCAACCGATTTGGCCAAGTGGGGTAAAAACAATATCATGACCGAGAAAAATCATCATAATATTCATTTGCTCAAACTCAATGTTGATTCGGAACACACACTGAAAGCTATAAAGGTCAAAAAATCAAAAAGCGGCTATTTGATATTTTGGAGCGCGACAGGTGTTTTAGCTAATTAAATTTCCTTAAATACTTTATAACAGCCAATTGCAATTATTTTGCTTTATTTGAGCCTATGGTAATTGTAATACAATGCCCTGATCAGGTTGGGCTGGTGGCAAAAATATCGGGCCTGCTTGCTGAAGAGAATTTCAATATTGTATCCATGCACGAGCATGTGGACAAAGGCGAGGATTTGTTTTTTATGCGGCTTGAGATCGACTGTCAAACCGACGGTGTTTTGCTTGAAAAACAACTATATAACATCCTGCCCGAACTGTCAATTGTAAAAGTCAACCCCAATCCTGAAAAGAAAGTAATTGTAATGGTTACCAAAGAATATCATTGCCTGGCAGATATATTGATCCGCAATCATTTTAAAACGCTGGGCGCTTCGGTGCAATGCGTTATTGGCAATCATACGACACTTGAAGATATCTGTAAGCGTTTTGGTATTCCTTTTTATCATGTAGCATTTGAAAATTCGAAGCCGGCTGCAGAGCAGCAAGTATTGGATATTATCGGGCAATTCGAGCACGATTACGTCGTATTGGCAAAGTTTATGCGCGTTTTATCCAACGATTTCGTAAGCCGTTTT
This sequence comes from Mucilaginibacter sp., assembly GCA_043739405.1. Taxonomy (GTDB): domain Bacteria; phylum Bacteroidota; class Bacteroidia; order Sphingobacteriales; family Sphingobacteriaceae; genus Mucilaginibacter. The sequence goes on along the minus strand of JAYUEE010000036.1, from coordinate 51,162 downwards.
CCGGGTAAGATCGTCAATATACACCACTCCTTTTTACCTGCCTTTGCGGGAGCCAACCCATACCGCCAGGCTTATGAACGCGGCGTAAAACTAATAGGCGCTACCGCCCATTTTGTGACGGACGAACTGGACGAAGGTCCAATTATCGCGCAACAAATTATTTCGGCCGACCATTCGCATACCGCTGCCGATATGATGCGAGCAGGAAAAGAAATAGAGACTGCTGTTTTAGCCAAAGCACTCCACCTGGTTTTTGATGACCGGGTATTTATCTACAAAAATAAAACTGTGGTACTGGAATGATCAGTTAACAGTAACTACATCGGGCCCGGATATCTTAGCTACATGGCAATTACAACCACCTGAAACCTTGAACATGGTGCTTAAGGCTTGACCTGTCGGACCGATTGCTGTTACCTGTATGTTATCTCCATCTGTAGTCAAGTCTTTCAGATTGCTATCATCCGCTATAACCCAGTAACCAGGAACAAAATTGGCCGTGGCGCTTATCACATTCGTTAGTCTCTTGTTTGTCCTCAAATCTGTCACCGTAAAGTTTGTCAGAACGACACCGTTGTTGTTTTTATCTTTATAAAGTACTCCAACCGAAGCAAATAAATCTGTACATGCTTGTGTGCCACAGGCCGTTTGTTTGGTTTTGGTGCATGCCGAACAAAGTATGATCAATAATACAATAGGTAGTTTTTTATACATAGCGATTGTTTTTTATTATTACGTACCCCAGTATCGGTTCGCAACAATTTGAACGAATTAATTGCAAAGGTCGATTGCCATTTTAAGTATGGTATTGATGGTTTCCATTGGCATATCCTGACCAGGGTCAATAAACATAATTTCCATCCGGGCGCGGTCCTCTTGTATCAAACCAGGGTAATCCATTTTGCCGCCGTCAACAATTCCTAGATAAGGTAATCCGTTTTTCTTGTGAACCCATAAATAGCAGAACATCTTGCCCTTATAGCAAAAGAAAGGCATTCGGTATTTCCAGGCTTCGGTGATGTTGCTATCGAAATTGAGGATGTGTTGCCGCAAAAACAACAGGCATCCTTTTACAGGTTCTTCCTTTTCGAGATAATAATTATCAATCTCCCGCACGTTTTATGGGTTTTGGTAAGCTATAATTATGGTCAAATCGCCTTTGCCCGTTTGCTTTAGGCCATGCGAACTACCCGGCCGGGTTAAAATGGCGTCGCCTGCTTTTACCGGGAAAGTTTTACCGTTCATCTTCATTTCGCCGTTGCCGCTGATGATATAATAGATCTCATCCTGCTTTTGCAAATGATAACCTATAGCCGAACCGGGGTGCAATATCCGCTTGCGGAAAGTCATTTTGAGCCCTTCTGCTTTGGAGAAAAAGCTGTAGCCGGTTGTGCTGCCGCCGCCGTTGTGGGTGCCGGGTTCGGTTTTGGCAATGTCTTTTTCGTGTTCGAGGATGTAAGGTTGCTTCGATTGAGAAAAACTAAAATTGGAAACATGCACCAAAAGAATCACACAAAATAGCTGTCTAAATAAATTCAACGTGGTCTTCATGAATAAAATATTTGAAATGTTCCTCAATCATATTATCGTTTTCAAAAATGCGGATTATAACGGCATCATATTTCTTACGATCCTCATTAATAAGTGCATCAAAAACTAATGCGCCTATAATATAGTCGCCATTGGCTAATCCCTTCTTAAGACTATTTTCAAGCATTTCTATTAACGGTTGAGATTTCGGACGGTCATCTTTGTCGTCCATATAGGCGGCAATAGGTATAATTTCATCGTGTGGGCCTAAACAGGTTCCGAAAGGAAAAAACTCTCGCGCGTCAAGCAAAAAAAGCTCTGCCTGCTGCTTTATGACTTTAATTAATATTTCTTCTCTCTCCATAAACTCATTACGTCAATCATACAAGGCGATTGCCATTTTTAAGATGCTATCAATGGTTTCCAATTGCAGATCAATAGTTGGATCGATCAGTAATATTTTTATCCGCGAACGCTGCTCAAAGGTCAAAGCTGGATGCTCCACCCATTTACCATCGTTAAAACCAAGATAAGGTATCCCCTTTTTTTGATCCATCCTGAAATAACAAAACCGGTTCCCTTTGTAACAAAAGAAGGGCATGTTGAATTTCCAAACTTCAGCTATGTCGTTATCAAAAGCAAGGATATGATCACGCAGGTTTAATAAACAGCTTTTCAGCGGTTCATCTTTTTCAAGGTAAAATTGAGCGATTTTAGGGAGCATGGCTTAAACAACTAAGATAAACCGGAATAGGGTTAAAACAAAATAGCGATGGGTTTGAAACCCATCGCTATTTTATAGAGGGCATTAATGATTTAGATTGAAAATCTTCGTGGCAACTTCTTTACATTTTTCATAACCGTTATCATATTCCATCATTACAGTTTCAATCTCATATAGCTTTGCCGTAATCTTTTCAATATTTGCCCCCTTGATCTTTAAGCTAAAAATCACTGGCACATAGTCACGATATTCATCGCGGGGACCTCTATGTACTTTCATTGAAATAGGATCCCAATCATTCCAAAGGATTTCATCAATAGCCTTGTAAAGTGCCTTCTGTTCAGGGCTAAGTTTCATTATTCCATCACCCTCACCTTCAAAAAGCTGGGATGATCCTTAGAGGTATACACCCTGTGCTGCTCCTTTTTAAAATCGGTATCCTTAGCCTTCATAATATCCTCAAACTGCTGAGGATTACGGTCAATAAGCGGGAACATGCTGCTTTGCACCTGCACCATAATACGGTGGCCCTTTTTAAAGGTGTGCAGTATATCCTGCAACTCCCAATTAACGGCGCTTACCTGTCCCGGAACAAACGGCTCCGGCTTGCTGATATCGTTGCGGTATTTGCCGCGCATCTGCTCGCTGCGCACCATTTGCTGATAGTTCGACATATACACACCCTTGGCCGTAAACTGGTTGTTTTTAGACGAATCCGGATAAACGTCAACCACCTTTACTATCCAATCAGCGTCGGTACCTGTGATGGCTACTTTCAGGTTGGCCCAAATGTTCCCGGCAAGGGTTACATCTTTATCTAATACATCGGTCTGATAAGTTAATACGTCCGGCCTGCGTGATGCAAAACGCTGGTCGCTGGTCATGTATTCGCGCTGCATACCGAGCGTAATGTCACTATAAAACGGTACTGGTTTGTTTGGGTCAGATGTAAATTCGTCATAAGAGTCTGTTGCCTCTGTCGGTGCGTCAAATGACAGTTTGCCACCCGGCAACAGGTAAAGGTTTTTATCATCAGCCTCTTTTGGCGGCCAGGTTTTATAGGTTTTCCATTGGTTGGTACCAGTCTCAAATGTATTGATCGGCTGCAAGTCCAGGTCTGTCCCTTTTAGATAATGACTGAAAAAAGCAAACTCTATCTTCTCGCGATAGAAGGGGCCGGTAGGCCCGCCGAAATCAACATCGCCTAAATGGTCACCCGGCCCGCGCGCCCAGCCGCCATGCACCCAGGGGCCCATGGTAAAATAGATGGGCGTATTAGGATTATTCTTCACCAATGTTTTATAGGTATTTACCGCGCCGTACAAATCCTCGGCGTCATACCATCCTCCTGTAACCAAAGTTGGGGTTTTAATATCATGCAGGTGGGTTAATACATTTCTCGCCTTCCAGTGTTCGTCGTAATCCGGGTGGTCCATCATTTCGTTCCACAGGCGTATGGTATCTTTAAAATATTTAGTGTTGGTGTTTTTTACCGAACCCATGTTCAGGTAAAACTCGTAGCCATCTGCGGTACCAAAGTTTAAACGGCCGCCGTTGCGCTGGGTAGGCTTATCATCCTGGCGATTGGTAAAGCCGGGGTAAAAGCCAAAATTGCCAACCAGTTGAAAAGCACCGTTATGAAAACCATCGTCGCGCCAAAGATCCGACATAGGCGCTTGCGGGGATGCAGCGGCCAAAGCCGGGTGACGGCTCAGCAAGCAGGCCATGGTATAAAAACCAGGATAAGAAATGCCCCACACTCCCACTTTACCGTTATTGTTCGGAATATTCTTCAGGAGCCAATCGATGGTATCATAAGTATCGGTTCCCTCGTCCACATCATTTTTAGTTTTGTGGGTCTCTTTTTCAGGTGTCATTTCTTCAAACAAGCCCTCACTCATCCAGCGGCCGCGCGCATCCTGGTAAACAAAAATGTAGCCATCATGCAAAAACAAAGAAGACGGACCAAGCGAACCTTTATAAGCATCCGGCCCGTAAGGCGCAACACTATAAGGTGTGCGGTCCATCATAATGGGATACTTTTTTGATTGGTCCTTTGGGACATACACCGAGGTAAACAGCTTTTTACCGTCACGCATGGTTATTTGATATTCGTATTTCTGGTAGTTAGCTTTTATATAGTCAGCATCGCCGTTATTGGGCTGCGCGTATGAGCAGACAGCAAATAGAATAAAGAAAAAAGTTAACAGGAGGTTTCTTTTCATTAATTAATTATTGAGAGTTAAAAAGTAAAAGTATACAATAAAACAAAAACGCCCCAATAAATTGGGGCGTCACAATCTTGTTACTTTAGGCGGTTAGTCGTTTATTGCGGCCACACCCGGCAACTCCTTACCTTCCATATATTCCAGCAAAGCGCCACCGCCAGTGGACACGTAGCTTACATCTGCAGTTAACCCAAATTTGGCAACTGCGGCAGCCGAATCACCACCGCCGATGAGCGAAAACGCTCCGTTTTCAGTTGCCGTTACTACCGCGTCAGCGATAGCTTTGGTTCCCTGCTCGAATTTTGCCATCTCAAAAACCCCCATCGGGCCGTTCCATAAAATGGTTTTAGAACTTTCAACTATCTTGCTAAATACCTTAATAGAATCGGGGCCTATATCCAGTCCCATCCATCCATCTTTTATATTGTCGTTTTGTGCTGTAGCTGTATTCGCGTCATTGGAGAAATTGTCTGCAATAATAGAATCCGTTGGCAGCAAAAGGTTAATGCCCCTGTCTTTAGCTTTTTTGATCAGTTCGTTAGCCAAATCCAATTTATCTGCTTCAACCAATGATTTGCCGATATGGCCACCCTGTGCTTTGGCAAAGGTGTAGGCCATTCCGCCACCGATGATCAGGTTATCCACCTTATCCATTAAACGCTCTATTAGTTCAATCTTGTCGGATACTTTAGCGCCGCCCATAATAGCGGTAAATGGTCTTTCGGCATTATTCAACACTTTTTCGGCATTAGCCAATTCAGCGGCCATCAGGTAGCCAAAGCATTTGTCATTAGGGAAAAATTGTGCGATTATTGACGTAGAAGCATGGGCCCTGTGTGCAGTACCGAAGGCATCATTCACATAAACATCGCCTAATGCAGCCAATTTTTCAGCAAAACCCTTATCACCCTGCTCTTCTTCCTTATAAAAGCGGAGGTTTTCTAATAGCAAAGCCTGGCCCGGGGCCAAAGCCTTTGCCTTATCAACAGCTTCCTGACCGATGCAGTCGTCAGCAAATTCAACCTGTTGTCCCAAAAGGTCCGACAAATGCGGCACGAGGTGACGTAAAGAAAATTTATCCTCCGGACCGCCTTTCGGCCGGCCCAGGTGCGACATCAGGATCACCGCGCCGCCATCATTCAAAATCTTTTTGATGGTAGGCAAAGCGGCCGTCATGCGGTTATCATCGGTTATATTAAAATCTTTATCAAGCGGGACATTAAAGTCGACCCGGATGAGGGCCTTTTTTCCCAAAAATTTGATCTGATCTACTGTTTTCATGTGTTTAACGGGGATTTTGTTACGGGCAGCCAAATTCAGCATTTAATTCTAAATTCTGAACGTAAAAATGAAAAAGAATGTTTTTTAATAAGTCAGAATCCCGATAGCTATCGGGACCAAAAGACGGATGATTGTTTTACCGTATTTTTAAATAAAGCACGCGATGCGGACCTATACCTGCTACTTCAAACTCATCCGATACAATTTCGAAGCCGAGGCCGATGTAAAATTGCAAAGCGGCGTTACGCGCATTGCACCATAAATAATTTGCTTTTTGTCCGCGCAGATAAACAATAGCAAAATTGACCAGCTGGTTGCCTATCCCTTTGCCGCGATAAGCCACAAGCGTAGCCATACCACGTAACTGAAAACCTTTACCAGCAAATTTTTCGTGCTCTTTTGGATGGAAGCTGGCTACACAAACCAGTTTTTCTTTATCGAAATAGCCTAAATGAAAAGCACCTTCGGCTTCATCGCCCGGAAACCGGCACTGATCTAAGGTTAATTTGCCTTCGCGTAATATGTCATTGCGGATGGCTAAGGTATCCTCAACCTGAATAAACCTGATCATGCTTAGCAACGCTTATTTTAGCGACAAGGTCGGCCAGGCGGCTCGAGTAGCCCATCTCGTTATCGTACCAGCCTACCACTTTCACCAATCCTCCAACGACCGAAGTAAGCTTTGAATCGAAAATGCAGCTATGCGGGTTGCCAAGGATATCGGTTGATACGATTGGATCCTCGGTATATTCCAGGATATTTTTCATTGCGCCCCTGGCGGCTTTATTAAATGCGAGGTTGATAGCTTCAACGGTGGCGGGTCTTTGCAGACTACAGGTAAAATCGGTAAGCGAGCCGTTAAGGACAGGTACCCGGATACCGGCACCACCTAATTGGCCACTCAGATGCGGGAAAATAGTTGTGATAGCTTTTGCCGCGCCTGTTGTCGTTGGAATGATTGATGCCGATGCAGCACGCGCCCTGCGTAAATCCTTATGTGGTGCATCGTGCAGGTTCTGGTCGCCGGTCATTGAATGTACAGTCGTAATATAACCGTCGATAATACCCCAGTTTTGGTCAAGTATCTTAACCATTACAGCTACGTTATTGGTGGTGCAGGATGCATTTGACAATATTGTTTCATGCAGATCGATCTCAGGGTCATTAACTCCCATAACTATAGACGGAACGGATTTATCTGGTGATGGTGCAGAAATTATCACCTGCTTTGCACCCGCTGTTAAGTGCCTTTCGGCGCCTTTGCGCGATGTAAACTTTCCTGTTGATTCAATCACTAAATCAATATCCAGTTCTTTCCAGGGAAGTTGTGCCGGATCTTTTTCGGATAGTACTCTTACCTGTTTGCCATTTACATACAGGTTTGACTCATCAAAATCGATGGTGCCTTTAAAGCCGCCATGAACTGAATCATACTTAAATAAGTGCGCTAATGTTTCGGTATCCGAAAGGTCATTGATGGCTACCACCTGTACATCAGGATTGGAAATGATGTTCCTTAAAAATATCCTGCCGATACGCCCGAATCCGTTTATTGTAATCCTCATCACACACTGGTTTATGGTGCAAAGTTACAAAAAATAAAAACGGATGGGTACCACGCCATGGCCCGGTACAAATTATGACAGATGGTTAACTTTTGTGATTTGCTTAAACCTCTTATATAAACAGGTTACGCAGTGCAAGGCTCTCGCGTTCTTTAGAACGCAGGAAGAAGGTTATTGTCCAGTTAAACATCAGGCAAACAACCAGGATTAATCCCAGCAATATAGAATTGCCGTAGTCCCTGAACCACAATACCATACCGATACAGGCTATGTTCAAACCAGCTAAAATCAAAGTAGTTTTTAAGTGAGTAAAACCAAGTCTTAACATGCGATGATGTATATGATTACGATCAGCGGTAAAAGGAGATACTCCTGTTGCTATGCGCATGACAAACACGCGCAGCGTATCAAAAATAGGACCTATCAAAATAGCTACTGCAAGAGCCGGTGCCGAGAAAACTTCGGGGCTTTTTACACTTGTAAACTTGTTCAGCTCAATGAATTTTACAGCCATTACTACAGAGATCAATCCTATGAGGAGTGACCCCGTATCGCCCATAAATATTTTTGCCGGGGTTAGATTGAATTTCAAAAAACCGAATATAGCGCCTACCATAGCCAATGAAACTGCAGCAAGCTCGTATTGGTGCATGTAAATGAATAAGGCGGCGAAACTGCCATTTGCAACAATACCGGTCGTGGCGGCAAGGCCGTCGATACCATCGATAAGGTTGAAAGCATTAACCACCAGTATAATAGTAAGTATCGATAATACAACGCTTGGCCAATAAGGTAAATCGTGAATACCCAATACGCCATACATGCTGGTTAAACGAATTTTACCAGCTAATACCAGGATGGATGCAACTATAAATTGTATGAAAAATTTAGTGCGCGAATTTACACCAGATAAGTCGTCCTTCAAACCCATTGCAAACAGGATTATACAAGCTGTAAGCAAGTAATTTATAGGCAACGACATATCCGTCATGCTGAATAGAAGCGAGGTGATGGTAAAGCTTACAAAAATTGCGATTCCGCCCAACCTGGGGATGCCATGATCGTGTTGTTTTCTGAAATGTCCTAGGTCATCGTACAAGTGACGTGCACGGGCAACATGGAGAATTGAGGGTATAGCGAGCAACGTAATCAGTATCGAAGAAAGAACTATAACTACGTAATACACTAAATGGTTTGAATGTAAGAGTTCTGTCATCGGCTATAATTTTGAGGGGCCCATTATACCTTTAATCAGGCGGCGAAAATAATAAGATTTTTTCATATTTGTTAAAAAAATTGCATTATTTTTCGTAACGGTTTAAATATCACGGTTATTAATGGAAATAATATATCATTATTCCGCATTGCTTTTAAATCATTAAGCAATGCTTTTACGCGATTGTTTAAACTTTTGTTACTTACTCCACCAATAAACATTTTAATCAATACTTTATCCAGGTAAAATACATTTGCTTTGTAAGCATGTATAAACCTTAGCATGAGCTCATAGTCGGCAGCACTGCCATAGTCCAGCTTGTACCCGCCCAGCTTTTCAAACAACTCTTTTTTGCAGTAAAATGTGGGGTGCGGGGGCATCCATCCCCAATTAAATAACCCGCTTCTATATCCTCCTGAACGCCATTTACGGACAACTTTCCCGTTAGGGTCGATAAAGTCCAGGTCACCGTATAAAATATGTACGTTTTGTTGTGCAAAAGAGTTTGCTACATCACTTAAAATGTCATCATCGGCTAAATAATCATCCGCATTAAGCGTGCCAATTATGTCGCCATCGGCCAAACTAATACCCTTATTCATAGCATCATAGATACCATTATCAGGCTCAGATATAAATACGCTAATATTATCGTGGTATTTTTCTATGATTTTTATTGTGCCGTCGGTTGAACCCCCGTCTATAACGATATGCTGTATGTTGTTGAATTTCTGCCGCACTACCGATTCGAGGCAACGGTCTATGGTATTTTGGGCATTATATACCACAGTAATAAGAGAAATTTTTAAATTTTGCATTTCAGGGAAAATACATTTTTAATACGCACAAATTATGTAATTTTGAAACTGCTGCGCAATATAAAGAAATATGCAGTGCCATTTGCTATGCGATTTTATACCGCCCTAATTATAACCCTGTTACTTTTTGTCGCGCTCACTTTCCCCTCCTGTTCCTATAAACAGCAACAAGTGCTTTTTCAGTTGCCCGCTTCAGCCGCCGATAGTGGCCGCTATTACCAGCCTGGCAGCGGGACCGGAACAAGCGATTATCATATCAAATCGCAGGACATACTGCAGATAAGGAATTTGCAAAACAGTAAATATATTGTTGATGAGGCGCCTTCCGGAACAACAGGCGGGTCGACTATAGGCGGGGGCGCAAACACCGGCGGTGGTACTTCAGCGGGCGAAGGGCAAACTTACCAGGTTGAGGATGACGGAACCGTTGCTTTGCCGCTCATAGGGCATATACAGGTGGCGGGCCTAACAAGGGCCGAGGCCGCAAAAAAGGTAGAAGGATTATATCGGCAAAATGTACTTGTAAATCCTATAATTGACCTTAAAATTGTAAACCTGAAAGTAACTATTTTGGGTGAGATAAGGGTGCCCGGAAACTACCCCCTGGTGAAAGACAAAATCAATTTGATAGAAATGATTGGCCAGGCAGGTGGCCTAACCGAAAAAGCTAACGAAAAAACAATTAAAATTATCCGTGGAGACCCTAAAAATCCAATAGTTGCTGAAATTGACCTGAGTAAAATACAAACGCTGGCTGATAACAGAATGATACTACAGAACAACGATATTATATATATTGCACAAAATAAACGTGCGATAAAAGGTGATCAATTGCAGAATATTACTACTACGTTACAACCAGGATTGATCATTCTTAATACAGCGCTGATCATTTACACGCTTATTCACCGTTAAATGCAAGAGACTGATAGAATAGCAAGAAAACTACCTAACCAGGAAATTGACTATTATAAAATTGGCAAGATATTACTTAGCCGCTGGTATTGGATAGCCGCTTCGGTTGTGATATGCCTTCTTATATCCTATGCTTACTTGTGGGTAACTCCAAAAACCTATGCAACATCATCTACTTTAAAGATTGAAGAGAAAAAATCCGAATTCTCCGACCTGGTAGGGGTAATTAATAATAACGACAGGGGCCCTTCAAAAATTCAGAGCGAAATATTTGTACTGCAAAGCCGCACGCTCATATTAAACGCTGTTAAGGATCTTGATTACCGGGTAAGTTTTTTTATATCGGGCAGGGTGCGCACCAGTGAGGTATATCCGCAGCGACTGCTTGATGTTCAATTTCTTAGGTTTGACAGCCTTAACTTCTATCGCGACTTAATTACCTTTAAGCCTATATCCGGCGGCACCTTTGATCTTAGCTATAAAATGAATGGCAAGCCCAGTCATAAGGTTTGCTCGTACGATAGTCCCATTACTATCGCCAATACATCGTTTAGCATTAAAAGCCCAGGGGATATTCCGAAGAGCACCGTCTACATGTTCAAGTTCAATATACCCGAGGATTTTGTTGGCCGCGTAAAGGGCGGCCTGCACACCAGCGAACTTGTAAAAAATTCGAATATCATATCCCTGCAGGAAACCGACTCTAATCCTCAGTTTGCTGCCGATATTTTGAACGCGATCATGCGCGAGTACCTGAATTATGACAGGGACCAAAAAAGGCTTTCGGCAACGCTGATGATCAAGTTTATTGATGATCAGCTTGAGTCTCTTTCAAACGAGGTGAAAGGCTCTGAAAAATCGATTGAAAAATTCAAGCAGGGTGCAAAGATCATGAATGTCACTGCTTCTGCAGATCTTGAATTAGGTAAGTTAAAAGACCTTGAATCGCAGCGTTCCATATTAAAAACGCAATTGATAGCCATTGACCAGCTTAAAGAGCAGATAGCCGAAGACAAAGATAACGTTAGCCTGAACCTGAACCTTGAGGGGGTAATTGACCCGCTGCTTTCAGGATTAATAGTACAAATGAACAACCTGCTGGTTGAAAAAAACACTTTGCTGAAAACCTATAATTCGAATTCGGAAGCTATCAGGGGTATAAACCAGCAGATATTGCAAATTAAAAATGCCGCGCTGAATAATATCGAAGCCACAAGCGCGCGCATTAATAAAATCATCAGTTATATTGGCAGCCAGGTTGATATCGTAAATCAAAAGATATCAACTTTACCGGCGGCGGAGCGCGACCTGATAGGCTTACAGCGCGATTTCGAGGTTAATGATAAAGTTTACTCATTCCTGTCTGAGAAAAGATTAGACGCGCAGATAAGCCGTTCGGCAATCGTAGCGGGAGCTTCTATTATAGAACCTGCACAGGCCAATTTCAGCCCCGTTTCGCCGGACGAACACACCATACGGCGCACCGCTCTCACCATAGGGTTTGCAATGGGACTGGGATTAATAATCCTCATCAGGATACTCAACCCTTACATTTACGATAAGGAAACGGTAGAGAGCCTTACCTCGATACCTATATTGGGGGTAATAAGGAAATTCCCCGACGAGATAGACGAGGACAACACCCAGATACTAGCCGTAAGCCGACCAAAATCCGTCTTCGCCGAATCGGTACGTTCGGTGCGCACCAACCTTAATTTTGTTGCGTCAGAGAAATCGAGCAAAATAATATGCATCACTTCGGAAGTGGCAGGCGAAGGAAAATCATTTATCGCGGTGAACTTGTCCAGTACGCTGGCATTAATTGATAAGAAGGTTATCCTGATCGCAGCGGACTTGCGCCGTTCAAAGTTGCATAAGACCTTTCATATGCCAAATGACAAGGGTTTAAGTAATTATTTGGCCAATCAATGCGAAGTAGATGATATCATTAGGAAAACAGGGCAGCCAGGTCTCGATCTGATGCTGTCGGGCCCGGTACCGCCAAATCCATCAGAACTGCTGCACAGCAGTAGAATGAAGGTGTTAATAGAGGATCTTAAAACACGTTATGATGTTATTATGATTGACACAGCGCCGGTGGGCCTTGTGTCAGATTCTATTCCGCTTATCCGGATGAGCGATATTAATATTTTTGTGATCCGCTCTGGTAAATCCAAATTCTATGCGGCTACCGTTCCACAGCGTATTGCCAACGAATATCATTTGGACAATACCGTAATCATATTAAACGCCTTTGCCGAAGATTTGCTGCATTCACGCTATTATACTACCAAGTTTACAAATGAGTATTCAGGCGGGCATTACTACTATTATTCGGACTACAGTGGTTATGAGGGTTCGGATTATTACGTAGATAAAAAGGTATACAAGTGGTGGGATTACAGGCGTTGGTTCAATAAATGAGTGTAAAAATAAAAGCAGCTACATCCAAATGGTACCCGGTTTATACGCATCCCCGAGCCGAAAAAAAGGCCTGCCTGGCCCTGGCAAATAAAGGCATTGAAACCTACCTGCCTCTCAGGCGCCAGCTCAAGCATTGGAGCGACAGGAAGAAATGGGTTGAAGAGCCGTTTATCAAATCCTATTTATTTGTCCACATAACCGAGCAGGAGCAAACCGAAGTATTAATGACCAAGGGAATTGCGCGCTTTATCTATTTCGGAGGCAAAGTTGCTTCGATGCCAGAACGCCAGATAGATGACCTTAAGCTATTGATGATCAGCTCTGTTGAGCTTGAGGTAACTGAAGAGAACCTGCTGCCCGGCGAAAAAATCATCATCAAAGCCGGCCCATTAAAGGGAATGACAGGGGAGATTATATCCTACCGGTCACAAAAGCAACTGGCATTGCGGCTGGAAAGCCTGGGCTGCTCGATCATAATACATGCCGCCGCCTCGCTGATAGGCAGATTTTAACATTCCATATCACTATGTGAATAAGTTTTATATAAGTTAAATGGCATTTTTTGACTTAATTTATTGCCGTTATAATTAAAAGTCCGGCGTTTTGAATTAAATTTTAAAATGCTGTATATTAATAAGTTATGCTCTATTCGTGTGACTTACGAGGCGAAGCTGTGAATATACCCCTACTATGTGCCGTATTGCAGGAATAATTTCCAACCAGTTAAAAGCTGAAGAAATTCGAGAGAAAGTGAATATCATGTGCCATGCGCTCGAGCATGGCGGCCCTGACGACCAGGGCCTTTATTGCAACGAAGCGGCTTCGCTTGTATTCGGGCATCGCAGGCTGTCTATCATTGACCTGAGCCAAAACGGGCACCAGCCGATGGCTGATGTGCAGCAAAAGGTATGGATAACATTCAACGGCGAGATCTACAATTATCTTACCCTCAAAGAACAGCTGTTATCTTTAGGTGCCAAATTTAATTCGAATACCGATACCGAAGTGATCATACAGGCCTACCTGCATTGGGGCATGGCCTCTTTTTCTAAACTAAGGGGCATATTTGCTTTCGCGCTGCATGATACCCAAAAGGCACTGACCTACCTCGTACGCGACAGTTCGGGTGTAAAGCCCCTCTATTACTGCGCCGAACGCGGCCAGTTAACCTTTGCATCGGAGGTAAGGGCCATGAAGAAGTCGGGTATGGCTACTGAGCCTGATAACACATGGAAAGTGCGGTTCCTGGCCTACGGGCACACACCCGAGCCTTATACCACGCTTAAAAATGTGTACAGCTTACCCAAAGGGGAGTTTCTGTGCTGGCACCATAAAAACAACACTTACGAGATCCATTCGTACCATGTTGCACACCGTGATACGATCATCACCGACCCGGAAGAAGCCAGGGAGGCGGTACGTGCCGCGTTAACATTTGCGGTTGACCGACAGTTGATGGCAGATGCGCCAATCGGTGTATTCCTGAGCGGAGGGATCGATTCGAGTCTGCTAAGCTTACTTGCCAATCAGCAAAAACAGGCGCAGTTAAAAACTATTTCGATTTTCTTTAACGAAAAGGCTTATGACGAGCGCATGTATCAAACCCTGATCCTTAAAGAAATAGAAGGCGAAAAATTTGCCCACCTGGTACGAAAGCAGGATTTTGAAGAATTTCTACCGCAGATAATTGATGATATGGACATGCCAACTACCGATGGCATTAATACCTGGTTTATCAGTAAGTATGCCCATGATGACGGCCTGAAAGCAGTACTATCCGGCGTTGGCGCCGATGAACTATTCGGAGGCTATCCATCTTTTAACCGGATAAAATATCTTAAAACGATGCGGCAGTTTCCGCCGATAACATTCTCGGCTGCAAAATACTTTACGTCTGACCGTTACAAAAAGATATCATTTTTAACCTATAACCATCCCCTCGCAGATTATCTTTTACTTAGGGGACACTATACCCCTGCCGATATCGCTGAGATACTTGAAATAGATTTAACTGAAGTTGAAGATATTTTATTCAACAACAAACAATTGCCTTATATTAGCAATTACAACGAAGAAGATGCAGCCTGGTTTGAAATAAACCTGTACATGCAGAACCAGTTGTTGCGTGATACGGATGTGATGGGTATGAGTCACGGTTTGGAGGTACGCGTTCCATTCCTGGATGAAGATTTCAAACGTTTAGCCGGAAACATTTCCCCTGCGGTGAGGTTTGACGAGAATCAACCAAAAAAATTACTGATTGACAGCTTTACAGATATCCTCCCGAGGGCCATCTGGGACCGGTCGAAAATGGGTTTCACTTTTCCATTGCAACAATGGATGAGGGAACACCATGATATAAATGACGAAAACCTTTATCACGGCAGGGCAAAAAAAATCGTAAAAGATTTTAAGAAAAACAATATGCATTGGTCAAAAATATTTGCGCTTTACCAAATTCAGATGAATGCCTAAAAGAATAGTCCTGCTTACTTTACGGACTTTTAGCTCCACCGGCGGCATTCAGAAGATGACCCGTACACTTGCCTATGCTTTATTCCATATTGCCAAACAAAAAGGATGGCAATTTAACCTTTGGTCGGTTTACGATTCCCGGTATGATCTGATGGATAAATATCTTTCTGCAGAAAATTTTACAGGCTTTGGTCGTAACAAAATAAAAATTGGGCTAAAAACATTAGATAAATCTTTCCGTTCGGATATTGTTATTTTAAGCCATGTTAATCTTGCTTTATTCGGACTGGTCATTAAGATACTCAATCCTAACTGCAAGGTATGGCTAATAGCACACGGCATTGAAGTATGGCGGCCCTTAAATTTTGTTAAAAAAATATTTGTAAAGCGGTACTGCGACAAAATCATATGTGTAAGCAGCTTTACTAAAGCGCGAATGATCCATTGGCATAATTCGGACCCTGATAAGTGTGTTGTATTGAACAATGCTTTAGACCCTTTTATGAACTTGCCGGTCGATTTTTCAAAACCAGAATATTTACTTAACAGGTATAGCCTGGCTCCTTCAGATAAGATCATTTTTACCTTAACCCGCCTGGCCTCATCAGAACAATACAAAGGATATGAACAGGTGATAAAAGCCGTGGGACACTTGAAACTTAAATTTCCTGAAATAAAATATATACTTTCAGGCCAATATGATTCAGCCGAGGAAACGCGCATAAGGGACCTCATCAAATCATGTGGAGTAGAAGAGCAGGTTATTCTGACGGGGTTTCTAACGGAAAAAGAGCTTACCGATTACTTTCTTCTAGCTGATTTGTTTGTATTGCCAAGCAAAAAGGAAGGCTTTGGCATTGTATTTATCGAAGCGCTGGCCTGTGGTCTGCCGGTTATTTGCGGCAACTCCGATGGGAGCATTGATGCCATAAGGAACGGAGAACTGGGAACGGCCATTAATGTAAATGACCAGGATGAACTGGAAAATGCCATTATTAAATACCTGGAAAAACCATTGACGGTACAAGCACGTAAAGAACTTCAAGGCAAGTGCCTCCTTCACTTTAATGAGGTGGATTATATGAATAATATGTTAAACATAATTGATAATGGGTAACATGCCGGATAACGACTGGGATATTGAAATAACGCCTCACAATAGCCTGTTTGACTTAAAACTCAAAGATACCTGGCATTACCGCGACCTCCTTTTTTTATTGGTGCGACGGGATTTTGTTTCCTTTTACAAACAGACTATCCTGGGCCCGGTATGGTTTTTTATCCAACCTGCCATTACCATTCTTATATACACGCTTGTATTTAGCAACCTGGCCAAAATCTCTACCGATCAAGTGCCCGCGCCTTTATTCTACCTTGCGGGAACCATTATCTGGAATTACTTTTCGGAGTGCCTCACTAAAACCTCGACGGTTTTCAAGGACAATTCGGCTATGCTGGGCAAGGTGTATTTCCCGCGCCTTATTATGCCGCTCAGTATCGTATTCTCAAACCTTATCCGGTTTGCTGTACAGTTTGTGTTGTTTATTTTATTGCTATTTTACTACTATTTTTTTAGAGGGGCGCACATTCACCTAACAATATACATAACCCTTTTCCCATTGCTCATTCTATTGATCGCAGCGCTTGGCCTTGGTTTGGGTATGATGGTTTCGGCGGTAACAACCAAATACCGCGACCTGGCATTTGTAGTTACCTTCGGCGTACCTTTACTGATGTATACGACTACGGTAATTTTTCCCCTCTCGACCGCTGTTGCAAAATACCCGGCTTATAGCTGGCTGATAAAATTCAACCCGGTTACCGCTGTTATAGAAACCTTCAGGTATGGGTTTACCGGCAGCGGGATGTTTAGCTGGGGGCTACTGGGCTATAGTGCAGCGGTAACATTAATCATTTTATTACTCGGTATTGTTGTATTTAACAAGGTTGAAAAAACATTTGTGGATACCGTTTAGCGGCTAACAGGAAAAAGATGGCTATGGACACCAGCGATAGAAAACAGAATTTAGAAAGGCTAAAAGGGGTAAATATTCCGAATGACAATGCATACTACCTGCATTACCAGCCCTACCATAAAGACCTGTTAAGCTGCTTATCCGATTACGCTAAAGGCCGGCTGCTGGACATTGGATGCGGAAACAAACCTTATTATGGAATTGTTGCGCCATTGATTGATGAATATGTAGGATGCGATATCATACAATCAAGCGATCACAGCGTGGATATCATATGCCCGGCTAATAGGATACCGCTGCCCGCTGAAACTTTTGATACGGTCATCAGCACACAAACCATTGAGCATGTAGAGGATCACCAGGGGCTGCTGAACGAAGCTTTCCGATTACTAAAACCCGGCGGTCATTTGATCCTGAGCGGCCCGATGTACTGGCCCCTGCACGAAGAACCATATGATTTTTTCAGATTTACAAAATATGGATTAACCTACCTGTTAAAAAACAGCGGATTTGATGTTGTGACTATAAAGTCGAATGGTGGGAAATGGTCGGTAGCCGGCCAGGCATTGTTACATGCCCTTATGACTGACATCAGAAAATTCAAAAGCGTCAGGGGCAGGGTATTCAGGCGGTTATTTAAGATATTTGGAGCAGTGCGCTCAGTGAACAGGTTTTTCCTTTACATGGATACGAAATACCCCGATCCCACCAATACCATGAATTATGTTGTTGTTGCCCAAAAATTGAAATGAAGGTATCTGTTATTATCCCCTGTTATAACGATGGGCAGTATTTGAAGAATGCAGTAGCAAGTGTTGTTGATATAAAATCGCCTGACATTGAACTCATTATCGTAAATGACGGTTCGGACGATCCCGAAACATTGCGATTGCTCGACTCCTACACGGCGGAGGGACTTAATGTATTAAGCCACGAAAACAGGGGCCTGGCTTACACCCGCAACCGGGGAATACGGGAGGCCCTCGGCGAATACGTTTTACCGCTTGACGCTGATAACATTATTAAACCCGGATACATTGAGAAAGGTATCGAAATACTGGATAGCCAACCATTTGATATTGTATATGCAAAGCCTTTCTTTTTGGGCGAAGACATACCCGAACGAAAGTTTGAACCTCATAATTTTATAGGCCAGGATCTTTTTTGGGCGAACTACATTGATGCCTGTGCCATTTACAAAAAAACTGTATGGGAGGCGCTTGGCGGGTATGACGAAAAAATGCCCTTCCAGGGATACGAAGACTGGGAGTTTTGGTTAAACAGTTATCTGTCGGGCTATAGGTTTAAGTACATTGAAGATGAGCTGTACGGATACACTATCAGAAGCGGATCGATGATAACAGAGATGATGAAGGAAAATAAATACGCACAATGCCACGACTACATCGTCAAAAAGCACGCTATCGGGATGATCAAATCGTTAAAGGGCATTTACGATCTTTATCAAAAGCAGCAAAGAAATTATATAAAAACATCTCTTAAATATCTTATCAAATCAGTTAAAGGCTAATTAAATTCCGCTGATACGAATATAATGGGTACTGTCATAAATGTAAAACATCTTTCCAAAGCATACCAGTTAGGTGATTTTGGCACAGGTACTGTCTCGCGTGACCTGGAACGGTTTTGGGCGCGCTTACGCGGCAAAGAGGACCCCTTTTTGAAAATTGGCGAGGTGAATGATCGTACCCAAAAAGGCGGAAGTGATATCGTTTGGAGCCTGAACGATTTGAATTTTGAAATTGAACAGGGCGATGCAGTTGGTGTTATCGGCCGAAACGGAGCGGGTAAAAGCACTCTACTGAAAATACTGAGCCGGGTAACCTCCCCTACCGCAGGTTCAATTAAGATAAAAGGGCGTATAGCCAGTTTACTGGAAGTAGGCACAGGTTTTCATCCTGAATTAACGGGTCGCGAAAATGTGTTCCTCAATGGTGCCATATTAGGTATGCGCAAAGCCGAGATAAAACGCAAGTTTGATGAGATCATTGATTTTGCCGGTGTGGAGCGCTATGTGGATACACCGGTGAAGCGCTATTCATCCGGCATGTATGTGCGCCTTGCATTTGCGGTGGCGGCCCACCTGGAATCCGAAATATTGATTGTAGACGAAGTGCTGGCCGTAGGTGACGCGGAGTTCCAGAAAAAATGCCTCGGTAAAATGGGCGACGTGAGTAAGAGCGAGGGTCGCACAATATTATTTGTGAGCCATAATATGGATTCTATACGTACGCTTTGCAACCAGGGTATGGTGCTGAATAATGGAAGCATACTTTTTAACGGTGAGGTTGACGCAGCCATTAATAACTACATGCGTACTTCGAAGGATGAGGGTCTGCTAACCAGCGTCTCGGCGTTAAGTCTTAGTCCGGATGTCACATTGGAATCCTTCGAAATTAATAAATCAACTTTGACATCGCACGATGATCTTGAATTCAAATTGAGAATAAAAAGCAGTCATATCAATCATTTTAGCGCTGCTGCCATATTCATCTTCGATGAATTGGAGCAAAAGGTGGCTTTTTTTGACCTTCGCTGTAAAGAGCTTTACCAGGTATCCGATAATAACGAAAACATCAACATAAAAGGGTCTTTCAAAAACTTGCCGCTGCTACCCGGAGTGTATAAGTTAGGTGTCCACCTGCAGTCGAACTTGTTGTATAAAGATTTTTTTGATTTACTGCGGTTCCAGGTTTTACAGAAAGGCCTGGCCGACGATAATCTGCCCTATCCTCTTCCCGTCAGAGGTAAGGCCGAAATAGACTACGATTTTAGCATTGCTTAATTAATGAACTACGAACAACTTTACGAGGGAAAGCAAGACAATTACTATTTCCATAGCCGCCCGGAAATATTGGCATTTGTACCGCTTAATGTACGCTCTGTACTAGATGTGGGCTGTGGCAATGGTGCTTTTGGCCAGACTTTGAAGGCACAGCGCTCATGCAACGTTTGGGGAATCGAACCTAACAAGGATGCCGCACAGGAAGCCGGGAAAAAATTGGATAAAGTAATTAATGGTTTGTTTGTAAAAGACATGCCCGAACTACACGATCAGAAATTTGATGCTATATTTTTTAATGATGTATTGGAGCACCTTGTTGACCCCGGGGAGGCACTAAACATCTGCAAACAGTTGCTCACTCCCGCCGGGTTCATCATTGCCTCTATACCCAACGTACGGTGGTACCCTGTGATATTATCTTTACTTCGGTATAAAGATTTCAAATACGAGGAATCGGGCGTGATGGATAAAACACACATGCGCTTTTTCACCGTAAAAAGCATGCGGCGCTTATTTGAAAGCAGCGGTTACCGCGTTATACGGGCCGAAGGCATTAATAAAAATAAGAACTTTACCGCTTTTAATATCCTAAACTTCCTTTTATTCAACACACAGGAGGATATGAAGTTTCCGCAATTTGTTATTGTTGCATCGATATAATGCCCGTTAAAATTGACATCATTATTTTAAGTTTTGCCAAAGATGAAAATCTTAAGGCTTTAACACTTCAAACTATTGATACGCTTTTTGAATCTGAGGACCCCGGGGAAATTGAGTTTAATGTTTTGGTTATCGAGTCGAACAAAAGTTTGATACCGTATCAATATCCTGGCACAAAAACCATCTACCCTGATACAAGCTTCGGTTATAACAAATACATGAACATCGGCATCAGGGCCACCGATAGTGAATATGTGTGCCTTTGTAATAACGACCTTATTTTTCACAAAGGATGGGCAAGCGCAGCAATAGCGGCCATGAATAACGACCCGGCACTGCTGAATGTGAGCCCTTACTGCAGCACATTTCATAAAAATGAAGGTTTTGACGAAAATGGGCCGCCACTGGAAGGCTACTTTGGCGTATTAGGTGGTTGGTGCATTTTTGCAAAAAGAAAGGTATTTGAGATCACCGGCTTACTGGACGAAAAACTATTGTTTTGGTATTGCGACGCTGATTACTGCAAAACCTTAGAAAAATTCCACATTAAAAATTGCCTGGTACCGACCTCCAAAGTGACGCATATCGGCAGCGAATCGCTAAAGACAGTAGATGATAAGGAATACCAAAAATTAACCCAGGGGCCCCGCGCTTATTACAGTTATAAATGGAGCCATCACTCCTACCTTAAATATTTGGCTCAAACCATAATACTCAAGGTACAGCTACTATTTGCCCCGAAGACAAAAACAACTAATTGAGCATTTGGCAAATCAAACGCATTCGGTAATAACATTTGCTACAAATAAGTTCAGCTATGTGCAATTTGCGCTCAATTGTGCACAGTCGATATTGATACATAACGATATCCCGATTTTCATTGTTTCCAACCTCGATTTTGCTATCCCGGCGAAATACAAAGACAAAATATTTATAGTTCCTGCCAAACCCGAGCATTTGCCATTAGGGATTGGGATGAAGTTGCACATCGACGAATATTTACAAACAGAACATTCCCTTTTTATCGATTCGGATTGTATTTGCTATGGTAATTTAAATGAGATATTTAAGGCGGCCGAAGGGATGGACATAACCGTTGCCGGCAATATTGCGCCAACTGAAAACTGGTGCGGAACCGAGCAGGCAAATACCATTAAACAAAATTTTGGCATAGATAAAATTATCCGCTTCAACGGCGGACTGTATTACCTAAAAAAATCAGCTTTAACCACGGCAATTTTTGACAAAGCCAGGGAGATAGGCGAAAAGTATGATAGTTACGGCTTTCAGCGTATCAAAGACAAATGGATAAACGAAGAGGGCCCGGTATCTATATCCATGATGCTGCACAACCAAAAACCGATACCTGACAACGGTCATATCATCACCGACCTTTTTACCGATAACAGGCCCGCTAAAATAAACGTCCTAACCGGGGCGAGGCAGCTGCGAAACAAGCCGAGAACTCATGAAAAACACCGGCCCTGGTACCCGGATAAATACATGCCTTTATTGATACATTTTGGTGGCAACAACCTAAGCTCGTACCCATACAAATCACAAAAATCCCTTTTAAAATTAAAAAGTAACTTTGTTCCGGCACCGGTCGCATCTGCGCTGGTTAACGTATTTATTCACGCGCCGTACAAAACCTACCATTTCCTTCACAAATATTTAAAACCTGGCAATAACGATGTTTCTTGACTCCCTTAGAAAAGAGCTTAAACTAAGATTCCTTAAACCGTACTGGAATTCTAAAGGCAGTTTTGTTTATTATAATCAACGAGTTTTCTTTCCGAAAAACAGCGTCATTTTTCAGCGGGCGGTAATTGAAGGGATATATGAAATTGAAAATCTGAATATCATTAGTTCCCTAATCAAACCTAGCACTGAAGTTTTTGATATTGGCGCAAACATTGGCGTTATGGCCGTGCCGCTTTTACACAATCATCTGGATATTACACTGGTATCTGTGGAAGCTTCGCCAAATACGCTACCCTATTTAAAGAAAACACAAAGCGTTAATGAGAATTTAAACCGCTGGACCATCATAGATAAAGCGGTATCCGACTCAGAGAAAAAGGTCAGCTTCCAATTGGCAGATGCAGCAGACGGCGCCTATGACAGCATAAGCGATACCAAACGAATTGCATATACACGCACGGTTGAGATTGATTGTACAACCATTGACCATATATGGAACGATAGAAAGCGGCCACAGGTTAGCTTTATTAAGATAGATATAGAAGGTGGCGACCTGTTAGCGCTGAAGGGGGGAATAGATTGCATTAAGACATGCCGGCCCTCGATACTCCTGGAGTGGAACCAAATCAATATCAAAGCATTCGACTTAGCCAACCCGGATCTTTTTGAGTTTTTTACATCGAATAACTACGAGTGTTTTACTGCGCCAAACTTAAACAAGGTAACCAGTTTAAATGACCTTGAGCTTTACAGCAAGTTCACCGAAAACTTTTTATTGATTCCGGCCTGATATGGAACTGCCTACCCTGTCATACATTATCTCCACTAAAAACAGGCTGCCATTTATAAAAATACTATTGGGCGAATTACTGCCCCGGATTAATGATGACGAAGAAATAGTTGTAGTTGATGGCGATAGCACAGACGGGACAAAGGAATACCTGCAGGAACTATATAAAAACGGTAAAATCCACCAATTTTTAAGTGAAGCGGATAAAAACCAGGCCCATGGCTGGAATAAGGCGCTTTTAATGGCCCGGGGCACCATTATAAAAAAACTGATCGATGATGACGTGCCTGATATTGATACTATCCGGAAATGCCGGGATTTTATGCTAAAAAATACAGCTATCGACATCTGCATTTCCAACACACTGGATAGCAACCTGGCAAACCCTGAGCAAATATCAACAGCCAGCCGCCTTTCCTACTATCAGCAATGGAAAAGCGGGCAAACAAAAACCTTCACCTTCAGCGATGTTTCTATCCTTCAGCGCAGATCATCTCTCAGTTTACTGGGATTATATGATACACAATTCAGGATGATCGACTGGGAATATTCCCTGCGCGCAACTTACATGGGCGCGGGTATAGCCTACTATACCGGTTATAATGCGTTATCAGTAACTACGCCGGGCAATATCACCTCAACGGCAACCAAAAAACAATTGAAATACGAAGAGCAGCTCGGCCGCTTAAAGTACGAATACCCAGGCGATGAGCACGACATCAGCCTTTACTCCAAAATAAAGATTTGGGCAGGTAAGAAGTATTACAAAAACAAATTGTCCGTAACTGCCGCAATTCCGCAAGAAAAAGAGTTGAAGGAAATATATTCAGCCTATTACCAAAAATTGGAAGAGCAGAATAAAACGGGCGATTGGGAATTTATTTACTAAAGTGCCGGCAGTAATCAAGATAAAGTTTCAGAATGGGATTGACGGTGCAACCGCCAAACGTGAGATATTGAATGAACTTTCAGATGAATTCATCTTCGAAGAAAGTGACCATCCCGATTTTATCTTGTTTGGTCCTTACGGCATTGATATTCCGCAACCCGGAAACTATAAGCGAATAGGCTATTTCTGTGAAAACATTAAACCTGACCTGTCTGTATGCGACTGGGCATTCGGCGTTATGCCGGAAAGCAATGTTAACAGCACTATTTACCGGAGGATACAATGGCACGGGCTCGACCCGCAGAACCTGGTAAAACCTGCTGACTACAATGTCCAGGAAATATTGAAGGGGAAAAAGTATTTCTGCAATTTTTTATACTCTCACAAAGTTCCTTACCGCGAAGAATTTTTCAGGCAGCTGTCGAAATACAAAAAAGTAGATGCCCCGGGTCTGTCGATGAATAATATGGAAAATATTGATACCCGGTATAAAGGCGACGTTTGGGAACGGAAAAGGCAATTTTTGAGTGATTATAAATTTACGATTGCTTTTGAAAACTATGTATTCCCCGGCTATCAAACCGAAAAACTGTATGACGCTATGCAGGCAAACAGCATACCCATATACTGCGGAGACCCTTTTATTGGCGACATATTTAATACAGAGAGTTTTGTAAATACCAGGGATTATTTAAAACCCGTCAACACGGGATTAGTAAACTGGCTCGAAGAATATAGCCAATTTGATTTCAATGATATACTTCCTGCATATCGAAAAGACCCTGTTAGCCGCCTCAAGCGAAAACTAAAATCAATCGGCAAGCAATTGAAAATGAAATATGAGTTTCAAAAACTTGATTTCTCGCCCTTAATTGAACGCATCATTGAGCTTGACCGCGATGATGATAAATACATAAAGTTATTACAGCAGCCCTGGTTTGCAAATAACACCCCGCCTGCTAATGCTTCGCTTAAGGACCACTGGATAAAAATATTCAGTAAAACTATTTAATGAATCAGCCTTTAGTTTCTATTATTATCCCGGTTTATAATTCGGAAAAACACTTAGCCGAAACTATTTCGTCCGCTTTAGCGCAAACCTGGCCATATACAGAAATTATTATTGTTGACGATGGCTCCAATGATAACTCTCTTGCTATTGCTAAAAGCTTTACTGCAGAAAATATAAGGGTCGTTCATCAACAAAACAAAGGCGCAAGCGCTGCACGAAACAAGGGAATACAGGAAGCAGCTGGAAACTATATCCAGTTTTTGGATGCTGATGATTTACTTAGCCCCGATAAAATAGCGCTACAGGTGCAATCGCTTGACAAAAAGCCCGGCAAAATAGCAGTCTGCGGTACAATACATTTTCAAGCTTCTTCACCGCCAGAACTCGGCAAACGAACTCGTGATGAAGAAGCATTTCTTTATAATAATGACGACCCTGTGCATTTTTTAATTAATCTGCTCGGGGGATTCAGAGAATCCGGCTCCATGGTAACCATTCATGCGTGGCTTACCCCACGGCTAATTATAGATAATGCAGGATACTGGAATGAGGAGCTTACAGTTGATGACGACGGTGAGTTTTTTAGTAGGGTTATATTAAATTCAAATGGCATTATTAAAACAAATGGGATTAGTTATTACAGAAAATATAGAAATTTAAATGAAAGCCTGTCATCGCTAAAGAGTGAAGAAGCCCAATTAAGCGGCTTTAAATCGGCATTATTAAAAAAGGAACATTTATTCGCTCATAATAACTCTGATGCAGCGCAAAAGGCCATTTTCAAACAATTGTTAAACCTTGCGGTAAAATCTTATTTAAGATATCCATCAATATATAAACAGATTAAAAAGGAGTTAAAAAAATATCCTGATTATCACTTTACACCAGTTTTAGGCGGGAAGTCCATCAATACTGTTGCTAAAATATTGGGATGGAGAACTGCCAGGAGGATGCAATATTATTATTTGAAGTGGTTTTAGGTCCCGTTTAAATGAATTTAATTTCATGAATCTTAGATTGCTCAAAAACAATATTGCTCATAGCATTCGAACGACGAATGGGCTATATAATGCCATAAAAAAACTATTCTGGTTATATAACGGCGCGGGCAGGTTCGGCGGTACAGACATACATACAAGCCAAATCGAATTTAAATACCCTGACCCGATAGGGAAGGTCAGTTTAAAGGTAAGATATAACCAGGGATCTGACGCATTTATAATGAGCGAGGTTTTTGATGCTGAATGTTATCGATTTATGTTAACCGGCGATATTAAAAACATCTTGGACTTGGGCGCCAATGCTGGTTTCACGGCTGTTTACTTTTCGAAACTCTTTCCAAACTCAAAAATAGCTTGTGTGGAGCCGATGCCTAATAACGTTGCCATCTTAAAAGAAAACCTTGCCTTAAATAAGGTAATTTCGGTTGTTTTCGACGCCGCTGTAGCTACGGACGATGGACAAATAACAATGGAAACTGGTGATATGGATTATGGCAATAAAGTATCCGATATACCTTTTGGAAAGACGCTGGGCCAGAATAAATTGATTGTTGACGGATTGACTGTGAACACAATCATTAAAAAATTGAACTGGAAAAATATTGATCTTGTAAAAATAGATATTGAAGGGTACGAGGGCGTACTGCTCTGTAAAAATAACGATTGGCTAAGCAAGACCGATACTATATTAATAGAAATTCACGAAGGTGTAACTATTGATCTCGTAAGAAAAGCCACCGATCCGTACGGCTTTGTCAATGCAAAGTATCAGCAGGGCATTTGGATAGTATCGAAGAAGGAAATAACTTGAAGGCTATAAACATATTTTATGAAGAGCCTGACGCGGACCGTTGGTTACCTTATGACCGTTATCCCCGCAAGCTCATAAGACGTATTGTACAAGGTAAAATGCGCCCCGGCGGTGTGATGACAATAGCTCTAAATCTAATAAAGGGGTTAGACAAATTGGGTATCCCCTATCGCTTTAATGACTACAAGTACATCAAAAAACACCCAGAAGAAATAGCATGTATTATCGGTAAGCCCCATTTGTTATTTGATAAAAAATGGAAAAACCCGGTTATTTTGGGTTCCGGCATTTATTCGCATCCTGTAGAATGTCCTGACCTTTTTACAAAATATCCGAATGTAAAACGCATTCTTGTGCCGGGACCGTGGATAAGAGACATGTTTGAACCCTTTTACCATAGTAGAGTTTTGTCCTGGCCTACAGGTATAGATACGACTGTATGGTCGCCTGAATTAAAACAGGAATCTGATACTGACTTTTTGATATATGATAAGATTCGTTGGGAACATGATCAGTATCAACATGATCTTATTGATCCACTTTGCGACATATTGAATAAGAGATCGCACTCCTATAAGTTTATCAAATATGGCAGTTACTCGCATGATGAGTTAATAGAAAAGCTCAGCCATGCCAAAGGCGTAATATTTTTATGCGAGCACGAAACTCAGGGTTTCGCCTACCAACAAATACTGGCAACCGGCACCCCCGTTTTGGCGTGGGACCGCGGTGGTTATTGGCAGGACCTTTATTACTATCCTAAGATCAAATATAAGCCCGTCAGCTCTGTTCCTTATTGGGATGAAAGGTGCGGGCTGAAATTTAAGAGCATCGAAGATTTTGAAACTAGCTTGGATACATTTTTTGGCAAAATAGATAGTTTCAAACCGCGGGAATACATTTTAGATAACCTAACATTAGAAAAATGTGCCGAACAATACTATCACATATGGCAACAGGTATCTTCAGAAATTGAATGAGGATCCTTTTTTTTACAAACTCTGCTAATACTTGCTGTCCGCCTCAAACGCCATCATAAATAAACCCAAAATACCTGCCATTGAAAACCTGCGCGGTATAGCAGCCCTAATTGTGTGTATTTTTCACATGACGGCTTACCAGCATTTACTGGTTGCTGATAATCTGATGAAAAAGTTTTCACTCTATGGGTACCTGGGTGTCCAGATATTTTTTGTCATCAGCGGATTCGTGATACCGTGGTCATTGTACAACGGCAATTATAAGATCAAAAACTTTTTCGGCTATTTATCTAAAAGGTTTCTTCGTATCGAACCGCCTTACGTTGTTTCGATTTTACTTTTATTGGTTCTAAACTTCCTGTCAACAAAATCAAGTCTATATACCGGGCACCCATTCCACGTGGATGTATTGCAATTCCTTTCACACCTTATCTATTTGCCGGAGCATCTTGGATTCGTGTGGTATCAGCCGGTATATTTTACACTGCTGGTCGAATTTGAATTTTATATTCTCCTCGGGTTGCTCTTCCCCTTGATCATCTTAAAAAAAAGCTGGATGACCTGGAGCTTAGTATTGATACTACTCCTGGGTTCTTATTTATCTTCTGTAGAATTATGCGGGGTAATTGATGTATTTCTGATCGGTATCATTTATTTTAAATACAAAATTGGCCACTTAAAAGCATACGAATTTGGCGCTATCGAAGCGTTGATCATTCTTTTTAGTGCATTCAATAATCCCGATATCAATGTTCCTATCATCGAAGTACTCGCCTTGATCGGGGTACTATTCTGGAATAGGTCTAACCGTATAACACAGTTTTTAGGGAAAATATCCTATTCGTTATACCTGATT
This sequence comes from Mucilaginibacter sp., assembly GCA_043739405.1. GTDB lineage: Bacteria > Bacteroidota > Bacteroidia > Sphingobacteriales > Sphingobacteriaceae > Mucilaginibacter. The sequence continues at coordinate 22,501 of JAYUEE010000036.1, read as the reverse complement.
CATATACCGATAGGCGGCCGCGTGATAAACCTGGGTGAACGCTTTTCGCATACACTTGGTATCAGTTACCTGGTTTTAGCTTTATCTATAGTCGCCAGTATTATTTGCGCGTGGATATTCTACAAACTGGTTGAATTGCCGGCCTTAAAACTCTCAAGACAGCTTATCAAGCGATTTTAATGAAGATTCTGCTTATTATGGACCCCGGCATACCTGTTCCCCCGCAGCAATACGGCGGGCACGAACGCCTGGTTTATCTTTTCGCAGAGGAGTATATAAAAATGGGGCATGAGGTTACTATCCTTGCCGGACCGGGTTCACATTGCAGCGGCACAACAGTAACATTTGGCATTAATGACCTTGACAGGTCATCGACTCAACGTTTTAAAGAACGCCTATTTGCCTGGAGATATTTATGGCGAAACAGGAACAATTTTGACCTTGTACATAATTTTGGCCGCCTGTTTTATTTGTTGCCTATTTTAAATCATAATGTAAAGAAATTAATGACCTATGGGAGGCCAGTATCTCAAAAAGGCATTAAAACAGTAACTGCTTTACCTAATCGAAATCTTATGTTTACCGCCTGCAGTAATTATTGCGTATCAACAGGCAATGTTGCTGGCAAATGGAAGACCGTTTACAACGCTATTGATTTTTCGCAATACCAACTGAATGAAAAAATTGAGGCCGACGCCCCGCTGATTTTTTTGGGACGCCTGGATAAAATTAAAGGAGTACACCACGCGATAAATGTTGCGAAAATCACGGGCAACAAACTGGTTATTGGAGGGAATATATCGCACACGCCTGATAACTACGAATATTATAAAACCGAAATAGAGCCGCAGATAGACAATGAACAAATCGTATACCTGGGCCCTTTAAATGACGTTGAAAAAAACAAATACCTTGGCCAAGCAAAAGCACTACTTTTCCCAATTGAATGGGATGAGCCCTTTGGTATGGTGATGGTTGAAGCGATGGCTTGTGGTACACCCGTAATTGCATTTAACCGGGGCTCAGTGCCGGAAGTGGTGACTGCTGAGACCGGGATAATAGTAAACAATGTTGAAGAAATGATTGCGGCCGTAAAAACGGTTGACCGGATAGACAGGAAAACTTGCCGCAAAGTTGCTGCTGCAAGATTTGATGTTTCCATTATAGCTGCTGAATATTTAAATAGCCTTTAACGCCATGATAAAATCGCTGTTAAACAGGTTGATCCCTGAAAAATTAAAGACCGCTATCAGGGACAAAGCCGGCGTTCCGAGCCAGGAAAGCAGTTTAAAAAGGATAAAAGGGTTGGGCTTTGACCCTAAATATTGCCTTGATATTGGTGCCTACGAGGGAACCTGGACGAGTGATTTTAAGCAAATATTTCCGGGAAGTGCTGTGTTGATGATCGAAGGGCAAAATGAAAAGGAACCATTCCTGGTAAAGACGAAAGAGCAATACAAACAAGTTGACTACCGTATAGCACTGCTCGGTGCGGCAGAAACCACGGTTATATTTAATAAATACGAAACGGCGAGCTCGGTATTGGCAGAGCACCATGATACGCCTTCAACAAAAGAAAGCAGGCAGTTGGTTACATTGGATTCGTTAGTTGCCGGTACTGATTTTAGTAAACCCGACTTTATAAAAATTGACACCCAGGGATATGAACTGGAAATTTTAAAAGGCGGCGAAAAAACCCTGGCAGCGGCAACATTTGTTCTGCTCGAAGTTTCGTTTTTGGATATCTACAAAAACTGCCCTTTAGTGGAAGATGTGCTCAGTTTTATGAAACAGCGGGGGTTTGTTGTTTACGATATTTGCACGATCTTAAAAAGGCCGATTGACGGCGCGCTATTTCAGTCAGACTTCCTTTTTGCGAAAGAAAATTCAGGCTTCCGTAACGACAAACGATGGGGATAATTCCAAAAAGCATTGTCATGATTTCATCCGGGCAACCATCTTTAAATCCGCGGATGGTAAAAGAAGCGGATGCACTGGCAGATGCAGGTTATAAAGTGACGGTGCTGTACGCGCACTGGAACAAGTGGGGAGCAGAATTTGATAAAGAGCTTATTCCTTCAAAAAAATGGAGTGCCATTTGTATAGGCGGCGACCCTGAGCAAAAAAAACTTACTTATTTTTTTAGCAGGCTCATTCACAAATTCGCCAAAGCCGTAAACCATAGCTCTGGTAGTAAGTTGCTGGCAGAATTAGCAATAACGCGCGCCGCTTACTATTTAATGCGCGATGCCAAAAAATATCCGGCCGATTTATATATCGCCCATAACCTTGGTGCATTGCCTGCCGCCGCAAAAGCTGCAAAAACAAACAAAAAACTTTTTGGGTTTGACGCTGAAGATTTTCACCGCTATGAAGTAAGTGACGCTAAAACCAACCCCGATGTTGTTTTAAAATCTCACCTGGAGGATCGTTACGTTCCGCTTGCAAATTATCTAACTGCCAGCAGTCCATTAATTGCTGAAGCATACCAGCAATTATTTCCTGCTCAAAATCCAACGGTGATGCTCAATGTTTTCGACAGCGAGCCTGGTATTAAACAACCTGTTATTAACAAAAACGAACCAATCCGGTTATTTTGGTTCTCGCAAACTATAGGTGTCAACCGCGGGCTCGATGATGCAATAAAAGCTATGCAGCTTTTGAAAGATTACCCCTTTGAATTAAATATAGCGGGGTTTCTCCCACAGAATATCAAAACAGACTTCATAGATAAGTTAGTCGAAACAGAACCGGTTGATATTCATTTTCACGACCCTATGTCGCCAGATTCGTTGACGGAATTTGCTTCTCAATTTCATCTCGGTTTAGCGTTAGAACCGGCGTTCAGCATTAATAATAATTTAGCGCTAAGTAATAAAATATTTACCTATATGCAGGCCGGGCTGGCTGTTGCCGCCAGCGATACCAATGCACAGCTTAAATTTATGGATGAATATCCCGGCATGGGCAAAACATATCAAAAGGGTAACGCCCAGGCCTTAGCGAATATCTTGTTAAATTATCATCAAAACCGGGAGCAACTTTTTGAGGCACAAAAAACCTCGCTGTTACTGGCGCGGCAAAAATTAAATTGGGGAATAGAGCAGGAGAAATTTCTTTCGCTCGTTGATAAAACGCTTCAAAAAATTGAATAAAAGGTTACTCATTATCTCACCATACTTCCCGCCCGTAAATGCAGCGGATATGCAGCGGGTGCGAATGAGCCTGCCTTATTTCAGGCAGTTTGGCTGGGATGCTGAAATAGTAACAGCGGACCCTGAATACTCAGAAATACCAAAGGACGAATTGCTGATGCAAACTGTCCCGACGGGTATTAAAGTACACCGGGTAAGGGCTCTCGATAAGAAATTGACATCCAAATTTGGATTGGGCAGTATTGCGTTGCGTTCGCTTTGGTTCTATCGCAAAAAAGTAAACCAGTTGCTTAGAGCAGGGCATTTTGATCTTATTTATTTTTCTACGACACAGTTCCCGGTTTGTATTTTAGGCGCTTACTGGAAAGAACGCTTCAAAATTCCCTATGTCATCGACATGCAGGATCCCTGGTTTTCGGATTACTACGAAGATAAACCCAAAGAGCAGCGCCCGGCTAAATATTGGTTTTCTTATCGTCTCAACAAGTATCTGGAGCCTAAGGCGATGCGGCATGTGGATGGGCTTATCAGCGTATCGGAAAAGTATATCAGCGATTTGATGGAAAGATACCCGGTCATCAAAGATATTACGGCCGAAACTATCACCTTCGGTGCATTTGAGCCCGACCTTGTTATTGCCAAAAAAAACAAATCATTGTTTGACCCGATTTTAAATCCGGCCACCCATAATATTGTTTACATCGGTCGCGGCGGGGCAGACATGCACGCTTCAGTTAGTGTGCTATTCAAAGTATTTAAAACAGGCATGGAAAAAACACCTGAGCTTTTTAACAAGATCAGGCTGTACTTTATTGGCACCAGCTATGCCCCGACGGGCTACGGGATACCCACAATATTACCATTAGCCAAACAGTTCGGAGTTGAAGACCATATTATTGAAATTACCGACAGGATAAGTTATTACCATACTTTGCTGACGTTGCAACAGGCCGACGCCTTATTTATTCCCGGATCGGACGACCCCAAATATACCGCATCGAAAATTTACCCATATATACTAACCGGCAAGCCCCTGCTGGCTATATTTAATCCGCAAAGTTCTGCCATTGAAACATTGAAGGAGTATGAAGTAAAACACGTTTACGATTACGTCGCAAATAACAATAGTGAAATACAAGCTTTCTTAAAGCAGGTCGCCGAGGGCGAGGTTCTCACAGAAAATTATAATATTGAGATCATAAAAAAATATTCGGCAGAAAACATGACCAGGCGTCAATGTGATTTGTTTGACAAGTTAATTTTGAATAGATGACAAGATATGTACAATATGGATGCGGTTTTTCTGCTCCGGTGGAATGGATAAACTATGATGCATCACCTACCCTGCGGTTTGAACGAATACCGTTAATAGGAAAAATGTTTACGCGCAACGAACGCAGGTTTCCTGAAAATGTGAAATACGGCGATATTGTTACAGGCCTGCCCGAACAAGCTAATAGTTGCGATGGTGTGTTCTGTTCGCATATTTTAGAACATCTTGCTTTTAATGATTTTAAAAGCGCACTAAAAAACACTTACGCGATACTCAAACCGGGTGGTATTTTCAGGGGAGTTTTGCCCGACCTGAGATCATCCATATTGCATTACATGGAAACCTATGAGACGGTTGATTCCCCGGCAAGCCAGTTCATGCGGGAAACCATGCTTGGAATTGAGGACAGGTCGAAAAATTTGCCCGGAAAAGTGAAAGATATGTATGGAAATTCCAAACACCTTTGGATGTGGGATTATAAATCATTGAAATTTGAATTGGAAAGTGCGGGGTTTAAAGACGTAAGGGAATGCAAATTCGGTGATTCTATTGACCCGCATTTCTCATTGGTGGAACAAGAGAACAGGTTTTGGCACGCCGCTGCATTTGAATGCCGGAAATGAAAAAGCTGGCCATAATTACTACCCATCCCATCCAATATTACGCACCGGTTTTTAAGCTGTTGCATGAAAGGGGGCGAGTAGAAATCATGGTTTATTATACTTGGGGCGAGAAAGCAAAAGATAAATTTGACCCCGGCTTTGGCGCCACCATCGCATGGGATATTCCACTACTGGACGGTTATCCATTTACATGGGTTAAGAACACCGCCGAAGACCCCGGCTCGCACCGTTATAAAGGAATTGTCAATCCCGGGCTGATACAACAAGTACAGAATTGGGAACCCGATGCCGTTCTGATTTTTGGATGGGCATATCAAAGTCACCTTAAATGTTTGCGCTATTTTAAGGGCAAACTGCCTGTATATTTCAGAGGTGATTCGACCTTGCTTGATGAGCCTAAAGGGTTGAAAAAAATCTTTAGGAGTCTTTTTCTCAACTGGGTATACAAACATGTCGATTGCGCCTTTTACGCAGGTTCAAATAATAAGGACTACTTCAAAAAATACGGCTTAAAAGACAAGCTGTTAATCTTTGCCCCTCATGCGGTTGATAATGATCGGTTTTCTGTGGACAGAAGCGCAGAAGCGTCGGCATTGAGAAAGCAATTAAATATAGGTGAGAGCGATATCCTGGTGTTGTTCGCCGGAAAACTTGAGGACAAAAAGTCGCCGGTGGAACTACTCGATGCCTTTATATCTTTAAATAAACCAGGTACGCATTTATTATTTGCGGGAAATGGCCAAGTGGAAGAAAAGTTAAAACTTAAAGCCGTAGATTTAAAGAATATCCATTTTATGGGCTTTCAAAATCAAACGATAATGCCCGTTATATACCAGGCTTGTGATTTATTTTGCCTGCCATCAAAAGGGCCCGGCGAAACATGGGGATTAGCGGTAAACGAGGCTATGGCCTGCGGCAAAGCGGTTTTATTATCGGATAAAGTTGGTTGCGCAGTTGACCTCGTAAAAAAAGGTTATAATGGGAATGTATTTGAAAGCGCTGACAATAATTCGTTGGCTGAAAGTTTGGACTACTGTACCCAATCAAAAAGTAAACTTAGGGAGATGGGGAAAAATTCGGCCCTGATGATAAAAAGCTGGAATTTTCTGACCATTGGTGAAGCTATTGAGAATAAATTGAATGAAACGATCTGACCGAATAAAACTGACATTTACAAGAAACTGGAATTTACCGGGGAGAGAAAGGCTTTCTAGTTGGTTAAGGCCATCTGATGAATTTAAGAAGAATTTATCTGGTGGCATTGTATGGCTGGCAGGTGAGGATATTGCGATTTATACCATGGCCGACAGTTTTATTGAATGGGCCATTTTAAGCACTGGCACCTATGAAGAAGAAGTAAGCAAAATGATAAAGCTTTCGCTGACTGATGGCAGTGTGGCTATTGATATCGGGGCCAACATAGGTTTGCAAAGCATTCGTATGGCGCAGCGTGTTGGAACAAGTGGATCAGTTTTAGCCTTTGAACCGCTTAACTATTTGCAGGAAAAATTCAAAAGAAATATGTCCTTAAATAGAGTGGAGAATGTAAAACTTTTCCCATATGCCCTATCAAACGAGGAACTTAATACCGAATTTAAAATTAACCGGAACAACTGGAACCAGGGTACATTCAACATTTCGGGCCAGGGCACAGGAACTGAACTCCAAAATGTTACTATAAAAATCGGCGATGAGATGCCGGAAATAAATGGCCTCACGAGGCTCGACCTGATAAAGATCGATGTCGAAGGGTTTGAATTCCAGGTGTTAAATGGATTGAAAAAAACTATTGAAAAACACACTCCAAGAATTATTTTTGAATATGATGTCAACTATTGGCGTTTAAATGCTCAGAATATTGATGATTGCTTCAATTTTTTACGATCATTAAATTATGTGGTGTACCAGATAAACACCACCTGTTGCCAGCTGATAAATGAGTCTTTTGAAATTGAGGACGGGAACTTATTTTGTATACAACAGAACTGATGAAAAACGCCTTTTCATTTGAGAGATGCCTGGTTTTATACCTCCCATGGGTTTTGTCGCTGCTCTTCAAATCAGATGCTGAAGTCTCCTTTATAATAGCATGGCTGGGATCATTCCTCATTTTTTACGTTACCCTTACCGGATGGGTAAGGCCGATCCCAAACGACAGGTCAATGTCAGAACAATTAATGCGTCCCATATTTCTGATCCAGATTATTTTTGCCGGATATTGCTGCTGCACTTCTATTTTTTATTTTTTTAATGTATTGGGTTATGTAGATTTTCACAAAAGCACCGAATATTACCTTATCGACTACCAAAAGCTGGAAATCACGGCACAATGCCAGCGATATTATTGCCTGGGACACGCTGCGTTTGCAACCGGTATATTATTATTTATGAGCTACCCCAGCAAACAAACGTATTATGTCAAAACCGAGCAAATTGCCAACCTTTTATTCGGGGCGGCAGTTATTTCTTTACCGGTATCCATTGTGTTTTCAAAGGTTTCGGGATTATCGCAGTTCGCGCTCCAGTTCAGTTCGCTAAGTTTTATTGCTTGTACACTTGCATTTGCGTTTGCCATTCCCCTTCACAAAATATGGAACACTTTAATCTGTTTTCTTCTTTACATTTTTAATTTTTACCAGGCACTTACTTCTGGCTTTAAAGAACCTATCATCATCAGCATATTGGTTTTGGGTATATTTTTATATCCCAACTATAAAAAAATTGTTATTGCAATCTTTGCACCGGCGCTTCTCCTGCTTTTTATACTGCTACCTACGTATAACCGGATATACAGGGAGAATGCCTGGGCCGAGGACGTTTCTGCAGACGAAGCTTCGCAATTAGCCCTGAATGCAGCGTTAGGCAACGGCTCATCCTCATCGGAGGATGACAGCAACTGGGGATTTTTGGCCTATCGTTTAAGTGAAATTGACATGTTTACTGAATTTGTAGCGTCAACACCCGATAAGGTTGACTTTTACGGCTCCAAACTGCTCAAACAGTCTGGCATAGCGCTGGTTCCGCGCATATTCTGGCCGTCAAAGCCAATTACCGAAGACCTGGTGATGGAGCGGGTGTATGATGCCGGGGTTATCAACAGAGGGTCGACGGTTTCGGCAAAACCCGCCTATATTGTGGATGCTTACCTTTCGTATGGCGGCATAGGTGTGTTTGTTGCTATGCTCATATACGGCGCCGTGACGCAATTGATATCCGTGCATGCAGAAAAATTGTTCGGCGGTTATATCTTAGGCACGGCACTGATGTTCAGCGGGCTTTTCCAGATCCTGTGGCGTGGCCTAAGTTTTGAATTTTTGATCAATACCGTTTTCTGGTCGTACGTAAGTATGCTCCTGATTCAAAAGATCATGATAGGTTCGCATATCTTAAAGAAGGTTTGAAGTTATTACAGGTAAATGCGTCTTATAAACCAGCTTATATCTATGGCGGCCCCACTATGTCTGTATCAAAACTCAGCGAGGAAATGACAAAGGCCGGGAATACCGTTGAAGTTTTTACAACCACGGCAAACGGGGTCGGTGAAGTAGTTGTTACACCCAATATACCCACTAATGTGGATGGCGTTACAGTAACCTACTTTAAACGCATAACCGGCGATCACACGCATTTTTCGCCCGCCTTGCTAAAAAGGCTATGGAAGGAAGTACGCGGTTATGATGTAGTTCATATTCACGCCTGGTGGAACCTCGTCTCCGTGCTTTCGTGTTGGGTGGCGCTGCGCCGTGGGGTGCCGGTTATCGTTTCGCCCCGGGGTACATTGAGCGCTTATTCGTTTAACAACAAAAACGATCTGCCAAAAAAAATCATCCATAACCTCCTCGGAAAGTCTTTATTAACAAGAAGCACAATACACGTAACTTCGGATAGGGAAAAGGAAGCCATGGAAATACTGGTTAAGCCGAAACAGGTTTTTAATATACCCAATTTTATAGCGTTGCCCGATAATGTCTCAAACACGCCTGCGATGGCCGATGGCCATCTGAAATTAATTTTCCTGTCGCGGATAGAAGAAAAGAAAGGGCTGGAAATATTGTTTGACGCCCTGCCTAATGTCACCATCCCTTATCATTTGACTATTGCCGGAGATGGCGATTCCACATACATCGAAGGGTTAAAGTCGTTGGCCGAAAAAAATGCCATCAGCGCACGGATAAGTTGGGTTGGCTTCCAAACGGGAAATAAATTTAGTCTTTTGCAGCAGCACGACCTGATGGTTCTACCATCTTATGACGAGAATTTTGGTAATGTAGTAATTGAAAGCCTGAGTGTCGGGACGGCAGTACTTATCAGCAATAATGTCGGCCTGGCAACGTATGTCGAAAAAAATAGTTTTGGTTGGGTATGCAAAAATGATCCGGCTTCATTTGCCGATGTGATCAACCAACTAAATATTGAAAATGCTCGTTTAAAAAGCACCCGGGAAAAAGCACCAGCCAAGATCCGGGCTGATTTTGATGAAAAAAAACTGGTCGAGCAATATATGGACATGTATAACCAAACAGTGAACAATGGCTGAATATAAAGACTACGGTTTTACTACGAACGAAGCCGCTCATACTTTTTACTACCTGCAGCAGCCATTACTTTCCTTGCTTGCTGTGGAAAAAAACGCTTGCATACTCGACCTGGGGTGTGGTAACGGAAATATCGTACATTTTTTAAACGAAGACGGTTTCAACGCCTATGGAACAGACGCTTCGGAAGGTGGAATTGCCATAGCAAACCAAAAGCAGCCCGGCAGGTTCTTCGTGCAGGATCTGACTACCGGAGAGTTGCCGCCCGAATTACAATCCCTGCCATTTGATACCATCATTTCGACCGAGGTAATCGAGCATTTATATGACCCTATCGGTTTCATAGATTTTTGTAAGAAATGCCTGCCAAAAGGCGGAGAACTCATTATTTCGACCCCTTATCACGGGTACTTGAAAAACTTAACGCTAAGCATTTTTAATAAATGGGATTCGCATTTGAGCCCGACATGGCAGGGTGGGCACATTAAATTCTGGTCGAAGAACACATTGAGCCAGCTATTAATAAGTAAAGGGTTTACCATAGTTGCTTTTAAGGGGTGCGGACGAACACCGTACTTTTGGAAATCAATGATCATCAAAGCTAAACTTACTTGAGCGCGCCATTCTCCTTTATAATTCTTACGTACAACGAAGAGGTTCATCTTCCACGGCTGTTGCAGTCTATCAGTGGCCTGGATGTACCAGTTTTTATACTGGACTCCGGCAGTACAGATAAAACTATTGAGATCGGCGAACAATTTGGTGCACAATTTTTACAGCACTCGTTTGAGAATCATCCAAAACAATGGGACTTCGCACTAAAAAACTTTCCCGTAACTACACCCTGGGTAATTTGCCTTGATGCCGACCAGGTGGTTACTCCGGAACTCAAAACTCGATTAAAGCATTTTAAAGATGAGGAACATACTGGTATTGATGGTATCTACTTTAACCGCAAAAACTTTTTTAAGGGCAAGTGGATAAAACACGGTGGGTATTATCCTTTTTACCTGCTCAAGATGTTCAGGTATGGAGTAGGCTTTTCGGATACGAACGAGAACATGGATCACAGATTTGTCGTTCCAGGCAAAACGGAGGTGTGGAAGGATGGAATTATACTGGAAGAAAACCTCAAAGAGAATAATATTCGCTTCTGGATCGAAAAACATAATCGCTACAGCGACCTGGTTGCCGAGGAAGAAGTGGAGCGAATGAAACAGGCAAGAACACAAACTGTACAGCCCAATTTTTGGGGCTCGCCGGATGAGCGCACTGCCTGGCGAAAACAATTGTGGTGGAACCTGCCGCGATACGTACGCCCCTCGCTTTATTTCACGCAACGCATCATTTTCCAGCTGGGCATACTTGATGGAAGAACAGGTATCATATTCCATTTTTTACAAGGGTTCTGGTTCCGGCTTATCGTGGATATCAAAATTGATGAGATATTAAAACAACAAAAAGACAGTGAAAGCATTTGAAAGCGGTTCGCCGGTAAGATTTATCATGATATTCCTGTCTTTATTCGTGGCATTCTACTATTTTAATATTCTCTTTTTCGGCCTCACTTCACAAGGCAAACACTATAATGCATTTCTTGACGAGCATCTCAACTATATCCGGATACTGCGGCACTTGTTGCTGGGGGTAACCGGGCACATACTCAATTGGCTGGGATATACCGCCATTTCAAGCGATACCGAATTGCTGGTTTCCGGGCACGGCAGGATACAACTGGTTTACTCGTGCCTTGGGCTTGGGGTTATGAGTTTTTTTACCGCTTTTATTATCGCCTATCCCAAAAAACTTAAAACGAAGCTATTTTTTTTGATATCCGGGCTCATCGTCATCCAGGTTTTAAATATCACTCGTTTTGTGCTGCTTGCTTTATTTTGGCGCAACACCCGGGGGATCATTCTCGACCACCACACCATATTTAATATCATTATCTATATAATTATTGCCGTAAGTCTTTACTTTTGGGTAAAGCACGACGATAGATTACCAGCCGCCCATGCAAAAAACTGATCTTTCAATTTATAATAACCACCCCTACAACCCTGGTGGCAATGCGTTGAAGCGAGTTTTGTGGCATTACATCAACCTAATTTTTTTCAAATCCGGCTGGCTGCCGTTCTATGGGTTCAAAGTGTTTTTATTACGTGCGTTTGGCGCCAAAGTGGGCAAACAAGTTGAGCTGAAGCCTTGCGTGAACATTAAATATCCCTGGAACTTAACTATCGGCGACGAAGTATGGATCGGCGAAAACGTATGGCTCGATAGCCTGGTAATGATAACCATTGGCTCAAATGTATGCCTGTCGCAAGGCGCCACGTTACTTACGGGCAGCCATAATTACAAAAAAAGTGGGTTCGACCTTATAACTGGCAGTATCGTGCTCGAAGATGGCGTTTGGATAGGCGCCGGAGCAATTGTTAACCAGGGCATTACCGCTCATTCGCATGCTGTACTCACCAGCGGCTCCGTTGCCACCAAAAACCTGGAAGCCTATTGCATCTACCAGGGTAACCCTGCCGTTAAGGTACGGGAACGGGTTATCGAATAATCAATACTGATGTTATCGCAACAAAATCTTTCCCGCATTATCACCGGCGCAATTTTTACCCTAGTGATTGTGATGGGCGTATTGCTTTTCCTGTCCCCGCCCGCAGTTTTCCCAGACCCCGCCAACGGATTTCACGTGATGCGCTCGATGGAAATGGGTGGTGGTTTTAACCGGCTGGTTAGTCCCGACCAGGAAGACATTGCCAAAAACACCAGCGAATTTTTAACCTGGTGGTCGCCGGGACAATACCTGGTGCCCTATACATTCAAATCCCTCTTTGGTTTAAATACCGGGCAGGCATCAGCTGTAGCCATTACACTTTGCCAGTTACTCGGCTTAGCCGGATTTTTTACCCTCTTTAAAAAAATAGGTTTTACACCGCTCATATCGGCATTAAGCTTATTGTTTATAGCCTGCCAGCAGTTTTTTGTTGTGCCTTATGTATTTTACAACGGGGGCGAAATGCTCCTTTTTGCTTTCCTGGGCTGGTTTTTATATGGATGCCTTGTTATCAAAGCGCCTGACTGGAAGCTCGTAGTTTTTGTGCTGCTTTCCGGCTGGATAGGCTTCTTCTGCAAGTCGTCGGGTATATGGATGTACGCAGCGGGTTTACTATTCTTATGGTTGAGACTATCGTCTCAAAAGGGTTCAAACTGGTTTAAAAACGGAATCTGGATTGGCCTACCTGCCATGGTCTCTGTAGCAGCCATATGGCTGTTTTTCCTGTCGAAAGGGCAAAACCCGGCATCCGCCACTGCGGGGCTTAAATTTACCTGGAAAACTTTGGGCTTCCCATTAGCATCGCCCTTGCTGTCAGGCTTTTCAGTTGATGACCTTTCACATGGTCTGATCTATCACACTGGCACACCGATATTTTCGCCTCCGCCGTCCATCGTTGTACTCGTGGTATTAGCGATATTGAGCGTATGGCTGGTATGCCTCATTCTGAATAGAGTACCCGATGTCAATTACCGGCTGCTCATTAAGATATTTTATATCGTTGCCGTCTTGTTTTTCAGTTTCGCCTATTTGAGGCAAATGACCATATCCTATGAAGCCAGGCACTTCCGCATCATCGGACTAATCATTATTCCGGGTGTGATTTACCTTGTCAGCAAATTCAAACCCACCTGGCAATATGTTTTTGGAATGCTTTGGGTGGGAATTGCCGTTACCAGCGTGCTATATCTTAGCAAAGGTTATTCGTACAATAAAAACAAAAGTGCACGGGGTGTTTCTGGTATAGCGCAACAGGCTATCGACCAAAAGTCATTAAATCAGATAATTGCGCTTGACGAACAAAACACCAATGCCACTTTTGTATTTGTAAATGAAAGTTTGGGGCTTGAGGTTAAACATAACCGTGTGATCACTTTGCAGCCTATCGGCGATGACTTGCGCATTGACTTTGACGACTATGAATACGATGGCCATGCAGGCCCATTATACATCATCCTGCCCGAAAGCTACGCCGGGCCGAAGGAAAAGTTTATTCTCAAAGCGTTTCCCGGCTATAAAGGCTGGTATGGTTCGATGATCAGCGATGGGTATGTGATGTATGCGGCTAAATGAGTCTTTTAACATGATAAGTCCTAATGTAATCGAAGCCAAATTTCTCAGAAGCAAGCGGAGTTACGTTTACACCAAAGTATGGAAACAAGTGGAGCCTGCTTGGAAAGATATTGTAAGTGAGAAATCAAATCTTAGTTCAAAGGAAGAACCGATATTATGCTTTTATCCAAATACAGTGGATGGTTGGTTGTTGACGAACAAGAGATTGCTAATCTTTGAAAATGACCCCACAGTTTATTTTGATTTAACCGAATTCTATAAGGTCGAAGTTGAAGATATTTTTGAGAATGGAGTTAATAAATTAGAATGTACAAGAATTCAATTGTTTACAAAAAGCAAGTGCATCAACTTGGTGGTAGAGATTAGAAGCTGGCATATAATTCTTAGCATATTTCGATTTATAATTAACAAAATAAATCCAAAATCGTAATCCTACCTATTTATCTCCGCCCACAGCAAATCCTTCAACTGCTCAATGCCCTTTTGAGCTACGGACGATATAAACACTGAAGGGACATCCTTCGGTACTTCCTTTTGAAGCTCCTCCAGCAATTCTTCATCCAGCATATCCATTTTGGTAATGGCCAGTACGCGCGGTTTGTGCATCAATTCGGCGTTGTATTCCTCTAACTCATGCAGCAGGATGTTGTATTCTTCTTGGATGGTGCGACTGGTATCAGCCGGTATCATAAACAACAATACGGAGTTACGCTCGATATGCCTCAAAAATCTAAATCCTAAACCTTTGCCTTTTGAGGCGCCTTCAATAATTCCCGGTATATCCGCCATTACGAATGAGCGGTTGTTGCGGTAGGCTACAATGCCCAGGTTTGGTACCAATGTAGTAAAAGCATAATCGGCAATCTCAGGCTTGGCTGCCGAAACCACTGAAAGTAGCGTTGATTTACCCGCATTCGGGAAGCCTACCAAACCTACATCGGCCAAAATTTTTAGCTCCAGTACGTTCCATATTTCCAAACCTTCTTCACCCGGCTGGGCGAAGCGTGGCGTTTGCTGCGTAGCCGATTTAAAGTGCCAGTTACCCAATCCACCACGGCCACCCGGTGTTAGTATTTGGGTTTCGCCGTCCTTAGTAATTTCAAATAATACTTCCCCTGTTTCCGAGTTTTTGGCTATAGTTCCCAGCGGAACTTCCAGTATTTCATCCCTACCGGTTTTACCGGTTTGCAGGGATAAGCGGCCATTCTCGCCGTCGCCGGCAATTACGTGTTTACGGAATTTGAGGTGAAGCAAGGTCCACAACTGGGCATTGCCCTTTATGATGATATGGCCTCCCCTGCCGCCGTCACCGCCATCAGGGCCTCCTTTAGAGGTTAGCTTATCACGGTGCAAATGCGCAGAGCCAGCCCCACCGTGCCCCGAGCGGCAGCAAATCTTCACATAATCAACAAAATTGGAACCCTGGGACATGTCTTTGAATTTTTAGTCGGAAAGTCCGGAAGTCAGAAAAGTCCGGAAGATATTAATGAATAACGTGTACCGAAATCATTTTTCGGACTTGCCTTTGCCGACTTTCGGACTATAACGCTTCGGTAACTGAACTTATCGAATCAAAAATTGCATCTTTTGATCCAATACCGCTAACGCTTGTAAATTTATTTTGGTTTTTATAGAAATCAGCCACGGGAGCTGTCTTATCATTGTATTCTTTGATTCGTTTACGAATTACTTCCGGGTTGGCATCATCTGCCCTGCCCGAATCCTTGCCACGCAGCAATAAGCGGTGCTCCAATTCTTCGTCATCAACTTCAAGCGCTATCATGCCTGATATTGCTTCACCTTTACTTTTAAGCAAGTCGTCCAAAGCTTCAGCTTGTGCAACAGTACGCGGGAAGCCGTCAAAAATAAATCCCTCGGCATCACGGTTTGCATCCAGTTTATTGCTGATCATACCAATAACTACTGCATCCGGAACAAGCATGCCCTGGTCCATCAGCTTTTTGGCTTCCAACCCTAACGCTGTTCCCTGCGAAATTTCGCCGCGCAGCAAATCACCTGTTGAGAGGTGTATCAAACCATATTTTTCAATAAGCTTATGGGATTGCGTACCTTTTCCGGCTCCGGGCGGACCAAACAGAACTAAGTTTAGCATACTTGTGGTTGAAAATTTAAAAGGCCTCCCGGTACAACACAGAAAGGCCCAAATTTTGTGCACTTGAAGGGAGTCGAACCCCTAACCTCCTGATCCGTAGTCAGGTGCTCTATCCAATTGAGCTACAAGTGCGGTTTCCTTAAATTCTAAACCTTGTGGTTTTTTAAGGACTGCAAAAATAGGATTTCTTTTCAATCCGCCGTAATATTTTTCAAAAATTACTTTACGGCCTCTGCTATCGCTGCAAAATCAGGCAGTTCCTTTGCTACTTCAAGTACTTCGGCATAGATGATGTTCTGTTCTTCATCTATCACAAAGGCAGCACGTTTGGATACACCTTTGAGCCCCAGGTTAAACACATCGTACATGGCCCCGTAAGCAGGCGACACAGTTTTATTGAAATCAGAAAGCAAGGGGAACTGGTAGTTATTTTCCTCCTTAAATTTTGCAAGTGTGTACGGCGAATCGACAGAAATTGCCAGCACCTGCGCATTCAGCCCATCATAATAACCAAAATTATCACGCATTTCACACAACTGGGCAGTGCATACACCCGTAAATGCGAATGGAAAAAAATGCAGGACTACTTTTTTTCCTTTAAAATCTGATAACGATACCTCGGTCTTATCTGAAGCTACGAGTGTAAACTGTGGTGCGGGCTGGCCTATTTGGATTGACATAATTGTTCTTTTTCTACAAATAAATGATAATTAATTGGGATGGTTTTACGCAGGGCGATTTTTTACATTCTATTGATACCCCATGGCCTGCAAATTGAATAATTCGGCATAACGGCCATTCATTATCAACAATTCTTCGTGCGTTCCCACTTCAAGTACTGTGCCCTGGTCCAATACTAATATCCTGTCGGCTAACCGTGCAGTTGAAAAACGATGAGAAATTAAGACGGCGGACTTCCCTTTCGTTAATTCGGCAAAGCGTTGAAAAACCTCGTACTCTGCTCTTGCATCGAGGGCAGCGGTCGGTTCATCCAGGATCAATACCTGCGCATCTTTCATGTAGGCACGCGCTAAAGCCACTTTTTGCCATTCGCCGCCTGATAGTTCTACGCCTTCATTAAATCTTCTTCCCAGCCATTGGTCGTAATGACCGGGTAGTTTGGCTGCCAGCGCGTCAGCAAGGCTTTCCCTTGCGGCTTTTTCAATCAAGGGTTTATTATCTATCTCGCTGATATTACCTACCGCAATGTTATTTGAAAAGGTCATTTGGTAACGGATATAATCCTGGAATATAATGCCCAAATTTAGCCGGAGTTCGTTTATATCATATTCTTTTAAGTCGATGCCGTCTAGTAAAATGCGTCCCTCTGTCGGGTCATATAAACGTGCCAGCAGCTTAACCAATGTTGTTTTACCGGCGCCATTTTCGCCTACCAATGCAAGCTTTTCACCGGGCAACAGCGTGATATTGATATGCCTGTTGGCCCAGGTTTCTGAATTATGGTATTGAAAGCCCACATCCTCAAACTTAAATCCCTGCTTTATTGGTTTTGGAAAAGGCAAAGGGTTGGCTGCAACAGTGATTTTTGGTTTGATTTCGAAAAACTCTAAAAAATCATTCAGGTAAATGGCGCCCTGCGATACCGTAGTAAACCGGCTCAGCATGTTTTCCATCAGGCTGCTTAATTGACGGAAAGAGCCTGCCAAAAAAGTAAGGCTGCCCACGGATGTCTTACCATTAATCGTCTGATAGATCATAAATCCGTAAGCCGCATAATAACCTATACTGCCTAAAACGGAGAAAAAAGTCCCCCAGGCCGACCGCCTTACGGCCAGTTTACTGTTGGCAGTATAAAACTTGTCAGAAAGGGTTTTAAACCTGTTGATAATAAAATCTGCCAGGCCGAATATCTTTACCTCTTTGGCCGTTTCATCACTGGCACCCAGGTAACGCACATAATCCAATTCGCGCCTTTCAGGTGTCTGGCTGCGTGTTAGAGCATAATTCTGACTGTTAAAATACGATTCTCCTAAAAACGAGGGGATAATGGCAACCAGCAAAAGCAGTATCAACCATGGATTAAAGGCCAGGAGGCCGGCGATCAAAAAAGCCATCGAAATAAAATCCTGTACTTGGCTCATCACCTGGGATAATAAGATCGTCCGCCCAAGGGTTTGCTGCCTGGCGCGCTCCAGCTTGTCATAGAAAACAGAGTCTTCAAACTGGTCGAGGTCGAGCGTTGCTGCATGACGCATGATCCGCATGGAAGTGTAATTAGAAAAAAGGTCTCCCAACAGGCTATCCATTAAATTTATCATCCGGTTTAAGCCATCTGTGAGTATTGCCAGTGCAAACTCAATGGCCACCAGTTCCCATAATTCGCGCTGGTTTCCTCCGGCCCCGTGGCGATTTAGCTGTACCACTTGGTCAATGATCAGTTTGCCTACATACAATAATGCCACCGGCATTGCCGAGCGGACAATACGGAGCAGGAAACTAAACGTAGTTTTACCGGGACTACTTAACCACGCCAGCCGGAAAAATTCCGGTAGGTTTTTTAAAGCTGAAAGCCGCTCTTTAAATGAAATATTAGAATTTGGAATCGGATTCCTTGTCTTAGCCATGTACCTTAATTACACTCTTGTTGAAAAACAAAGCTATAATTAAAGAAATACCACAAGTGACATGCACAAGTAAAAATCCTGACAAGGAAAATCGTCCCTTGCTTATAAATCCTTAAAATAAAACATAGCGGGTAAAATTGAAGTTTATCATAAATTTATCCCAATGAAAGCCATCGTCATAACCCAGCCCGGCGGACCCGAGGTTTTACAGCTACAGGAAAGGCCCGCACCCGCTTACGCAGCAAATGAAGTCCTGGTAAAAGTGATGGCGGCAGGCGTTAACCGGCCCGACGTGTACCAGCGCAAAGGGAATTACCCTCCGCCTGCAGACGCTCCGCAGGATATTCCTGGTTTAGAGATTGCCGGAATCGTTGCCGAAGTTGGTTCTGATGTTACCCACTGGAAAGTTGGCGACAAAGTTTGCGCACTGGTTTGGGGTGGCGGCTATGCCGAATATTGCAATGTCCCGGAAGGGCAATGTTTGCCTATTCCAGGTAACCTGACTTTCGTCGAAGCGGCATCCTTACCCGAAACTTTCTTTACGGTTTGGAGCAATGTATTCGACCGGGGCAGATTGCAGCCGGGTGAAAGCCTTCTGGTTCATGGTGGCTCAGGCGGAATTGGGGTAACTGCTATTCAAATAGCGAAAGCATTAGGCAGTACAGTTTATACGACAGTGGGTTCGGAAGAGAAGTGTAAATTCTGTGAGGCACTTGGCGCGACGCGGGCTATCAATTATAAAACCGAGAGCTTTGCCGAAGTCATTAAACAGATCACAAACAATAGGGGCATTGATGTTATTTTAGACATGATCGGCGGCGACTATACACCCGGCAATATCCAATCGCTTGCTGATGATGGCCGTCTTGTAATGATCAATGCGATGCACGGTAAAGATGCTCAAGTCGACCTTGCATTGGTGATGCGAAAAAGGCTGAATATTACAGGTTCGATGCTGCGAAGCAGAGATATTGCTTTTAAAAGCGCTATCGCACAAAAACTGGAAGAAAAAATATGGCCGTTGCTGGTTTCAGGTAAGATAAAACCAATCATTCATTCCGTTTACCCTGCCGGGGAAGCGGCAAAGGCGCATGAGTTAATGGAAAGCGGGGATTTGATTGGGAAAATAGTTCTCAGTTTTGAGTCCTGAGTGATGAGTTTTTTGACTCAAGACCCAGGACTTAAAACTCAAGACTTAATTACGGGAATTTCACCCCATTATAATTCGAAACGTCGGCCAACGGGATCGACGATCCGTACTTGGCGTTAATAGCTTTTATAAACTCGTTGGCCACTATAGCATAACCCCTCGGCGTTAAATGCACACCGTCTAAAGAGAAAATACCGCCACTGATGTAGCCTGAATTTAAGGCAACACCATCAACTACAATACCGTGCAGTTTTAAATTTTGCAGGAAAGTGTAAGCATCAAATACGGCAAGGCCTTTTGAGGCGGCAACCGCTTTAATCGTAGCATTATATGAGGTCACATAATCCTCGGTAAGTGCAACCTCGTTTTGGTCGAGTACATATTGGTTGTCAATCGGCGTGTAAGGCGTTAAACCATAAGGCAGCATACCATACGGCGTTTCAACAGGCTGACCAATTTTACTGGTAGGGAACGTGAGCACAATAAGGTCATTTGCAGTTGCGGGCCTAGGTGCATAGGTAGTACCAGAAACAAGCGCATTAATAAATATTGCCTTAACTGCTGGATTTGCCTTTTGTACCGCGCCTAAAACAGCGCCTACGGTTATCGTATTAAAATAAGGTATCGACGTTACATCGGGAATTGTTCCTACAACACCTTTTGCCCCGGTGGCTGTCATCCTGCCTATGAGGTAGGCGTACAATTGTGCAAACTGATTTTTGTCGGTCAGCACGTCACCTGCACCCCCTGAGGTGGCGTAGCCCAAGGCATCATTATTACCCAGCCAGTTTGAGAAAAATGTAAATGGCTTTGCGGTAACAAAATCAATGTAAGCTGTGTTGTGGGTACCCTCTGCTCCCGGAAGCATGCGCTCGTAGAAGCCATTCAGGTTGCCGTAAGGTGCGTAAGTAATGTGAGCCAACTTAATACCCGGTACGCCATAATTATCGAAATCACCGGTGTATTTGGCGTATAGGGTAACATTGCCAAAGCCCGGTATAGGCTGCACGCCCACAATGCCCAAGCTGGAAGTAACAGGCGTTGTAATAGGCGTACCATCGGCGTTAAATCCCGTAAGGCTTAAATAGCCCGATCCATTAGCCTGGGCGGTGCTAAACAAAGGCTGTGCGAATGCGCCGCCGCCAACCGACTGCATTTGTTTACCAATAATGCTTGGGTACGAATTA
The DNA here is from genome assembly GCA_043739405.1 of Mucilaginibacter sp. GTDB lineage: Bacteria > Bacteroidota > Bacteroidia > Sphingobacteriales > Sphingobacteriaceae > Mucilaginibacter. The sequence continues at coordinate 1,742 of JAYUEE010000036.1, read as the reverse complement.
AGCTGACCTGCGAGATATAGTCCACCATCAGCATAACCTGCGGTGAGCGAATTGCCTACGGAGATGTATCTTGAAAAGTTGGCGCTTCCGGCTGATGGCTTCGGCGTATTGATCTCGGGCTTGCAGGCGCTTATCCAAACTAACCCCGCAACGATGTATATATAATGTTTAAAATTTTTCATCTTATTCAATTTTTAGGATTACCAGTGATAAGCAAGTGAAATACCGGGGATGTATACATTTGATATAAACGTACCCGACAATTGTGTTGCGATATTGGTTTGCGTGCGCTTGTTCAGGTGCTCGTACTCAAAAGAGACGTCCAGGTCAAGCCCGCTGGTTAGTTTATAACCCAGGCCCCCTGTTACGTAAACACGACTTGCATCAGGTACTTCGGGCGTAACATAGCCATCTGGTGCTGCCGCACCTGCAAAACCTCCGCCAAAGCGCAGATCAAGTTTTTTGTTTGCCTTGTACTGTGCACCGCCACGAATGCTCATAGCATCCTGGTAGTTACGCGGCGAGTAGGTATCCTGTAAAAAAGGTGTATTGGTTTTATAGTCAAAGGCCAGCGCCTTAAAGCTACTCCAGCCCACAATGTTCAGATCCAAAGCAAACAGCCATTTACTGCATGGAGCGTATCCCAAACCAAGGGAGTTGGTTGCAGGCAGCGGGATACTCGCATTAAACTGGTTTGGTTGCGGGAAGCTGCTAGCCAACGATGCAGGTACAGTAAAAATGGCATCACCACTTGGTATCGTAGTGTTTACTTGCGAGCGGTGAGTGATACCTATGGTTATACCAGATTCTGTTTTGAAATAGATGCCTGCGTTCCAGCCGTAGCCTTTCCCGGTGCCTTTCAATTCAGCCTGGCCCGGTTGGCCCGAGCCATTTGATAACGGAATAGCCTGCGTAAGGTCGACACTGCCGTGATTGTACACAAATCCGGCGCCGATGCTCATAAAGTCGGTTATTTTAACACTCAACGTAGGCTGAAAATAGATGGCCTTCAAATTAAGCAGCTCTGCCGAATACTTACCCGGCCAGGTGGTTCCCCAGTCGGTTAATCCGCCGAAAGGCGTATAAACGGCCATACCAATTTTCCACCGGGCGCCCTTAGGGCCCCAAACGCCATAAAAGTTGAAAGGCGTGCCTGTTTTGTCGGCCGTGTGGAACTGTTCATTGGTACCCGCCGGGTTAAAAACCGATTTAAACATCAGCGGACTAATACCGCCCTGTAAATAGTTTTGGGACAGCATAGCCACTGCACCCGGGTTAAAGAACACTGCTGCACCGTCCTGTGCAACACCGGTGCCTGTGTGGCCCATGCCTATTTGCTTCTGGCCTTCGGTATTTACCTGGAAACCCTGCGCAAACGACAATACCGGCGCTATTGCTAACGCAATAAGTAAAAGTTTTCTCATGAAGGATTAATTAAGAGGAATTATATTGGTTTATTATTGTTATGCAAACATAGTAATTGGTAATGTAATTGTCACAGAAAAATGACATTATTGTATGAGGTAAACGGATAAAGGCGAAAGGTTAAAAGTGAAAGGCGAAAGGTGAAAGGATAAAGGTTAAAGGTAAATGGCGACGCTAAAAAAAGACCTTTCACCTTTATCCTTTCACCTTTCACCTCGGGTTGCGTTAGCGATTTCTATGGCAAAGTCAAGAAAAAGAATAAGTTTTTTCAAAAGGACTATTTCTTTTGATTACTGCTAAAGCCAGGGCGATCAATT
>JAYUEE010000035.1:0-180002 GCA_043739405.1 Mucilaginibacter sp. | reverse complement strand
CTGCAGGTAGTTGTCTTTTTATTACTCGCGGGACATGGCTGGCTAAACCTGTCAGAAAAGAAGGGGATAATGGGCCAGTACACAGCATTGGGCTTTTCTAACCCGGCTAATGTAGCCCATATCGTCGGAATATTTGAAATAACCGCCGCTTCCATCGTACTGATCAAGCCTATTCGCCCTTTACTTTTCGCCCTGCTGGTTTGGAAAATTGGAACCGAACTTTTTTACCCGCATTGGGAACTCTTCGAATGGATAGAGCGGGGCGGCAGCTACGGAGCTATACTGGCGCTATGGTTTATACTGCCGCGCACTTCACTACAAATGCACCCTACATCACTAACCACCTAATAAAAACATTAAAACAAAACATCAATCAACTTAAACATTTTTAAAAAATCATGAAATCATTTTATAAACTCTCTTTTATTGCCGCTCTCTTTATTTTATTAAATCATTCTAACGTTTTCGCCCAAGGCTGTGTAGCTATCCGAAGCACAGGTGGTATTTGCACAATGAATGAACATCCAGACAGTACACATTCAAATAGTTACTGGTTATTTAACAATAATAGCCGTTATTATAAATCATTCAGGCACTTTGTAGGCAAACAGGAGCAGTTCCAGCGTTTACGGTTGCAAAATAACGTTATTAATAAAGTGTACACACAGGACATGACACTGACAAGGGTATTAGACAGTCGCTGGGCAATAGCATTAGATTTGCCTATAGCAGATAATAGCCGTTCACAGGTAACTAGCGGAAAAAGGTTTAGTACCCATTCATTTGGTATAGGCGATGTTACTCTTTCCGGCTATCATTGGTTATTTGACCCTGCAAAAGCCACAAAAGGAAATGTACAAGTAGGCTTGGGTATAAAATTTGCTACGGGTGATTACAATGTGCAGGATTATTTCCTGACGAATGCAGTCACAGGTGAGAAAACACTTAAGTATGTTGATCAGTCTATTCAATTGGGCGATGGTGGTACAGGTATCATTACCGAAGTAAACGCTTACTATAATTTTACCCCGAAATTTGGCTTTTATGGTAATTTTTATTACCTATTTAATCCTCAGGATGTGAGTGTTCCTAAGTCAACAGCAACAGCGCCGGCAACTTCTATAAATGCGCCGTACACCGCCGATGTATTTAGTGTGCCTGATCAGTTTCTGGTAAGGGTTGGAGCAAGTTTAGCCGTTAATAAATTTGATTTTTCTTTGGGTCTGCGCGATGATTGCTTGCCTGTGCATGATGCAATTGGTGGCAGTGACGGTTACAGAAGACCAGGCTATGTTATAGCAGCTGAACCAGGTATAAATTACCGCATTAAAAATGTTTCATTGTACTTATATATGCCGGTTGCAATAATCCGCGACCGCACGCAAAGCGTAGCAGATAGAAGAGCAACCGCGGCTGCGGCGGCAACAACCGGGGCTGTTACACATGGTGATGCAGCTTTTGCTGACTACGTAGTTAATGTGGGAATTACAGTAAAATTTTAGTTTAAACATACATTTGAGATTAATTTGGTTTGGGCCGGGGGTGAGATCCCCGGCCTTGTTTTGTTTAAAACGTCATGATAATTTAAAGATAAAATTCTACCTGTCGACAAAACTTTATAGTTTTATACGATGAATACACCTGATGAAAATTTTGCAGCGCTTGGCCTCAACCTGCCGCCTGCACCTACACCTCTTGGCGTTTATAAACCCTGTTTGATTGATGAAAGATACCTGTACGTATCAGGGCACGGACCCGTAAAGGATGATAAAAGCCTCGTTATTGGCCGTATCGGCGATGATATGGACATGGATGAGGGCAAACTGGCGGCACGACAGGTCGGATTAGCTATTTTAGCGACAATTAAAGCCAACTTAGGTACCTTAAATAAAGTGAAAAGGGTTATCAAAGTACTGGGCATGGTTAATTGCACCCTTGATTTTAAAAAGCACCCCTTCATTATCAATGGCTGCAGCGAACTGTTTGCCAAAGTATGGGGCGAAGATAACGGTATCGGCGTGCGCAGCGCGGTTGGGATGGGTTCGTTACCGGATAATATTCCGGTTGAAATAGAAGCCTTGTTTGAATTGGTTTAATTAGTCCGAAAGTCGGGAAGACCACAAGTCCGAAAGCATATAAAGATGACAGAGCAAGACTGGTATATTATAGATGATATAAACAAGCTGGACACCCCGGCGCTGGTTATTTATCCGGATAGGGTAAAGCAAAACATCAATATACTGAAAAGTATGATAGATGATGTATCTCGCCTGCGCCCCCATGCAAAAACCAACAAGTGTAAAGAAGCTACTTTACTGATGCTTGAAGCCGGCATCACCAAGTTTAAGTGCGCCATCATTGCTGAAGCTGAAATGCTGGGGATGTGTAAGGCGCTCGACGTGCTGTTGGCGTATCAGCCGGTAGGGCCAAAACTGGAGCGCTTTATTAAGTTAATTAAAGCTTATCCCAATACAGGGTATTCCTGCCTGGTAGACAATATTGCGGCAGCAATGAATATTTCCGATAAGGCTCTGGAAAACAAGTTAGAAATCCCGGTTTATATTGATCTGAATGTCGGTCAGAACCGTACAGGCATCCTTCCATCAGAGGCATTTTCCTTATTTGTCGATTGCCTGGCATTGCCCGGTGTCAAAATTATTGGTTTGCACGCTTATGATGGCCATATTCATGATGCTGATTTAGAAATCCGGACTCAAAAGTGCAATGAAGCCTTTTTGTCCGTGCTGGAGCTGGTGGACGATATTAAACAAGAAGGGTATCCTGAGCTTGTTATCATCGCAGGTGGTTCACCTACATTTCCAATTCATGCTAAAAGAGCAACGATAGAATGTAGTCCCGGTACTTTCATTTATTGGGACAGGGGATATAGTTTGATTTGCGCCGAACAGCCCTTTTTGACTGCAGCGCTAGTGATATCAAGGGTAATATCCCTTCCCGACGAAACTAAGCTTTGCCTGGACGTGGGTCACAAATCTATATCTGCCGAGAACGAATTGGGTAAAAGAATATACTTTTTGAGTGCCCCAGACTTGGTGATGGTTGGCCATAGCGAAGAACATTTAGTTGTAGATGCAGGAGATGTACATGGTTATAACATAGGAGATATATTATATGGGTTGCCTTATCATGTGTGCCCGACTGTCGCTTTGTATGAACGTGCAATAACTATTGAAGATAATGAGATAAGTGGAGAATGGAGAAATATAGCCCGTGACCGTAAAATCACGATTTAAACCATACTAAGAATGTTTACCATCGACGCCCACCTGGATTTGAGTATGAACGCGCTGGAATGGAACCGCGATCTGCGCAAACCAGTATCTGAAATAAATGCCCGCGAAAAAGGATTAACCGATAAACCCGATAGAGGAAACGGGACAGTATCATTGCACGAATTGCGTAAAGGCAACATCGGTTTAGTGGTGGCTACGCAAATAGGGCGGTATGTTGCGCCGGATAATCGACTGCCCGGCTGGCATTCGCCGGAGCAAGCCTGGGCGCAAACGCAGGGCCAGGTAGCCTGGTACAAAGCCATGGAAGATGATGGCGAAATGGTTCAGATAACTGACCTGGCTTCACTTGAAGCACATGTTGAACTATGGGGCAGTAATTTGTTGGTAAATAAGCCAATAGGATATATTTTAAGCTTGGAAGGTGCTGACTCTATCGTAACAGTTGGACATCTGGAAAGAGCTTATCAATATGGGCTTAGAGCTATCGGTCCCGCACATTACGGACCGGGAAGATATGCCAACGGGACAGACGCAACCGGTCAGATGGGGCCGCATGGCCTTGCTTTGCTGAAGGAAATTGAAAGGCTAAACATCATACTGGATGCTACACATTTATGTGATGATGCTTTTTGGCAGGCGCTCGATAATTTCAGCGGCCATGTATGGGCAAGTCATAATAATTGCCGGGCTTTGGTAAACCACAATCGCCAATATAGCGATGAGATGATAAAGGCTCTTGTAGATCGCGGTGCTGTCATTGGTGCAGCGCTGGATGCATGGATGATGGTGCCGGGTTGGGTACGGTTTAAGTCCACACCCAAAGAAATGAATTGCAACTTAGAGGCGATGATAGACCATGTGGACCATATCTGTCAAATTGCCGGTAATGCCCTGCATGTTGGTATCGGTTCAGATTTAGACGGTGCCTTTGGGCGCGAGCAATGCCCTTATGATTTGGAGACTATTGCGGATTTGCAGAAAATTCCTGCTATCTTACAAAAACGCGGCTATACACAGCAGGATATAGAAAATATGATGCATGGTAACTGGCTGCGGTTTTTAAGAAGTGCCTGGAAGTAAATGAACGAAGAGCAAACAAGGTTAAAGGACAACGCCTGGAAAAAATGGGGCCCTTACGTTTCCGACCGCCAATGGGGAACTGTACGTGAAGATTACAGTGCGAATGGTGACGCCTGGAACTATATCACCCACGATATGGCACGTAGTAAAGCCTATCGCTGGAGCGAAGAGGGCATTGCCGGCATTTGCGATGAGGAGCAATACCTGTGTTTTGCGATCGCGCTCTGGAACAAAAAAGACCCGATACTAAAGGAGCGTTATTTTGGCCTGTCAAACCCACAAGGGAACCATGGCGAGGATGTGAAGGAGTTGTACTATTACCTGGATAGCACACCCACGCATTCGTACATGAAAACCCTGTACAAATATCCGCAGCAGGAATATCCTTATGCCTGGCTTGTAGATGAAAATGGACGCAGGGGCAGAAACGACCGTGAGTTTGAGCTGATAGATACGGGCACATTTGACCAGAACCGGTATTTTGATGTATTTACCGAATATGCCAAAAACTCCAAGACCGATATCCTGATAAAAATTACCATCTATAACCGCGGCGATCAGGATGCGGCTTTGAATGTACTGCCAACGGTTTGGTTTCGCAATACCTGGGTATGGGGTAATGATGATTACAAACCCCGGTTGGAAGATGACGCGCATGGTGTAGTCGATATTTTTCACCGGGAGCTTGGCCAGCTTTGGCTTAAAGCGGAAGGTGAGCCTGAGCTACTCTTCTGTGAAAACGAAACCAATACGAAACGTCTTTACAATTACGATGATGGTAAACTTTATTACAAGGATGGCATAAACGATTATTTAATCCACCAGGCAGCAACCATCAACCCCAAAAGAGTCGGCACCAAAGCAGCGGCGAATTATGATATCACCGTTAAGGCAGGCCAAAGTGTTACCCTGCGCCTTCGGCTTACAGCTGATGCTAAGCGTACATTTGATGACTTTGACGCCATATTTAAGGCGCGCCAGGCTGAAGCTGACGATTTTTATAACAGCATACTATCGCGCGATAGTAATACCGATCACGGCATGATACAGCGGCAGGCGTTTGCAGGGATGTTATGGAGCAAGCAGTTTTACCATTACGACGTTCATAAATGGCTCAGTGGTGACCCGGTTGGGCCAAAACCGCCTGTCGAAAGATTGACCGGCCGTAACAGTAAATGGCCGCACCTCAACAATCGCGATATCATATCGATGCCAGATAAGTGGGAATATCCATGGTTTGCATCGTGGGACCTCGCTTTTCATTGTTTAGCACTGGCTAATGTCGATATGGATTTTGCCAAAGAGCAGTTGCTTTTGCTTACGCGGGATTGGTATATGCACCCCAATGGGCAGTTACCTGCCTACGAGTGGGATTTCGGTGATGTAAATCCTCCTGTTTTATCCATGGTGACCTGGACGCTGTATAAACAGGATAAAGAAGCGAATGGGGGTAAAGGTGATACCAAATTCCTCGAACGTATATTTCACAAGTTGATGCTGTACTTTACCTGGTGGGTGAATCGTAAAGATGCCCAGGGTAATAATATTTTTGAAGGTGGTTTTCTTGGGTTGGATAATATTGGTGTTTTCGATAGAAACGCACAATTGCCTAACGGCCAGTATCTGGAACAAGCTGATGGTACGAGTTGGATGGCTATGTCGTCGCTAAACATGGTACGCATAGCGGCTGAACTGACAACTTACGACGTAGCTTACGCCGATATTGCTTCCAAATTTTTTGAACACTTTATTTATATCTCCGGTGCGATGGACAGTCTCGGAAATAACAATGAGGGTTTATGGGACGAAGAAGACGGCTTTTTTTATGACCAGCTGCGCTCAACTGATAATACGACACAAAAAATGAAAGTGAGGAGCGTGGTGGGTCTGATACCGTTGTTCGCTACGGAAGTATTGGACGACAGCGACATTACTGACAGCCCTGTATTCGGTAGCCGCATGAAATGGTTCGAGAAAAATCGGCCCGATTTGGCTTCCTTAGTATCCCGCTGGGATGAGAAAAACAGTGCGGGAAAGCATTTATTAAGTTTGCTCAGGACTTACCGGATGAAATCCTTGCTTAAATACATGCTGGATGAGAATGAATTTTTGAGTCCGCATGGTATTCGTGGGGTATCAAAGTATCACCTGAATAACCCATTTTCAATAGCTATTGATGGGCATCAGTTCAGCGTGAAATATACGCCTGCTGAAAGCGATAGCGGTTTGTTTGGCGGCAACAGCAACTGGCGCGGACCGGTATGGATGCCGATGAATTACCTGATCATCGACAGCTTGCACCGCTTTTATCAATATTATGGTGATAATTTTAAGGTGGAGTGCCCCACAAATTCGGGTACATTTATGAACCTTAAAGAAGTAGCCGACGAACTTTATATGCGGTTGTTAAAAATATTTCTGCGCGATAAAAATGGTCGCAGGGCCGTATACGGCGATTACGAAAAGTTGCAAAACGACCCTCATTTTAAAGATTATATCCTCTTTCATGAATATTTCGACGGTGATACAGGCCGTGGAATAGGGGCTTCGCACCAAACGGGATGGACCGGCTTGATAGCTAATTGCTTACTTTAATTACAATTTGACTAAATCATTTTAAACAATAGTATATTTGATTTTATACAATTGCACCTAATATCAAATAAATGAACTCCAAAATAACTGCAATAAGTGTTTATGCACCTTCTAAAAGAATTTCGAATGATTGGTTTGCTGATAAAATTGAAACGAACAATGAATGGATAATATCCCGGACGGGTATCAAAGAACGCCGGTTTGCTGAACCGGATGAGTATACCAGTGATATGTGTATCAAGGCGGTAAAAAATTTATTAGCTGAAAATCCCGGAATTACAATAGATGACGTCGACTTTATTTTGGTGGGTACCACAACTGCAGACCAGGTGATGCCCAGTATGGCCAGCCAGGTGCAAAATGCATTTCATATTCAAAATGCCGGCTGCCTGGATATCATGGCCGCGTGTGCAGGTTTCGTATACGGGTTAGTATTGGCAAAAGGCCTTATTGCAGCCGGAACACATAAAAAGATATTAGTATTCGGAGCAGAAACTTTATCAAAATTTACAGATTTTACCGATCGTACCTCTTGCATATTGTTCGGCGATGGGGCGGGAGTAGCACTGGTCGAGCCATCAGCGACAGCTAAAATATTTAATGGCATAACCGGAACAGACGGCAGTCACGGCAAGGATTTATATCTCTCACAACATGCCTCATCGGTAAACGGCGAGGAAATAGTACCCAATGGTAAGATTCATCAAAACGGAAAAGTAGTATTTAAATGGGCCATACAAACCATAACCAATAAAGTAGGAGAGTTGCTTTCAAAAAACGCCATGACTCTTGAACAATTGGATTGGGTAATACTGCACAGCGCAAACCTTAGAATTATTGAAGCCGTCGCCGGTGAGTTGAATTACCCGATGGACAAAATGCTTACCAGTATTGAATGCTATGGTAATACCTCGTCAGCCTCGATTCCATTAGCCTGGGACATCGCTATTAAAGCTGGTAAGATAAAACCGGGTAATAAAATACTAATGCTCGGTTTTGGCGGTGGTTTAACTTTTGCCGGCGTAATTATTGAAGTATAATCAGTCTAGGATGTAACTCCGAACAAAATCGTCATCGCTTATCGCTTTGATAATCTCGTTTGCCGCTTTATATTCCTGCGCAGATTGGTCGTCTAATGATTCTGCATAGCTGTCAACCTGGTAAGTATATTCTATCGCGTCCTGCTCATCTTCGAATAACAATACAATATTGTTGTTTATTTCAGAACCAAACCCGTTACGGGGTGAGGGCAAATCCATTTGCTGGAGTTTTGAAAAGTCGAGGCAAGAATGACCCTTTGCAGGTATTTCAATACGTAACATAAAAAGGATGTTTTTCATTCTAGTTAACAATTTTTCTTCGGGTATGTTTTATATTTTCATCCAAAATGGTGTTAACAATTTGATAACAGGCCTTATTTTGATTTAACAGCGGCTTTAACTATCTTAAAGCGGCAATAAATCACCAGCGTAATTGATGGCTAATTCAGCTCCAGAGCACCTTAAAAGAGTATTAAAACCGGTTCATTTGTGGGCCATTGCTGTAGGATTAGTTATATCAGGCGAATATTTTGGCTGGAATAACGGCTGGGCTGTTTCAGGCACAATTGGGATGCTGATAGCCACAGTGCTCGTAACAGTAATGTACATAACGTTCGTATTCAGTTATACCGAATTAACTGCTTCCATACCTCATGCCGGCGGCGCCTTTGCTTATGCCTACCGGGCTATGGGCCCTATAGCCGGGTTAATTGCCGGATATGCCACTCTCGTTGATTTCCTGTTCGCCACACCAGCCATTGGCTTTGCATTGGGCAGTTATCTTCATTTTTTGTCTCCCTCAATTCCTGTCATTCAATCTGCTGTTGCATTTAATATTGTATTTATCGCTATTAACGTGGCAGGTATTAAGGAGTCTGCGGCATTTTCTGTACTGATGACTATTTTAGCGGTAGCCGAACTGTTACTGTTTATGGGTGTGGTGTCTCCGGGGTTTAAGATGAGCAATTATATGAGCCACCCAATGCCATTTGGTTGGGCTGGTGTATTTGCGGCCTTGCCATTCGCAGTGTGGTTTTACCTGGCGATAGAAGGCGTCGCGATGGTTGCTGAAGAAGTGAAGGAACCTAAACGAAATATACCTAAGGGATATATTTATGGGCTTGGTACATTGATATTCCTGGCTTTGGGTGTAATGATACTTACCGGCGGCCTTACCGATTGGAGAAAACTCGCAAACCTGGACTATCCATTACCCGCAGCAATCAGTGTTGTTCTGGGTAAATCGAATAGTTTGACCAAGGTATTTGCCAGCATCGGTTTATTCGGGTTGATAGCATCTTTTCATGGCACTATACTGGCGTCATCAAGGCAGGTTTTTGCCATGGCACGAAGTGGCTACCTGCCCCGGTTCCTGGCACAGGTCAGTCGTCGTTTTAAAACGCCGCATTGGGCGCTGATTGCAGGTGGTATCATCAGTTTTGTCGCGCTATTTACAGGCACTACGCAACAAGTAATTATCATATCCGTTATGGGGGCGGTGCTGATGTACATGATGAGCATGTTGAGCCTTTTTAAACTCCGGCGTAAAGAACCTGGTTTAGAACGCCCGTTTACATCCCCTTTTTACCCTTATTTTCCCGCTATTGCCCTGCTTCTGTCAACATTGTGCCTTGTTGCGATCGTCTATTTGAACCCGCTTCTGAGTTTATACTTTTTTGGCGGCCTCGCCGCAGTCGTTATCCTGTTTCTGTTGATGGGCAAACATAAGGTAAGGATAACGGATGATGTAATGCTTGAACAAGCTGCAGTAATGATCTCATCCGAATAAGCTATGTCGTACCATCATACTATCGGCAGAAAGGTGTATAGGTTTAAGGACCTTAAAACCCTCCTTGCCAAAGCATCGCCCCATCGTTCGGGGGATGTGCTGGCGGGCCTGTGTGCCGAAAGTTATGAAGAACGTGTCGCTGCCCAAATGACGTTAGCCGATGTGCCACTTAAAGTTTTTCTTGACGAGGTAGTCATACCTTATGAGGATGATGAAATTACAAGACTAATCATTGATAATCACAGTAATACAGAATTTAGTTTAATAAATAGTTTAACTGTTGGCGAACTGAGAGATTGGCTTTTGAGTGATGAAACTACAGGTGATGTTTTGAATAAAGTAGCGCCCGGTATTACTCCTGAAATGGCAGCGGCGGTATCCAAACTGATGCGAAACCAGGATTTGGTAGCTGTTGCACGAAAGTGTGAAGTGGTTACAAAGTTCAGGGATACGATTGGTTTAAAGGGACATTTCTCAACCCGGTTGCAACCCAATCATCCAACAGATGACGCACGTGGAATTGCTGCCAGTATTATCGATGGTTTGTTATATGGCAGCGGCGATGCGGTGATAGGGATTAACCCCGCAACGGACAGCCTCTCAGAAGTAAGTAGTCTTTTATTGCTGATCGATACACTGCGTCAGCAATTTGATATTCCTACACAGTCCTGCGTATTAACGCATGTCACCACGACTATCGAATTGATCAAGCAAGGTCTCCCTGTCGATTTGTGTTTTCAATCCATAGGCGGTACCGAAAAAAGCAATGCCAGTTTCGGTATAAATCTGGCGCTACTGGACGAAGCTTATCAAGCTACCTTATCGCTTAACCGGGGTACAATTGGGAATAATGTCATGTATTTTGAGACCGGGCAGGGTAGCGAGCTATCCGCCAATGCCCACCATGGTGTCGACCAGCAAACCTGCGAGGTAAGGGCTTATGCTGTCGCCCGCAAATACAATCCCTTCCTCGTTAATACGGTGGTAGGTTTTATCGGGCCTGAATATTTGTACGACGGCAAGCAAATCATTCGCGCTGCCTTAGAAGACCACTTTTGCGGTAAACTTTTAGGGCTGCCGATGGGCGCTGATATATGCTACACCAATCACGCGGAAGCTGATCAGGACGATATGGATAACCTACTGGTGCTTTTGGGAGTAGCCGGCTGCAATTTTATTATGGGTGTGCCCGGATCAGATGATATTATGCTCAATTACCAGTCAACATCTTTCCATGATGCTATTTACCTGCGTCAAGTACTTGGTTTAAGGCCCGCGCCTGAATTTGAACAATGGTTGGTACGGCAGGGCATTATGGATGATAAAGGCAAACTAAGCAGCAAAAGAAACATCGAATTAGTAAAGCAAATGAAAGCATGGATAAAGTAGGTACGGTTGAAGATGATTTCCTGGGGCCGCTAAAAGAGTTTACCGCAGCACGTATTGGACTTGGGCGTACCGGAGCGAGTATTCCCCTTAAACAGTCTCTTGCGTTTAACCTGGCGCACGCCCATGCCCGTGACGCGGTTTACTCTGAACTTGATTTGGATAAGTTATCCGAAGAATTAATACAATTTGAATTACCGGTGCTGCAATTGCACAGCAACGCAGCTTATCGCGAACAATACCTGCAACGGCCTGATCTTGGCCGGCAGCTCAACGACGACGCAGTAGCTCGGTTAAATGACTATGCAACAAATTGTGATATCGTCATATCAATAGCCGACGGTCTTTCCGCGACGGCGGTAAATTATCACGCCCTCAGTTTATTGAAAGTACTGATCCCGCAATTATTAGCTGCCGGATTAAAGCTTTCGCCTATTTGCCTGGTGAAACAGGGTAGGGTTGCCATTGCTGATGATATAGGAAAACACCTGAACGCCAAACTATCTCTTATCCTGATAGGCGAACGGCCCGGATTGAGTGCTGCAGACAGTATGGGAGCTTATTTAACTTTTGATCCGCGTCCCGGGCTTACGGATGAGTCGCGTAACTGTATTTCCAACATCAGGCCCCATGGCTTGAGCTTTAAACAAGCTTCAAAGAAGATATTTTATTTAATACAGGAATGTTTTAAAAGGAAACTCTCAGGAGTTGCATTGAAAGACAATGCAGGGTTACTCGATAACAATTAGTAATTCCGCATTACCTCAGGCATTTCAAAACTGTTATTGTACCTTGACAGGGGCAACCGCAGGGGTTACTTCAGCTATGTCGCGGCCCTTCTCTTCTAAAACACCATTAAAAGTTATGAAGTCCCTGTTAAAACTGGTTACGCTTAATGATGCATAGCCAGTTGATGATACGTAAAGCACTATGCTGGTGAGATTTTTTACGTCTTTCGGCTTTATAGTTATTTCCCAACCACCTTTTTTCCGCTCCACAGCCTTATATTCAAAATTGGTTGAAGTGAACTTAATACCGCCATCTGTCGGGTTATAGGGTACATCAAAATAAGCACGTCCAAAATAGGGCAGGTATGATATCACGCTATCAGGGGTTACGCGAAAGTCATAACCATAATCCAATTGCTTACTCCCGCCTCCCTGCGGGACCATCTCATTAGCAAGAAAAGTGTAACGTCTATTTCCGATATCACTTTTTATAGCGGCAGCTTTAGCTGCGTTTTTATCTTTTCTTGAAGTTTGTGCACTTGCCGCACTTAATCCGGCACTAACTATTAGTAACAGGATGAATAGATTTTTCATTGTCTTCATAATACAGCTATGATGAATAACGAGCGGAGATTCCATAAAATTACTTAAAAATTAATATAATAAAAAAGCGATAGGTTTGCCTATCGCTTTAATTTTCAATCGTATGATACTATCAGATCAAATTAACGCTGCGATTAACAAATTCGGTCAATTCGGCCCCGGTTAAAAGGCCCTGGGATAATAGTGCAAGGTCAAATGCCTGTTTGGCCAATTGCGACTGGTTTTCTTCGTTTTCCTGCTCCAGTATTTTGCTAACTAATTTGTGGTTGGCATTGATCACGACTTTGTAATTATCAGGCATATTCCCATAAAAGCCCATGCGACCGCCCATGGCAGCCATTTCCTTCATACGGCGCATAAACTCGTCCATCGTAACCGTAACAGGTAATTCATCTGGGTTCAGGCTTTCCAATTCAACTTTGTAAGCGGGTTTATTGATGGCTTTATCAAAGATGGTTTTCACTTTTGCAGATTGTTCTTCAGTCAGTATATGTGCAGGAGCATCGTCTTTTTTGATGAGTTTATCGGCAACATCAGAGTCAACACGTTTTAACGATGTTTTCTCCAACTTTTGTTCCAGGCTGCTCACAAAATGGTTATCAATAGGCGAATTCATTAGCAAAACATCATACCCCTTCTTATTAGCAGATTGAATGAACCCATCCTGCTTTTCAGGGTCATTGGTATAGATGTAGACCAACTGCCCGTTATTATCCGTTTGAAGAGGTGCAACCTTTTCCTTATATTTTTCTAACGTGAAATTTTTCTTATCTGTGTTGGTCAGCAATGCGAAATCTTTTGCCTTATCATAAAACTTTTCTTCGCTCACCATGCCATATTTTACAAACAAACCGATATCCGGCCATTTTTGCTCATAAGCTTCGCGATCTGCCTTAAATAACTCTGACAATTTATCAGCTACTTTTTTGGTGATGTAACTGTTTATCTTCTTCACATTGCCATCAGCCTGCAGGAAGCTCCGCGATACATTCAATGGGATATCCGGCGAATCAATAACGCCATGCAGCAGCATCAGGAACTCGGGCACAATGTCTTTTACCTCGTCGGTAATAAATACCTGGCGTGAGTATAATTTGATTTTATTTCTTTGAAACTCAAAATCATTCTTGAGTTTAGGGAAGTATAATACGCCTGTTAGATTAAAAGGGTAATCCACATTAAGGTGTATCCAGAATAGTGGTTCCTCTGAGAAAGGATAGAGCTGTTTGTAAAAATCCAGGTAGTCCTCGTCTTTCAGGTCATTCGGCGACTTTGTCCAGATCGGGTTGGTATCATTGATAATATTAGGAACTTCAACTGATTTTGTTTTTGGCTTACCTTCTTCATCCTCGCCGTCCGGTTCTTCTTCAGTTTTGGTGCCGAATATGATAGGTACAGGCAGGAAACGGCAATATTTATCTAATATTTCCTGCAGCCTGTATTTGCTTAAAAATTCCTCATTGTCCTTATTGACATGCAGGGTGATCTCCGTTCCGCGTTCGGTCAGCGTGCCTTCGCTTAGTTCAAATTCCGTGCTGCCATCGCAGGTCCAGTGAGCAGGTTCAGCGCCTTCCTGGTATGATAAACTTTCTATTTCAACCGTATCGGCCACCATAAACGCAGAATAGAATCCGAGGCCAAAACGGCCGATGATCTCATTGGCATCTTTAGAATCCTTGAATTTCTCCATAAACTCTTCTGCGCCCGAGAATGCGATCTGGTTGATATATTTCTTGATCTCTTCTGCGGTCATGCCGATACCGTTGTCAGAAATGGTAATGGTTTTCTTCTTTTCGTCAAAAGCTATCTCAACGCGAAGGTCACCTACATCACCTTTTACTTGTCCCAATGAGCTAAGACGTTTCAGTTTTTGCGTTGCGTCAACAGCATTGGATACCAGTTCACGCAGGAATATCTCGTGGTCAGAGTACAGGAATTTTTTGATGATCGGGAAAATGTTCTCGGTATGTATCGAGATCGTTCCTTTTTCTTGCATAGTTTATCTTATTTTTAGAATGAACGTAATTATCTAATGCCCATTCATCAAGGTGCGAGCCAAAGTCAAAATCTTGTCAAATTGGCAGAGCATATAATCTCTTCACAATAAATAAGACAGCATTTATATCCCGGGCTGTTACATACTAACCCTGTTTTACGTTATACGTACTATACGTATTCTCATTCTGCAGACCTGTACATGAAAAAATTCATATTTATCCTCATTGTTTCAATAACACTTACAAGCTGCATCAAATGGTTTGGCCATCCAAAGCCAACACCGTCACCTAATACGCTTAATTTGACTAACCTTAGGGGTAAATGGACTTTTTACTCAGATACGGTACGTGCAGGTTCCGGTAATTTTGGAGGCGCAATAACTCATGATTATAACAACTTGGCGGGTTATTATTACCAGTTTATTTCCGACAGTACCGGCCTCGAGAGCCTGGGTACCGAACCGAATAGCCAATTTGGATTTAAATATAAACTCACTAATGGTTCGCTTATCTTAAATTATATCGATGTTGCAAATAATCCCAATTTCAAGTTAACCACACCTATGAACATTTATGTTTCCGAATTTTCACAACATAAAATGTTACTCCACACCTTTACCCCGGTGACAGGGGGCGGCACAAGTTCCGAAACGGATTTGCGGCTGACACGCTAAGCATTTTTCAAATATTCACCTCAAAAACTCCAAACCTTTATTATTTTTACAGGCGTTGAACATTTGCCTGAACATGACACCAAAAAAGCTTTCCCCCATATTTATATTACCGTTTTTACTTTATTCCTGCGCAGCGGTTAAACCACCCACGGCCCCGGCTAGTACCGAAACGAATACCCCCCCAGCTATCGTTCAGCCCGTATCCAATGTAGAGGTGCCTGTTACCGTTGATTTGAAAAGCTTCTTTGTGCAAGCCGAAAACTCCGTTCCAAATAAATATTCCGATAACCAGCAGCCTTGTGAAGGCCTCCGATACCAGTATACTTTTACACGTACGCCTTTCGCGATTACCGGTAACAATAATATTATCAACCTTAAGTTTACAGGTAGCTATGGCTTCACAGCGTCTTATTGCGCCAAATGCGCAACGCTTTTAGGCTCTGGCCCTACACCCATTGTGCCTGCAGTATCGGCCGAATGCGGTGTCGGCGATGAAACACCGCGCAGGATGGTGATATCTTATCAATCCACGATCAATGTAATGCCCGATTATCATTTGCGGTCCAAAACCGTTTTATACCCTGCCCCCCAGGCGATAGACCGTTGCAATGTATTTATGGGCAACATCGATGTTACAGACCGGTTAATACAATACCTTACAGGCCCCTTAGGTGACTTGGGTAAACAAGTGGACGCCCGCATTGCCGCGTATAACATAAAACCGATGGTAGAGCAAATGTGGAACAACCTTGCAGGCGAAACCAAAATGGATATGGGGTACCTTTCCATAAACCCGCAATCGGTACGGATAAGTAATTTTAACCTCAATGGCTCGCTGCTTAGTTTTTCGGTGGGGTTGTCTGCCAAACCTGTGGTAACTATAGCAAGCAATCCACAACCGCCAAAGCCATTGCCAAATTTGACAACTTATACCCCAACGAATGGTTTTAATATTTACCTGGACTTACTGGAGAATTACGACCATCTTACTAATATCGTTAATCAGCAAATAGTAGGGCAGAGTGCTGAGGTCGCAGGCAAAACCTTTATAGTCGATAAAACTAAAATATGGGGTATTGGTAAGCAAATTGTGATGCAGGTGGATTTTAAAGGTTCTAACACAGGTTCGATTTTCCTTGTCGGAACACCGACCTATGACCCAGCAACACACGTTCTGTCATTCCCCGATCTCAGCTTCGACCTGCAGACCCAGGCCTGGATGCTGAAGGCAGCCAAATGGATGTTTAATGGAAAAATTACTGATATGATTCGTCGCCAGGCCGTCTACAATTGTTCGCAATTTATTGCAGACAGTAAAGTCAAAATACAAAAGCAGGCAAGCCGCGATTATGGTAATGGGATACACTCTGATGTAACCATAAAGGATTTGGATATACAGGCAATTTATCCGACTGCCGACAAACTGATCATCCGCACTTTATCAAACGGGCAGATAAAGGTAAAAGTGGTGATGTGAGAATTATGCCAAAGGTATTCTCTTGCGGTACCCGAACATAAAGTAATAATGTTGTTAACTTTAGGCTAATCTGAAAAACATGCGGGTATTATTTCTCATCGCTTTTTTAGCATCAGTCCAATTTAGCTTAGCGCAAAAACAGGCCGAAAAAATCAAACGGGATACGTTAATTCGGTTTTTTCAAATAGAGGGTGTGCAATTGTCCGGGCGCGAGTCGCGCGTCATTCCTAACGATAGTAAGAGTCCATTCTATGTTTCCATAAACTACGATGGAACTCAAAAATTGAATTATGAATATTTTCGGGCCGATTCCTCAAGTTATTTGTTTTATGAATATTTCAGCAATACCGGTGCTGGTTACTATGATGGTATAAAAAGCAGCGGTATAAAGGTTTTAAAGCGTAATCCTCATTGCGATACCATACTCGTTGACGCATTCGATCCAAAAACCGGCGACAAAATAAGTACTTATTTCTTGACTCAATATTACACTGAACTTTTAAAGGAGGGGGCGTGGCTGGAATACGAAGACTCGACACGTAACCCGGTTTATTGGAAAGGCAATTACAAGAATAATATAAAAACCGGTGTATGGCGGCGAATGATACGTGACCTGGATCGCGAACTTGTCATTGAGCAAATTGATTTCAGCAAGGATTCAAGTAAAAAGATATCCCCGGAAAATATCGCAAGTCTTATTACGCTTGATTCTTTAAAAAAAGCATTGGTGGGCGCCAAGTGGTTGTTACGTATCAACGAGCAATTTGACAAAGGGTCGCACGCTGCTTATTACAGATGTACTACTCCTTATGGTGACTTATGCAATGAACAGCAAAACTATTACTCCTTTGCGTTGTCTAACGATTTTGCACGGAGTAACGGAATATACGGGGCTAGCAATTATCCGAACTTAATCGGGGGGAAATGGGAATTAACAAAGGCAGGCGGTCAATGGCTTATTAAAATAACATTTTCCAACAGCGAAACCTGGAAATTCAAGATACTGTACCTGGATAAAGATTACCGGTTAATAACCGAACGAATATAGCGCACAGACGGTTAGTTTACCCGTAACAAACTGCATTAGGACATTAAGTAACAACGTCGACAACAGCTCATTACTATATTTTCGATTAGTTATTGGAATTCTGAGTCTTTATATGAGAATCAACGATTTTATCAAAAATCCCGGTATTATAATCCATGTTTTTGAGATTTTCCAATGAGATTCCGTACTCTTTTGACCAATAAGTATCCTCGTTAATGGCCTTAATTTGAACTATATCGCTTTCGGAGCGTTTGGTTTGGCTTTTGCTATGCATCACGTTTTTCTTTTAAGATAGTGTAAAGTTAACGCTTTGAATATTTCCTTAATATGAGTATATTGTTAAATTAATGTTAACACATATTTACTGATAAGGATTTATTATGTCAGCGACAATGGTAGCGTTGACTGTTGCAATTGTATCCTATTTAAAATAACTTTGATAGAAATGAACAAGAAACAAGGCCATTCAGACTTATATCACCTGTTCCGCCCTTATATGGGTACCTGGATGCTGATTTTAGTACATCTGTTTATTTTATTCGCCCTGGTTGTGTTGTTCGCTTCTATTATTGAAAAGATGAGCAGCTATTTATGATCAACACCTGCTAGGTTCCTATCCCAAAATCTCGTAAGAAGCTGCCACCAATGTCAACAGGTTCAGTTTCGGCTCCGCTTCAAGCCCGCTTGCCTCTAATTCGGTTGCGAATTTTTTGAAGGAATCAAGTCCTGTTAAAACTTCGTGCGCATCTTCATTTTCAAATTGGTCAAAATGCATAAACGTTTTTCCATCGGGCAGCAAAAAAGCAGCATACTTGATACCGGGGTGGTTAAGCCTTTTGACTTCATGGGCAACGTTGGTAATGTTTTCCATATTAGCGGCCGCATATTCCAGCCTTGTAGTGTATTGTACCCTTACTATTTTCATGCTGATAAATTTTCTTAAAGTTAACCAAGTTGTCGGTTACCTGTGAGTGCTGAAAGCGCCAAACATAAGGTGAAAATTAGCCGTTAAATGCAATTCATTTAACTCAAATAATAATTTTTTAATTTAAAACCGTATATTCGTTGTACCTGATTGAAAACACTATTGAACCCGATGAAGAAGAAAGTTTTGATTATTGAAAATGATCATGATATCCGTATGTTGGTTGCTTATTTGCTGGAAGAGGAAGGATTTGAAACTTTTAGCTCACCGGAACCAAAAAACCTGGATGAGATACTGGAGTTTAAACCCCACGTGATCTTAATCGACGAATTTATTAATAATCAACCGGGGCATCGTTTCTGTCTTAAGATCAAGCAAGCCGAAAAACTCAAAGACATCCCGGTAATCATACTTTCAACGTCTGATAATGTCGAGCTAATAGTTGAGGAATGTAAAGCCAACGACTATGTTAAAAAACCCTTCGACATCGAAGTAATGGTTGGAAAGGTGCTTAATATAATAGACAATTCGCCGCTTATAGTTTAATCTACTCCTAAATAAGCATCAATTACCCTACAAACTGCAACAAAAACGCCGAACCTTTTCCGTCCGCAGTTTGTACCTGTATATTGCCTTTATGTAGCAGCATAATTTGTTTGCAAAGGCTTAAACCTATGCCGCTGCCTGTTTTGCGCGTACTAAAAAAAGGAATAAATATTTTATCCAGTAGTTCAACCGGGATACCCATCCCGTTATCTGACACTTTAACCACCGTGCGGTTATTAGGCAGCACTTCGGCAGATAATGAAATACGCGGGTCATCACGGTCTTTAACGGCTTCAATAGCATTTACCACCAGGTTTATCAGCACTTGCTCGATGAGATTCACATCTGCTTCAATAGCCAGTGCAGGGTCGCGCAGTACTATTTCCAGTTCAATGTGTTTCTTTTCCATCGTGGGCTGCATCAGGCTGTTGAGGTTTTCAAACAGGTCGCGCACCAGTATTTTTTTCAGGTCGAGCTTTGTTATCTTGTTCAGGTTCCGGTAGCTCTCAGTAAATTTAAGCAGCCCTTCACTCCGGCGTTTAATAGTGTCTATACCTAGTTCAAGATCTTCTAGTTGCCCGCCCATGGCACTGTTGGTAAACTCCGGACTTTGCAGGCGGTTTTTTAGCGTGTCAGCGAGCGACGAGATAGGCGCTACCGAATTCATGATCTCATGCGTCATTACACTTAATAGCTTTTGCCATGCCCTTGATTCCGTTTCGTCCAATGCCTCGCTTACATTTTGAAAAGCAACCAGCTTATAAATTCTTTCATCGCTGCGCAGCAAACTCGCCGAAACCAGTATTTTTACCAGTTGTTGTTCGCGGGTAATGGTGATTACTTTGCTGTCCCCTGGCTTGAGTGTGATAATGTCCTTATAAAGATCAGGCTCACGTTTTTCCAGCGAATGAATGGTTTTGAGATAGGGGATACCAATTATTCTTTTAAACGCCTCATTTATCCAGCCTGTTTCGCCAGTTTCACTGTCGTACGATAGTATGCCCGTATCCACCAGCTCCAGTATTTTTTGCAGGTAATGGTATTGCGTTTCCCGTTCGCGGCTTATGAGTTTAAATGTGCTGTTGATCTCGTTGAAACCCTTTCTCAGTGGTTTTAGTTCAGTGGGTGCCTTACGTACGTCAAAATGACGGGAAAAATCGCGGTAATGAATAGATTCAACAAACTGGGTCACTTCGTCCTGGGCCTTTTTCTGAAAGCGTATCATTTCTATCAGTTCGTACACCAGCATGGGGCAGGTTATCACCAGGTAGGGATAACTGCCCTGCACCGCCAAAATTGACGTGACAGTTAAGGTGATAAAAAGTATAAGCACCCGTAGCAACAGCCGCCATTCGTATCTCTTAAATATCATATTTACTCAGTCTGCGATATAATGCCGTGCGTGTCAAACCCAGTTCTTTGGCGGCGCGGGTTATGTTGCCGTTATTTTTTTCAATAACTCTCAGGATGGCATTTTTCTCTAAAATGCTCAATGGAACGTTATCTGCCTCCACCTCGTTTTCGGCAGGCGTTTCCAGTATTGAGAATATCAGGTCATCAGCTTTTAGCAAATGATCGTCGGCCATAATTACCGCACGTTCGATAGTGTATTGCAGTTCGCGTACATTGCCTGGGAAATTGTACGTTCTTAATTTTTGTAACGAAGTCGTATCAAAATCAACTGCCGGTTTTAAATATTTGCCTGCATACGTTTTGGCAAAATGCTTTGCAAGTATCACTATATCTTCACTGCGTTTACGCAGTGGCGGCATATTGATCTCGACAGTATTGATACGATAGATCAAATCCTTCCGGAAACGATTCTCGTTAGCCAATTCAGAGAGGGGTAGGTTTGTGGCACATATCAGCCTGATATCTACATCCACCGCTTTGTTAGTGCCCAGGCGGGTCACTTGGCGGTTCTGGAGAACTGTCAGTAATTTGGCTTGTTGCTGCAGGGAAATGTTGCCTATTTCGTCCAAAAACAGCGTACCGCCATGGGCATCTTCGAAACGACCGGGCCTGTCCTCGCGGGCATCGGTATAGGCGCCCTTTTTGTGTCCGAACAGTTCACTTTCAAAAAGCGTATCTGTCAAGGCGCCTACGTCAACTTTAACAAAAGGCTTGTCGGCCCGTAAGGAGCGTTCGTGGATAGCCTTAGCCATCAGGTCCTTGCCCGTGCCATTTTCACCTAATATTAAGATGTTAGCATCGGTAGGGGCTATCTTGTTAACTTTATGAAAAATATTCTGCATCACATCCGAATCTCCAAGTATAGAAGTATCGCCTGTCGTTTTTACAGTGGTCTTTGCAGGCTTGGTACCTTCCTGTTTGTCTAAAAGTTCCTTGATCGTGGCTATCAGTTTTTCATTATGCCATG
The DNA here is from genome assembly GCA_043739405.1 of Mucilaginibacter sp. Lineage (GTDB taxonomy): Bacteria > Bacteroidota > Bacteroidia > Sphingobacteriales > Sphingobacteriaceae > Mucilaginibacter. Next base: position 158,480 of record JAYUEE010000035.1, on the reverse strand, counting down.
GCTTTACAATAAAATCGTTTGCGCCTTCTTTTAACGAACGCACAGCCAGGTCTATATCACCATAGGCCGTGATCATGATCACGCAAACGTTCGGCTTCCATTCCTTTATTTTACGCAGCCAGTAAAGGCCCTCGTTACCTGTATTAATAGCGCTGTTAAAGTTCATGTCCAGCAAAACAAGATCAACCTGGTTGCGTTGAAGCAGCCAATTCAGGTTTTCAGGATTTTTTTCCGTTATTACCTCCTGGGCTTCGGTTTTAAGCAGAAGTTTTACGGCTGTTAGTACATCTATATCATCATCAACAACTAAAACAGTTGATTTTTTTAGTATCATTTTATTAGTTTTTATATAAATTCAACGGCTATCAGTCGGCAAATTAGTTAATTCATCACAATATTGTAGGTCAATGCAACACATCAACTCATTTACCATCTTTTCAAGTAGTTGAAAAACAGCTTTTTTACCAATTGAAGTAAAAAAGTACTGTATCATAACCGTACACTTGCTGTAACATAAGCGTACGCTTTGATTAGTCAATTTGATATTAAATTGCTGAAAAACAGTCCTTTAATTTGTGGCATATCTTTTTGTAAACAATACCAAAATATAATATATAACAGTGGATAGAAAAATTGAAAAAAGCAGGTGGAATACCAAACGTTTAATGATAATTGCTGCTATTGCAGTGTTTGTAGGAGTCTTCGGGTATGTAGGTGTTATTGCTGTTACAGGTAAAAGTAAGTATAATGCGCCTATTGACCGTCTTACAATAAGTACAGTAACCAAAGGGCCATTCCAGGAGTTCATCCCCGTGAACGGCATCGTGTACCCTAAGATCACCATCTACCTTGACGCTGTGCAGGGTGGACGTGTTGAAGAAAGGTACGTTGAAGACGGCGCCAAACTTAAAAAGGGAGATCGCATACTAAGATTATCTAATACCGATGTAGAACTAAGCCTGGCTAATTCAGAAAATGCAGTTTACAATGTGCAAACCCAAATGCAGATATCGCAGAACAACGCCGAACAAAACACGGTAGGCAAACTGACAGCCATGGCAGATGCCGACAATGCTTTTAAGGATGCCGAACGGGTTTATAACCTCGACAAAAAACTGTATGCACAAAAGGCGATTGGACTACAGGAGTACCAGGTTGCAGAGAATACCTACCAGTATCAATTACGAAAGAGAAAGCTTGCTGCTCAAATCCTGAAACAGGACACGCTATTAACCCGCGAACAAACGAAACAGGCAAAGGAACAATATGCCCAAATGAATAACAGCCTGCAATTAATGAAAAAAGAAGTCGCTGCCTTAACTGTTGTAGCCCCTATCGATGGGCAATTAACATCATTAGATGCTGAAGTTGGCCAGAATAAGAATAGGGGTGACCACCTTGCACAAATTGACGGTTTCACAGGTGTTAAGATACGGGCGCTTGTGGATGACCACTATATCAACAGGGTAGTAACAGGTTTAACCGCCCTATATCCGACAGATAACAAGACTTATAAATTGGTAGTAAAAAAGGTTTTCGTACAGATAACCAATGGCCAATTCCCGGTTGATATGGAGTTTGTGGGCGATGTGCCCCCGGGTTTAAGAAAGGGCCAAACGCTGCAAATCAATTTGACATTCGGCGACGAGGTTCCTGCATTGTTATTGCCTTTGGGTGGATTCTTCCAGCAAACCGGCGGCAACTGGATATTCAAAGTGAGTGAGGATGGCAAGACGGCTTACAGGGTTGATTTACAACTGGGCAGGCAAAACACAAATTACTACGAAGTGACCAGGGGCTTAAAAGAGGGTGATAAAGTGATTACATCCAGTTATGAAAACTATAACACCATACAGGAACTAATACTAACTAAATAATAGAGAATAACTAATTAATTAACTAACACATACAAAAATCAAATCCTTGTAAATAAAGAGAAGGGTTTAGGAGGCACAAATGATAAAAATTACTGATCTCGAAAAATTTTACCGCACTGAAGAGGTAGAAACTATCGCATTGAACAAACTTTCTATTGAAGTTAAAAAAGGAGAGTTTGTTGCGATAATGGGCCCGTCTGGCTGTGGTAAATCAACCCTGCTCAACATCCTGGGCATGCTTGATGATCCTGATGGCGGAAGCTATGTCTTCAACAGCGTTGAAGTAGCTCATTTTAATGAGCGCAAACGCGCCGACCTGCGTAAGCACAATATCGGCTTTGTTTTCCAGAGCTTTAACCTGATTGATGAATTGACGGTGTTTGAAAACGTAGAGCTGCCTTTGATATATACAGGTGTGCCAAGTGCTGAAAGGGTAAAGCGTGTTGAGGAAGTGCTTGATAAAATGCAGATCATGCACCGCCGCAACCACTACCCACAACAGTTGTCGGGTGGTCAGCAACAACGTGTGGCAATTGCCCGTGCAGTTGTAAACAAGCCAAAGCTGATCCTTGCGGATGAGCCCACTGGTAACCTGGACAGCAGCAATGGTAACGATGTAATGGAATTACTTACCGACCTGAACGAACAAGGAACAACCATCATCATGGTAACTCACTCTGAACATGATGCCCGCTACAGCCATCGCATCATCCGCCTGTTGGATGGTCAAACTGTGATGGAAAATATAATGATATAACGACCTGGTTACAGGCCGGCCCGGAACTGTATTTAGTTTAATATAACAGTTGATTAATGTGTCTCCCTAACTCCTTCTGGCAGCAGAAGGGGTTAGTTTGAGAGTTTTTTGCCTAATTATTTCTAAAGCAATAAGGCTATGTTCAAAAATTATATTAAAACGGCGTTTCGTTCCCTCAAAAAAAATCGGGCTTTTACCATCATAAATATACTTGGACTTTCTTTAGGTCTGGCCTCCTGTATCCTCATTGCTTTTTATGTAGTTGACGAACTTAGCTACGACAAATACAATGTTAATGCCGACCGCATTTATCGTGTAAACGAAGACCTTAAGCTTGGCGGTAACCGTAAACAATATGCCGTTTGTATGCCACCACTGGCAAAAACGCTTAAAACTGATTACCCCTCCGTTGAAAATACAGTACGAATAAAAAACGGCGGAGGGATGCATGTGAAAAAGGGAAATGAAAATATCCTCGAATACAACATGCTATTTGCCGACCCATCCTTATTTGACGTTTTTACCTTACCCATTATTTATGGTGATAAGTCAGCAGCGTTAACAGAACCAAATACAGTAGTAATTACTGAATCAACTGCAAAAAAATATTTTAATAGGATAAATGTTGTAGGCCAAAATTTGATTACAGACGGCAATAAACCGTTGAAAATCACAGCGGTGATAAAAGACATACCTAAACAATCTCATTTTACTGCCGATTTCATCTTGTCCATGGCGTCTTTCCCGGATAGCAAGTCAATTGAATGGTTGCGTAGCGATTATAACACTTACGTGGTGATGCGCAAAGGCGCTGATTATAAACAATTGGAAGCACAATTTCCAAAAATGTTGCAAAAATATAGCGGCAAACAAATGCAGCAGGAGCTTAAAATGAGCTACGCTGAGTTTGAGAAAGGCGGCAGTTTCTTTCGGCTGAATATGCTCCCGTTGACGGCTATTCACTTGCATTCCAATCAAACAGGCGAGTTGGGCCCCAATACCACAAGCGAATATGTTTATATCTTTTCGGTCATAGGCCTGTTTATCCTTCTTATAGCCTGCGTTAACTTCATGAACCTTTCCACTGCCCGTTCGGCTAACAGGGCCCGGGAAGTAGGTGTACGCAAAGTGCTAGGTTCGGCCCGAAAATATTTGGTTGCCCAATTTTTATCCGAATCTATCATGGTTACCTTGGCGGCGGTTATCATAGCCATTGTTGCAGCATATATTTTTTTGCCAGGATTCAATCACCTGGCCGATAAAAATATTATTATAACAGGTCACACTTTAGCATGGCTAATTCCGGTTGCCGTGGTATCAGTGCTGTTTATTGGGTTTTTAGCAGGTTTATACCCGGCCTTCTTCTTGTCGGGGTTTCAGCCTATTGATGTGCTTAAAGGCAAATTGGCAACCGGCTTTAAGGGCGGCAGGCTTAGAAGCTTCCTGGTAGTTTTTCAATTCTCTATTTCGATTTTCTTAATTGCCGGGACAATTGTTGTTTACAAGCAATTACACTATATCCAAAACCGCGACCTGGGCTTTGACCGCAGCCAGGTCTTGATTGTTCAAAGTGCCTTTGAATTGGGTGACCACGCAAAAACCCTCAAACAGGAAGTAAAGCAATTGCACGGTGTTCAGAATGCTACTTTATCGGGGTTTTTACCCATCAAATCAAACCGCAACACGGGTATATTTTATAAGGAAGCAGTAATTGACCCCAAGAACTCCATTTTTCCGCAGATATGGTCGGTTGATGAGGATTATGTGAACACACTGGGCATGAAGATAGTTGCCGGCCGCTATTTTTCAAAGCAAATGTCTTCAGATTCAACAGCTTTAGTTATTAACGAAACAGCAGCAATGTTCCTTGGGTTTACCGACCCGGTTAATAAGGTTATTTACAAAGCTACCGGAGCGCAAAACACACTTAAGCCTTATACTATAATAGGCGTAGTAAAGGATTTTAATTTTAGTTCACTTCGCCAAAATATTGACCCCGTTATTATGCAATTGGGCTACGATACGGGCGACCTGAGCATTAAAGTGCAAACGACAGAATTGCCGGCATTGCTTTCCAAAATTGAAACCAATTGGAAAGGCTTATCCCAGGCGCCATTCCAGTACTCTTTTATGGATCAGGACTTTGATACCATGTACCGCGCAGAACAGCGCACCGGTACCATTGCCCTCACACTTACTTCGCTCGCCATCATTATTGCTTGCCTGGGATTGTTTGGTTTAGCTGCTTATGCTGCCGAACAGCGCATGAAAGAAATAGGCATCCGCAAAGTACTGGGTGCAAGTGCGGCAAACATTGCCGGGATGCTATCAAAGGATTTTATAAAATTGGTGTGTATCGCCATCGTAATATCATCGCCATTGGCCTGGTACCTGATGCATAAATGGTTAGAGGATTTTGCTTATCGTATAGATTTTCAATGGTGGATGATAGCAATAGCGGGTGTTGTTGCCATTGTAATAGCTTTTGCTACCATTAGTATGCAATCAATCAAAGCAGCGGTAGCAAACCCGGTTGATAGTTTGAGGAGCGAGTAACCTTTAAATTGAACAATGCGTCTTACTTAGTAGAATTTAGATTTAAAATTTTTTGGATCATGATCAGGAATTACATTAAAACCGCCTTCAGGGGCCTGTTGAAAAACAAAGGCTTTACAGCAATAAACGTTTTAGGGCTTGCATTAGGATTGGCTACATGTCTGCTTATCGTTTTTTATGTTTTTGACGAGTTAAGCTTCGACAGATACAATGTAAATCTTGATCGTATCTATCGTATAAACAATGATATTAAATTTGGTGGTAATGAGGCGTCGTACTCAGAATCTCCCGCGCCAACAGCAGCAGCGTTAAAAGCTGATTTTCCAGAAATCGAGCAGGTAACAAGGTTTAGGCAACGTGGTGGCAATCTTGTAAAAAAAGGCGATCACAACATCCAGGAAGATATGATGGTATATGCCGACCCTGACATGTTTAAAGTATTCACCCTTCCGATGATCGAAGGTGATCCTGCAACTGCACTAAAAGAAACGCACTCTGTTGTCATCACTGAAAAGATCGCATTGAAATACTTTAACAACACAAAAGCAGTAGGGAAGGTATTAACCTTTAACGATACCGCCCTTTACAAAGTGACTGGTGTAATTAAAAACATACCGAAACAATCGCACTTTGATTTCGATTTTTTCATCTCGATGCCGGGCCTAAACGAAAGCAAAGACGATTCATGGTTCAGTAATAACTTCGACACTTACATCCTGTTCAGGCCTGATGCCAATGTTAAAAGATTTGCGGCTAAACTCCCGGAGTTCATAAGGAAACATGGTGAACCGCAATTGCAAAGTATTTTGCATATGAATTTTGCAACGCTTGAAAAAGGGGGTAGCTATTTCCGTTTCAGTCTTATACCTCTTAAAAAAATACACCTTGAATCAAATACAAAGTATGATTTGGGCACAAAAGGGGATATCAAAATTGTCTATATCTTTTCGGCAATAGCCATATTTATATTGCTCATTGCCTGTGTCAATTTCATGAACCTTTCTACCGCCCGTTCATCCAACCGGGCAAAGGAAGTGGGAGTCCGCAAGGTATTGGGTTCGCCACGTAAATATTTAATTGCGCAGTTCCTTACAGAATCCGTCCTGGTAACATTAGGTGGTGCTATTATAGCGATATTCCTGGCCTGGTTGTTCTTGCCTTTGTTTAATCAAATGTCCGGGAAAGAATTATCAGTTACTCCTCAAATCGTAAGTTGGTTAGTACCTGTAATGATCATGTTCATCATCGTGGTAGGATGCATTGCAGGTTCATATCCTGCCTTATTCCTTTCCGGCTTCCAACCCATCGAAGTTCTAAAAGGCAAACTGGCCTCAGGGTTTAAAGGCGGAATGCTACGCAGTTCACTGGTTGTTTTCCAATTTTTCATTTCTATAGTTCTGATCATAGGCACTGTGGTTATCTACAACCAGCTGCAATACATCCAGAATAAAGATGTTGGCTATAACCGTGACCATGTAATGGTAATAAGCAGGGTATGGACACTCGGTAAAAAAGCAAAAACATTTAAGGACGAGGTTAAGCAGCTGGCCGGTGTAAAAAACGCTACTATGACGGGTTACTTACCTACTGATGGTGCCAATAACAACTCATCTTTATTTAAAGATCCGGTGCTTGACGCCAAAAGAGCGGTACAAAGTTCAATATGGAATGTGGACGAGGACTATATCCCGACACTTGGGATAAAAATGAAATCCGGGCGGAATTTTTCGCGTGATATGAAGACAGATACTGATGCCATAATCATTAACGAGGCGGCTGAGCAATTATTAGGTTTTCAAAACCCGTTAAACCAACTGCTTTATTTGCCCATGGATAGCAAGGCAACTATAATGAAGCCGTTTCATATCGTAGGTGTGATTAAAAACTTCAACTTCAAATCACTCAGGCAAAGCGTAACGCCATTGGTCCTTTTCGATGCTGAAGATACAGGTGCTCTTAGCGTAAGAATGAATTCAGCTGATATACCTTCTTTACTGGCTCAGATAAAAAATAAATGGGCCGGCATTTCGCCAACCTTGCAGTTCGATTACTCATTTATGAATGAGGATTATGAGGGGCTTTATCGTGCCGAACAACGCACCGGTAAAATAGCAGTTGCATTTACCTCGTTAGCTGTTATGATTGCCTGCCTCGGATTATTTGGCCTGGCAGCTTATGCTGCTGAACAGCGCACGAAAGAGATTGGTATCCGTAAAGTATTGGGTGCCAGTATTTCGACCATCGTAGGTATGTTGTCGAAGGATTTTATCAAGCTGGTGCTTATTGCAATTATTGTTGCGTCGCCGGTTGCATGGTATTTTATGAATAAATGGCTGCAGGGTTTTGCTTACCGCCAGGACTTTCAATGGTGGGTGGTTGCAATGGCAGGTTTTGGCGCTATTTTGATCGCTTTTGTTACGATTAGTTTCCAATCCATAAAAGCTGCTTTGACAAACCCGGTTAAGAGTTTGAAGAGTGAGTGATTTTGTCATTGGGCATTGGTCAATAGTCATTAGAGTTTAGGATTTAGATATTAGAATTTAACCACCATGATAAAAAACTATTTCAAAATTGCTTTTCGCAACCTCCAGCGCAACAAAATGTATTCGCTGATCAATATTACCGGGCTTACTATTGGCCTTATAGCTTGTTTGCTGGTTGCTACGGTAGTTTTAGATGACTTATCATACGACCATCAGTGGAAAAACTCAGATCATATTTACCGCATTATAAGTATCGACCAAAATAACAAGAATGCCATTGAGCAGTTTCCGCAAAGCTTTACCGGCTTAGGGCCTACTTTTAAAAAGAATTACCCTGAAGTGCAGGAGTATTGCCGGATGCATGTAGCGAAACAACGGTTCAGGATGGGGAAGAACAAAGATGGTGTGCAAATACATGCGATATCAGCGGAGCCATCGGTATGGAAGGTTTTAAATTTTGATGTTGTTGAAGGGAACCCACGGGCTTTTGTGAAGGGTTACAGCAACATGGTTATCACCGAAAAAATAAAAAAAGAATATTTTGCCAATACCGATCCCATTGGTAAGATGATCACCAGTTTGCCTGAATTTGGTAAACCAGTAGATTATCTTATCACGGGCGTAATTAAAGATATCCCTGCGAATACCACGTTACGTGCCGACTTGCTTACCATAAGCGAAATGCGACCCGATGATGACGTTGTGCACCCTGAAGGTTATGGAACTTTTGCCGAACAATATTTGCTGCTGAAGCCGGGTACATCTGTCAAGATGCTGGAGGCGAAAGCTAATAAATGGTTCGCCGGATATATTAGCAATAAAGAGATGCATTACTCTTTTGCCTTTCAACCTATGAAGGACATATACCTGAGGTCGGCAGACCTTTCCGGGGGCGGAGATGTTAAGGGCGATATTAAGAATGTCTATATTTTTTCGGGTGTGGCTGCAATCCTGTTACTAATAGCCTGCATCAATTTTATAAACCTGACCACGGCACGTGCGCTTAAACGCGTCCGCGAAGCAGGCATACGTAAAGTGCTTGGAGCTGACCGGCGGGAATTGATCGGACAATTCCTTTTTGAGTCACTTCTTTTCTTTTGTATTTCTTTTGCGGCCGGAATATTCCTTTACGCCCTGTTTTTAAAACCGGTGGAAACCTACATGGGTCATCCGCTTACTATAACCTTGCAAAACAATGTGTTATTATTCGTCATCACCTGCGGTATTATGCTCCTTGTTAGTGTGCTAACCGGTATTTACCCGGCTTTGCTGGTATCGGCCCACAACCCTGTTTCAACCCTGAAGGGAAATATCAGTGAGCATATCGGCAGTAATTTTCTGAGAAAAGCGCTGGTAGTTTCCCAGTTTACCATTTCAGTAGTTTTGCTTACTGTCACTGTCATTGTTCAAAAACAGCTTCACTTTTTAGATAACAAAGACCTGGGGTACGACAAGAATAATTTACTCCACCTGGCCGATATGAATTGGAGTGGTAAAGGTGAGGCATTTAAACAAGAAGCACTCAATATCCCAGGTGTTGAAAATGCGAGTTTAGCTACATGGTATCCCGAAATTGGCGGCGGCGCATATATGACTTTGGATGCCGATGACCCCGCTCAAAAAGGTAATAAATTAAAGGTTTCTTATATAAATGCTGATTTTGATTTTGTGAAAACTATGAAATTTCACCTGTTGAAAGGCCGCTTGCTCGACCCGAAATTGGGTGGCGATGCGATCAACACAGATTCATTGATGGCCCTGGGAGGGATGAAGCTTTCTGAGGGGCAGATTCATCAACCGTTACTGATGACAGCTTTCACCGCAAAAACATTTGTGATCAAACGGTTGGGAGAGACAGTAAAAGGGGCTACCGGCACCCCGGTAGGCATCATTAATGATTTTAATAATGAGTCGCTGAAGATGGATATGAAGCCGGTATTCATTGGTGTGTCAAAAAATATAACTTACGGCAGCATGCTCGTACGTATTCAGCCCGGAACCGAAAAAACGGTTTTGACTAAGCTATATCAAACATGGCAGCATTTTTTCCCTGATAAGGTTTTCGAATACGGATGGACTGATGAAGAACTTAGTCAACAATACGCAGCCGAACATAAATTACAGCAGCTTTTTACCACATTTAGCTTCCTGATACTGGGTCTGGCAGCGCTTGGCTTGTTTGGATTAACAACATTCATAGCCGAGATCAGGATAAAAGAGATCGGTATCCGAAAAGTATTGGGCGCTTCTGTATCAGCTATTTCTGTTACATTATCTAAAGACTTCATTAAATTGGTGCTGATTGCTATTTTGGTTGCTTCCCCAATCGCGTGGTACTTTGCAAACAAGTGGCTGCAGAATTATGCTTATAAAATAACCATACATTGGTGGCTGTTTGCTTTATCGGGCCTCGCCGCTGTTTTTGTTGCAGTTTTAACAATTAGTTATCAAACGATAAAGGCTGCTATTGCAAACCCTGTGAAAAGCCTTCGATCAGAATAAGTGATTGGTTAACCTGTTATTTGTAGATTAGTTCATCCTTACCACAAGGTAGCTAGTCACAAATTATTCATGTCAACTGTATCATAACCGTACAGCTTTGTGTTGCAGAATCGGACGATTTCCAATGTCTGCATTTACATAATTTACTATAAATCAACACGTTGATTTTTTGGTATTTATTTTCGTTGGAATGATTAAATTCTTCATTCCATGATACGCAATTATTTAAAAGTTGCCTGGCGCAACTTATTCAGGAACAAGTTCTTTTCAACCATTAATATTCTTGGCCTTGCTTTGGGCATGGCCTGTAGTATACTCATCTTGTTGTGGGTGCAAAACGAGTTAAGTGTAGACAATTATCACGTTAACGGGCCAAACTTATATGCCGTTATTGAACGCCAATACTATGACAATAAAGTAGTAGGGCAATACAGTACGCCGGGGGTGTTGGCCGCTGAACTAAAAAAAGGCCTGCCCGAGGTTAAATATGCTACCGGTTTTGAAGGTGGTGAACAAAATACATTCCAGGTGGGCGAAAAGATATTGAAGCTGGAAGGCGGCTTTGCAGACAGCGATGTGTTTAAAATGTTTAGTTATAAACTGATCGAGGGCAAACCCCAGACAGCGCTTAATAACCCATCAGCTATTACCATCTCAAGGAAAATGGCCGAGGAGTTCTTCGGTAGCCCGCAGGCCGCTATGGGTAAATCGATACGGTATGAAAACAAGCAAAATTTTAATATAACCGGTGTTTTTGAAAACCTGCCTGAAAATTCATCTCAAAAATTTGAATACCTCGGCAACTGGTTCCAGTATTTAAAAGAAAATGATTGGGCCAAAGACTGGGGTAATAACGGCCCCGCGGTCTTTATACAATTGCGTGCGGATGCCAATCCCGCCCTGGTTAATAAAAAGATAGCGCATTTTATGGATGTGTTTAATAAAACGCAAAACAAGTCGTTTAGGGAGGAACTGGGCATACAAAAATTTGGTGATGTTTACCTGCATTCGGACCTGAAAGACGTAAAAGCGCCCACTGGTCGTATTGAATATGTACACCTGTTCACCATAGTGGCCATTTTCATTCTATTGATTGCTTGCATCAATTTCATGAACCTCACCACGGCACGATCCGTCAAGCGTTCCCGCGAGATAGGCATACGCAAAGTGGTAGGCGCAGTAAGGCCGGTATTGATCAGGCAATTCATCGGCGAAGCAATATTATTAACCTTTCTTGCCGTGATCGTGGCTATAGCATTGGTTATTGTACTGCTGCCGGTTTTTAACTCGATAACAGAAAAGCAGATAGAATATCCCTTTGTCCATATTACATTTTGGTTATGGCTGGTTGCGCTTACGTTGGTAACCGGTATGGTAGCTGGCAGTTACCCGGCATTGTTCCTATCCTCATTTAACCCGGTAACAGTGTTGAAAGGCTCATTAAAGTTGAGCGTAAGTTCGGTATGGTTTCGCAAGGGCCTGGTAGTATTTCAATTTTTCATGTCGATCGTATTGATCATTGGCACCATTGTGATCTCGAAACAGGTAAATTATATCCAGACAAAAAACCTCGGGTATGACCGTGAGAACCTGCTTTATGTTCCGCTTGAAGGTGATCTCACGGCCAAGTATGAAACCTTCAAAACCGAGGCCTTAAATATGCCTGGTATTAAGGATGTGACCCGAAGCAGCAATAATCCTACAAACTTTGGCAGCAGTACCATTGGTGTTGATTGGGATGGTAAAGATCCAAACCTAAAGATCATGTTCACCCAAATAGCTGTTGGGTATGATTTTACGAAAACTATGCAACTCAAATTAGCACAGGGCAGAGATTTTGGTCAAAGCTTCGGTACTGATACTAACAATTACCTTATTAATGAAACCGCGCTTAAGAGGTTGCATTATAAAGATCCGATCGGCAGAAACTTTACGATGTGGGGCAAAAAAGGGCAGATAGTAGGTATATTAAAAGATTTCCATTTCAATTCGCTGCACGATCCAATATATCCTTTGATTGTTAGGTTGCAGAATAAAAATTTCTATGGAAACATCTTGATACGTACTAAACCGGGCCAAACGAAAGAAGCCATAGCCTCGATAGAAAAGCTTTGTAAAGAACTAAACCCGAGTTTCACGGTGAATTATCAGTTTTCTGACCTTCAATACAAAAAACTTTACAGCAATGAGCAGGTGGTCTCTAAACTATCAAATGTGTTTGCAATGCTGGGGATACTTATATCATGCCTGGGTTTGCTGGGATTAGCCATGTTTACTGCTGCGCAACGTACTAAAGAGATCGGCATACGCAAAGTATTGGGAGCCAGTGCGGGGTCGCTATTTACGCTATTATCTAAGGAATTTGTGGTTTTGGTAATTATAGCGCTGATCATAGCCTCGCCGGTGGCTTGGTGGGCAATGAATAAATGGCTGCTAAATTATGCTTATCCCATTGAGATACAATGGTGGATATTTTTGCTGGCCGGCGTGGTCGCGATTTTGATCACATTGATAACGGTCAGCTTCCAATCGGCCAAAGCAGCTTTGATGAATCCAATAAAGAGCCTTCGCTCAGAATGAGCTTATGCTTGCGCTGAAGCTTCAGCGTAGGAGTATAGCTCTCGAAGAAAGTTTAAGAAGCGAATAATTAGAATTTAACCCATCATGATAAAAAACTATTTTAAAGTCGCCTGGCGCAACCTGTGGAAGCATAAAGTATTTTCAGGTATTAACATCATCGGTCTTGCCGTGGGCATGGCGGCTTTTATGGTTATCATGATGTTTGTAGCTTATGAAAAGAGTTTCGATAACTTCCACACCAAAAATATTTACAGGTTAAATGAGGTGCAAACCGTTGGTCAGCAGGGTGCAACACAAAAGGTGGCCTTGTCCATGTTTCCAATGGGGCCGGCTTTAAAGCAGGAGTTACCCGAGATTAAAAACTTTACCCGCATAAACTGGCACGAAAAGTACCAGATGACTTACGGTCAGAAGAAAATATTCCTGCCCGAAGTCTTTGCTGTCGATTCTACGTTCCTTAAAATTTTTGATTTTAAAGTAATACGTGGCGACAGGGAAACTGCCCTTTTAAAGCCTCATGCTGTAATGTTGACAGAGTCGACAGCTAAAAGGCTGTTTGGTGATGCCGATCCCATGGGTAAAGTAATAACTCATTATGGTGATGATACTGTTACGTTTGCTGTAACCGGCATACTGGCCGATCCTCCGAAAAACTCGCAATTACAGTTCGATGGGGTGTTCTCATTTAGCAGCATCTACAAATCCTGGATGGCTAAAAATTGGGGCGGTAATTGGTTGAATACCTATATGGAACTGGCACCCGGTACAAAGACGGCAGTATTGGAGAGTAAGTTCCCGGCATTTATAAAAAAGCATCTTGGACCTGATGGCAATAAATACATGAAATTGTTTGTTTTGCCATTAAAGGATGTACACGCCAACTCAGCCGATATCGGGTTGGATTATATTAATTATCAAAAGTTCGATAAAAAATCAACAAATCTCTTCGCCATTATCGCGCTCATTGTGCTGGCAATAGCCTGCGTTAATTTTATCAATCTATCAACCGCACGTTCTGCCGAAAGAGCAAAAGAGGTAGGCGTGCGTAAATCAATAGGCGCATACCGTTTTCAACTGGCAATCCAATTCCTGGCCGAAACGGTGCTTATATCATTTATCGCATTGATATTTGCTATTGTTTTAGTTGAGGCGGCATTACCTTATATTAATAGCCTAAGCGAAAGAACTATTACATTAAACATTTTCACCAGCCCGGGTATGTTAGCTACGGTATTTGGCGGTACACTGCTAATCGGTTTGCTTTCCGGACTTTACCCGGCTATCTATTTGTCCTCTTTCCAGGCGGCAAAGGTTTTGAAGGGTTCTATACAGGTTGGAAAAGATAAAGGTTTACTGAGGAATATATTGGTTGTTACCCAATTCTCCAGTGCCATTTTCCTGATGATAGCTACAGTATTTGTATTGAAGCAATTAAGCTTCATGCAAAAGCAGGACCCAGGGTATAATCGTGAACAAATCGTCAATATACCTTTGGATGGCGTTACTACAAAAAAATATGATCTGTTTAAAAATGAGCTATCGGGCAGTACTCTGGTTTCGGGCGTAACCGCCTCACAGGATATTTTGGGCAGCCATCTGGATCAAACAGGCGTAACCTTCAGGCCGTCAAACGGCCCTAAAGTGGAGCTCGGTACGACCTTGCTTGTGGTGGACAATAACTACCTGGACCTGTACAAAATTAAAATGGCCGAGGGCAAAAACTTCTCTTCGGGTAAGACGCAGGATGGGCGTGAGTTTATTGTTAACGAAGCACTGGCAAAAGAACTGCTGAAAGATCACCCTAAAGCACCTTTGTCATCTTTAATAGGGCAGCGGTTTGGGTTTGATTCATTGGGAACCATTAGAGGTGTCGCCAAAAACTTCAATTTCAATTCTTTGCAATTCAAAATTGAGCCGATGTTTTTGGTCAGCGCGCACAATTGGGGTTTCAGGGATGTATCAGTAAAAATCAATGGTAAAAATACAGATGCCGCCATTGCCTTTATAAAATCAAAATGGGCCAGCGTCTACCCGGACTATCCTTTTGAATATCAATTTTTGGATGCTCATTTTGCCGATGTTTATAAGGCTGATAACCAGGTGAGCCAGATAGTGGGTATCCTGGCGGGACTGGCAATATTTATCTCCTGTTTAGGTCTATTCGGCCTGGCATCACATTCTGCCGAAAAGAGAATAAAAGAGATCGGGGTGCGAAAAGTATTAGGAGCATCGGTGCAACGAATTGTGTTATTACTTTCCGGCAATTTCTTAAAACTTGTATTAATCGCAAACCTGATAGCCTGGCCCGTGGCCTGGTACGCCATGTATAGGTGGCTCTCGGGATATGCTTACCGAATCGATATAACCTGGGTAATATTTGCTGTCGTAGCTCTTGTTTCAGTATTAATAGCACTAATTACGATAAGCTTTCAATCAGTTAAGGCTGCTATTGCCAACCCGGTAAAAAGTTTGCGCAGCGAGTAAAATAAATATCCTTAGGGATGCAACGTATTTATCTAAAAGGTAGTCTTTTAAATAAACAAACTCAAAAAACATGAAAACTTACATTTTACTATTTTTCCTTGCCTGTCAATCCGTTGCAGTCTTTGCGCAGGATGATGAAAAAACACCATACTTAACCAAATCATTAGCCAACGATGCTATCAGTAATGTGGTTGTCAGTACATCGGCCGGTGGTATTTTGGTTAGCGGTGCAAGCGGCCAGCAAGCCAGGATAGAAGTTTACATCCGTGGCAACAATAACAAGGAGCTTTCAAAAGAAGAAATTGAAAAACGTTTGAAGGACGATTATGAAATGAACATTACTGTTAACGGCCACGAGTTAAGTGCTATTGTAAAAAACAAGCATAGAATGGACAACTGGCGAAACCAAATAAGCATATCATTCAAAATATACGTCCCCGAACAAACCAGCACAGACTTACATACCAGCGGCGGCGGTATACGCCTGGATAATTTGAAAGGTAACGAGAAATTCACCACCAGTGGCGGAGGTTTGGATTTGAATAAACTTAACGGTACCATTCGTGGTAATACATCAGGCGGTGGCATCAGGGTTTTAAACTCAGGTAGTGACATCGACCTGCATACAAGCGGCGGCGGGATCACAGCAAAAAATTGCACAGGTACTATCAAATTAGAAACTTCCGGTGGCGGCCTTGAGCTTGACGATTTAAAAGGAACTATTAACGCGCGTACCAGTGGTGGAGGGGTAAGAGGTAATAACATCGAGGGTGAATTAGTCACCAGCACATCGGGCGGCGGCATCGACCTGAAAGAAATGAATTGCAGCCTGGATGCTCATACCAGTGCAGGAAGCCTTACGGCACAAATGAAACAGGTAGGTAAATACCTGCGCTTAGGTACCAGCGCCGGAAATATTGAGTTGGAATTGCCATTAAAACAAGGTCTGGATCTTAATATGAGAGCCGAAAGGATAAACCAACACCCTTCGCAAATCAGCAACTTTACCGGCGAGTGGGAAAAAGGTCGCATTAGCGGGACAGTAAACGGGGGCGGAGCATCTGTCGACGCGAACGCGAATAGCGGCAATATAAGCGTAAAATTCAACTAAGAGTAAATCAGAACCCAATATAAATCAAACATAAGATCATGAAGAAGTATTTATTATTATTAATAGTTGCCTGCCAAAGTGTTATAGTATTGGCGCAGGAAAACAAAACGCCATACATGACCAAATCATTGGCAAATGCCGGCATCAAAAATGTATATGTTTCAACGTCCGGCGGTAGTATAACCGTAAGTGGCGCATCCGGACAGGAACCAAGGGTTGATGTTTACATTACCGGGAATAATGGCTTTACACCGTCAAATGACGAGATCAAAAAACGCCTCGAGGAAAATTACTCGCTTGAAATTAATATAAGCAATGGCGAAGTGCATGCAATAGCCAAAAACAAGCATGATGGTAATTGGGACTGGCACAAATCGTTAAACATAGCGTTTAAAATTTATGTGCCTCAAAATGTCGCCACTAACCTGCAAACCAGCGGCGGCAGCATTCATCTTGATAACCTGAGCGGCGAAGAAAAATTTGAAACCAGCGGCGGTAGCTTGCACCTTGATCATTTGACCGGCAATATCCATGGCAGAACGTCTGGCGGTAGTATAACCGTTTCTGATTCAAAGGATAATATCGACCTGGAAACAAGCGGCGGCTCCGTTCACGCCAATAACTGTTCGGGCACTATAAAACTTGGGACCTCTGGTGGCTCCCTGCATTTGGAAGAATTAAACGGCAAAATAGATGCCTCAACCAGTGGCGGCAGCGTATCAGCGAGCAACATTAAAGGTGAACTGCATACCGGTACATCGGGCGGCAGCATCAATCTAACCGGTTTGGCTTGCAGCCTGGACACTTATACCAGTGGTGGCAGCATCCATGTGCAAATGAACGAGGTTTCGAAATTTGTCAAGATAGATGCCAGCGGCGGACATGTTGATTTAACACTGCCATCGAAACAGGGTCTTGATCTGAATTTACGTGCGGAAAAAGTAACTGCTGAATTGGGCAGCGGATTCAGCGGCACCAAAGAAAAAGATAAGATAGAAGGTAAGTTGAACGGAGGGGGGCCAACAGTCGATGTTAATGGCAGCAACAGGGTAAACCTCACTTTAAATTAATATTTATAGCAATATAGCCGGGACTTAGGTTCCGGTTTTTTTTGTTCATCGTATTTCGTAAGACGTTAATAGTATAGCCTTATGTTAAAGAATTATTTGAAAGTTGCCTGGCGCAACCTGCGGAAAAACAGCCTTTACAGCCTGATTAATATCGGTGGCCTCGCCATTGGTATGGCCGTTAGTTTTATGCTGCTCATTTACGTATATAATGAGTTCAGCTTCGATAAGTTCAATACCAACAACAGCAGGCTCTATCACGTTTTGCGTAACCAGCCCAGCAATGGCGAAGTGTTTACCAACTCTGCTACCCCGGTACCACTGGCGCCGGCTATAATAAAAGACTTTCCTGAAATCGATAAGATCGCGCGTACCAACTGGACAAATCATAACCTGGTAAATTACAAGGACAAAGCGTTGAAGATTGGTGTAATGTCTGCTGATCCGGCTTTCCTGGATATGTTCACATATCAGTTTATTCATGGTGACAGGAAAACTGCCTTAGCCGACCCCTCTTCCATTGTGCTAACCGAATCAAGTGCAAAATCTATTTTTGGTGACCAAAACCCTGTCGGACAGGTGATTAAAATGGATAACCAATACCCGATGAAGGTTAGTGCAGTTGTTAAGGACAATCCACAGAATTCGTCGTTCTTTTTCAATGCGCTGATTTCATGGCAAGCGTTCGAGGCACAGCAGAAGTGGGTAAAAACCTCAGGCTGGGGCAATTATTCATTCCAAACATATGCTATGCTGAAACCCAATGTTTCGTTGGCTGCGGTGAACGCAAAATTGAAAGGCATAGTCGCCAAATATGATCCTATCAACAAGGAGAACACTATATTCCTTTATTCATTTGCGCAAGAACACTTGTATGGGCAATTTAAAAATGGAAAGAATATAGGTGGCGCCATTGAGTCGGTGCAATTATTCTTATACCTCGCCATAGGTATCCTGCTCATAGCTTGCATTAATTTCATGAACCTCTCAACCGCGCGGTCTGAACGCCGGGCACGGGAAGTGGGTATTCGCAAGGCCATAGGCTCAAGCCGTATCGCGCTCATCACCCAATTCATCGGCGAGTCGGTCTTTATGGCGTTTATCTCATTCGTGGTTGCTGTAGTGTTGGTCTGGCTGCTTTCAGGAACTTTCAGCACGCTGATCAATATCAACTTGCATGTCCCTTATAACAATCTTTTCGCATGGATATCAGCCATTGGAGTAACATTGTTTACAGGTGTTGTCGCTGGTAGTTACCCGGCGCTTTTTCTTTCTTCCTTCAAACCAGTAAAAGTACTGAAGGGGCAGATCACCTCGGTAAAATCTATAGCTACGCCACGAAAGATACTGGTTATTGCACAATTCACCTTCGCAGTAGCGTTGATCCTGGTCAGCATATTTATCTACAAACAGATCAATTTTATCAAAAACAGACCTGTAGGCTACGACCAGCGCGGCCTGGTGGAAATGCCTGACGATGGTGTAATGGATAAAAAGTTCGACAGCTTCAGGCAGGACCTGATCAGCGCCCGCGTAGTTACCGATGCCGCCCTGGTCGGGAACAGCATAGCTAATAATAACAGCAGTTCATGGGGAATTACATGGCAGGGGCAATTACCCGGCGAAGATAAAATACCGATCGACCAGATAGCGGTTACTTATCATTTTATTAGTACTTATGGGCTGAAATTGGTGGAAGGCCGCGACTTTTCGGAGGCATATCCTGCCGACTCGGCTGCGATAATACTTAACCAGGCGGCTGTTAAAATGATGCGTTTCAAGGAGCCATTAGGCCAGATCGTCAAATACCAGGATAAACAATGCAAGGTAGTAGGCGTGGTAGAGAACTTTGTATGGGGCTCACCTTATGAGCCTGTGAAGCCTGCTATTGTTGGGTTTATCAAAGGCTGGACCGGTAATATCGGGTTGCGCCTCAATCCCGCCAAATCAGCGACAGAAAGTATAAGTAGCATCGAAAATATCTACAAAAAATATAACCCTCAATACCCGTTCGAATATAAATTCATCGACGATAAGTTTGCTAACAAATTCAATAACGAAAAAAGGCTGGGGAATATGGCTGTCATTTTCACCAGTTTAACCATTGTTATTTCATGTCTTGGGTTATTCGGTTTAGCTTCATTCTCTGCCGAGCAACGGCGTAAGGAGATTGGTATCCGCAAAGTGCTGGGTGCCTCAGTAAGCAGCCTGTGGCTCAACTTGTCGCAGGAGTTTGTGTGGCTGGTGCTGATATCGTTTCCAATTGGTGCAGCGCTAAGCTGGTGGTATGTAAACAATTGGATGAGCAAATACACCTACCGTACTGAGTTGAGCTTATGGGTATTTGGCGCAACATTGGTGACGAGCCTTGCGCTTTGCCTGGCCACTGTAAGCTGGCAGGCCATCAAAGCTGCATTAACAAACCCTGTGAAGAGTCTGAGAAGTGATTGATGCCATTTATATCACCCTAATGGGGTGATATTTAAGTGTTTTATTGTAAACGTGTAACCACACCTGACATGCAAACGTCTTATAATTACAACATTTCTTTCTTAAGTACTATCAGTGATTTAGGATTTTGTTTTTAGAATTTAAAGATTATGATCAAGAATTACCTAAGAAGCGCATGGCGCAATATTACCAGGCATAAATTCATTTCTTTTATCAATATATTCGGCCTTACCGTCGGGTTGACCTGTTGCCTGCTTATCATCACTTACCTGATCAATGAGTTAAGTTACGATAAGTATAACGTCAATGCCGACCGTACCTACCGCGTAACGCGGATATTTTATAGCGGGCCTAACGTCGAGAGTTTGCATTTAAGTTCTATAGCGCCGCCTTTTGGGCCTTTGCTGAAAACGGCATTTCCGCAAATTGAGAAGATGACCCGTGTTTTGCCCAATGGTACAAACGTTTTGCACTATAAGGATAAGCTATTCAATGAGAAAAATACGGTTTGCGCCGATGAGAATTTCTTTAATGTCTTCAGCTTAAAGGTTACCAAAGGGGATAAAAATACGGCGTTAAATGAACCTTACGCTATCATGATGACCCCAGATGTAGCAAAAAAATATTTCGGAGACGAGAACCCCGTCAACAAAACTTTATTGATCGATAATACGAAACATCCTTATAAAGTGACCGGTATTTTCGAGCCTTTTCCGTCAAATTCTCATATGCATCCCGATATCCTGGTATCGTTCAATACGTTACGGGACACCGCTATTTACGGCGAAAAACAACTGGAAACCAATTATGGAAATAATTCATTTTATACCTACATCCTTTTGCCAAAGGGCTATAATGCCGATATAATCAGCAAGCAATTACCCGATTTCCTGGATAGATATGTGCATATGCAAGGAATGCCGCCTAATGTCAAGACATCTCAAGCCACAAAATTAACCATTCAAAAGCTTACCGATATCCATTTAACTTCGCATCTGGATGATGAGATTGAAGAAAATGGCAATATCACCAGGGTTTATATATTTTCGATTATAGCCATTTTTATATTACTTATTGCTTGCATTAATTATATGAATTTATCCACGGCAAGGTCTGCGCTAAGAGCA
This sequence comes from Mucilaginibacter sp., assembly GCA_043739405.1. GTDB lineage: Bacteria > Bacteroidota > Bacteroidia > Sphingobacteriales > Sphingobacteriaceae > Mucilaginibacter. The sequence continues at coordinate 137,485 of JAYUEE010000035.1, read as the reverse complement.
AAGGAGATAGGGATAAGAAAGGTAATTGGTGCACAGCGTAAGGAAATAATCAGGCAGTTTTTGAGCGAATCGGTGCTTATTACATGGGTGGCCCTCCTGTTCGCGCTGGTATTCACTTGGTTACTTATACCTTATATCAACAGTTTATCAGGCTTAAGCCTGTCTTTTTCCAGTTTATTGCAATGGCAAATATTAGCGGGCGTAATTGCATTGCCATTTTTTATAGGATTGGTAAGCGGCATTTACCCGGCAATATTTATGTCGTCGTTTATACCCGTGAAGGTTTTAAAAGGTATGCTGAATGTGGGCTCGGGAAATATCTCGTTCCGTAAAGTATTGGTTGTAATACAGTTTTCAGTATCAATTGTCTTGATAGTTGCTACAACTGTTGTCTTTCAACAACTGCGTTATATTCAGCAAAAGTCGCTTGGCTTTAATAAAGATTATATCCTCGATATGGCCTATGTGGGCACGCTTACCAATAATTATGAATCCTTTAGACAGGAATTATTGAAAAACCCGGTTGTAAAGGAGCTTGGGCGCTCATCGCGTGTGCCATCGGGCCGTTTGCTGGACGACCAGGGCGCCCAGGTTATACAGGGTTCGAAATTAGCGCCTATTAAGTTCGACCTGAAGTATATAACTGCCGATTATGGTTTTATACCAACTTATGGCATACAAATGGTTGCCGGCAGAAACTTTTCAAGAGCCTTTATAACCGATACCGCAAATTATATCATCAACGAAACGGCTGTACAGCAGCTTGGCTGGAAAAGCCCTCAAAACTCGATTGGCAAAGACATGAGCTATGGCGGCGTTAAAGGAAAGATAATAGGAGTGGTACATGATTTTCATTTCGAATCGCTGCATCAAAGCATCATACCTCTTTTGTTCCAGTTGCCTGCACCTAAAAATGGTTATTATAACCATATATCAATCAAAGTGGACGGCAATAATCTACAGTCTGCTATAAGTTCGATTGGCGACACCTGGCACAAGTTTTTGCCAAATGTTCCTTTTGATTATTCTTTTTTGGACGTGAAATTTCAAAAGTTGTATGAAAGCGAACAGCAGCAGGGTAACCTATTCACCATATTCTCGGGCCTGGCCATATTTATAGCCTGCCTCGGCTTGTTTGGATTATCGTCCTTCACCATTACACAACGTGTTAAAGAAATAGGGGTAAGGAAAGTATTGGGAGCAAGTGTACCGCAAATAGTTGGTGAACTGTCGAAAAGTTTCTTGTTACTCGTGATTATCGCTGGAGTAATCGCCTTACCTGTAGCAGGATGGCTCATGCATTTATGGCTGCTCGATTTCGCTTTCAGGATTGGCCTGGCATGGTGGATATTTTTGATGGCGGCAGTAGTTGCAGTGACCATTGCTTTTGCAACTATCAGTTTCCAGGCGGTAAAAGCTGCTAATGCAAATCCGGTGAAGAGCCTTCGCTCAGAATGAGCTATGGCTCTCGAAGAAAGTTTACGTTCTGAGTAATTTTGTGAATGGTGAATAGTCAATGGTGAATTAACATTGACTATTCACTACTCACCATTCACCAACTGTATCATTACCGTACACCCATTGTACGCAAGCGTACACTTTGGGATTGCTTACTATTGTAATTAGTTTATTTACAGGCGCTTGCCTGTTTGGTACAAGTTTTTATGATGATTTGCCTTAACCCGGTCTGTCATGATAAAAAACTACTTTAAAGTTGCGCTCCGCAGTTTCAAACGGCATAAGCTTTTTACCTTTATCAACATCGTTGGATTATCAATCGGCATAAGCGCGGCATTGGTTATCTTCCTGATTGTCAACTACGATTTCTCATTCGATAAAAATCATAAAGACGGTGACCGTATCTATAGGGTCGTTACCAGCTATACTTTTGCGGGCGAAGCAGGCTACAACGGTGGAGTTACCGGCCCAATGCCCGAGGCAGTTAAAAAGGAGGTCTCCGGCCTGGATGGTTCTGCGCGATTTTTTACGCTTTACCAGTTTAGCGCTGCAATTCCAAACGGCACAAAAGCTTCAACCAGGTTTAGGAATGAAGAAAATACAATTTTAGCTGATGGGCGATATTTTGACATGTTTCCTTACAAATGGCTGATAGGTTCGGCAAAGACCTCATTGACCGGACCTTACCAGGTTGTGCTGACATCTGAACAGGCGAAGGTATACTTCCCCAAATTATCGTTTGATCAAATGATTGGTAAACAAATCATTTACGAGGATACATTAAAAACCACCGTAACCGGTATTGTGCAGGCGCCTGAAGGAAATACTGATTTTAAATTCAAAGACTTTATATCTTATAATAGTATAAACAGTGCCCGTTCGTTAAAGGACCAGGTTCAGCCCGATGAGTGGGGCAGCACTACCTCTGCGTCGCAGTTGTTTATCAAACTTTCGCCCCAGGTTACCGCGGCAAATATTGAAAAACAAATAAACACGCTATACAAAAAGCACAATCCGCCAAAACCCGAGCAAAAGGGAAGCACAACCGACTATCATTTACAACAATTGAGCGATCTGCATTTTAATGGAAAGTATGGCAATTTTGATATTGGCAATGTAGCCAATGAAACTACACTGTATGGACTGTTAGTAATTGCAGCTTTTCTTTTGTTGCTAGGCTGTATCAATTTTGTCAACCTCACTACCGCGCAAGCATCTCAAAGGGCAAAGGAAATCGGGATACGCAAGACAATGGGCAGTAGCCGCTTCCAACTGGTAGGTCAATTTTTGAGCGAGACTTTTTTAGTGACCTTATTTGCCGTTATTATTTCGGTAGCCGCGGCGCCTTTCATTCTCAAGCTTTTTTCGGATTTTATTTCGAAACACATCAGGCTTGATCTTTTGAGCCACCCGCTGCTTATCCTGTTTATTATCCTGTTAACCATTGTTGTAAGCTTTGTATCGGGTTTTTACCCGGCGCTGGTATTGTCCAATTTCAAACCCGTGCTGGTACTTAAAAACCAGGCCACCAGTGGTGCCAATAAAACACGGAACGCAGTGTTAAGAAAATCGCTTACGGTCACCCAATTTATCATAGCCCAATTTTTTATAATGGCTACCCTTTTGGTAAGCAAGCAAATATACTATGCTTTGCATAAAGACCTCGGCTTTAAAAAGGATGCCATATTATCCATCCAAACACCCTATAAAGGCAACACTGACAGCAAAAAACAAGTATTCCTGAACCAGCTCAAAGCAATCCCACAGGTTGCACTGGTGAGCCAGGGTGGTGCGCCACCTTCATCCGGTAATACCAATTCAACTACGGTAACATACAAAGACGGAAAGAAGGAAGTCAAAACAGATCTGGAATTAAAATTTGCTGATGAGAATTATATCAGCGTTTATAAAATAAAAATACTGGCAGGGCGTGATCTCCGGACGGGAGATACTTCCAAGCAGATGATAATTAATACTACTTATGCAAAGATTCTTGGCTTTAAAGACCCGCAACATGCCGTAGGAAAATTCATTGACTGGGGCGACAAGAAAAAAGGTGAAATCATTGGCGTTGTAGCCGATTTTTACGAAAGATCCCTTCATGACCCGATAAAACCGTTAGCAATTACACACCACGGTAATCGTCAGTATCGCAACGGCATATTCCATATCGCTTTGAAACCACAAACCGCCGGCGGCGACGAATGGAAAACAGCCATAGCCGCAATGGGAAAATCATGGAAAGAGTTATATCCTGAAGACACTTTTGACTATAGTTTTTTTGATGAAAGCATTGCTAAATTCTACGAAAATGAGAAACATATGTCGAAATTGTTGACCTGGGCCACAGGCCTCTCCATTTTTATAAGCTGCCTGGGTCTTTTAGGTTTAGCCATATATACCACCAACCTGCGCACCAAAGAAATAGGTGTGCGCAAAGTGCTGGGGGCATCGGTCAGGCAAATAGTAACCTTGTTATCTGCCGAATTGGTGCTATTGGTGTTATTGGCATTTGTTATAGTAACTCCAATCGCCTGGTGGTGTATGAATAAATGGATGCAAAATTTTGCGGATAAAACCTCCATTAGCTGGTGGATATTCGCATTAAGTGGTGCAGGCATGTTGTTGACAGCATTCCTTACATTAAGTTTCCAAACGGTTAAGGCTGCCATTGCAAACCCGGTGAAGAGTTTGCGAAGTGAGTGAGTTTCGTGAGGTGTTTTTTAAAGTTTAAAAATTAGAACTAAAAAATTATGCTAAAAAACTATTTCAAAATCGCCTGGCGAAACTTATCGCGCCATAAACGAATGTCTATTATCAATGTAGGAGGATTAAGTATCGGTATGGCTGCTACAATTCTGATTGTGCTTTGGGTGCAGAATGAATTAAGTTTTGACAGAACCCAGCCTGATACCGGTAGTATTTTTCGCATTAAAACAAAATTAGCAATATCACCTAACGAGAACTGGTTATGGGAGGGTTCTCCTTATGCACTGGGTGAACACGCGGCACGCGAAGTTCCGGAGATTGAAAAGCTAACCCGGTTACAGGCTTCTACAGATTTTGATCTGAGTATACACTATAAAGGAAGTATCATACCTGAAAAGAAATCAGCTTTTGTAGATGAACAGTGGTTCAATATTTTCCATTATGATTTTGTAGAAGGCTCGCCTGAAGAGTTTAATAAAAACCCTTTTAGCCTGATACTTACCCAATCGGCAGCAAAGAAATATTTTGGCAACAGGGAACCTATGGGAGAAGTTTTACATATAGACTCGAATGATTACCAGATACAGGGTATAGTAAAGGACAACCCCGCAAATTCAAGCTTTCAGTTTAATATTCTTATTCCTGTTGCTGCGTCTTTTAAAAACGCGGATACAAAAAAAAATGCACTTAACTGGGGCAACTTTAACTACCTCACATTTATAAAGCTAAAGCCAGGGGCCGACGAGAAAAAAGTATCCGCTAAACTGTTCAGTATATTACATCATCAACGTGAAAAAGACGACGGAAAGGCGACTTTTAGTTTGGTCAATATCAAAGATATGCACTTTGAGACTGATTTGATGAATTCTGCCTTTTTACATGGTAACCGTACAATTGTCAATGTTTTTATAACGCTTGCGATATTATTATTGGTTACTGCGTGTATCAATTATGTAAACCTGACAACGGCCCGCGCCAGTATCCGGTCAAAGGAAGTAAGTGTGCGCAAAATTGTAGGTGCAAATCGTTTACAGTTGTTCGGGCAATTTATGTCCGAGTCATTTTTAGTGAGTTTGATGGCAATTTTATTATCGCTTACCCTGGTACGGTTAACTATACCTTGGTATCGCGATTTTACGGATAAAAACTTTGCTGACCCTGTTTCATCGCCTTTGGTATGGATGATTATTGGTGCTACTTTATTAATATCCTTCGTGCTCAACGGTCTATATCCGGCGCTGTTGCTTTCCTCTTTTAGTCCTTTGAATGTATTCAGAGGTAAATCCATGCTTAGTTTTAAAGATTCCGGATTGCGAAAATCGCTGGTGGTAGTACAATTCACCATATCGGTTGTCCTCATCATCGGTACACTGGTTATTTACAGACAGCTGAAATATGTAGAGAATATTAACCTGGGATACGATAAAACCTATGTGCTTACTGTAAATATACCGTGGAAAGCGATGGGTAAAAACCCATGGAAAGACGGCCGCCAAATATTAAATTCCATTAAGCATGAAATGAAACAGCAAAGTGCCATCAAAGAGGTTTCGTTAGCGCAGGGCCAATTGGTTAATTTCACCAACGGAAGCTCAGGTTCGTTCGATTGGGAAGGCAGACCCAAAAATTTCGATCCTGAGTTTGCACCCTTCGAGGCTGATGCTGATTTTCAGCACATGATGGGTATCAAAATAAAAGAGGGCAGATGGTTCAATACCGGCCAGGCCGATGCGCATAATGTTTTGCTAAATGAGACAGCCGTTAAGCTGATCAATCTTAAAGGGGGTGTGATTGGTCGGCGTTTTGTACACCAGGGTGATACAGGAGTCATCATTGGTGTAGTAAAGGACTTTCATTACAAAAGCCTGCACGAAAAAATAGGAGCAATGGTCATAGCGAATGGAGGTATTACGGGTACAATTTATCTAAAAACACAACCCGGAAATACACAAGCTGCAATAGCGGCAGCGCAAAAAGTGATGCAAAAGTTTGCTCCCAATGATCCGTTTGAATATCATTTCCTGGATGATACTTATGATAATTTGTATCACAGCGAGCAGCAATCATCCGTATTGATAGCCTTATTTGCAGGTATAGCTATACTTGTTTCAGCTTTAGGGCTGTTAGGACTGGCTGCCTTTGCTGCAGAGCAAAAAGTGAAAGAGATAGGCATCCGGAAAGTATTAGGTGCAAGCATGCGGAACATTGTTTCGCTGCTTTCTATCGACTTTTTGAAGATGGTGATTATCGCCAGCATAATCGCATTTCCGATTGCCTGGTGGGCCATGAATAAATGGCTGCAGGATTTTGCCTACAAGATCAGTTTATCTTGGTGGATTTTTCTCTTGTCGGCAGGTATCGCATTATTGATAGCGATGATAACCGTAAGCATACAAGCGATTAAAGCTGCAATTGCAAACCCGGTGAATAGTTTGAGAAGTGAGTGAAACAGTTGGCTGTGGCAGTTGGTAGTTAGCAGTTTTTTGCATAACATACCCAATAACTTAATGACGCGAAGCAAATGACTAATGACAATTGAATAAATCATGATCAGGAACTACATCAAAACAGCATGGCGCAACCTGGTAAAGAATAAGTTTTATTCTATTATCAATATTGCAGGTTTAACATTGGGACTAGCCATCGGCATACTGATATTACTGTGGGTGCAGGATGAATTGAGTTTTGATACGTTTCATAAAAAAACACCTAATATTTACCGCCTTGAACTTTTTGGCGGCACAGGCGCCAGCAGGCAGATATGGTCCGTCGGTGTTGCGCCAATAGGCCCGCTGGCGAAAAAGCAGCTACCGCAAATAGAAGATTTTGTACGCATTACCGGCAATAATAATTTCGCCATTTACAAATACCGCGATAAGATTTTTGGCGACGAGTATGCAACTTATGCAGATCCTTCCTTTTTTTCGGTTTTCGATTTTCCCATCATACAGGGTAATCCTGCAAATCCATTTCCAAATGATAATTCGGTGGTCATTACCCAAAAGACTGCTGAAAAATATTTTGGGAACGACGATCCCCTTGGCAAAGTTATATCGGCCGATAACAAGGAAAACTTTACTGTCAGCGGCGTAATCAAAGATTTCCCCGACAACACGAGCATCAATTGCGATATGATCATGCCCATCAGCTATCATATCCATCACATGTTCGCCGATAACAAAATAGATCTTAACACCAATTTTGAATTTTTCAATTACCAAACCTACCTGCTGCTAAAACCCGGCACAGATTTAAAAAGCCTATCGGTTAAAATAAGGCAGGTGCATTTAGACCATAAGCCCGACGATACTGATGCCGATTACCTGTTGCTGCCCCTTGCAAAAATGCACCTTTACAACGCCGACCTTACTGACAAAGGCATCGGCACCGTTAGGATATTTATCATCATCGCATTACTAATATTGATTATTGCTTGTATCAATTACGTAAACCTGTCTACAGCCCGTTCAATGTTACGCGCCAAAGAGATTAGTATGCGCAAAATTGTAGGCGCCGCAAAATCGCACCTGTTTATGCAATTTATTGTCGAAACTATGCTGCTGTTCCTGCTGGCTGCAACCTTCGCGATTGGACTTATATTTATACTGATGCCCTTGTTTAACCAGGTATCCGGCAAACAACTGGTATTTAACCTTGCCGATTATCGCATTTGGCTGGTTATATTGGCAACAATTGCCGGCACGTTGGCAGCGTCGAGCATTTACCCCGCGCTGTTGCTTTCCTCGTTCGAACCGCTGAAAGCCTTAAAAGGCAAAATATCCGCAGGTGTCGGTGATGTGCTGTTCCGCGAAATACTGGTGGTTACGCAGTTTGTATTTTCAATTGTACTTATTGTTGGCACCATCGTTATCACGGGCCAGTTAAACTACATCAGATCAAGAGATCTTGGGTACGACAAAACAAACGTCTTTATGTTTGGTATGCGGGCTATTGGCCCCCATTACGATGCGGTGCGCGCCGAACTGCTGAAACAGCCCGGTGTTCTGGATGTTGCGCGTTCCAGCGGGCCGATCGTTCGGATAGGAGGCCTCGATGGCACGTCTGATTGGGATGGAAAACCGGCGAATTCAACTTTCATCGTTCATCCAATGGCCGTCGATAAAGATTTTATACCCTTTTTCAAATTCAAACTGGCGGCGGGGTCGGCATTTACCGGCGCTGTAAGCGACTCGGCCCATTTTATTTTAAACGAAGCAGCGGTAAAGGAAATCGGCATGAAAAACCCGGTCGGCAAACGTTTTAAAATGGATAACGTCAATGGTACCATTATTGGCGTTGTTAAAGATTTCCATTTTGCGTCAATGAAGGAAAAAATAGGCCCAACAGTTTTTACTTACGTGCCAAAATACCTGTTTAACATTTATGTAAAAACCACAGGTCGCGATGCGCCGAAAGCCATCCAGGCCGCCGAAACACAGTTTAAGCACTACAACAGCGAATACCCTTTTAACTATCATTTTTTGGATGATATTTTCAACAACCTTTATAAAGGCGAGCAAACCGAAGGTAAATTATTTAACTATTTCGCTGCGATTGCCATATTTATCTCGTGTCTCGGTCTATTGGGATTGGCCGCTTATACCGCACAGGTACGTACTCGTGAAATTGGTGTGCGTAAAGTATTGGGAGCAAGCGTGAGCAATATAACCACCATGCTTTCCGCCGATTTTTTAAAGTTGGTGATTTTCGCCATAGTCATAGCCTCGCCGTTGGCCTGGTATGCGATGAACAAATGGCTGCAGGACTTTGCTTATCATATCAATATCCAATGGTGGGTGTTTGCTGTTGCAGGTTTGTTAGCTGTACTAATAGCTTTTGCAACTATTAGCTACCAGGCAGTAAAAGCCGCGCTAATGAACCCGGTGAAAAGCCTTCGCTCAGAATGAGCGTTTTAAGTCAAAAGACCCGCCCAAAGGGTGACTTAGAACTTAAGACTTATGGCTTCAGGCTCCAACAAGACTGTATCATAACCGTACGCACCCTGTCACATAAGCGGACACTGAACAAATGCAATTATCACATAATCTATTGATAAATAATCAGTTACAACTTTGGTATGTTATTCATTGCTTTATGCCAAAATGAATTAGTATTATTATTTCGGTAAATCGCTATTTCATTAACAAGTATTAACAATTAAACAAATGCTATCACTACAACACGTATCAAAATATTACCAGGCAGGCGGAAATAAGAATTTTGTATTAAACGATATCAGCCTTGATGTTGACGAAAAGGAGTTCATTTCGATTATGGGCCCGTCCGGCTCAGGTAAATCAACCCTGCTGAATGTAATAGGTATGCTGGACGAGCCATCCGAAGGCTATCATTATTTTGTTGGACAAGCGGTGCACCAGTTAAAGGAAAAACAACGTGCGGCGCTATATAAGCAATATATCGGCTTCGTTTTCCAGGCATACCATTTGATTGATGAACTTACCGTTTATGAAAATATCGAAACACCCCTTATTTACCAGGATGTTAAAAGTTCGGAACGTAAGGCTATGGTTGCCGACATGCTCGACAGGTTCCAGATCGTGGGAAAAAAGGACCTATTTCCGGCCCAACTATCTGGCGGTCAGCAGCAATTAGTAGGTATAGCACGCGCCCTGATAGCTAGCCCAAAACTGATATTGGCCGACGAGCCGACAGGTAACCTGAATTCGAAACAAGGTGAAGAGATAATGGAGCTTTTCAGAAAATTGAATAAAGAGGATGGGGTAACCATTATACAGGTGACACACTCAGAAAAAAATGCAGAATATGGAACGCGGATAATTGATCTGTTAGATGGCAGGATCAGTTCGTCCAGGAAGTTCTGATTAATTACTATATACTTTTATTACTATAATGACACGATTTAATAAATACTTTTTGACATTACTATTCCTGGCTGCTAGTATTTTAACTTATGGCCAGCAAAATACGGTTCTATCCTTACAGCAATGCCTTGATATCGCTATTAAGAATAACCTGCAGGTAAAACAAAGCGGCCTGACGATGGAAGCTGACCGTATCAACTTTTTACAGGCAAAAGAAAATCTGATACCTTCATTGTCAGGCAGTGCGAGCAGGCAACTGAGCCAGGGCCGTGGTTTGAGTCCGGTAACAAACACTTACGTGAACCAATCTTTAACTTCTGATAACTATGGTTTGAATGCGAGCGTAACCCTGTTTAATGGTTTATCCTACCAGAATGCGATCAAGCAAGCATCGTTGGCATACCAGGCAGGTAAAATGGATCTGCAGGCAGCCAAAGATGTCGTTACAATCAACGTAATTACTAACTACCTCATGGTGCTGGATGCCCAGGAGCAATTATCGCAGACCAAAAGCCAGTTGGCTGTTGCACAGCAACAGGTTGACAGGGCGAATGTTTTGGAACAAGAAGGCGCAAATAAAGCTGCTTCTGATATTTATGATTTTAAGGGCCAATTGGCAGGAAGCCTGGTTGCAGCCACCTCAGCTCAAAACAATGTAAATGCGGCCAAATTAAGTTTATTCCAGCTCTTAAATATACCTTACGATGCAAACGCCCAACTTCAGCCGTTAAGTGCTGAAGACCTTGCAGGGCAACATGATGTTGACCCTGATAAGGTATACGCAACCGCACTACAACAGCTGGCCCAGGTAAAATCGGCCACGTTAAAAAGACAAAGTGCTGAAAAGCAGGTACAAGTATTAAAAGGTCAGTTATTCCCAACCTTAACGTTAAGTGGCGGCATATCAACCAACTATTCAAGCGCAGGCACAAAATCCATTTTTATTGATTCGGTCACAAATGGGGTTAAAGGACTATTTGTCAATACACCAACCGGTAAAGAATCGATTAGCGCTACCACGGCTAACAACGCAACGCAAAATATTCCTTACACAGACCAGTTTAAAAACAACTACGGAACCTATGGATTGCTGAGTTTAAACATACCCATTTTCACGAATCATTACAGGAAAAACCAGATTGCCCTTGGAAAGATTAATCTGCAAAATGCTCAATATGTAGAGGATAACACCAGGATAGTGCTAAGGCAAAACGTGGAACAGGCTTACTCTAACATGATCGCTGCTTATAATAAATACCAGGCCTTAACCGAACAGGTGAATGCTTACACGGAAAGCTTTAGGATTTCCAAAATACGCTACGATTCGGGTGTGCTAACCTCCGTTGATTACATTATTTCAAAAAATCAGCTGGATGCCGCAAATCTGAATTTGATAAGCGCACACTACGATTACTATATTTACAGTAAGATTTTAGATTATTACCAGGGCAAAGTATCAGCTACACAATAAGTTATTTATATATTGGTTATTGTTAATTTTTTTCTGAGATTTATTGCAGGAAAACAATAATATCCGGTGAATTCCAGTTATCAGTATTGATTAGGTTTTTGCCGGATATTTCTATAAAAAAACCAATTAGAAACCCACAATTAACTTATCATCACATGAAAAAACTTTTACTTTCCCTGTTTATCGTTACATCTGTAATATTTACAGCCAACGCACAGCTTTTGCCTTCTGTCCAGTTTGGTATCAAAGGAGGCCTCAACCTGGCCAGTGTGTCAACATCCGCCAGTAATAGCTTAAGCTCTAGTAATCAAACAGGTTACCTGGGTGGTTTTTGGGCGAGATTTGGAGCTTTAGGCTTTAACTTTCAACCCGAAGTATATTTTACAAGGAAAAGCGCAGACGTAACTTCTAATAGCGTCGAAACCAAAGCAAATTTCACCAGCATTGATGTGCCGCTGCTTTTTGGAGCAAAGATAGGCGCGCTGGGCATAGGTGGCAGATTTTATACCGGACCGGTTGTTTCCTTTGCTATAAACAAAAGTCAGAACATTTCGGGTGCTGCGTCTTCGATATACGCTCTGAATTACAAAGACCAAAATTTCGCCTGGCAGGTAGGGGCAGGATTGGATATAAAAGCGATCTCCATTGATTTGCGGTACGAGGCTGGACTTACCAGCCAGGCATATGGGACTTCAAGTACCAAATTGAATCTGTTCAGCCTAAGCCTTGCGTATCGCTTGCTGAAATTGTAGCACATGTCACTGAATTTTCAATCATCTGCACGTCAGCTAATTGACTTAAATCATGTTATTATAATACCATGATTCGTTAAAATATTTTGTCGATTTAGTATTATACTTATTGTATAAATCACACTATATTTAAAGGCCAATTAAAACTGATGTTCAGAAAAGCCTTCGTAATATTTTTTGTCCTTTTATTGAGTGGTATAGCTGCCTGGTGCAAAAGCACCGTTGATAGTGCTGAGTTGAAAATCCGTCTGAATCAGGTAGGCTTTTACCCTAATGCCCGCAAGATCGCCATAGTGCTAACTGATAAAGAGGCGGATTTTTCTTTAATATCCTCAAATAGGAAAAAAGTATTCAGCAGTCATTTAAAAAAATCCCTTCAACCGGACTTTGCAGGAAATTATACATGGACTGCAGATTTTTCAAAATTTAATAAAACAGGCACTTACGTCCTGTATGTTCAAGGCATCGGAAAGTCATTCTCTTTTGTTATTTCCAATTCGGTACACCGTAAAGTAGCCGACGCATCTATCAAAGCCTATTATTTTATGCGTGCCTCCATTCCTTTACAGGAAAAATATGCCGGTAAATGGAGCAGGGCAGAGGGCCATCCTGATGATAAAGTATTGGTGCACGCCTCGGCGGCCACGGCAGAGCGGCCTGAAGGAACAGTGATCTCATCGCCGCGCGGCTGGTACGATGCCGGCGATTACAATAAGTATGTCGTCAATAGCGGCATATCTACCTATACTTTGCTGTCACTTTATGAGGATTTTCCAGACTATGTAAAAACGGTAAAACTCAATATCCCTGAAAGCGGAAATGCCATACCCGATCTGCTAAATGAATCGCTTTGGAACATTCGCTGGATGCTTACTATGCAGGACCCAAATGATGGTGCCGTATACCACAAGCTGACCAATGCTGTATTTGATAAAATGATAATGCCTGATAAGGCAACTACAACTCGGTATGTAGTTCAGAAAAGCACCGCTGCAACGCTTGATTTTGCGGCAGTAATGGCGCAGTCGGCAAGGATATTTAAACAGTATTCAAAAGAATTACCGGGATTAGCTGATTCATGTCTTAGGGCATCCACCCAAGCCTGGGACTGGGCGCAAAAAAATCCAAATGTGCTTTACAATCAGAATGCTATGAACCAGAAGTTTAGCCCAAAAGTCACAACAGGTGATTACGGCGACTTTAGTGTGAAAGATGAGTTTATATGGGCAGCATCAGAGTTGTTTGTAAGCACACAGGATGATAAGTATATAAAAACGGTCAACTTGATACCGGATGATAAAATGCCCTTGCCAACCTGGAGCCAGGTGCGTTTACTTGGATATTATTCCATTCTGCGAAATGGTAATTCGATTAAAGACCGCTATCCTGATTTATCGAAACTAAGGCAAAAGCTACTTGATTTTTCCGATAACCTCATCAAAGGCACAGATAGCACCGCTTACCAAACCGTAATGCAAAAGAACAAACGCAATTTTAACTGGGGCAGTAATTCGACTGCCGGCAATGAGGGTATAGCGTTGATACAGGCTTATAAGTTATCGGGAGATAAAAAATATCTGCACTACGCCTTGACTAACCTCGATTATCTTTTAGGGCGAAACGGCACAGGTTATTCTTATGTCACCGGATATGGCAGCAAAACCCCTATGCATCCGCATCACCGTCCTTCGGTAGCCGACGGAATTGTTGACCCTATACCCGGTTTATTGGTAGGAGGGTCTAACCCTGGCATGCAGGATCATGTCAAAGTGCCTTCGATTGTGCCTGATGAAGCTTATATTGATAATGACCAGGCTTACGCGGTTAATGAGATTGCCATAAATTGGAACGCGCCATTGGCTTATCTTTCAAATGCAATTGAAGCTTTGCAAAGTCAGCTAAATAACTGATATTTAAACCATAAGACCAGTGAATCAAACCAAACCCAAACTCATGAGACGAATTTCTATAACGCTTGTCGGCTTAGTTCTGATCAGCGCTTTTACCGTAAGCGCCCAATCGGGCAAAAAGGTTCCGCAGAGCGCCCTCGACAAAAAAGTTGACGCCCTGATCGCAAAAATGACCCTGGAAGAAAAAGTAGGGCAAATGACCGAAGTTACTTTAGATGTAGTGTCGAAGTCAAATACCAGTCCGCACCAGCTTGATCCGGCTAAACTAAAAGATGCTATCATGAAATATCATGTCGGTTCCATATTAAATGTGAGCGGTTTTGCTTACGACCGCAGTCATTGGTACGACGTTATTTCCGCCATTCAAAATGAAGCCGGTAAGGATCGTTTAAAAATCCCTGTTATTTATGGTATCGATGCTATTCACGGTGTTACCTATACTTTAGGCAGTACATTATTTCCGCAAGAGATTGCTATGGCTGCGACATTTAACCGCGACATTGTACATCACGCGGGAGAAATAACGGCTTATGAAACTAGGGCAAGTTATATCCCATGGAATTACTCGCCTGTCTTGGATTTGGGTAAGTCGCCACTCTGGCCCCGTATTTATGAAACCTTTGGTGAGGACCCTTATTTGGATAAAACAATGGGAGTGTCCATTATCACAGGCTACCAGGGTAATGATGTGGGCGACAAGTACCATGTTGCCGCCTGTATGAAGCATTACCTGGGCTACAGCTATCCGCTAAGCGGAAAAGATCGCACACCGGCATGGATACCAGACCGCTACATGCGCGAATATTTTTTACCGCCATTTGCTGAAGCTGTAAAGGCGGGCGCAAAAACTATTATGATCAATTCGGGCGAAATCAATGGCGTGCCAATACATGGCAGCCATTATATGCTGACGGATGTGTTACGCGACGAGTTGCATTTCGACGGTATAGCTGTCAGTGACTGGCGAGATATCGAGTACCTGCATGATCGCCACCATATAGCTGCTACACAAAAGGACGCTGTAATGATAGCGGTTAACGCCGGTATTGATATGAGCATGGTGCCGTTGGATTACTCATTCTTCACTTATCTTGTCGAATTAGCGAAAGAGGGTAAAGTACCCATGTGGCGCATCAACCAGGCTGTTCACCGCATATTAAAAGTGAAATATGAATTGGGTTTGTTTCACCGCCCGGTTGGCAATCCCAATGATTATCCAAAATTCGGGTCAGATGAGTTCCGTGGGGTAAGTCTGCAGGCTGCTACAGAAGCCATTACATTGCTTAAGAACAACAACAACGTACTTCCGCTCAAGAAGAATATGAAAGTGCTTGTGACGGGCCCTACGGCCAATACCATGCGTTCGTTAGACGGTGGCTGGAGCTACAACTGGCAGGGCGATCTAGCAGATCAGCTGGCAAAAGGTAAAAACACTATTCTTGCCGCCATTCAACAAAAGATAGGGAAGGACAACGTGACTTACCAGGCAGGAGCATCGTTTGACAAATTGCAAAATGTGGATGACGCTGTGTCAGCAGCCAAAAATGCCGATGCTATTGTACTTTGCCTGGGAGAAACATCCTATACGGAAAATGTAGGCAATATTGACGACCTGAACTTGCCATGGGCTCAAACACAATTAGCTTTAGAGCTGGCCAAAACCGGCAAACCGATCATTTTGGTGCTTGCAGAGGGCCGTCCTCGCGTCGTAACGGAAGCTGAGAGCCATTCCAACGCTACATTGATGATGTACTTTTCTGGTAACGAGGGCGGCGATGCATTGGCCAATATCCTTTTTGGCGATGCTAATCCGTCAGGAAAATTATCTATTACCTATCCTAAGTTTCCAAACTCTTTGAATAATTATTATCGTAAAAATCTTGAAAATGGCAACCCTGACGATAGCCACGGCTACAACCCGCTCTATGAGTTCGGCTATGGCTTAAGTTATACCACTTTTGCGTACAGCAACTTGCACATAAGCAAACCAAGTCTAAACGAAGGCGAAACTTTAACGGTTACGGTAGATGTAAAAAACACCGGCCAATTGGAAGGCAAGGAATCGGTTTTGCTATATACCAGCCAAATGTACGCCAGTATATCTCCAGACTTTAAACGGTTAAGGGCCTACGACAAGATTGATCTGAAACCGGGCGAATCAAAAACGGTAACATTCAAATTGACATCAAAGGACCTGGCTTTTGTGAATGACGTAAGCAAAACGGTGACAGAGCCCGGTGAATTTAAAATAATGATAGGAGATCAAACTGTTAGCTTTAATTATACTTCAAGTACAGTTCCCTCACGAACAGGAAAGTTATAATATAATCGAAGTGCCATTTCAAACCGGGATGGCACTTTTTTATCGCTTTCAGGAATAAATGTTAAATAAACATTTTATTTTTCATGCCAGTCAATTATATTTGTAAAAGCCTTAGGGCTTGCCAATTATAAACAGGTATCCATAAGTATGAAAAAAGTGTTGTGGGCGTGCTATATATGCACGGTATTCTTAATCATTTCCTGCTTAAATAAGCCAACGGTTCCACCGGTGGTAACATCAACTTATAAACCACCGGTAGTCGCATCAACTTTTGCGAAGGGTGCCGATATAAGCTGGGTAACACAAATGGAATCTACCGGGGTAAAATTTTACGACAAATCAGGTAATCAGATGGAGTTATTTGCCCTGATGAAGAGCTTGGGGATGAACTCCATACGGCTAAGGGCATGGGTTAACCCGGCAGATGGCTGGTGCAATACGGCAGATGTTGTAGCCAAAGCGTTAAGAGCTAAAGCCGCAGGTATGAAGATACTGATCGATTTTCATTACAGCGATAGCTGGGCCGATCCTGGTAAACAGCCTAAACCGGCCGCATGGGCAGCTCTTGATTTTCCTACATTAGTAACCACGCTTCACGACTATACCGTAAGTGTTATGAACACCTTGAAAACCAATGGAATCACGCCCGACTGGGTGCAAGTTGGCAATGAAGTGAGCGATGGTATGCTTTGGGAAGATGGTCGGGCCTCAACTCACATGGCCAATTTCGCTGCGCTGGTAGAAGCAGGGTACCAGGCCGTTAAATCAGTAAGCAGTACCACAAAAGTAATCGTACACGTAGCCAATGGTTTTGACAACAGTCTTTTTGAATATCTCTTTGATGGTCTGAAAAATAATGGAGCACACTGGGATATAGTCGGCATGTCATTATATCCATCTACAACAAATTATACCACACTTGATGCACAATGCCTGGATAATATCAATGATATGGTTTCGCGCTACGGAACGCCTGCCATGGTGGTGGAAGTAGGTATGAATGCTTCTGACCCAACTGATAGCAGAGCCTTTTTAACCGACATCATCACTAAAGTAAATGGTGTAAGTAACGAAAACGGTTTAGGCGTATTTTATTGGGAACCTGAAGCCTATAACTGGAATTATTCCCTCGGAGCTTTTGACAGTACGGGAAAGCCAACTATCGCACTCGATGCTTTTGGTAACTAAGTATTAGATAATAGTTGTCAGCATGAAAAGCACGCTCACACAAAATGAGAATGCAATGAAATACATAAAACTCATGCCTATCATTTTGGTAATAGTTCGGAAGCGGCTGCGATGATATACCACTCTCAGAGAGCGAAAGATATACCATATGATGTAGAGTGTGGCAAGCAGGGTGAGCCATTCGCTTATAGCGTGTAAGCTATTTGGTATCAACATTTGTAATAGTATAATAATTCCCATAAACAGGAAAAGAAAACAAAACAAATGGATGGTGTATATCAGATGCTCCACATAATATTTCTTATTCTTCCAAAATGCGACCCTGATGATGATGGCAAATAAAGGGAGAAGCAGGAACATCATTTTGGGTGTATTATGTTGTAAATCAGCCAGAAATTCGTCCTTAGCACCGGGGCCATATTTTTCCCGGTAAGTAAACACCTTTCTATTCCATGCGTTCTGAACAAAACCATCCCGTTTATCTTCCGGAAGTTTTTTTTGATTTATAACATACTTAGCATAAGAGGTGTCCTTCGTCAATGGGTGAAACCATTGATTAGGTTTTTTGCTGTAATCTGTTGTATCCATTGCCTTTTTTTTTTCGGCAACCTTTTGCTTATCAATATCTTTTGCTATTTCTTTTTTAGCTGCATTGGGAATAAACGAATTACCGGCAATCACTTTTTTTGCTGAATCCAGTTCCTTAGCATCCTCAGGTGTAAGGACTACCCCCTTTTTAGCGGGCTTTGCATTCTCATTAATATGCACCACCTGGCCACCGCCAGCAAAAAACAAAAGGAAATAAACAATACTGATAAAAATGTACATTTTTACCGGGTGAAGGTAGCTCATGCGCCTGCCGGCCGTGTATTCATTAGTTAAAAATCCTGGCTTAAAGAGCAAGGGCTTAATAGTGGCAAAAAATTGCTGATCAAAATGAAAATAGTCACTAATGGCATGGTTCATCATGTGACCGAAGCTTTCTTTCATTTGCAGGTTTTCCTGCCCGCACACATGGCAAAACTTACCCTGTAGGATGGTTCCACAATTTAAACAGTCATTCTCTTTGCGGTAATGCTTCTTCATGTGTCAAATGTGCTGAATGGCAGCCTTTAAAGCCGAATTATGCTTATATCTAAAAACAAATGGGAAAATACATGCAATTACTAAAGCATAAGCGGCAAAAGTAAGCCAGATGCCATGCCAGTTTTTGCTGTGATCGGGCAGGATGAAAAATTTGTCGATCAAAAACCCGCTTCCTATGCTCCCAAAAAAAGCCCCAAATCCGTTTACCATCATCATGAACAAGCCTTGCGCACTACCTCTTATTTCCGGCGTAGTTTGGGTTTCCACAAATAATGAACCCGAAATGTTAAAGAAATCAAATGCCATACCGTAAACAATGCAAGATAACACAATCATCCACAAGCCATCCGCCGGGTTGCCAAAACCAAACAGGCCAAATCGCAATACCCAGGCCAGCATACTGAATAACATGACATACTTTATCCCAAATTTACGCAGGAAGAAAGGTATAGCTAAAATGAACAAGGTTTCTGATACCTGCGATATAGACATGATGATAGCCGGGTGCTGTATAGCAACCGTATCTTTGTACATGGGCATATTTTTAAAATCCTCCAGAAAAGCTGTTCCATAAGCATTTGTAAGTTGCAGGGCGGCTCCCAAGAACATCGAGAATGTAAAAAAGATGGCAAATTTTGGCGTCTTAAACAAAACAAAGGCATTTAATCCCAATAAGTCTACGATAGATTTTTTCCCTATATTTTTTAAAAGAGGAGGGCATTCGGGCAGGGTAAATGCATAAATACCTAATGTTATAGCTACAGCGGACGCAATATAAAATTGGTTGGCAGAAGTTTCGTTATGTGTAAGACTTACAACCCATAGGGCTACGATAAAACCAATTGTACCCCACGTGCGGATCGGGGGATAGTCTCTTACAACATCAATATTGCTTTTCTTCAACGCAGAATATGCTACCGTTATCGATAATGATATGGTGGGCATGTAAAAAATCATATTTAAAAGCATCACCCAAAAAAACGCCGAAGGGGTGCTTATCATTGGTAATGTAAGCAGCGATAGTGCGCCTAAAATATGTAGGACACCATATAGTTTTTCAGCATTTACCCACCGGTCCACTATTATGCCAGTAAGGGCAGGCATAAAGATTGCAGAAATACCCATGGTTGAGAATATGGCACCAAATTGTACGCTTGACCAATTCTTGGTGTGGTAGCAGTAAGAACCAACGGTAAGCAGCCACGATCCCCATACAAAATATTGCATAAAGTTCATCAGTATTAAGCGAAACTTAATATTCATACAGGGTATCCGGATTTAAATCGAGGTTAAAATAGCAAAAGGATTTTGCATTTTGAATCGTCAGGAAGCTTTTCTCTTATTAAGCTCATCCCGTATTTTGGCAGCTTTTTCGTAAGCTTCTTCAGTGAGGGCCTCCTGCAATTTGGTTTTAAGCTCATCATTGCTTAATCCGGCGTAACCACCACCAGCTGCTGCGGTAACGGCTTTTTCTTCCTGTTGCGCATCGCTCATATTTTCGAGGTACACAAAATCGTTGCCTTCAATTACAATACCTGCACTTGACAAGATGAATTCATAAGTATAAATAGTGCAATCAAACCTTACAGCCATAGCGATGGCATCAGAAGTGCGGGCATCAATTTCTATAGTTTTCTTGCCATCAGAGCAAAGCAGTTTAGAGTAAAATATACCATCTACAAGATTATAAATGATAATTTCCTGTATGACGATGTTAAAAGCCTGGGCAAAGTTTTTGAACAGGTCGTGCGTAAGTGGCCTGCTGGGCGTCATTTTCTCTATCTCGATGGCAATGGCCTGGGCCTCAAAACTACCGATAATGATAGGCAACCGGCGACGGCCGCTAACTTCGCCTAAAACTAAAGCATACGCTCCGGATTGAGTTTGGCTGTAGGACAGTCCTACGATATCCAGTTTAATTTTTTTCATATTGTTACCCATCGCTGCAAACCTTATTATGCCGAAGCCTGATATTCTTTAACTGCTGCTATTAATTTTGGTACCACTTCAAATGCATCGCCAACAATGCCATAATCCGCTACCTTGAAAAACGGCGCTTCAGGATCCTTGTTGATCACAACAATAACCTTTGACGAACTTACGCCCGCCAGGTGCTGAATAGCTCCCGAAATTCCGACCGCAATATACAAATTTGGACTGACAGCTATACCTGTTTGCCCAACATGTTCCTCGTGTGGGCGCCATCCGGCATCTGAAACAGGTTTGGAGCAGGCTGTCGCAGCCCCTAACAGATTAGCAAGTTCTTCTATCATGCCCCAGTTTTCAGGGCCCTTTAAACCGCGCCCGCCTGATACAACTATTTCAGCATCAGGTAACGACACCTTATCAGTCGCCTGGATTATTTCTTTAACGAATTCCTTAAAATCAGATGGCTTGATTTCTGCATTAAAATCTTCGACTTTTCCTGCCGCCTGTTTTTCAACTACTTTATAGGAATTTGGAACCAAGGCGATAACCTTATTTGCCGATGTTAATTGGACAGTAGCAAACGCTTTCCCGGAGAAAGCCGTCTTTTTAACGGTGAATTTTTCACCGGAAATTTCGGGTAAGGCTACTGCACCATCTGCTACACCGGCTTCCAGTTTAACCCCAATACGCGGTGCAAGTCCACGACCTGAAAAAGAATTCGACAGCACTACAATAGCGGCACCTTCCTTTTTTGCTGCTTCGGCTATAACTGACGCGTAAGCCTGGTTGGTGAAATGCTTTAGCTTATCGTTGGATACGTTCAACACATTATCAGCGCCATATTTCCCAAGTGAGGCTAAGCCATCGGCATTTACATTACCAATAGAAATAGCGGTAAGGCTGGTATTAGTTTGATCGGCAATTGCCCGGGCATACGAAACGGCTTCAAAAGTTGATTTTTTGAATTTCCCATTGGCATTCTCCGCATATATTAAAACTGGCATATTATTCCTGGTATTAGAAATCTTAATAAATCTGTTATATCACACGTGCTTCGGTATGCAGCAAATCAATTAATTTGCCACTGTCATCAACCGATATCAGTTTAACCTGGCCGCGTGAAGCAGGGGTTTCGTAACTCAATATTTCCGAAGAGGTTTTCACTTCAACAGGCTCGATTACAGTCAATGGTTTTGTCCGTGCCGACATAATACCACGCATATTGGGTATTTTAGGCTCTGCAACACCCTCAGCTGTTCCGGCTACAAAAGGGAAGGGGATAACCAATATTTCTTTACCGCCTTCAATTTCGCGTTCCACAATGCCTTTATCACCATCAATGTTTAATTTTTTGACGATAGAAACCGAAGGCAAATCTAATAGTTCGCCTAACATGCCCGCTACTTTTGAGCCATTATAATCAATGGACTCGCGGCCGGTTAATATCAAATCAAATGGGTTTGCTTTAACATATTGGGCGATCTGGTAAGCAACAAACCATGCATCATGAGGTTTTGCGTTAACGCGAACCGCATCATCGGCCCCTATAGCCAAAGCTTTACGAATAGTAGCCTCGGTACTTACTTCGCCCACATTGATAACCGTAACAGTGCCTTTACCGCCTTCCGTGAGCTCAATAGCGCGCGATAAGGCGATCTCATCATACGGGTTCAATATAAATTGTACCCCGTTTGTATTAAATTGCGTGTTGTTATCAGTAAAAGTTATTTTTGTCGTTGTATCAGGGACATTACTGATGCATACCAGTATTTTCATTCAGCTTGCGTTTTAATTGGTGTTGACTTTGTCAATGCATTAAGTTGTGATTACAACCTTAACACAGATGACCGTTTAATGAAATCAGGTTGGCAAATTTAGTTAAAAAAGATAGAGTTTAAAATGCAGTCGGACCGATTAGAAAAGTTACTTGAATTTTTAAAGGGTGAACCCAATGATGAGTTTTTATTATATGCAATCGCAACCGAGTACCTGCGATTGAACGATTCGGTCAAAGCGCTTGAATATTACGAGAAACTCGTGAACGATCACCCCAATTATGTGGGCACATACTACCATTTAGGTAAATTATACGAAGCACTGAACCGTAAATCAGACGCTATATTGATTTATGAAAAGGGCATGGAGGCCGCACAAAGGAAACGCGACAACCATGCTTTTGCCGAATTAAAGACCGTTTACCAGGAAGCAACTGGTTTTGATGATGACGATTATTAACTGATTTTATTTTGAAAAGCCGTCAACTATTATTCCTTCGCGATGCTTTTTTCTACACTTTTACCGCTTTTGGCGGACCGCAGGCCCATATCTCGATGCTGTTGCGTGATTTCGTGGAAAAACGCCGCTACATCACCGAACAGGAATTGATGGAACTAAATGCGCTTTCGCAGATATTACCCGGGCCCTCATCAACGCAGACCCTGGTAGGTATCGCCTGGAAAGTAGGCGGTTTACGTTTGGCTCTTGTTACTTTTTTAATCTGGATATTTCCCTCAGCCACAATCATGTGCATGGCGGCGATAAGCTATAAATTGTTTCTAACGAACAGTAAGTTTACAGAAATATTGCGTTTTGTACAGCCTATCGCGGTGGGTATTGTTGCCTATGCAACTTACACATTCGCATATAAGTTTCTTAAAACCAATGTGTCCATCATGCTGGCTGTCGGTTCACTCATTGCCACGCTGATTTTGAGAAATGCTTATGCTTTCCCTATACTTATCATGATGGGCGGCATCATTTCATCCGCTTTGGAAACACCGGCACAAGAAAGTCAATTACGGGTGAGTTTGTTCGCTAACGTCAACCCCAAAAAGGTAATGTATTTCGTCGGCATACTGCTAGCTTTTGCTTCATTGGGTGCAATTATCAATCAAACTTCACCTTTCAGCTTACCCATCCGTTTGTTCGAAAACTTTTATCGTAACGGCATACTCATCTTCGGCGGAGGGCAGGTTTTAGTACCATTGATGTTTACGGAGTTTGTAGAAGTAAAGCATTACCTGACTAATTCTGAGTTCTTATCTGGGTTTGCATTGCAGCAAGCTTTACCAGGACCGACCTTTTCATTCACATCTTTTATCGGAAGTATGACTTTAGGTAACAAAGGATTTGGCATTGGTGGACAGATACTTGGAAGCGTTATTGCGGTGATTGGAATTAATTTACCCGGCTTGATTCTTATCCTTTTTATTGTACCATTTTGGGAGGACCTGAAGAAGATAACCCGCATCCGAAACTCGCTCAGCGGAATAAGCGCTGTGGCTGTTGGCTTTATGGCAACTGCTTTAATATTGCTTACAAAACCCTTTGGATTACATTGGCTGCCTTATACATTAATGATCGGAACATTCCTGTTACTGAACTTTACGAAAGTAAAAACTCCTGTAGTGATCATTATCGGAGTTGCATTGGGGCTTATATATCCCTATTTACATTTTCCGTACTAACAAAATCTAAAACTTAACTTCAAAACGGCTGATCGTCATCCATATCATCCATCCTCGAAGGACGTATGATAAAGTTGCTTGGCTTTTCGAAATCCTGCGAAGGAGCCAAGCCGGTAAATGCATTGCCCGGTGTGGCAAAATTATTCATACCCTCATCAAGATCAACGAACTTAACGTATTTGCCAACGAATTTCAATCGCACAGTACCTGTTTCACCGTTACGGTGTTTGGCGATGATAACTTCACCAACGCCTTGCGTAGCCAGGCCGTTCTCGTCTTCAGTCAAACCATAATATTCAGGGCGATAAAGGAACAATACCATGTCCGCATCCTGCTCGATAGAACCGGATTCACGTAAGTCGGACAACATTGGGCGTTTAGAGCCCCCTGGCCTGTTTTCAACTGCACGGCTTAATTGCGACAGGGCAATTACGGGTACATTTAATTCTTTTGCAACAGATTTCAGTGCACGTGATATACTACCGATTTCCTGTTCGCGGTTACCGCTGCCTTTGCCATCGCCGGCTTTACCCTGCATCAGTTGTAAATAGTCAATGATGATAAGCTGTATATCATGCTGCGATTTTAAGCGGCGGCATTTTGCCCTGAATTCAAAGATATTAAGCGCAGGGGTATCATCAATAATCAACGGAGCCTGCTCTAACCGACCTATTTTGGAGTGTATTTGCTGCCATTCCCATTCCTCCAGTTGGCCCTTGCGTATCTTTTCCTGCTCAATTTGTGTTTCGCCGGATATCAAACGATTAACCAATTGCACCGACGACATTTCGAGCGAGAAAACAACGACCGGTCTATTAAAATCAACCGCGGCATTTCGGGCGCAGCTCAATACGAAGGCAGTTTTACCCATCGCCGGGCGGGCCGCTATAATCACCAGGTCAGATTTTTGCCAGCCCGAGGTCATCCTGTCTAAATCCGTAAAACCGGATGCTACACCTGTTAGGCCGTCTTTTTTATCTTTTAGTAATTCTATTTCCTTTAATGTCTCATGCACCAGGTCGTCCATTTTGCGGGAATCGCGGCGCAGGTTGTTTTGGGCTATCTCAAACAGGTTCTTTTCAGCTTTATCCAATAAGTCCAAAACGTCCGTAGTATCCTCGTAAGCGTTATTTATTACTTCGGTAGAGATGCGTATCAGTTCACGCTGTATAAATTTCTGTATAATGATACGTGAGTGATATTCAATATTGGCCGCGGAGGCAACACGATTGGTAAGTTCGGTAATATAATAAGCGCCGCCAATCATTTCCAATTCGCCTTGCTGACGCAACTGCGCCGTTACTGTCAAGATATCGACAGGGGAGGTTCTTTCAAAAAGATGACGTATGGCAGTAAATATCTTTTGGTGATTGTCTTTGTAAAAAACTTCAGGTTTCAGGATATCGATAACGGACGAGAGCGCATCTTTTTCCAGCATCAAAGCACCTAAAACAGCCTCTTCAAGATCGACAGCTTGCGGAGGTAATTTACCAAGTCCGCTGTAGGGGGTAGGGTTTGTAATTCTACTTCTTCGGTCGCCAGGCTGGTTTGTGTTCGGTTTGTTATAGGGGCTTTCGTTCTCGAGAATCATATCTCAAAAATATACTAAAATTTCAATGGTTTGTGTATGGTTAAAATCTTTTTTTTGTGATTCAGCGAATGCCCTAATCATCGAAAATTGATGGTAAACCTATGTTATGTAATTAACACCAAATTGTTAGTAAATATTAATTTTGGCTGTAAATCAGCGATTCCATAGAATTGTTAATAAAATAATTTTGCTTCTCTATTAAAAAAATTAGCAATGCAGGCGTCATCGTTTATCCGCGTCCCAAAGTCAATTAATATGGCTACTTTTGACGAAATATATTTCAGATTAAATGACATTTAATGCAAGGCCCCAGCGCGAAAATAACCAGATGGTTTTTGGTATCAGGGCGGTTATAGAAGCGATACGTTCGGGCAAAGAAATAGAATCACTATACATACAAAGAGGCACCGGTGGGGGATTGCTAAATGAGCTGAAAGAGCTAATGCACGAATATGGGATCGTAGCGCAGCAGGTACCGGTTGAAAAACTAAATCGCATCACCCCAAAAAATCACCAGGGCGTAATAGCTGTGATATCGCCTATCATTTACCAGAAGATAGAAAACATTATCCCCGAAATATTCGAAAAAGGAGAGGTGCCGCTGATATTGGTACTCGATGCCATAACCGATGTACGTAACATGGGCGCCATTGCTCGTACTGCCGAGTGCGCCGGGGTGCATGCCATCGTTATCCCCGCCAAAGGTTCAGCACAAATTAATGCCGACGGGATTAAGACATCTGCCGGGGCCTTATACAAGATACCGGTATGCCGCCACGATAATTTTGTACAAACTATGCGCTTTTTGCAGGAATCAGGATTGCAATTAGTTGCTTGTACCGAAAAAACTAAGGACTATATCTATACGCCTGACTATACTGCCCCTACAGCCATCATTATGGGCTCTGAAGAAGATGGTATCCGCAATGAAATTATTCGTATAGCTGACCATTTGGCCAAAATACCTATGTTCGGGGAGATTGAATCATTGAATGTTTCGGTATCGACGGGGGTTATCCTATATGAAGCGATTCGCCAAAGGCGTAGTTAGTGACTTGAGATTAGTTAACCAGTGATTAGTTGTTTCCGGGGGATTTCCTAATCTCTAATCACTAGTTAACTAATCACTAACCCTAAATATACTTCACTCCAAACTTCTGTTTTACATCAGCCACAACCTGCTTCACGTTCTGTTCCTGGTCGCGGGGGCAAATAAGGAGGGTATTGTTTGATTCAACTACAATAAAGTCGTGCAGGCCCTGTAAAATCACCAGTTTGTCGGCAGGTACGTTCACCATACAGTTAGATGAATCGTACATGATCACTTTCTCTGCGGGAATAACAGCATTGCCTACATAATCCTTTTCGGCCAACTGGTATATAGACGCCCAGGTACCCAGATCCGACCAACCGAACTCAGACGGCAATACATACACGTTATCCGCTTTTTCCATAATACCGTAGTCAATAGAAATATTGGTGCATTGCTGGTAGGCATTGTTCACAACAGGTTTTTCATTCGGGGTATTGTAAACTGAACGTGCTTCGGCGAATATTTCATTCATTTCGGGCAGGTAACGGCTAAAAGATTTCACAATAGCCTTTGCCGACCAAACGAATATCCCTGCGTTCCAAAGGAAGTCACCGCTTTGAAGGAATGTTTTAGCTATTTCGAGCGTTGGTTTTTCGGTAAAGGTCTTTACTTTATGAAAATCCTCACCAATGGTATTATCGGTATACTGAATATACCCATAGCCCGTGTCTGGCCTCGAAGGCTTAATACCCAGGGTAACAAGACAATCTTTTGAAGATGCTATTTGCAATGATTTTTCGATGGCAGCTACAAAAGCCGCTTCATCAAGTATCAAGTGGTCCGACGGCGCAACTACGATTGAAGCATGGGGATTCAGTGTTTCTATTTTAAAACAACCATAAGCAATGCAGGGGGCAGTATTCCGCATCACGGGTTCAGTCAAAATCTGGTTGTCGGCCATATCCGGCAACTGCTTTTTTACCAGGCTGGTGTAATTTTCGTTGGTTACAACGTAAATATTCTCTTTCGGACAAACTTTCAGGAACCGATCGTAGGTGTTTTGTATTAAAGTTTTGCCTGTTCCTAAAATATCTAAGAATTGTTTAGGGTAAGAGGTTCTGCTAATCGGCCAAAAACGGCTTCCAATGCCGCCGGCCATGATAATAGCATAATAGTTTTTGTTCATGTGTGTTTAAAGAATTTTATAGCTTAAAAACCGCGACAAAAGTGGACAATATTCTGTAAATTCTATATTAAATAAAATTACGTAAAACGGCTTTTTATTACTCAAAGTTATAAATCGCGCAAATAAACAAATTGTTTTCATTTTAAAATCATTTTTATATAAAATTTTAAACAAAACCCATCGTTTATTTAGAAAATTTTGTTATTTTGAACTTTTAAATACGATAATATAATTACCTATAATGATTGAAACGAAACGGTCGCTTTTTGATAATCTGCAGAATTTTTTTGGGTTTGATAACTTTAAGGGAGAGCAGGAAGCGATTATAACCAATATCCTCGCCGGAAACGATACTTTTGTGATTATGCCGACGGGCGGGGGTAAATCCATGTGTTACCAGTTGCCCGCACTGATGAGCGACGGAACTGCCATTGTCATCTCGCCTCTGATTGCGCTGATGAAAAACCAGGTTGACCAATTGAGAGCCTTCGGAGGCTCGGATAGCATAGCACACTTTTTAAACTCATCTCTGACCAAGGCTGATATTGCCCGGGTGAAAGAAGATGTATTAGCCGGCAAAACTAAATTACTTTACGTTGCACCCGAATCGCTTACCAAACAGGAGAATGTTGATTTTTTGCGCCTTAACCAGGTTTCATTTGTTGCTGTTGACGAAGCGCATTGTATCTCGGAATGGGGGCATGATTTCAGGCCCGAATACCGTAAGATAAGGCAGGTTATCAGCAATATTGGGGATGACATTCCCATTATTGCTTTAACGGCTACAGCAACGCCTAAAGTGCAGCAGGATATCCAAAAGAACCTGCAGATGAACAATGCAACGGTATTTAAATCATCGTTCAACCGCTCGAACTTGTTTTACGAGGTAAAGGCGAAGCGAAATGTGATCAAAGAAATTGTCAAGTTTGTTAAGCAAAATGCTGGTAAATCGGGCATTATCTATTGCCTTAGCCGCAAAAAGGTAGAAGAAGTTGCCGAAGCGCTTAATTTGAACGGGGTAAAGGCGCTTCCATATCACGCAGGGCTTGAGTCGAAAGTAAGGGCCGACACACAGGATAAGTTCCTGATGGAAGATGTGGATGTAATTGTGGCCACCATTGCCTTCGGCATGGGTATCGATAAACCGGATGTACGTTACGTAATACACCATGACATGCCGAAGAGCATGGAAGGTTATTACCAGGAAACTGGTCGTTCAGGTCGTGACGGGGGCGAGGGTATATGCCTGGCCTTCTATTCCGAAAAGGACATCGACAAACTCCAGAAATTCATGAAGGACAAGCCGGTATCAGAACGCGAGATCGGCACACAGATATTAAAAGAAGTAATTGATTACGCTGAATCGGCAGTATGCCGTCGTAAACAATTACTGCATTATTTTGGCGAGAACTTTAACGAGGCAGGATGTAACAATATGTGCGATAATTGTTGCGCACATAAGGGTCATTTTGACGGTGAGGAACACCTGCATAAAGCTTTAAGCCTGGTAAGGAAGTTAGGTGAAAAATTTGATGACGAGCATATTATTGCGGTCCTGATGGGGGTAAATAACCCGCAGGTACAAAACTATGAGCATCACCTGATGGATGAGTTTGGCTCGGGCAAGGAAGATGGCGAGAACCTGTGGAAATCATTGATGAGGCAGGCTCTGCTAAATAATTACTTCTCAAAGGATATTGACCAGTACGGTTTGCTGCGGTTGACTAAAGCGGGCAACAACTTCATTGATAACCCGCACAGTATACGCTTTGTATTAAACAGGCCCATGGGTACCACCGATGACGATGATTCGGAGGACGGGCCAAAACAGGGTGGAGGCGCTTTAGATACCGAGTTGCTGCAAATGCTGAAAGATCTGCGCAAAAAACTTGCGAAACAGAAAGGCTTACCACCATTTGTAATTTTCCAGGATCCATCGCTTGAGGAAATGTGCACGCATTATCCTATAACTACCGATGAATTGAAACAAATTTCGGGAGTAGGTACGGGTAAAGCAATGAAATTCGGCGCTCCGTTTATCGACCTCATCAAAAAATATGTGGAGGACAACGAGATAGACCGCCCGATAGACATGGTGATCAAAAGTGCAGCCAACAAATCAGCGCTTAAGGTTTACATCATTCAGAATATCGACCGTCACCTCAGTCTTGAGGACATTGCTGCTTCAAAAGGGCTCACCTACGAAGAGATATTACGCGAAGTGGAGTCTATAGTCAACTCAGGTACAAAATTGAACCTGAATTACTTTATTGATGAAGTTATTGACGAGGATAAGCAGGACGAAGTATATGATTACTTTAAATCTGCAGAAATTGACTCGATTGACGATGCATTAGGTGAACTGGGCCATGATGATTATACCCGCGAAGAAGTACAATTGATGCGGATCAAGTTTATGTCGGAATTGGGAAATTAATTTTTTGAGGTAAAAGGTAAAAGGATAAAGGCGAAAGGTTTATCCCGTTATAAAGTATATCGCCGGTTAATAGCCGGCTTTTCTATTTAAATTCCAAATAATCAAAATTCATATTCCCGTTACCAACCACATGCAGCGTAAGCACGTGCACACCTTTTTTGAGATGGATTTTGGTTAATGAATTGGCTTTGTTCCAATGATGCCATTGGCGCCAGGCCACGGTGTCGCGATCATCATGGGTAGAGGTTACTTTTAACGGGCCCGAAATATCTTTCCCATCCCAATCAAGGGAGATCAAACCGTCGCCATTTGCAGTGTACATCAAACCTACATTATAATCGCCGGTTTGATTCACTTTTACAGTGTATTTGATCCATTCGCCCGGTTTTGTCCAGCCTACGTATAGTTTCTCCAAATCCCGGGGGACTTTATTGAAAGGATTATTATCAATATCATGCGCTTTGGTGTAGGAAATATCTACACCTTCGTTTATTCTGAATTCATTCAGGAAAGTTCCATCTGCCGGGTTAAGCTTGCCACTGCCGTTATTGATGCTGTCCGAGTCATGGTAGTCGATACCTTCTCCGCCTTCGTTATAATATTCGCACTCAATCCTTCCCGGAATGTGTTGTATCTTATTTTGATATGGTTTGCCAGCACCGATCAATTGACGGTTAGTCGTACACGAAAAGAAGGCAATCAGGACAAAAGCGATAAATCCGGTTTTCATACCATAAAGCTATGAATTAAGTCGAAATCTGGTATTCTTTCGGACTTCCCGACTTGCGCGGACTTTCGGACTATTTTGAAATTATCTTAAACTCAGTCCTTCTGTTCCTGCTGCGGCCATCGTCAGTATCGTTGGCGGCCACCGGCTGGGTTTCTCCATAACCTTTAAAGCTAAGCCTGTCAGCTTGAATACCGTTAGCAATAAGGTATTGATAAACAGATCTTGCCCTGTTCTCGGATAGTACCTGATTGAGTTTGTCGCTGCCCACATTATCAGTATGGCCGGATACTTCTATATGAACTCCTTTGTTAAGGGTGAGAAAATCGACCAGTTTCTGTAGTTCAGGTTTTGATTCGTCTTTGATATCAAACTTATTGGTGTCAAAGAATATATTTTTCAATATTACTTTATTACCAACCTCTATTGGCTGGAGCAGTACGTCGATATTAAAAGGGTTCTTGTTTTCGTGCCCGACCAGCGAAAAGTTAGCCGAATAAAACAAATACCCGTCTTTGGAAATATTGAGGCCATAATCTTTACCGGTGGTTATCGTAGCCAGGAAATCCCCCTGTTCTGCAGAACTATAATCCTCGTAAACCGCGTTATCTTTCTCCAAATCAATTATTTCAACAGCGGCTTCAAGCGGCTGTTTAGTGATAATATCCCGCACGGTCCCTTTCACATAAGTAACTTCATGTGGTCGTAAGGCCGTCGGTAGTTCGAAGGTATAAATATCAAATCCACCCACTCCGTTAAGTTTGTTGGATGCAAAAAAGGCATAAGTGCCATTTGCGGTAAGGCATAAGCCGTTTTCGTCTCCGCTTGAATTAATAGGATAGCCCAGGTTTGTAGGTTTTTGCCATTTGCCGTCTTTTCCAAGTCGACTCATAAAGAGGTCCATACCGCCCAAACCCGGCCAGCCGTTGGAGCAAAAGTAAAGTGTGCTGTCATCTGGGTGAATAAATGGCGATTGCTCATCCATTGCCGTATTGATATTTGGCCCGAGGTTTTCAGGTTCCGACCATCCTTTATCTGTTAATCTTGATTTCCAGATGTCATATCCGCCGTAGCCTCCTTTACGATTGCTTGTGAAAAACAGCGTGCGACCATCAGCGCTAATTGAAGGCTGTGATTCCCATCCCGAAGTATTTACCGGCGGACTGATATCAAAAGGTTTGCCCCAATCGTCACCCTTTTTCTGTGAGATATAAATGTCACATCGCCCTAAACCATCAGGCCGGTTGCAGCCCGTAAAAAACAATACTTTACCATCTTGAGATATCGATTGCGCGCCTTCGTTGTATTGAGGTGTATTGATTTGGTCGCTTAAATAAGTAGCTGTTTGCCATTTGCCGTCCAACTTCACACTCTGGTAAAAGTCTTCGTTGTTATTTATTTTTCGGGTAAAAATCAAGGTATTTTCATCAGCAGTAATCGCCGGCATATATTCATCATCGACGGTGTTGATCTCAGGGCCCAGGCTTAAAGGTTTAAATGGCACGGGGTGCAGGATGGCATCAAGGCTGAATATACAATCGCCCATAAGCTTTTTAGCCACAAATAGATTTTGGTCCGAGAGATTATCGTAAGTGAGATATTTTTCAAGGCGAACTTTTGCATCAGCATATGCGCCGGTGTGTATCTCACAATCACCCAATTTGTAATAGGCACCACGGTTAAATTCAGGGTCAAGGTTAATCACCTGCTTGTATTGATCCACCGCTTCCTTATAGCGCCATCTTCCCCGAAAGACATCACCAAGTAACATATGTGCTTCTATAAATTTGGAATCCTCGCTAATGGCCTTTTGCAGATTGTCGATGGCTTCATCATACAAACGATCATCAAGACTTTGATTTGCTAAAGCAAAATACCTGATGGCCTGGTTGTCGGTGGTAGAATACGGCCTTTGCTGAGCATAAATGAACGAAGCAGACAGAAATAACAATACCGAAAGGAAAAAAACTTTCATCCTAATTAATACGGAATTTTAGCTTTAAAGTTAGGGTATTTATGGAATATTTAAGTATTTGTGAGTCTGCAGCGAAATCTCCCAACGCGGGTTGTTCATTACATATTCCACAATAAGCGGGGTCATTTCTTTTGATTTCGACCACTCGGGCTGCAAGTATAACTTACAGCCGGGCGAGACCATTTTAGCGTGTTCTTCGGCCCAGGCAAAATCCGACTTATTAAATACGATTACCTTAAGTTCGTGAGCATGTTCTGCAATTCCTTTAGATGGCGCCTTAAACTTTTTAGGTGAAAGACATATCCAATCCCATGTTCCCGAAAGGGGGTAGGCGCCGGATGTTTCAATAAATGTTTTAATACCCTTTTCTTGGAGTTGTTTTGTCAAATAATCAAGATTATATAGCAACGGTTCGCCGCCTGTAACCACAACAGCCTTTGAAGGATATAATAAAGCGTTCTCCACTATCTTATCCGCCGGGGTAAGCGGATGTAGTTCGGCATCCCAGCTCTCTTTTACATCGCACCAATGGCAGCCCACGTCGCATCCGCCCAAACGGATAAAGTAAGCAGCTTTACCGGTATTAAAACCCTCGCCCTGTATCGTATAAAACTCTTCCATTAAAGGAAGCAGTGTGCCATCTTCCGGAACCTGGTGTGCCATAATTAAGGGTGCAAAGATACGCTTTTAGTCGGAAAGACTGAAAGTCAGCGTAAGTCCGAAAGACTATTTAACCCCACACAATCTTGCGGACTAATAAATATTTAGTTTGAAAATTCAAAAATTATTCGTTACTATTACTTAAAAATACGCCCATGAAGAAATTGTACTTTTTCATTCTATTCTTGGTGCTCACGTGTTTCACATCCTGTGTGGATGTTGTGGAACATTATGATTTTAAGGCCGACGGTTCGTGCAACGTAGCCTATACATTTGATATGGGTAAAGCTGTGTCGGTGCTCATGAACCTAATGTCGGATTCTGTAAAGGCAACTCCCCAGTTTGCCATCTCAAAAGATACAACCCTCAATTTTTATAGTGCTTTGCCCGATAGCACGCAGCAAAAAATGACCCTCGACCAGGTCAACCTGGCTAAAAGCAGCAATTTATCCGTGCAGATGAACCTTCCTAAAAGTATTATGAAGGTAAGTATATCACACCAGGCAAAAAACGCCGCTGACCTTCAATTTTATTTACGGAATATCTCGAAGATTGCCTCACAAAGTAATTTAAGTGCTGTAAAAGGCAATAAGAGCGTAAAGGATTTCAATGCGCAGGATTTATTAGGAGGGCAGGATTACTATGCCTACGAGGTGACGCCACACAAGTTTTACCGGATTATTGATAAGGCTAAATTCAACGCTTTTTTGAAGAAAACACAATCTACCTTTACAATGGCAAAAGCCATGCTGATTGAAATGCCGTACAAAGTGGTTTTGAATTTTGCCAAACCGGTAAAAAAAGTAAATAACTCCAAAGCGATATTATCTGCTGACAGAAAAAGAGTAACCCTGCAAACCAATATGGATGAGATCATAAAAAATCCATCGGTAATGAATTTGAAGATTGACTTTTAACTGCTTATGACGTGGTATGAAATACCCGGCGTAAAACCTACCGGTAAGCCATTTATAAAAAGGGTAAAAGCTGGCAGTAAAACCATTTGTCTTGTTGGCTATAAAAATGAAATATTTGCCCTCTCGGCTAAATGCCCGCATGCCGGTGGTGACCTTACACAAGGCTGGTGTAAAGAAGGAAAACTAATATGCCCTTTGCATCGTTATTCATTTGATTTGAGGACCGGCAAAGGGAGCGAAGGCCAAAACGATTATATTGATAGCTATCCTGTTGAAATTAAGGACGATTCTATCTATATTGGCATCGATTCATTCTGGGAAAAGCTCAAACAAGCATTTAAATGATAGAAACTATTGAAATTGACGACCTGACCAGGGACTTTTATAAAGCAGTTAGTTTCCGGAACGAGAAAGCGCCCGATAAAGATAACGTGATGATACTTTTTTATGGTGACGGCGTAATTATCAACAACAGCTTTAAACGACCTATTGGTTTTACCGCAGAATCGTTTGTAACCAGTCTTGAGTCGGAAATTGCGGAAGGAACCATGAGCCAATATATCATCCGCGAACTAAGCGGTAAAACGCAGGTATTCGGCAAGCTGGCTCACCGGATAAGTGTTTATGAATATAACCTTGGTGAAGAAACATCAGGACGATTACCACGCGGCGTTAACTATATTCAATTTACGCAATTGGAAGGCAACTGGCGGATCGTTTCGATGGTATGGTGCGATGAAAATGAGGATAATATGATTCCTGGCGAATATCTTCGATAGTTGTATTGGTTAGATTACGGGTAAACCTCTTTATTTGCCGAAGCTAAAGTATTTTTAAGAAGCCCAACAATAGTCATCAAACCCACACCACCCGGTACCGGGGTAATCCAAGAGGATTTTGGTGCTACATTTTCAAAATCAACATCCCCATACAATTTATAACCCGATTTGGTGGTTGCGGAAACTTCGCGGTTCATACCAACATCTATTACAACAACACCGTCTTTTACCATATCAGCAGTTATAAAATTCTTTTTGCCGATGGCGACGATCAAAATATCAGCCTGAAGTGTCATGCTTTTAATATCGGGCGTGCGGCTATGGCAAATGGTTACCGTGCAATTGCCGGGGTAGGTGTTGCGAGCCATCAGGATGCTCATTGGCGAACCCACTATATTACTGCGACCAACTACCACACAATGTTTGCCAACGGTATCAATATTGTATTCCTTCAACATCAGCGTGATGCCATAAGGAGTAGCCGGGATAAACGAAGGCAAATTGCGCTGCATCCGGCCGAGGTTAATAGGGTGGAAGCCATCCACATCCTTCCGGTAATCAATTTTCTCGGTTACTTTTTCCGGGTCGATATGTTTGGGCAGGGGTAGTTGAACAATAATACCATCAATATCAGCATCCGCATTCAATTCAGCAACCTTATTTAGCAGTTCTTCTTCAGTTACATCACTTTCATAACGCACCAGGGATGATTTAAAGCCTACCTTTTCGCAATTCTTCATCTTGCTGGCAACATAAGTTTCGCTACCGCCATCATGGCCTACCAATACCGCCACCAGGTGCGGCTTGCGGCCGGTTCGTTCTAAAATTATGGCTGCTTCTTCAGCTATCTCAAGCTTTAATTTTTCTGATACGTATTTTCCGTCGAGTAATTGCATTTCTATGAGAGAATGGATAAAGGACGAAAGATAAAAGACATATTTTGAGTCCTTTATCTTTTATCCATAAGTCTTTAATCTAATTTAAGCACCGCCATAAACGCCGATTGCGGTATTTCAACATTACCTACCTGCCGCATGCGTTTTTTGCCTTTTTTCTGTTTTTCAAGTAGTTTACGTTTTCGCGAAATGTCACCGCCATAACACTTGGCTGTAACGTCCTTACGCAAAGCTTTAACCGTTTCTCGCGCTATGATCTTAGCTCCTATGGATGCTTGAATAATAATTTCGAACTGTTGGCGCGGTAATAATTCCTTCAGCTTTTCGCAGATCTTTTTACCAAAATCGTATGCGTTGCCGCGATATATCAATGAAGATAAAGCGTCCACTGGTTCGGCATTTAAACGGATATCCAAACGAACCAGATCCGATTGCCGGTAGCCTATCTGGTGATAATCAAAAGAAGCATAACCTTTGGATATCGTCTTCAGTTTATCATAAAAATCAAAAACGATCTCGCCCATCGGCATTTCAAATATTAATTCTACACGGTCGGATGTCAAGTACGATTGATTAGTAATGGCGCCGCGTTTCTGAATACAAAGCGACATCACGGGTCCCACAAATTCCGATTTGGTAATAATAGTTGCCTTGATATAAGGTTCCTCCACAAAATCAATTTTACTTGGGTCGGGTAGATCGGATGGGTTATTTACCTGCATCTCCTCGCCGCGGGTCGTAAATGCCTTATAAGATACGTTGGGTACGGTGGTAATTACCGTCATATCAAATTCGCGCTCCAGGCGTTCCTGGATGATCTCCATGTGAAGCATTCCCAAAAATCCGCAACGGAAACCAAAACCCAATGCTGCTGATGATTCCGGCTCAAAAACAAGCGAGGCGTCATTCAGTTGCAGCTTAGCCATTGATTCGCGCAGTTCTTCGTAATCCTCAGTATCAACCGGGTAAATACCGGCAAACACCATTGGCTTTACTTCCTCAAAACCCTGTATACCTTCCAAACATGGACGGTCAACACGGGTTATGGTATCACCCACTTTAACTTCCTTAGCCTCTTTTATACCGGATATGATATATCCTACATCACCAGTTTTGATCACATCGCGTGGCGACTGCTTTAATTTCAAAGTACCTACCTCATCGGCATTGTACTGCTTTTCGGTAGCGAAGAATTTTACTTTATCGCCTTTCCTGATCTCACCGTTAACCACTTTAAAGTAGGCTACGATGCCACGGAACGAATTAAAAACCGAGTCGAATATCAGGGCCTGCAAAGGGGCCGCAGGATCGCCAACTGGTGGCGGAACCCTTTCAACTATAGCCCGTAAAATATCGTGCACGCCCATACCCGTTTTACCGGATGCTGCTAAAATATCTTCACGTTTGCAGCCGATCAGCTCAACAATCTGGTCCTTTACTTCCTCAGGCATAGCGCCGGGGAGATCCATTTTATTTAATACCGGGATGATTTCCAGGTCATTTTCTAATGCTAAATATAAATTGGATATGGTTTGCGCTTGTATGCCCTGTGCCGCGTCTACAATAAGCAATGCACCTTCACAAGCAGCTATAGAACGTGATACTTCGTACGAAAAATCGACGTGCCCGGGAGTATCGATCAGGTTAAGTATATATTTCTGGCCATCCAGTTCATAATCCATTTGTATAGCATGGCTCTTGATGGTAATACCGCGCTCACGCTCCAGGTCCATATCATCAAGCAATTGCGCCTGTGCATCACGTTGAGAAATAGTATTGGTATATTCAAGCAAACGGTCGGCAAGGGTACTTTTGCCGTGGTCGATATGCGCTATGATACAAAAATTACGAATGTGCTCCATTGAAGCGCAAAAGTAGCGTTTTAGGGCGAGATTATGAAAGGCTATAAGAGGCTTCGGTCAGAATTAAAGAGGATGCCTCACCGACATGATCTCGAGCAGAACCGCAGTGAAATTAAAACAGAAATGCATAAATATCCCATACCACAACGTTTTTTCTTTGGTACGGACGTGCCCGAGCAGCAGTGCAAACGGGATAAGCCAGAAAAGGGAAAGTACAGATCGATGCATAATAGCAAAAACAAACGAACTGATAAAAATGGCCTGTTTTTTATCGGTAACCAGCATAAGTTTTCCCAATAAGAACCCGCGGTAGCCCAATTCCTCGAATAAAGCCGGCATTACAGCCACAAAAAAAATAGCCAGGGCAATGCTGTGCTTATGGGATGCATAAAACTCGTAATAGGAAAAATCAGTAGAAAACAAGCTCCTGTTCATCCATCCTACAAGAAAGCTGACGATAAGTGACCCTACAACGGCTATGCCGCAATAGCCTAGCAATCTTGAAATCGAAAAATTGTTCCACACCAGCACACTTTTGAGCTTGCCCCAGTTGATGGCGAAGAAAACAACAGCAACAATCGCAAGAAAAGCATCAAAAACAATTGACCACGAAAATCCTTTGAAGTAATCTACAAAGCTAAAAACGCAGCAGGCAACCGCATGTATCACGAAAAAGAGCGCCGTTTGCTTTATCGCGTTCCATTTTTCTTCGGTCGATTCTCCGGATATTTCCGCTATCGGATGACCACAATGGTTGCAAAAACGGCTACTTTCATGCACAAGCTGGTTGCAATTGCCGCAATGTGGTAATTGTACTTCTTCCGCATCGGTAGTGAGGCTCAAATTATCCAATATTCAGCTCCTTTTTAAGCTTTTCGGCCTCTAAAGCAGCTTTTATACCCCTAATAAAGCATCCCACAATAAATATCTTAAAAATGATACCACTCAGGATTGTTAAGGGGTTCGAGACTGCGTTCAATATAAATATAAGCGCATAGAATGAGGCACCCGTTATGATCGCTGCCAGCGGTTTGCGTGTACACCAAAAGCCTATTGCCGCAAAAATACCGGCTATTATTGCATTCACCATCAGAATGGTGCCGTTTTGTAAACCGTCTCTGTTCATACCATAAACGATAAGCCCTCCCAAAAGAGTGGCTCCTGCTATGTAGTACAGGGCATAGCTTGCCTTTTTTACTTGTTTTTTTGCTTCATCCAGGTTAAGTTCCTTATAGCTTTTGTCCATTAAAAATGTCTTTTGCTCATCGGCCGTTCCTTTAAGCGGGTATCCGCAGGAAGCGCAAAACTGGTCGTTAGCAGTCGCCGGTGCTGTGCATGATTTGCAATAAATTGTTTCTTCAGTAATTGGGGTTAATTGTGCATCCATTGTTTAAGGTTTATGACACCAATTTAAATATTAAAGTTGATTTTATCAAAAACACACAGAAATCATTGCTAGCGCCAATTTACGTTAGATTGTTTTCTTATCTTCTCTATTTCAATGGCCGATCTAACACCTTTAATAAGGTATCCAATGATCGCTATTTTTATAATAAGCATAATAGGAGATGCAAAAGATACCGGGTCGATTATAATGTTCAATACCTGGATGATAATATATAAAGCAAGGCCCGATATGATACAGGCGAGCGGCTTTTTGTGAGCATATCCACCTAATGCCAAAAAAATCATTGCAAGGATGATATTTAGGATAACATCGGTCAACCCGTCAGGCTGATCTTTAGTTTGGAAAAACAAAATCAAGCCGCTTAAAACAAAAACACCTGTTAAATAATATAAAGTATTGGTTGCATTTTGAAGTCTATTCTCATAATCCCTCCTGTTAAGAACAGGATCTATCAGGCTGGGTCGGAAGTTTCTTTTCTCATCCTCTGTTCCTTTCAGAGGATAACCACAGCTATTACAAAACCGGTCTTCCGGATCAACCCTTG
Source organism: Mucilaginibacter sp. (assembly GCA_043739405.1). GTDB lineage: Bacteria > Bacteroidota > Bacteroidia > Sphingobacteriales > Sphingobacteriaceae > Mucilaginibacter. The sequence continues at coordinate 97,334 of JAYUEE010000035.1, read as the reverse complement.
TGTAACAAGATTCGCATAAAGAAACTTTATTGGGCTGGGCCGTTGTATTGTCCATTGTTTAGGCTTTGAAATACTAATTTATGGATTAGAGTTGATTATATCAATTTGTCACTTATCTCTGATTTTCAAATCGCCTCTACATAATTGATAATAAACTTCGCCACCTGTTCCTGCTCGGCAATGCTCAACGTTTCGCCATCATATATCCAGTAACCCTGGGTGTCGAATAATATCCTGCCCAAATAATCCGGTTTTTCGTCAAAGGCAGTGTATAAATTGTAGCTCATTACATTATTATTTTCCATATCCGGTACTACCCGAACAATCTCATCCGGACCGTTTTTGCGCTTTACCCAGGCTTTGGCCTCCCTGGTTAGCTCGATATTTCTCGTCATCATAAAACAAAAATGAAAAATAGTTTGTAATAATACTAATATTTTTAGCAATTTTGTTATTCAAACTTAGCCGATGCCGGACAGCAAACAAGATATTATCAGTAAGCTGCGAAAGAATATTTTGCATTGGGAGGGCTTTAGAGCCCCGCAGGCTGGTAATGCGGGTACTTTTGGCCTTGGGGAGATCGAAACGGCTTTTCCAAACGGAGTTTTTCCTACAGGTACTATTCACGAAATGCTTTGCCCCGCATCCGAACAAACAGCGGCAACTGCGGGGTTTATAGGTGGAATAATAGCTGCATTAATGAAGAAAGGCGGCGCCTGCCTTTGGATAAGTACATCTGCAAAGCTATTTCCGTCATCGTTAATGGCCTTTAATGTCGAGCCCGATCGGGTAATCTTTGTCGATCTGAAAAAAGAAAAGGATGTGCTTTGGGTGATGGAAGAGGCTTTGAAATGTGAAGGACTGGCTGCCGTGATAGCTGAGTTACAGGATATCAGCTTCGCGCAATCGCGCCGTTTGCAGCTGGCGGTAGAAAGCAGTAAAGTGACCGGGTTTTTATTACGAAATGATACCCGGAAGGTGGGCACAACTACCTGCGTGGCGCGCTGGCAGATAAACCCTTTGCCAAGTGAGCCGGAAGACGGGCTGCCCGGTGTAGGCTTCCCTCGCTGGCGGGTGGAATTGCTCAAGGTGCGTAACGGTAACCCGGGCAGCTGGCAACTGGAATGGAAGGACGGCAGCTTTGTTCCCGTTGAAGAAAAAGCAGCTATGGCTGAAGTTTATGAACGAAAAGCGAGCTGATCATGCAAAAACGTTTTGTTTCGATATGGTTCCGTCATTTGACGACGGATTGGCTGACGCTCCGCCAGCCGGAACTGAAAGTGGTGCCTTTTGTTTTTGCCGCACCCGAGCGTAACCGTATTGTGATCACCGCGGCTAATGCATTGGCAGAGAAACAAGGGATAACCGTTGGTATGGCCGCGGCCGACGCGAAAGCTATTGTTCCTTCTTTAGAGGTGGTAGACGAGATCCCAGGCCAGGCAAATAAATTATTAAAAGCATTGGGAGAGTGGTGTATCCGTTATACACCCTTGATCGCTATTGATTTACCGGATGGTTTAATACTGGATGTTTCCGGCTGCGCGCATTTATGGGGCGGCGAGCGGGCTTACCTCGGTACGATCATCAAGGTACTACGAAGTAAAGGCTATGATGCCCGTGGCGCGATGGCAGATACGGTAGGTACAGCCTGGGCAGTGGCCCGTTTTGCGAAAGTAAAGCCGATTATTGAACCTGGCGGCCAAAAGGATGCATTGTTATCCCTTCCGCCTGTAGCATTGCGTTTGGATCCGCTTATTTTAGAAAGGCTGCAAAAGCTCGGTTTTTATACCATCAGGAGTTTCATCGGTATAGGGCGCTCCATATTGCGGCGGCGATTCGGGCAGGATTTTTTGGTGCGACTTGACCAGGCTTTGGGTAATGAGGATGAACCCCTGCAACTCTTGCAGCCCATTGAGCCCTACCATGAGCGTCTGCCTTGTTTGGAACCGATCCGTACTGCGACAGGAATTGAGATCGCCATAAGGAAACTTTTAGAAAACCTCTGCCGGCGATTAGAGAGTGAAGGTAAAGGCTTGCGGACAGCAGTTTTAAAATGTTACCGGGTTGATGGAGAAATTGTAGAAGCAAGTATCGGTACCAACAGTGCATCGCATCATATCAATCATTTATTTAAACTCTTCGAACTCAAGATACCAACGATAGAGCCCGCTTTAGGCATCGAGTTGTTTACACTAGACGCGCCGAAAGTTGAAGACGTGCTGCCCGGGCAGGAAGTATTATGGTCGCCTGAAGGCTGTGGACTGGATGACGTGGCATTGGCAGAGCTGCTGGACAAACTGGCCAATAAAGTCGGTGCCAGCAGCATCCGTCGTTATTTACCGCAAGAACATTACTGGCCCGAGCGGTCGATAAAACCATCCCGCACTTTGCAGGAAAAACGGACAACCGCTTGGAGGACCGACCGACCGCGACCATCACTTTTGTTGCCACGGCCCGAGCGAATAGATGTTATGGTGAAGCTACCCGATTATCCCCCCAATTTCTTTATCTACAGAGGCAAAAAACATAATATCAGTAAAGCCGATGGCCCGGAAAGGATAGAACGGGAATGGTGGCTTGAAAATGGCGAACACCGCGACTATTATTATGTAGAAGACCAGGAAGGGCGGCGTTACTGGCTTTTCAGGTCGGGGCACTATTCTGAAGAAGAGTCACCACAGTGGTTCATTCATGGTTTTTTTGCGTGAAGCTTATGCAATACTCAGAGTTACAAGTTACCAGCAATTTCAGCTTCCTTCGCGGCGGTTCGCACCCGGAAGAATTGGTGCATGAGGCTATCCGGCTAGGCTATAAAGCTGTCGCCATCACCGACCGGAACACGGTAGCCGGGGTGGTCCGTGCATTTAAGATTGCAAAAGCATCGGAGAAAATTCAGTTTATACCGGCATGCCGATTATGTTTGCTTGACGGCCCCGATCTGTTGGCTTATCCCACTAATATAACGGCCTGGGGACGCTTGTGTGCTATTTTGAGCAAAGGCAATCTTCGTACCGAGAAAGGCAAATGCGAGTTATATAAAAAAGATATTTTTGAAAATTGTGGAGGCATCAAATTCATCCTCGTTCCACCAGAAGCTTTAAACAACAGCTTTGATTTCGATGAAGATTTCAAAAGGAGCGTGAAAGAATACAAAGCTGCATTACGGTCTGAACTTTATGTGGCGGCTAATTTCCTGTATAATGGAAACGATGAGAAACGTCTATATCGCATATCGCAATTAGCTGTGCCTATGGTGGCGACTAATGATGTGCATTATCATGAGGCCCGTCGCCGCGAATTGCAGGATATTGTTACCTGCGTCCGCGAGAAATGTACCATCAGCAATGCTGGTTTCAGGCTGCATGCCAATGCCGAGCGATACTTAAAAGAAAGCGATGAGATGGAGCGGTTATTTTACAAATATCCTAGCGCGCTTGCACGAATAACAGAAATAACTGACGCCTGTCAATTCTCGCTGGATACCTTAAAATATCTTGAACCTGAATGGAAAAGCCCTGACGGCCGCACAGCCGATGAGCATCTTGCTGAACATACCTGGGCTGGTGCTGAAAAGAGAATAGGAGGTAGGATGAAGCAAGAGCACATCGACCAGATCGAATTTGAGCTGGAATTTTTCAAAAGGCGCAAACTGGCACCATATTTCCTGCGGATATTCGAATACACGCAAAAAGCCGAAGAATTGGGCATCCTGCACCAGGGGCGCGGTTCTGCGGCTAACTGTTCGGTTTGCTTTTGCCTTGGCATTACGCCTGTCAATCCAACCGAGCAAAAAATGCTTTTCTCAAGGTTTATGTCCGATGCGCGTGATGAATGGCCTGATGTAGACGTAGATTTCGAACATGAGCGACGTGAGGAGATCATCCAGTGGATATACCAAACCTATGGGCGCGAATATGCCGGTATAGTAGCTACCGTAACACAGGAAAGGCATAAAGGAGCTATTCGCGATGTGGGTAAAGCCATGGGCTTGTCGGATGATACCATCAAGCGCATTGGGGGCTGTATATGGAGTTTCTCCGAAGAAGGGTTTGACAGGGAACGGCTAATGGGACAAGGGCTAAACCCTGATGACCCGCACCTGTATAAAGTGCTTGAATTAACGACGCAATTAATGGGTTTTCCCCGGCAATTGGGGCAGCATACGGGAGGCTTTGTCATTATGCGATGCAAACTTTCGGACATCTGCCCGGTAATGAATGCCCGCATGGAAGACCGTACCCAACTGGAATGGAATAAGGACGATTTAGAAGATTTAGGCATTTTAAAAGTAGATGTCCTTGGTTTGGGTATGCTTACGTGCATCCGTAAAGCTTTTGATTTGGCTAAACAACATCATGGGCGTAGCCTTACGCTTGCCAATGTTCCGCACGATGATGAAAAGGTTTACGATATGATCTGCGAGGCCGATACTTTAGGTGTTTTCCAGATCGAGAGCCGTGCGCAAATGTCAATGCTGCCTCGTTTGAAACCGAGAAATTTTTATGACCTGGCTATCGAAGTAGCTATCGTACGTCCCGGCCCTATACAAGGAGACATGGTACATCCTTATTTACGCAGACGTGATGGGATCGATCCTATTGAATATCCGTCTGAGGCAATAAAGGAAATATTGGAAAGAACTAAGGGAGTACCACTATTTCAAGAACAAGCTATGGAAATATCTATAAGAGCTGCCGGTTACTCACCTGCTGAGGCCGATGTTTTACGACGTAACATGGCAACCTTTAAAGCCAAAGGAGAAGTAAGTCAGCACCGGAAAAAATTGGTTGAGGGCATGGTAAACAATGGGTACGATGAACAATTTGCTACCCGCGTTTTCAAGCAACTGGAGGGCTTCGGGAGTTACGGCTTTCCCGAAAGCCATGCCATCAGCTTTGCATACCTTGTTTATATTTCCTGCTGGCTTAAATACCATTATCCTGATGTGTTTGCTACTGCTTTGCTGAATAGTCAGCCGATGGGTTTTTACCAGCCTGCACAAATTGTTATTGACGCGCGTAACCACGGCGTAGTGGTTAGACCCGTTGATGTCAATTATTCGGCATGGGACAATACGATTGAAGAAAAGGATGGCAAATATTGTGCTGTACGCCTGGGCTTCCGACAGGTAAAAGGACTCAGCGAAGAAGATATGAAAATGCTGGTAGCTGCGAGGGGCGAAGGTTATACCAGTATCCATCAATTGAGTGATGCCGGCATTTCGCAATCTGCTATTGAAAAGCTCGCGGATGCCGATGCTTTCCGTTCGCTTCAGTTGGGTCGGCGTGAAGCGTTATGGGAGGTACCTGCACTAAGCGATAAACCGGTAGGTATTTTTGAAGGCAGCCCATCTGAAAGTGCTTTTGAAGCTCAGATCAGCCTGCCTTTTATGACACAGGCAGAACATGTGGTACATGATTATGCAACAACCGGCTTATCTTTAAAAGCTCACCCGGTAAGTTTTGTGCGCGAAAAGCTTGACCTGTTACATGTTATTAAGACTTGTAAACTTCCCGAATTAAAGAACGGTGACAGTGTAAAGGTAGCCGGGCTGATCACTGTACGGCAACGCCCCGGCACGGCAAAAGGCGTATTATTTATCACCATTGAAGATGAAACCGGGTTTGCAAACCTGGTGGTATGGGCGGATAAATTCGATCAATACCGCAAAGAGATATTACAGACGCGCTTATTGATGGTAGATGGCAAAGTGCAGATAGAAGGGAAGGTAATCCATGTTGTGGTCAACAAATGCTTCAACCTATCGGGTCTGCTTCACAAACTGGCACCTGAATTCCAGGATGCACCTGTCCTTACTTTAGCCCGGGCTGACGAAACTACTGCTGCAATCCCTAACGAGCGCAACACAATGCCACCCAGTGAAAATCCTGTGAACAAGGTATTTCACAAGGGAAGAAATTTCATGTAAAAAATAGGCTTATTCGCCTCGTTTTAATCCGTATTTCTCTATTTTGCTATACAAATGGCTGCGTTGTATGTCAATATCATCCGCCGTTTTAGAAACATTCCAGTTATTTTTCTCTAACTTAAATTTGATGTATTCCCGTTCGGCATAATCCTTATATTCCTGGAAATTAGCGAATTGATCGAAATCAGTTTGCGGTGCCGTGCTTGCGGCATTTGTTATCGAAGCCGGCGCCGACGGGTTAGCAAAAGCTTTGACATCAGTTTCAGTAATTGTTTTATCGCTCAGTATAATAAGCCTTTCGATCATATTCCGCAACTCACGAATGTTACCGGTCCAGGGTTGTGCTTTAAGCGCTTCAAGTCCCCCCTCAGAAATACGTTTAACCGGCATGCCGTAATCGCTGCATATCTCTTCAAGAAAGCTTTGAGCGAGAAGAGGAATATCATCCTTGCGTTCAAGCAAAGGCGGAACGTGAATCAGGATAACACTCAACCTATGGTAAAGGTCCATCCTAAAAGTCCCGGCTTCAATCTCTTTCAATAAATCCTTGTTTGTAGCTGCAACTACGCGCACATTAACTTCAATCTCTTTTTCGCCGCCAACACGGGTTATCTTGTTTTCCTGTAATGCACGTAATACTTTAGCTTGCGCCGAAAGGCTCATGTCGCCGATCTCATCTAAAAAAAGGGTACCGCCATGGGCCGACTCAAATTTACCAATGCGCTGTTTTACTGCCGAAGTAAATGAGCCTTTCTCGTGCCCGAATAGTTCACTCTCAATCAGTTCAGATGGTATGGCTGCACAATTGACCTCAATCAGCGGGGCACTTGAACGATTCGATTTTTCATGTAGCCAACGGGCCACCAACTCTTTACCACTGCCATTTGCCCCGGTTATTAATACGCGTGCATCAGTAGGGGCAACGCGCTCAATAGTTTCCTTTATTTTTTCTATGGGCTGAGAATTACCCAGGATATCACGAACTTTTGAGACTCTTCGCTTTAATACTTTAGCTTCGCTGACCAAGCTTCCACGATCAAGGGCGTTACGCACCGTGATTAACAAACGGTTCAGATCAGGCGGTTTGGATATAAAATCAAATGCCCCTTTTTTGCTGGCTTCAACGGCAGTTTCAACTGTCCCGTGGCCGGATATCATGATAAAAGGCAGGTCAGGTTTCAACGCCAACCCTTCCGACAGCACTTCCATGCCATCCATCCGGTTCATCTTTATATCACAGAGTACCAGGTCGTAATCGTTTTTATCGATCAACGCAATACCATCAACACCGTTATCAATGTCCTCTACTTCGTAATCCTCGTATTCCAGTATTTCGCGTAGTGTACTTCGGATCGCCCGCTCGTCATCAATAATCAAAATTTTAGCCATGTTTTTAGAATAGATAGTTTAGTAATGCGTTAAAGGTATAAGAATTGTATAGAAAAATAAACACTTTGCTTATACAAAAAATAACCCCTTTCTGTTTTCGCAGAAAGAGGTTATTTTTTCAGCAGCAAAACTGTAAGCCGGGTTCTGTGTACTTCTATCATTGATCTGGCCCTGCCATCGCTGACAGGTTCTAGCAACCTACCCATCCTGGCCATGCCGATAAATCGGCATAATAAGCGAGCCGCTTCAGATCCAGGACCTATTTGGTCTTTCAACTCCTGAGGTTTACCGCGATCCCGGTCGCCCGGGAAAGCCGTGAGCTCTTACCTCACGTTTTCACCCTTACCCACGTCCCGATAGCTATCGGGACAAGGCGGTTTATTTTCTGTGGCACTTTCTGTCACCGGCTGAACGGTGCCTTCCCGTTAGGAAGCAGGATGCTCTATGTTGCCCGGACTTTCCTCTCCCGGCCAGGAGCTAGGAGCGATAGAACGATTTGCAATACAAAGGTAGTTTATTTAGTTCATAGATAATGGTTCGTAGTTCATGGGAAATTATTTGATGAACTATTTACACTTAGCAAGATCCGCCTGGACTTGCTCCTGATTAATGCCGTTAAGTTTATTGCCAAATGAGTTACAGACATAAGTTAGGGCCTGCGCTATTTCCATGGGCGAAAGCTCATTCGCCGGCATACCATCGTCAAAGTCCTTTCCATTAATTTTTATCGGACCTTTTAACCCGGATTTTATGTAACAGGCTAATGATGATTTATTGTTTTTAAGGAAAAGCGAATCATTCAAAGGAGGCACTAAAGCCATTAAACCCTGGCCATTTGCTCCATGACAGTTTTGACAATGACTTTGATAAACTTCGGCACCAATCGAATAATAGCGTTTAAACTCAATATCCGTTTCACTTTCACAAGATGCAATAAAAATCAGGGTTAGCAGAAACGATATGGCGACGATTACCTTATATTTCATTGGGCAATAATTTCGTCAGGTTCTGATTGCAGGCTTTTAATATCTTCAATCATTTGGTCCACTTGTTTAGGGTCCGTACCATCGTAAGCGCCACGTATTCTTTTTTGCTTGTCAACCAGCACAAAGTATCCTGCGTGAACATAGCCACCGGCTGCCGAACTGTCTTTCTTTACAGCAACTAAATAATTTTTCTCGGCTATCGCATAGGTATCTTCCTTTTTCCCCTGTAAAAACCACCACGTATTTCCTGTTATACCCAATTTGTCAGCATATTTTTTAAGAACGGGCACGCTATCGTGTTTAGGATCGATAGTGTGCGATATGATCTTAAAATCACCCCGGCTTTTAAAAGTATCATATACCTTCAGCATATTGCGGTGCATCACCGGGCAAATGGAAGGGCAGGTAGTGAAGAAGAAATCGGCCACATAAATATTCCCGTCCAGGCTTTTATTGCTGATGCTGTCGCCGTATTGGTTTACAAACTTGAATTTGGGAATGGTTTGATAAATGGTATCGGTTACTGATTTGCCGTCAACAGTTTTAGTGACCGGTTCGCGGCTGCCATAAATAGGCAATGTTTTTTTATCGGATGAGCCAGATTTGCATGCGCTCCACACAGCCATTACCGAAAAAATCAAGATGAGTTTCTTCATTTAATTTTGCGATTTGAAAGGTATTTATCCGATTCCTTAATAGCCACATTTACCTGGGAATCAACAGCTGCAACCTGTTTTTTCTGGTCAGTGTAATATTTCATAACTTCCTCGTGCGATTTTCCCGTCATATCCACCTGAAACCCGGTCATCCACTTTTCCATGGCCGCATCAGCTGCCGATAATTTGTTATTAAGCATTTTTACTGCAACCGTGTCGATTTTTTGTATAAGAAGCGTGTCCAGCTTCATTTTGTTCTTCATCAACGCTTCGTCATTGGCCATTACCTGCTCATGCACCTTTAAAATATCATTCATCAGGTTTTTTTCTTCCTTAGTATTATCGCTACAAGAGTAAATGGTGATAGTTACCAAAACAGTTATTAATAGTCGTTTCATAGAATAGTATTTGGCGTCAAAATTAGTGTTTAAATGATAAGCCCGGATAAAATTATTTGTTTTGATCCGGTATCCTCAGGTAAGCGATATAATCGGTAAATGGAAGATCGGCACCACTTGATTTTAAATATTGTCCGATCTGGGCACGATGATGGGTACCATGATTGATCGCATGCGCTAAAATATCACTCAATTTGTTTTCAAATTCTTCGCCCTTCATGTTTTTATAGCTTATTGGTTTGTCAAAATCTGCAGGAGCAAGGATGGTCAGATAATCGGTCCAGCCTCTGCTATTCTCCTCAATTGTTTTCACAAATGTATCCGCTTTCCAATCAGGCCATAAGACTCCGTTAAATGATTCGCCTTCGCAGCGGGCAAGCCATACCTGCTGTGCAGCCAGCAGATGTGCCATCAGTTGAACCGGTTTTTTGGGGTTTTCGGCATTGATGATCATTTGTGTCATCATCAAATTCGTATAAGTATCGTAGTTAAACAGGCGGGTAAAATATTCTTTCATGTATCAAATTTAGTAACAACAAATTATTGAGCCGGCTTGTTGTTTCATTTGTTTGCAATCTTTCGATTTAAACTTTTAAGCATAATCTTTAACAAAAGGATAATATAATGGTTACCGTAACTTGATATACTACAATTACTTTTATAACGTAAAAGAGACTTTTATGAGATTTACCATCAATTTTTCAAGGCTTTTCAATAATTTTCGTGAATGGATGCTTCTCAAGAGCATGAGGTCAACATTTATTCATTAAAATTCTTTTCCAGCTGTTTTTCGTTTATCCAATTATATTGCACAATTTGGTTCGCATATTGTTGTCATTTAATTGCAGGTTGCAATAAGTGACTTATTTTCTATGGATAAATTCAACAAATCTCTTTTTGGTGATAATTTTGAATGGGGTGTTTCAACAGCCGCATTTCAGATGGAGGGGGCGCATGATGCAGATGGTAAGGGTGAATCGATATGGGATGCTTTCACAGCCAAAAAAGGCAAGGTAAAAGGTGGACACAACGCCGAAATAGCCTGCGATTTTTACAACAACTACAAAACTGATATTGACCTGGTCAAAAAGCTCAATATTCCCAACTTCAGGTTTTCTATATCCTGGACACGCATTTTACCGCAGGGGACAGGCGCAGTCAACCTCGCTGGAATAGAATATTATAACAATGTCATCAATTATTGTTTTGAACAGGGAGTTGAGCCCTGGGTTACCATTTATCACTGGGATTTGCCGCAAGTCCTCGAATCAAAAGGCGGATGGACGAACCGCGATATCATTGAATGGTTCACCAATTACACAGCTATTTGCGCGCAGCATTTTGGCGACCGGGTAAAGCACTGGATGGTAATGAACGAGCCATCAGTATTTTCAGGGGCCGGCTATTTTTTTGGTATACATGCACCGGGACGTACGGGTATCAGGAATTTTTTGCCGGTAATTCATCATATTGTTCTGAGTATGGTTGCAGGCGCTAAAAAATTGCGCGAACTTTTGCCGAATGCAAACATTGGCACAACATTTTCGTGCTCCTATATTGAACCATACTCCAATCACCGTAGAGATATAGCCGCCGCGCAGCGCGCAGATGCTTTGGTAAACCGCTTATTTATCGAACCCATACTGGGATTGGGTTATCCGATAAGTGATATTCCAGTACTAAAGGGCCTTGAAAAATACATACAGCCCGGTGACGAGCAAAAGATGGCTTTTGATTTCGACTTTATTGGTTTACAGAATTATACCCGTGAAATAGTCAAATACTCATTTTTCACGCCATACGTGCGGGCGACTTTGATTAAAGCGACAGATCGTAATGTGGCAACGACGGTTATGGGCTGGGAGGTGTATCCACCGGCTATATATCATATCCTGAAGAAATTTGATGCTTACCCGCAAATCAGGAAAATTTTGATCACAGAGAACGGAGCAGCTTTCCCGGATAAATTGAGCGATGATAAAGTTGATGACCCGCAGCGTACTGAATATATAAAGGCAAATTTACACCAGATTTTAAAGGCAAAGGACGAAGGGTGTAAGGTTAGCGGCTACTTTGTATGGACGCTGACCGATAATTTTGAATGGGCCGAAGGATATCATCCCCGTTTCGGTTTAATATATGTTGATTTTGATACGCAAAAACGCACTATTAAATCGTCCGGCCACTGGTATGCCGGGTTTCTGAAAAAGTAGTTATTTATTAATGAGCTCCTTGGGAAGCGCCGTTCTTGAGTCTGATTGCACGGTCTCCATTTTTACCGATTTAGGTAAGTTCACATAAAATGTTGTTCCTTTTCCAGCTTCACTTTCAAACCAGATTTTGCCGTTATGCTTTTCTATGATCTGTTTACTGATAGAAAGGCCGAGTCCAAATGATTTTTCTCCAATAGTGCCTGGGCGCTTGGCATCGGTGAACATATTGAATACCTTATCTTTCATGTTATCGGGTATACCTATTCCCTGGTCCTTTACTGAAATAATAACGCTATCATGTTTTTGTATGGCCCTTACTTTGATCGCTTCGCCAACCGGACTGAATTTGATAGCATTAACGATAAGATTACTCAATACACGCCATATTTTTTCACGGTTGATATTTAGTTCCACCATGTTATCAAGGCCTTCAATCAATATTTGCTGATGCTTTTCAGCCGCCTTAAAACGCAGCAAATCGACACTGTTGCTCAACATTGAATTTACCTCGACCCATTGTTTACTCAAAACCGCCGACGAATTATTTGTCGCTTCCAGTATTTCGTTTATCAGTTCAAGTGTATCGGTAGATGTATCTTTTATTAATTTTAATTGATCCGAAAGATCTTTGTCATGCTCACTTTCTTCTACCATTATGCTGGTTAACGAAGCAATTCCGCCAAGCGGATTTCGCAAATCATGCGCTACGGTTCGCAAAATGCGATCCTTTTCCTGGCTGTTGTATTTAAGCTCATCAAGCGCTTTTTCAAGGTTGACTTTTTGTTCATTGATCTGCTTATTGAGCATAATTACGGTTGCCACATCAAGCTTTGACCTCTTGTAATTGCGCCATATCAAAAATATAATAGCAAGCAACATTACAGCTAAGGCTATCGCCACATTAAGATAAATACCCTGTAGCTTGTTATTACTATTTAGATTTTCAATCTCAGACTGCTTTTCGAAATTGGCAATCTGCTGGTTTACATCACTTTCTTTTAGTGCACTTAATTTTTTAATAGCCAGGTCCTTCAGCGAATTGTATTGCTGTATATATTTTAGTGCCTTCTGTAAATCACTTTTTTGCTGATAATAGCTACCCATCAGCCTACTCCAGTCAGCCTCTGCATCCTCATTCTTCACACTATCCAGTTGAGCGCGCACATCACTTAGCAAGTTTATCAACGAATCGTTCTTGTGACTTATAAGATATAGTTGCCCCAGTTTTATTTCTGCTAATTCAGCATCGCGATTATCTCCGCCTTTTTTAAGGTTAATAGCGATACTCTTTTTTAGTAATTCCCGTGCAGGTGCATTTTGGCCTTTTAGTATCAGCGCTTCCGCTTTATTGCCATAAATCACACCACTGGCAATTTCGAGCATGCCGGCACGGTTTTTAAACTTATTGGAGTTGCTACTTATGTATTTTAGAGCTTTATCAAAATAAACAATAGAACTATCGATATCACCATTATGCTTATAACTGATGGCTATGTTATCCAGCAGCTCCTGTTTACGATAGAATTCAGGGAAATCATCCTTCATAGAAGCACTTTGCCGATAGCTCTCCTTAAAATATTCCGCTGCTTGTTTATAACGCACCTGTTTATACATAATCATACCCATACGGTACGTAAAATCGGCTAATGAAGCATGATGGAGATAATTTCGGCCCAGCAAATAGCCCTGGTAATAACATTGATAAGCGTCATTATACTGCTCGCGGCTGAAATAAGTATCGCCTTTAGCATAATTAGCCTCAGCAAAATTGGAAACGTATTGCTCTTTGGTAACACTTTTTTGCGCCAGCATCATCATGCTATCCGCATACAAAAATGCTTTATTATAATCGCCTTTGGTTTTCTGGCAATAAGCATAATGAAAGCCATAAAACCTAAACCGGTCATTAATAGTTGGATTATGTATCCTTGTAAAAGACAGATCGAGGTAATATATACCTTTGGCAGGCTGCCCAAGGTCAAAATAACGATTTACAATATCATAATCAGCTTTAAATGCGTCGGAATATTCGTTTGGGGCGTTTTCTTTCTTATCGCATGAGCCTAGGAAAAGTGGCAATATAAGCGACAGGAGTGTTACGGGATGATTAAACCTTATAATTTTATTACTAAAAGCAGCTATTCGCTTTAAAAAAATACCCATATATTATCACATTATACGGAGGCCGATAATGCGATGTTATAGCGGTGTGTCTCTTTTTTGTAACATTTAGGATAGACTATTTAAAGGCATCCTCACCTGTGATATCCATACCGGTTATTAATAAATGGATATCATGTGTGCCTTCGTAGGTAATTACCGATTCCAGGTTCATCATGTGCCGCATGATTGGGTATTCGCCTGTAATACCCATGCCGCCAAGCATTTGCCTTGCTTCGCGGGCTATCGTGATAGCTGTTTCAACGCTATTGCGCTTGGCCATGGATATTTGTGGAGCTGTAGCCCTGTTCTCATTCTTCAAGGTACCAAGACGCCATACCAACAGCTGCGCTTTGGTTATTTCGGTTATCATTTCGGCCAGTTTCTTCTGCTGCAACTGGAAACCGGCTATTGGGCGGCCAAATTGGACGCGTTCTTTGGAATAACGAAGAGCAGTATCATAACAGTCCATCGCAGCCCCGATTGCACCCCATGCAATCCCATATCGTGCCTGGTTTAAGCAACCTAAAGGCCCTTTCAGACCTGATATATTAGGAAAAACGTTTTCTTTTGGAATTTTCACATTATCAAAAACCAGTTCACCGGTTGCTGATGCGCGTAGCGACCATTTGCTGTGTGTTTCCGGCGTGGTAAAACCTTCCATGCCGCGCTCTACGATCATTCCCCGTATTTTACCGTTATCGTCTCTTCCCCATACCACGGCTATATCTGCAAAAGGTGAGTTTGATATCCACATTTTTGCGCCGTTCAGGATGTAATGGTCGCCGGCATCTTTGATGTTGGTGGTCATCCCACCAGGATTTGAACCATGGTCCGGCTCGGTAAGGCCGAAGCAGCCCATTAATTCACCGGAAGCTAATTTGGGCAGATATTTCTTTTTCTGTTCCTCAGAGCCATATGCGTAGATAGGGTACATCACCAATGAACCTTGTACCGAAGCTGTCGACCTGATACCAGAATCACCCCGCTCAATTTCCTGCATTATAATGCCATAGGATATATAATCCAAGCCTGCACCACCATATTCCACCGGTATAGTTGGCCCAAAAGCTCCGATTTCGGCAAGGCCTTTTATTAATTGTTTTGGAAACTCAGCTTTTTGGGCGTAATCCTCTATTATCGGACTCACTTCTTTTTTTACCCAATCGCGCACACTGGCACGAATAAGTTTATGCTCGTCGGTAAGCAGTTCATCCATTAAATAATAATCAGGAGATTCAAAAAGGTCCGTCTTAGCCATATGGTTATAATTATTGGTGGGGCAAAGATAGAAGTTTAAGTCCGAAAGTCAACGTAAGTCGGGAAGTCTGAAAGACTATTTAAACCGATATAATCTTTCGGACTTATGCGGACTTTCCGACTTTCCGACTAATTTTACACAATGATAAACGTATCCCTACACGGTGCCGAGTTTTTCGGCAAGCATGGATTTTACCCGGAGGAGCAAATATTAGGAAGTAAATTTGTAGTTGATATTTCGGTTGATTTTGAGCCGCAAGGCGATTTGCATCATGATAAATTAGCGGATACTGTTAACTACGAGCATTTATATGAACTAACTTTCCAGCAAATGCAGCATCCGCGGAAATTGATAGAAACGCTTTGTCAGGCTATTATTGACGATATTGTAAAGCAATATCCGTACGTGGGCCGTGTATCAGTAACTATCAAAAAACTAAATCCGCCGATGAAAGGTACAGTAGATTACTCAAGCGTTACTATTACCCATGGAATTTAACAAAATAACAGCAGAACTATTATCGGCCATCAAAGCAATCGTTGGCGAAGGAAATGTGTTAACCCAGCATGATGACCTGGAGAAGTATAGCCATGATTTTACCGAGGACCTGGTTTATTATCCCGAAGTAGTTGTCAAACCTAAATCACCTGAAGAGGTATCAGCTTTGATGAGGATTTGTAATGAGCACCTCATCCCGGTAACGGCACGCGGCGCTGGTACAGGCTTAAGCGGTGGTGCATTGCCTATAAAAGGCGGTTTACTCATCGCTATGGAGCGTTTTAACCACATCCTGAACATTGATGAAGAAAGCCTACAGGCTACCGTTGAACCAGGTGTGATAACCGAAGTATTTATAAACACAGTGGGAGAAAAGGGCCTGCTTTACCCGGTTGACCCTGCGAGTAAGGGCAGTTGTTTTATAGGAGGTAATGTTTCTCACGGCTCAGGCGGTCCGAGAGTGGTGAAGTACGGTACCATACGAGAATATATACTGAACCTTGAAGTGGTTCTGCCCAACGGGGACATTATATGGACAGGCGCCAATACGCTTAAATATGCTTCCGGTTACAATTTAACGCAGTTAATGATAGGATCGGAGGGCACGCTGGGTATTATTACCAAGATAGTGACCAAACTGATACCCAAACCAACCCACGATGCATTATTGCTGGCTTCTTTCGAGACCAATGAATTGGCTTGTGCGGCGGTATCGGCTATTTTCAGGGCTGGTATTGTGCCCTCGGCATTGGAGTTTATGGAACGAAAAGCATTAGAGTTTGTGATCAAATATGATGGCGCTAATTTTGAACTGAAGGAAGGCATAGAAGCTTTTTTACTGATCGAGGTGGACGGCACCAATCCCGATGTGATATTTACCGATTGTGAAAAGATCAACGCAGTTTTAGAACAATTTGATTGCAAGGACGTGTTGTTTGCCGATACATCGGCCCAAAAAGAAGAACTATGGCGGTTAAGACGTACTATGGCCATGTCCGTAAGATCGAATTCTGTTTTTAAAGAAGAGGATACGGTAGTGCCTCGCGCTAACTTACCGATGCTGATCAAAGGAATTAAAGAAATTGGCGGCCGGTATCATTTTGAGTCTGTTTGCCTTGGCCACGCCGGCGATGGCAATTTGCACGTCAATATTCTCAAAGGGAATATGAGCGATGACGACTGGAATAACAAATTGAAAGATGGCATCCGCGAAATATTTGAGTTAACCGTATCTTTAGGTGGGACATTATCTGGCGAGCATGGTATAGGCTTGGTACAGAAGGAGTTTATGCCCATCAAGTATACAAATGTTCATTTTGAATTGTGGCGGGGGATTAAGCAGGTATTTGATAAAAATGGGATATTAAATCCGGGAAAAATATTTTAACAAAATATGCCTTTAGAATTTAACATCACTACCCAGGATCTTATAAAAGTTGGCATTGCCATTCTTTGCGGCGCAATGCTTGGTTTTGAGCGGCAGTACAAAAACAAAACGGCCGGCTTTCGTACCATCATTCTTATTTGCCTGGGCTCCACTATTTTTACCATGATATCCCAGCGCGCAGGGCAGGGGGTAAACATTAATTTAGTTACAGGTGTTGGTTTCATTGGCGCCGGGGTGATATTTAAGGACAATATTTCGGTTAACGGACTTACTACCGCAGCAGTAATATGGGTGGCTGCGGCTATTGGTATGGCAACCGGTGCCGGAAACTATACCCTTTCGCTGATATCAACAGCACTTACTTTGCTGGTTTTGTGGCTGTTTCATTTTCTTGAGGATTACCTGGACAAAATCCGCCACGAAAAACTATTATCAGTTGTATTCGATAGTGATAATTTTGATGATCTGCTTGCACTTGAAGCCATTATCCGGGATCATAAAGTAGAGCCGCAAAGAAGACTTGTTAATAAAAGAGATGGCCATATGCAGGCGGCTATTTTTGTGATTGGTCACAAAAAAGACATCGCAAAATTGGATAAAAAGCTTTTATCCATGCCTGGAATTAAATCATTTTAATGTGCAGATATGCAAATTACAGATGTGCAAATGATAAAAGCGACAGGCATCTGCACATTCGCGCATTTGAAATCCGCACATCAATTCGTATTTAAGATCATTCCCGGTTCATCATAACTGATCATCCGCTTACGTTGTTCGGATGGTATTTTGACAGGCTTATGGATGCTGTAATCGTAACTGATACATACTGTTTTGCCGGTAGTGCATATTTCCTCGCCTTCTTCAGTAATTTTCACCAGTACATGCATCACATCAAAACTGCTGTTGCCGATGCGAGTGGTACGTACATAGCAGGCTATCTCATCGCCCCGGTTAATAGGTTTTAGATAATTCACCTCGGCTCTCGCGAGGATGATGCCATTTTTATTCCAGTCCCATTCTAATACATCTTTCCAGTAATGCAACCGTCCGGTTTCAAAGTAACTGAGGTAGATCGCGTTATTTACATGACCATATAGATCCAGGTCCGAAAAACGGACTTGAATAGGTACCCTACATTTATAATCTGCTAAATTTTCGCTCATTTGGTGACATTATGTCGTTATGAAATCAATAAGGGCAGACAATATGTCTGCAATTGGGGCTTTTTACCCCTTGGTACAACAGTTGAAGTATACTCTGCGAAGTTAATAAACTAAAAAATAAAATAACTCTGGAGGATACAAAAATGACATTGGTAAAATTTAACAACGGACAAAAAAATGTGGTAAACCCATGGTTCAGTGATGTATTTGATTCATTGATCAACGATTCACGCTTAAACGACAGGTTTGTAAATAAAACACCTGCGGTTAACATCGCTGAAACAGAAAACGAATTCCACATTGAATTAGCTGTTCCTGGCTTGAAAAAGGAAGATTTTAAAATCAGCCTGGACAAAAATCTGCTAAGCGTTTCTGCTGAAAAGAAAACTGAGAATGTGGATGAAAGCAAAAAATACAGCAAACGTGAATACAGCTACAACTCATTTGTAAGGTCGTTTACCTTACCTGAAACTGCTGATGCTGCTAAAGTTGATGCCGAGTACACCGATGGTGTATTGAAGCTGAACGTGGCTAAAAAAGAAGAAGCTAAAGTACAATCAAGAGAAATAGCTGTAAAGTAATTAACCCGGGCGCTGAGGGTGTGTGAGATTAAATTGTGATTTGTTTAAAAACGCCCAAGGCCCCGGAAACATAAGTTTAGAAACGGCAACAACCTGTTTCTAAATATCTTAAAACTGTTTTCATAATAAGTTGTTGGTTTAGTTTGATTAAGCCGTTCCGGGTTTCCGGGGCGGCTTTTTTTAATCCCTCATATTAATATACTGCAACGGCTGCCCAAAATCCCCTTTACGGCAGAGACTGATGACGGCCTGTAAATCGTCAATCTTTTTACCCTGCACACGTAACTGGTCGTCCATAATGGAAGCCTGCACTTTCAGTCCGCTGTCTTTGATCGCTTTGACTATTTTGGAGGCTGTAGGTTTGTCTATACCTTCTTTTATCTTGATCTCCTTGCGGATCATATTGCCGGATGCATATTGTTCTTTACCGTCATCAAGTGCTGAAGGATCAAGATTTTGCTTCACCATGCGGCTGATGATGGAATCTTTGATAGCTTTCAACCGCATATCGTTTTCGGTAACGATCGTAATCAGGTTGCTTTTTTTATCCAGGTCGATAGTGCTTTTAGAGTCATTAAAATCGTAGCGATTTAGTATTTCCTTTTTGGCGGTGTTGATGGCATTGTCAAGCGTTTGCCCGTCAATTTTACTTACAATATCAAATGTTGGCATGGGTTGGGGGGTTATTTGCAAGTGTAAACATACATAAATAAACAATTCGGCTTATTTTCTCTTCAATTTAGTCACAAATTGCACCATTTAAAGTTTACTTAATATTAACTTAACAAATAAATAGGCAGTTTTGTAAGTATTGGCGTACGGCCGTATTCTATGGACATCAAAAAGATACCGTTTATCAACCGCGAAATAAGCTGGTTATATTTTAATGAAAGGGTTTTGCAGGAAGCGTCAGACCCAACGGTGCCCCTGATAGAAAGAATAAGGTTCCTGGCTATATTTTCTTCCAACCTGGACGAGTTTTACCGCGTTCGGGTAGCAACACTGAGCCGACTGGCAAATTTAAACTTAAAAGCTAAGGAACTCCTGGGCTACAATCCTAAAAAGATACTAAACCAGATCAAGAATATTGTTGTTAAACAAGAACGCAAGTTTTACAACTTGTATGAGAATATCATCATCAAACAACTGGCCGAGGAAAAGATATTCATTCTGAATGATAAGCAGCTGAACGTAACACGCGGCGCTTTTGTAAAGAATTATTTTAGGGAGCGGCTACTGGCGACACTGGTGCCAATTATGCTGGATGAAGGCCAGCCTTTCCCTGAATTGCGCGACAGGGGCGTGTATTTTTTTGTAAAGCTTACCAAAAACCAAAAATCGCGTTATGCGCTCATAGAAATACGCGACAGTTTATCAAGATTCCTGGTACTGCCCGAAACCAACAATTTAAAGTTCATTATCCTGGTGGACGATATTATTCGCTATTCGCTGGAAGATATTTTCTTCATTTTCGATCACGATAATATCGAAGCATACTCAATTCAGCTTACGCGCGACGCAGAACTCGACTTAGATAAGGAGGTAAGCGAAAAGTTTATAGATGCACTTTCAAAAAGCTTGCAAAAGCGCAAGAAGGGCAAGCCAATGAGGCTGCTTTATGACAGCGATATGCCAATGGAAATGGTTAGTTACGTGGTAAGAAATATCGGCCTACATGCCGAAAACCTGATCCCGGGTAACCGTTACCTTAATTTCAAGAACTTCATAGCTTTTCCAAATGTGGGCCGCCACGAACTGGAATATCCGCCTTCGCCGCCGCTGCCGGTGGACGGCTTATCATTCGGCAAAAGTCTAATGGAAATGATTGCTAAAAGAGATTTCATGGTTAATACTCCTTATCAGTCGTACGATTATGTTATCCACTTTTTGCGGGAGGCGGCTATCGACCCAAAGGTTAGAGAGATCAGCATTGCACTATACCGGCTGGCCGACCATTCGCACGTGATTCACGCACTTATTAATGCTGCTAAAAACGGCAAAAAAGTGAATTGCCTGGTTGAGTTACGCGCGCGCTTTGACGAGCAGAACAACATTACCTACAGTAGCCGCCTGGAAGAAGAGGGCGTAAATGTGTTATATGGTGTACCTAATTATAAGGTCCATTCCAAGATATGCCTCGTTACCCGGATCGAAAAGCGGCAGCAGGTTCATTACGCTTGTCTGTCGACAGGGAATTTTAATGAAAAAACAGCAAAAATTTACGCGGACCATACCTTATTTACTGCCAATAAAAAGCTGACCAATGACCTTGTAGAAGTATTCAGAGCGTTGAAGACGGACACACTGGCAAAGGGCCTAAAGCATTTGATCGTATCGCCGATAGACTCACGGCCGACCCTGTACAAACTGATCGACAACGAGATCAAAAATGCCAAGGCAGGCAAACAGGCCTATATGATACTGAAAATGAACAGCCTGGCCGATGAGCAATTGATCATTAAATTATACCAGGCGAGCAATGCAGGTGTGAAGATCAAAATGATCGTACGTGGGATGTGCTGCCTGATACCTGGCGTTAAGGGATTTAGCGAGAATATCACTGTCATCAGCATCGTGGATAAATACCTGGAACACTCGCGCGTTCATATTTATTGCAACGGCGGCGAAGAGCTGATCTATTTAACTTCTGCTGATTTCATGACGCGTAATATTGATAACCGGGTAGAGGTGGGTTTCCCGATATACGATCGCGAGCTAAAAAAAGAGATCCGCGATATCATTAATATACAATTGGAAGATAATACGAAGGCGAGAGAGATCAACAGCCACAACAGCAACAAATACCACAAAACAAAAAGTGAAATTCCCTGCCGTGCGCAGGTTGATATTTATAATTACCTGAAATATAAAAACTAAGAAAATTGAAATACGCTGCCATTGACATAGGCTCAAATGCCGTCAGGTTACTCATTGCTGACATCATTGAAAATAATGAGTCGGTTTCGTTCAAAAAAAACACCCTGGTGCGGGTTCCGTTGCGTTTGGGTGATGATGCTTTTTTACAGCAACATATATCAGACAGGAAGGCCGCCGATTTGGTAAAGACGATGAAAGCTTTCCGCAACCTGATGGACGTTTACAAGGTTAGCGATTATACAGCCTTCGCTACCTCGGCCATGCGCGAAGCATCCAACGGGCAAATTTTAGTTAACACGATAAAGAACGAAGCTGACATCGACCTGGAGATTATTACCGGGCAAAAAGAAGCAAAAATCATTTACTCCAACCATTCGGAGCAAAACATCGATAAAACCAAAACCTACCTATATATTGATGTAGGTGGCGGCAGTACCGAGCTTTCATTATTTACCGATGGTAAACTTTTAGCATCACGTTCATTTAATATCGGTACCATACGCATACTGGATAACCAGGACAAGGAAGAAACGTGGAGCGAAATGCGCGAATTTGTGCGGGAACATACCCGTACGTTCAAAGTGGTGCACGGAATAGGAACAGGAGGTAATATCAATAAGATATATAAACTGTCGGAAGAAAAGAGCGGAGTTCCTTTAAGCTTTGTTAAATTAAAGTCACTCTATAGTTATCTCAACTCATTTTCGCTGAAGGACCGTATCAATGTTTTAGGCATAAACCAGGATAGGGCGGACGTTATTATACCGGCTTGCGAGATTTTTATTTCCATCATGAAGTGGGCAAATATCAAAAATATATACGTGCCAAGTGTGGGCCTGGTTGACGGTATAGTGCAGCTGCTAATAGAGAAAAATCTCCTCAACAAGGATTAAAAAAATATTAAATATTTGTTTAAAAATTAAAAAACTGTTTATACATTTGTAGTGCCCTCTTATAGGGCATGTTTTTCATAGGTAGATGTAGGGTCGAGTACTTGTATTCGACCCTTTTTTGTGCCTTTAACTTTAATCCATACCTTTACTTCCCATGATGAAAAAAAGGATAGTAGTTGCCGTTACCGGGGCCAGCGGCGCCGTTTATGCCAAATTGCTACTCGAAAAATTACAGCAATTAAGCTCACAAATTGACCAGGTAGCCGTGGTAATGTCGGACAATGCCAAACAGGTTTGGGCTTTTGAATTGGATAATGAGGATTACTCGAAAATCCCGTTCAAATTCTATGCAAAAACCGATTTTATGGCGCCTTTTGCGTCCGGTTCAGCACGGTTTGACACGATGGTAATTGTCCCTTGTTCTATGGGCACTTTGGGACGAATTGCCAGCGGTGTTTCTGATGATTTGGTGACGCGCGCAGCAGATGTTATCCTGAAAGAGCGACGTAAACTGATACTGGTTGCACGTGATATGCCCTTGAATTTGATCCACATCCGCAATATGCAAACCATCACCGAAGCAGGTGGGATCATTTGCCCGGCGATACCATCATATTATAGCAAGCCAAAAACAGTTGAAGAGCTGGCTATGACGGTAGTTAACCGAGTTATAGATCTTATTGGGCTCGATAATGATAGCTTCCGGTGGAACGAGGAGTAATTATCGGCTGCACCCATCCACCAATACAATCATCCAACAATAAAGCAATAATTCTTATCTTTGCGACCTGAAATGAACAAAAAAGTCGCTTTTTATACGCTGGGCTGCAAACTCAACTATTCGGAAACATCAACCATAGGCCGCATGTTTAACAAAGCCGGTTTTGATACGGTTGACTTTACCGATAAGCCGGATGTGTTCGTTATTAATACCTGCTCGGTAACCGAGAACGCGGATAAAAAATGCAAAAAGATAGTTAAGGAAGCCCTTAAAGTATCTCCTAACGCTTATGTAACTATTGTTGGCTGTTACGCACAACTCAAACCTCAAGAAATAGCTGAAATACCCGGCGTAGATATGGTTTTGGGCGCAGCCGAGAAGTTCCAGTTAGTGGATTACATTACCGATCTGACCAAAAACCCTAAGGCTTTGGTTTATCACCAGCCGGTGTCCGAAGCCAACGAGTTCGTTTCGTCTTATTCCTTTGGCGACCGCACCCGTACTTTCTTAAAAGTGCAGGACGGCTGTGATTATTCGTGTTCATTTTGTACCATACCCTTAGCGCGTGGTGCAAGCCGCAGCGATACGATTGAACATGTTTTGGAACAGGCAAGGCAAATTGCGGAGTCAGGCGTTAAGGAAATAGTACTCACAGGTGTTAACCTGGGTGATTTTGGTATCAGAGAAGGTCAGCGTGAAGATAAGTTTTTCGATTTAGTAAAAGCGTTGGATGAAGTGGAAGGAATTGACAGAATCAGAATATCATCTATCGAACCTAACCTGCTTTCGGATGAAATTATTGAATTTGTGGCACAGTCCAAGCGATTCGTCCCGCATTTTCATATTCCGTTGCAATCAGGAAATAATAAAATATTAGGTATGATGCGTCGTCGCTATAAACGCGAATTATATACCGAAAGGGTCGCCAAAATAAAAGAGCTGATGCCCGATTGCTGTATTGGTGTGGATGTGATAGTAGGCTTCCCCGGCGAAACGCGCGAGGATTTTATAGATACCTATAATTTTTTGAACGGGTTGGATATTTCTTATTTGCACGTTTTCACTTATTCGGAGCGGGAAAACACGCTGGCCAGCGAGATGGCAAATCCTGTTCCCGGCTCAACCCGGGCAGACAGGAGCAAAATGCTTCACATTTTATCCGACAAAAAACGTCGCTCCTTTTATGAATCACAGTTGAACAAAACCGATGAGGTATTATTTGAAGGTGACATCAAAGACGGCTACATGCATGGCTTTACGGGCAACTATGTAAAAGTCAGGGCCAAATACGACCCAGTGCTGGTAAACGAATTAAAAAAAGTAACCTTAACCAATATTTCACCTGATGGTGACGTTGAAATCACGGAAGCCGAAGAAATATTGGTCCATTAATTTTATATTCGTCCCAAAATACCGCCACTAAATGTTTCCGACCTTAACTTCCCTCATACAATATCTTACCGGCTGGAACATCCCGCTTCCTGTACAAACGTTTGGGTTTTTTGTGGCTTTTGCCTTCCTGGCCGCTTATTGGACCTTTTCAAAAGAGTTTAAGCGCAAGGAAAAGCTGGGTTATATCCATCCGTTTGAAAAAACAGTAACATTAGGAAAACCGGCATCTATAGAGGACCTGGTACTCAACGCGATCTTCGGATTTATTTTAGGTTTCAAGTTAGTTGATGCGGCAATGAATTATCATACGCTGCTTGATGACACAGAAGCATTTATTCTTTCGCTTCGTGGTAGCTGGATTGGCGGCATTGCGGGCGCTGCAATTTTTGCTTATTGGGCCTACGCCGAAAAAAAGAAACTGCAATTACTTCAGCCAGAAACCAAACAGGTTATGGTTCACCCGCATGAGTTGATGGGTAATATTTTACTTTGGGCGGCTGTTGGCGGGTTTGCAGGCGCAAAAATATTTAACGCGCTGGAAAACTGGGGTTCCTTTATGAAAGATCCCGTGGGCATGCTTATTGGATTTAGCGGCCTTACATTTTTTGGCGGTCTGATATGCGGGGGCGCGGCTGTATTGTATTATACAAACAAGCACGGCATCAAACCATTAACGATGCTGGATATTGGCGGGCCGGGTATGATGTTGTCTTATGGGATCGGTCGCATTGGCTGCCAGATGTCGGGCGATGGTGATTGGGGCATACCTAATCTTCATGTTAAACCACACTGGCTAAGCTGGATGCCAAACTGGATGTGGTCCTTTAAATTCCCGCATAACGTAAGCAATTTAGACACAGAAAATATTATACCGGGTTGCACCGATAAGTTTTGCCACGAATTAATAGTTCCGGTATACCCCACCTCCTTCTATGAGTCGGTAATATGTATTCTACTATTTTTTGTTCTGTGGCAGCTTCGGCACAAAACAAAAATCCCGGGAGTACTTTTTGGTATATATTTGATATTAGCAGGATTTGAGCGTTTTTTTATCGAATTGATCCGGGTAAATACCAAATACAACATAGGTGGGTTTGAATTTACGCAGGCCGAAATGATTTCCGTTTTCCTGGTAATTGGCGGCATAGTACTGATATGGCCTGCTTTACATGCTTCAAAACAACCGAAACCCAGCACGAATGGTTAAGAAAATACTCAACCATAAACTGCTTAAAGACCAGGTGTTTCGATTTTTACTTTCGGCAGGCACTGGCGCTTTGGTCGATGTTTCCGCCTTTCATTTGTTCTCTCATTACATATTTGAAAAAAAGGAATATCAAATATTCTCATACACATTTAGTTATTATACGCTTTCACTGGCCGTGTCATTTTTTATGGGTGTTATTGTTAATTTCTTAATAACAAGATATATCGTATTTTACGCATCTAAATCAAGACCATCAAAGCAGTTTCTCAGGTTCATGGCCGTGGCTGTCGTAGGCTATTTTGCAAACTGGGCCATTGTTAAATTGTTGATCACAAAATTCCATATTAATCCCGATATAGCGCGTGCCGCTGCAATTTCAAGCCTATTTTTTGCAAGCTACTTTATTCACAAGGTATTTTCGTTCAGCTTATCTTTGCGGGATGCAACTTGAGAATATAACCAGCCAGGTTACCGATATAGCAAAACAAGCCGGAGATTTTATCCGGCAGGAACGTAAAAACTTTAATCCCGACAGAATAGAATATAAGGGGTTGAATGATTTAGTATCCTACGTTGATAAAAATGCCGAAAAGATAATTGTGTCGGGGCTCGAAAAGATATTGCCCGAAGCAGGATTTATCACCGAAGAAAAAACCACGACCAAAATAAGCGACCGCTACAACTGGATAATAGACCCCCTCGACGGCACAACTAATTTTATACATGGCTTGCCTACGTATTCTGTCAGCATCGCGCTAAAGGAATATGATGAGCTAGTTTCCGGTGTGGTTTATGAAATAAACCTTGATGAATGCTTTTATGCCTGCAAAGACAATCCCGCTTGTCTTAACGGGACAGAAATCAAAGTAAGCAATATCAACCGTGTCGGAAAAAGCCTTATTGCGACCGGCTTTCCATACTATGATTTTGAAAAGCAGGCTGCATACATAGAGCTATTTACTGAACTAATGCGAAGCTGCCACGGTTTGCGCAGACTCGGTTCAGCGGCTGTTGATTTGGTTTACACCGCCTGCGGCCGTTTCGAAGCATTTTACGAATACAACCTTAACGCCTGGGATATTGCGGCAGGTGTAGTGATAGTTAGACAGGCGGGGGGAGAGGCAATCAATTTTAAAGGTGGAAACGAAGTAATGGATACCCGCGAATTGTTAGCGTCCAATGGTAAGATAACAGGAGAACTATTGGGGATCGTACAGAAATACTTTTGAATGATTCAACCGATTTTTTTTCGATTACACTGATTTAATCGGTGTAATCATACTTTAAATCGGTGTAATCCAAATATTACATGGATTCCGATACCACCTCAGTAACTTCGGGAACCATTCTTTTAAGCAAGTTTTCAATACCAGCTTTTAAGGTAACCGTAGATGAAGGGCATCCGCTGCATGAGCCGCGTAACTCAACGGTCACAATACCATCAGTGAATGACTTGTATGCAATTGCACCGCCGTCCTGCTCAACAGCTGGGCGCACATAGTCTTCCAGTATTTGCTGTATTTTGATTTCCGAATCAGTCCCTTCAAAGTTTACCGGTGCAGCTTCTTCAATCTGCGCTTTTAACTCTGATTCAACAGCGCCTTTCACAAACTCCTTCAGTATAGGCTCAATATCATTCCAGTCGGTGCCCTCAGTTTTTGTAACCGTAACAAAGTTACTGGCAAAGAAGACGCCGTTTACAAACGAAAATTTATAGAGCTCCTTTGCAAAAGGAGAGTTTTCAGCACTTTCTTTGGTAGGATAATCCACACTGCCATTGATCAGCAACTTGTTCACAATGAACTTCATGGTTGCCGGGTTAGGTGTCGATTCGGTATATACGTTGATATTCATCTTGCTCTTATTCTTAAATCCGAAAACAAATTTAGCTACGTTTTTGATTTATTGCACTATACAAAATAGTTATGACCCCTTTATGACACCTTAGGAAAGTTAAATCCCGGTGTAATTTGAAGGTGATATTTTCTTTATTTCTGTTTTGATTATATCACTTACCGCTAATGTTTCAACAAAAGCAGCAATTGTTTCTGCATTGATCTCTGCATTAGTACGGGTCAGTTCTTTCAAAGCCTCATAAGGATTCGGATAACCTTCACGACGCAATATAGTCTGTATGGCTTCAGCAACTACGGCCCAATTGGCTTCCAGGTGCGCCGTGATAACAGGTTCATTAAGCAATAGCTTGTTCAATCCTTTTATAGTCGACTTGATAGCTATCAAAGTATGGGCCATAGGTACACCGATATTACGTAGTACCGTTGAATCGGTCAAATCGCGCTGTAGGCGGGATATAGGCAATTTGGCAGCAAGATGCTCAAATAATGCATTGGCAATACCCAGGTTACCTTCAGAATTCTCAAAATCTATCGGGTTTACCTTATGCGGCATAGCCGATGAACCCACTTCGCCGGCCTTAATTTTTTGTTTAAAGTAGTTCATGGAAATATAGGCCCACATATCCCTGTCAAGGTCAATAAGAATCGTATTAATGCGCTTCAGTGCATCGCATTGAGCTGCAAAGTTATCATAATGCTCCACCTGGGTTGTAAACTGAGAGCGACTGAGGCCCAATATTTTGTTCACAAAATTATCCCCAAATTTTTTCCAGTCAATTTCAGGATACGCAATATGATGCGCATTGTAATTCCCTGTAGCTCCGCCAAACTTAGCGGAGTAAGGTATTTTTTTTAAAAGACGTAACTGGTTTTCCAGGCGTTCTACAAATACCTGTATCTCTTTGCCTAACCGTGTTGGCGATGCTGGCTGTCCATGGGTATGCGCTAACATGGGCAGTTTTTCCCAGTCAGTGGCATATTTTTTTAATAGTTCAACCAGTTCACCAATAGCCGGGAGGTAGGTTTCCTCAACTGCCAATTTAAAGGTATACGGGATGGATGTATTATTGATATCCTGCGAGGTCAAGCCAAAATGGATAAACTCTTTATACTTTTCCAATCCAAGATCATCAAATTGTTGCTTGATAAAGTATTCAACCGCTTTAACATCATGGTTTGTGATTTTTTCTATCTCCTTGATACCGCTGGCATCCTTTTCTGAAAAATTTTTATAAATCGCGCGTAACTTTTCAAATACATCTTTGTCAAAATCATGTAGCTGAGGCAGCGGATATTCGCATAAAGCTATAAAATACTCAATCTCAACAAATACACGGTATTTGATCAGCGCATATTCCGAAAAGTAGTCAGCAAGCTTTTCAGTGGTATTACGATAACGGCCATCAATTGGAGATATAGCTAAAAGCGGCGTAAGTGGCATGGGTTTAATTTTCTGCAAAGGTAACAAATCGCTGCGGTATTAAGGTAAACACAAGTTCTTTGACACAGAATTGTCATTCTATAATATTTCCATTTTGGAAACTTTGAAATCAAAAAATGTTTCCATAGTTTTGACCCGAAATGTCAAATAGTCAAATAGAAAGAATAATAGAGGGCAGTCTCGAGCTTTTTTTAAAAGCCGGGATCAAGAGCGTGACGATGGACGACGTGGCCAAACACCTGGGCATGTCGAAAAAAACGATATACCAGTTTTTTAAAGATAAAAACGAGTTGGTGACGGCGCTGGTTAAGAAAAGGCTGGAAGATGATGAAGACGAAATGACCAAAATGATTGGCCAGTCGACAAATGTGATCGAGGAAATGATCAATATGATGAAATGTTCGGAGGAAATATTTTCAAGAGCAAATCCCATAGTCATTCACGACCTGCAAAAATATCACCCTGAAGCCTGGAAGCAATTCCAGAATTTTAAAGCCGAGGTGATAGTACGCACACTGGAAGAACTATTAAATAAGGGCATACAACAGGGTTATATACGCCCGGGTATCGACGTAAAAGTTATAGCCAGGATGCGTGTAATGCAGGTGGAAACCGGATTTAATACTGCGGTATTCCCGGCTGGGGAATTTAATATATGGAAAGTTCAAAGCGAGCTTATGGAACATTTTAACTATGGTATTTGCACTTTAAAGGGCCATAAGCTTTTAAATCAATATAAAAATGTACACGAAGAAATGAATTAATTAACGCTATTGACATAGGGCTGTCACACTGAATTTAAACCTTTGTATCGGCAGAAATAAAAACAAGCAACAACTCACAATACATATGAAGAATAAATTTTTAATACTAATGTTACTATTGTTCATAACCTCAGCCGGTTATGCACAGCAGGCCGCACCACCTGCAAACCAGGTTTATAGCTTTTCGCTGAAAGATTGTATCAATTATTCATACGAGCACCAGGATTCGGTTTTAAATGCCCAGTTAGATGTGAAAAGCGCCGATTATAAAGTAAGGGAAACTACTGGCATAGGATTACCTCAAATTAGCGGTTCGGCAAGTTTTACAGATTATGTGAAAATTCCGACAACATTGCTTCCGGGTCAATTTTTCGGGAAGCCGGCCGGTACTTTTGTTCCGGTTCAGTTTGGTGTAAAATATCAGTCTGGCTTAGGCCTTAATTTGAGCCAGTTACTTTTTGACGGCAGCTACCTGGTTGGATTGAAAGCGTCACGTACTTATAAGGAACTTTCCCAACGCAGCTACACACGCTCAAAAATTGATGCCAATGTGAATGTTACCAAAGCTTATTACCAGGTATTGGTTAGTAACGAACAGGTTAAATTACTTGACGCCAATATTAACCAGCTCAAACAGCAGGTTGACCAAACTGTAGCCGAAAACAAGCAGGGGGTTGCCGAAAAAATTGATGTAGAACGCTTACAGGTACAATACAATAACCTGGTTACCCGGCACGAAAACACGATCAGACTGCTCGCTTTAAATTACCAGATACTTAAGTTCCAGATGGGGATGCCTGTCAATGCCGAATTGGTACTAACCGACAAATTAGAAAGTGTCCAATTAGCCGATACTCCCGATGCGGCTACTGATACTACTTTTTATCATAACCGAATTGAATACGGTTTATTGGAAACGTCGAAGAAGTTGAATGAACTGGATGTTGCAAACAAGAAGGCAAATTTTTATCCAAAGCTGAAGTTAAATGGGAACTATAATTCATCATATCAGAATAACTCTTTCGGCAGCCTGTACAGCATGAGTTTTCCCTCAAGTTATTTCGGATTGACGCTGGATGTACCCATTTTCAGCAGTGGTCAGCGTATTAACCAGCTGAGGCAATCAAAAATTGCAGTGCTCAAATCGCAAAACGATCTCGATAACGCTAAAAATGGCTTTTTGCTTCAAGCCAATGCAGCACACATCAACTATCTGAACAGCTTAAAATCATTGGATAACCAAAAGGAAAACCAGCAGCTTGCCCAGGATGTGTTAAAAGTTTCAAAGATAAAATACCAGCAGGGCGTGGGTTCAAGCATTGAGGTTACACAAGCTCAAACAGCACTTGAAAGCGCAGACAACGATTACATACAGGCTCTTTACAACGCCATGATAAGCAAGGTAGACCTGGACAAAGCATACGGACGAATTCAATAAAACTAAACCACGATAAAGACAATATACAACGACATGAAAAAATTATTATACATACCGATGATACTGTTAATGGCTGCATGCAGCAAGCCGACAGGCAAAGAAGCTAAGAAAGCAGAACTGGCCGACCTGAAAAAACAGGCGTCCGACTTGAATGCTAAAATCACCAAACTACAAACCGAGATAGGCACCGGTGATTCAGTAAAATTAACCGACGTGGCCGTAATGGAAGTTAAACCTATGGCATTTACCAATTACATCAACCTGCAGGGCAGTATTGATGCTAAGGATAATGTGCAGGCTTATACACAGGCAGCGGGTGTTATCACCGCCATCTACGTAAAGGTAGGCGACCATGTGAGCAAGGGACAGACACTTGTTCAGTTGGATAATAGCGTACAGAAACAGCAGATATCAGGTGCCGAAACCCAGGTAGAGCTCGCGAAAACACTTTATGACCGACAGAAAAATCTTTGGGATCAAAAAATCGGAACTGAGGTTCAATTTATAACTGCGCAAACCAATTTGCAAACTGCCCAAAAAACGTTAACAATGTATAAACAATCGGCCGATCTGGCACGTATTGTAGCGCCTATAAGCGGAACAGTGGATCAAATGGACCTGAAGCTTGGCCAGGCCGCAGCGCCCGGTGCAACATCGATCCGAATTGTAAACACCGAATCGCTCAAAGTAAAAGCCAATGTACCAGAGTCGTACGCCGCCAGCATACACACCGGTGATGTGGTAAAGGTAGTTGTGCCAGATGCGAACGATTCAGTAACAGCTAAAGTTACTTTCGCCGCCAAGGCAATCGACGCAGCATCACGCAGCTTTGCTATTGAAATACAGCTGCCGGGCAGCAAAACTATCAAACCGAACATGACCGCAGTTTTAAAAATTGCCAATTATTCAAACAAAAGCGCTTTGGTTGTGCCTGTAAATGCAATACAAAAATCAGAGAAAGGCGACTTTGTATTTGTTAATGAAAATGGCACAGCTAAAAAGAAGAATATAATCGAAGGGGCATCATACGGCGGGAAGACTGAAATAAAAACCGGATTAACAGCCGGCGATAAACTAATCACAGATGGCTCCAGCGAAGTAGAGGACGGCGATAAAGTGAAAGTTTTACAACCTGTTAATTGATCACCTATAAAATTGAATTGATATGAAGGACCTGGACAAAGAATTTAAGCCCTCAAGTTGGGCGATAGATAACAAAACCGCGGTATATGTGGTCATCGTGTTGATCACTGTATTGGGCTTAGTGAGCTACTTCAGGCTGCCAAAGGAAAATTTTCCGGACATCGCGCAGTCAAAAGTATTTATCACAACAGTTTATAATGGGCAATCTCCTCAAAATATTGAGGTACTGGTAACCAAGCAGCTCGAAAAGCAGCTGAAATCGCTGAAAGGATTAAAGAAAGTTACTTCTAAAACGCAACAGAACCTGTCAATCATTACTGCTGAGTTTAACGCCAATATCGATATAAAGGATGCAAAACGTGAGGTAAAAGACGCTGTGGATAATGCTAAACAGGATCTGCCGAAAGGGGATAACAATTTGCTGGCGTCACAGATATCTGATATCAACGTTGCTGATATACCAATCCTCTATGTGAATATCTCGGGTAATTATGACTTGAAAAAGCTGAAAGAATATGCGGATAACCTGAAGGACGATGTAGAAGCCATGAAAGAGATATCCAAAGTTGATGAGATTGGTGCGTTAAAACCAAATATCCAGATCAATGTAGACCTGGATAAGATGACTGCTGCACAGATCGGTTATAACGATATCATAACCGCTATTGGTAACGAGAACATCATGTCATCTGCCGGTAACGTGATCATAGATGGCAAACAACGTGCAGTTGACCTTAAAGAAGATTTTAAAAGCGCTGACGAGGTTGAAGCCCTGGTGATTAGGAACCCACAGGGTAAGGCCGTATATCTTCGCGATATTGCCACTATTAAAGACGGTTTCCAGGACCAGGAGAGCTATGCTCGTTTAAAAACCAACAGTGATCCGAATTTTAAA
This sequence comes from Mucilaginibacter sp., assembly GCA_043739405.1. GTDB lineage: Bacteria > Bacteroidota > Bacteroidia > Sphingobacteriales > Sphingobacteriaceae > Mucilaginibacter. Next base: position 64,086 of record JAYUEE010000035.1, on the reverse strand, counting down.
AATGTAATAACCCTAAATATAAGTAAACGGAGTGGTGAAAACCTCATCGAGGCTTCAGATAAGATTAATGCGTTGATTGCTCAGAAGCAAAAAACAGTATTTCCAAAAGGGCTCAATATAACCGTTACAGGCGATCAGTCTGATAAAACCAGGTCAACATTAAGCGACCTGATCAACACGATCGTAATCGGCTTTATTTTGGTAACTGTTATCCTGATGTTCTTCATGGGCAGTACTAATGCAATATTTGTGGCGTTATCCGTTCCGCTATCCTGCTTTATTGCCTTCCTGCTAATGCCGACGATAGGCTTTACGCTGAATATGATCGTATTATTCTCGTTCCTGCTTGCCCTCGGTATCGTGGTGGATGATGCCATTGTGGTGATTGAGAATACACACCGTATTTTTGCAAACGGCAAGGTGCCTATCAAGCAAGCTGCGAAGATGGCCGCAGGTGAAGTGTTCCTGCCAGTATTTTCAGGCACTATGACCACTTTAGCGCCGTTTATTCCATTGGCCTTCTGGAACAGTTTGATAGGCCATTTTATGTTCTTTCTGCCAATAACGCTAATCATTACTTTGCTGGCCTCGTTGGTGGTAGCCTATATCATGAATCCTGTTTTTGCAGTTGATTTTATGAAGCCGCATCATGAGGGTGAGCATGATAATCCAAGGTTTGATAAGAAGGTTCTACGGGTACTTGCAGTTATGACTGTTATTGCCGTCTTAGGATACTTCATTAACAAGGGTCTGGGTAATTTCGTCGTATTCGCGGCATTCCTTTACCTGCTGAATCATTTCTTTTTACTTAGGGCGATAGATAGGTTTCAGAAACGAGCATGGCCCGCTTTCCAGCATTGGTATGCAAGGCAGTTAGAAAAAGCAGTGCAATCGCCATGGTGGATATTAGGCAGTGTTCTTATGCTGTTTGTTTTGACAATGTTTTTTGTAAAGGCGCGTAGCCCGAAAGTAGAATTCTTCCCGGCAGCCGATCCAAACTTTACCTATGTATACGTAACCATGCCTACCGGAACCGATCAGGCCTATACCGATAAAGTGATCGGCACATTGGAAAAAAAGGTTGCGGATGTCGTTAAGCCTGATACTGATATTGTTACTTCTATTATCTCGAACGTTACAGTAGGTGTTACCGATCCAACTGACGGCGACCTTGGCAAATATCCAAACAAAGGTAAAATTACAGTTGCTTATGCTGAGTTCGGCAAACGCCATGGCAAGGATACCAAAAAGATAATGGAGCATATACGCCAGTCAGTACAAGGCTACCCGGGCGCCAAGATTGCCGTAGCCCAGGAAAACGGCGGCCCGCCAGTACAAAAGGACATCAGTATTGAAATAACTGGTGACAACCTGGATACCCTGGTAAACACCAGCGACAGGCTTGTAAAATATATAAACAAACAAGGTATTGCAGGTATAGAGGGTCTTGTACCGGATCTGCAGGCGGACAAGCCCGAGATAGTGTTTGATATTGATCGTGAGCGTGCGAACCGCGAAGGCATATCAACAAATCAGATTAACCAGGCTTTAGGCACCACTATATTCGGTGCTAAGGCTGCGGATTTCAGGAACACCAAAGAGGATAATTACGAGATCGATGTTCGGTCGCAGGAAGATCAACGGAATAATATTGATGCCATCCGTAATCTTAAAATCACTTATCGGGATCTTGCTACGGGTGGTTCAATTCGCCAAGTACCCATTTCGGCATTTACTGATATCCGGTATACAACCACTTATGCCAACATTAATCACAAACAGCAAAGGCGTATTATTTCACTAGGTTCAAACGTGTTAAAAACCAGTAATGTGAATGATGTTAATGCAAGCATCCAACAGGCAATCAATACTTTTAAAACACCAGATGGGGTATCGATAAGGATGGGCGGCGGCCAGGAAGACCAGGCCGAGGCTGCAACGTTTTTATTAACCGCTTTGGCTATCTCATTCGGATTGATCCTCATCATCCTCGTGGCACAGTTCAATTCAGTAGGTAAAACATTTATCATCCTTACGGAGATATTCTTCAGTATCATAGGTGTATTCCTGGGTGTGGCGATATTTAAGATGACCATATCCATTGTAATGACGGGTATAGGCATAATAGCCCTTGCAGGTGTCGTGGTTCGAAACGGTATCTTGCTGGTTGAATTTACCGATATGCTGATACAGCAGGGGGCAAGTTTGCACGATGCTGTGGTTGAAGCCGCACGTACACGTATGACGCCGGTATTGCTGACAGCTACCGCCGCCATTTTAGGATTGATACCACTGGGTTTAGGTTTCAATATTGATTTTGCCGGGTTGTTCACCTCGTTCAAACCGCACATATATTTTGGTGGTGATAATAATGCATTCTGGGGGCCATTGTCGTGGACGATGATCTTTGGGTTAGGATTTGCAACCATCATTACGCTGATCGTAGTGCCATGTATGTACATCATCCGTGTAAATCTTAAAGCAAGGTTGTTCGGCAAAAAAGAAGAGATTCATGAGGTTGAGCCGGAGCTAGTTTCTTAATCAAACCACATATACTCTGAAGCCGCTTCAATTTTTGAAGCGGCTTTTTTTTGCGCATTTTTTTCAAATGTTGATATGACATTATAATATATAGAATTTTTGATAGATTTGTTAAAAAAGTCAGGAATACTGATTTTGTAAATCTAAATACATGAGTGCCGGAATAGACCCGCAGGATATAAAACGTGAGAAGATATTGGAATCTGCTTATCAGCAGTTTTTGCATTACGGTTATTCTAAAACAACAATGAATGAAATTGCAGGGGCGCTGTCTATGTCAAAGGCCCTGTTATACTACTATTTTCCCGATAAAAGCCAACTTTATATCGCTGTAACACGCAAACTCGCAAACGATTATCTGGAAAAGCTGCAAGATAGGCTGAGCCAGATCGCTGATTTGAAAGATGCCTTCGTTTGCCAGATTGATCATCATCACAACTTTATTGTAAACAATTATAATTTTTTTGATTTCATCAGGCTGAACGAACAGAATTTGCCGGATACCATCTGGGAAATAGTAGGCGAGATAAGGCAGGTTGAAATGGACCTGCTGGGTAATGCAATAACTGCGGCAGCCGACAAGGGGCTTATCGATCACGTTGACAATCCAAGGGAAATTGTCGACCTGCTACTCGATGCCTTACATGGCGTAAGGGTTGGCGCAATGGGTCATAAAAAAACAAGTTTCCCGAAGAAGGAACACCTGGACGAAATACACGAGAAACGCCTTCAATTGGTTGATATCTTCATCAGGGGCCTAAAGCATTGACCGACTGTCACCTTTGGGTCAAAATGATACCTTCCCGGCAATACAAAACACTACATTCAGTATATTTGACTAATTAATTCATTTAGTCAATAATTATTTCTGTCAATATATAATTATTAAAGAAACTTCTAATTTAGAGGTGATTGTTTTAGAGTGATTGAAGCACCCTGGTTGAAAAATCGGGGTGCTTTTTTTAATTTTCAATAATCCCCAATATCTTCCAATTCTTCTTGTCCTCAACTTTTCCCCCGTTAAATTTTAAAGTAATTTCAAAGGAGGTAATGCTTTTAGGGGCAGGTTGGTCTTTTGCTTCAGCGTATGATTTGACAACAAATACGGAGTCAGGTTCTTGTGCACATTGATACCCAGATTCGGGGAAAGCTACATTTGCGGATTTAATGGTCGGCCTGATAAATTTTTTTGCTATCGAATATGCGTCATTGCCGCGGGGAGCGCCGTCAAGGAAATCGGTACGCGATCCGGAAAGTGCAAACCTGGTTATAAACGCAGTAAAGATGACAGCCAGCATGACCAGTACCAGGACCCCTTTGTTTAAGAAGCTTTTTTTTGCAGCGTTATTCTGTAAATAGTGATCCATCTCTTCAAATCTTCGTATTAGTAAAACTCATAACAACAACGTGCGCCTTCAAATCTCTTACCACAAGGTTAATGCCAAAGCCCTATTCAAAATTAAATTTGTTATTGGTATGCAACGCACCGGCCCGCCCAATATATGACGCGATACCGCCCGTTGACTCAACATGGTCATTAAAAACGACCTTTCTGTAAAGAATAACCCGATTTGTGATACCAACCGGAAATCCAAATGACAGCACAAAATCTTCTGAACTGTCACTAAAGGAATATAAGGCGGATATGTATCTATCGTCAACACAAATCGTTCCTTCATTGCTCCGGGTAACCAGTAACCCAAAATCTCCCCCAAAACGGGGAACATTATAATCAATTTTTGTTGAGTACATATCGGCAAAAAGGTTAACCAAAAAATAAATATCCCACGAATATGGCCGCTATTATTCCTGCCGCATCAGCAATCAACCCAAAAGGTATTGCGTACCTCGATCGTTTGATACCAACAGAACCAAAATACAGCGCCACGATATAAAACGTTGTATCAGCCGAGCCGTTAAAAATACAGCCCAGCCTGCCGGCAAAACTATTTACACCATAGGTTTGCATAGTGGTTATCATCATAGCCCGTGACCCTGACCCACTTAGCGGTTTCATGTAAGCTACAGGCATCGCATCAACAAACCGGGTATCTAAACCTGCTTTGCTCACTGCCCACCGCAGACCATCGTTCATGTACCCTAATGCACCGCAACTCTTAAATACGGCGATACCCACTAACATTGCCACCAGGTATGGTATGATCTTAACGCAAGTCTCGAAACCAGCCTTTGCCCCATCGATAAAAGCTTCGAAAACATTTATCTTTTTAATCAAGCCTCCAACAATAAACGTTACCGCAATCAGGAATATCAGCAAATTGCTGGATATCTTAGAAAACGTGCTTATTTGCCCTTTTGTAAGATAGTGTGTCATACACCAAACCAATATGGTGATCAGTAGAGTAATTCCCCCAATCCAGGTAATAATTACCCTGTCGAAAAGATTTATCTTTTGTTTAATAGCTACTGCTATCATGCCAACTACTGCCGATACGTAAGTGGCTATAATGCAAGGGATGAAAATATCTGTGGGATCAGATGCATGCAAAATAGCGCGTTGGGCAATAATGGCCACAGGAAGCAACTGCATGCCTGACGTGAGCAATACAAGAAACATGATCTGGGCGTTGGATGCTTCTTCCTTTTTTGGATTTAACTCCTGCAAGCTGTCCATCGCTTTCAAACCCAACGGAGTAGCCGCATTAAGCAAGCCAAGCAAATTAGCCGAGAAGCTCATCAATAGATTACCGATAGCTGGATGATCCTTGGGAACTTCAGGGAAAATCCGCCTGAAAAACGGCCCTACAATGCGCGAAAGGAATTTTATAGCACCCGCTTTTTCGCCAATATTCATGATGCCTAACCAAAAGGTCATCGCGCCTGCGAGCGGCAATGCGATATCCATTACCGAGGATTGCGATGAGCTAAACAAGCTGTCAACAACCGTCTTGAAAGCGTCTGTATCGCCAAAGAAAATCAGTTTTACAAGAGCGAAAACGAACGCAATAACAAAAAAAGCTATCCAAATGTAATTTAGTGCCATGCTACCTATCCAGGTTTTGAAGGTAGTACAAAACATCCCTATCTTTAAGTCAAACTTTTCCATATTATGACTTCTTTTGTTGATAACCTTACACCCTGCATAGATAAATTTTTACAACTAGTTCATAACAAGCCAATTGATTGGGAAAGCAAGCCAGCACCCGGAAAGTGGTCAAATAAGGAAATTATAGGGCATTTATGCGATAGCGCCATGATCAACTTACAACGGTTTGTAAGATGTACTTATGAAGAGCATTTTAAGCTGGTTTACGAACAGGATGAATGGGTGACAACACAGCGCTATCAGGAAATGGATATTAAAAACCTGCTTGAATTGTGGCGCCTGCTTAATTTACAGATAACGAGGGTATTCGAAAAGTACCCCGCTGACCGCTGGCAGGTACAATGCGATAGTAAAAAGAATGAAGCGGGCCTGCATACTGTAGAATGGCTGGCGCAGGATTACGTAGTTCACTTACAGCATCATTTGGACCAGATCAAATTTTAAAACCATGAGCGCATTAACCGAAACATGGCAAATACATAACCGCATCAATATTTATTTGCTGGATGCGATTGAGGAAGAGCACTTGAAGGATGTACTTTCATCAAAGGGCCGCAATGTGGGTGAGCAATTCGCACATATCAATAATGTACGGTTGATGTGGCTCAAAATAGCCAACCCGGCATTATTAGAAGGCCTGCCGAAAATGGAAAAGGAAGGTATCACCAAAGAAGCATTGACCAATGCACTAACCCTTAGCGCTGGGGCTATTGAGAAGATACTTGAGCAATCAATCGACGGCAAGGTAAAAGGCTTTAAACCACATGCTACTGCATTTTTGGGTTATTTTATATCGCATGAATCGCATCACCGCGGACAAATTATGCTGGCGCTCAAGGAATCGGGGCACCCGGTAAATCAGAAAGTACAATACGGAATATGGGAGTGGGGGGTTAGGTAATGGCGACAGCAGGATATTCAGGCACCCCATTGGCCAAAAAATTAGGCATCAAAGATGGCTTTCATGTCAATTTGATCAATGCGCCCGAATATTATTTAAACCTTTTTACCGATTTGCCGCCTTCTTTACTTTTCGGCGACCAGGACGGTGTAAAAATTAACTTTATTCATTTCTTTACCAAAAGCAAAACGGAATACATCGAACTATTACCATCTCTTAAAACCCAAATAAAATCTAACGGAATTATCTGGATTTCCTGGCCAAAGAAGGCATCAAAAGTACCCACTGATATTACGGAGGATATCATCCGCAACTATGCTATCAAGATTGGCTTGGTGGATATCAAGATTTGTGCTGTGGATGAAATATGGTCGGGATTGAAACTGGTCATTCCTGTGAAGGACAGGTAATTAGTTATAAGCAGTAATCCTTTTATCAGGAACCACATGAATATCATATTCCCGCTTTAAAGGATCATAAGGGGAAGTGTCAGTTACCGTAATATAAATGGTTCCCAACTCTTTAACGACGTAGGTTTGCACATCTACTGCGGTCGATTCTTTATTAATGTATTGCGCTATCGAATTATGTATCAAGTCGTATTGAGATAACACATTTGTTTCTATCTCGATCATCAATCTTTTTCCATCCGAACGTACATGGATATCCACATGTGAATCGCCTGATAATGAACTATATGTCCTGTTATTGGTCTTATCGTTTTTAACAGTTATCTCATAACCTTTAGCCATCATAAACGTATCAGTCTTTTGAAGATTATTAATCAAAATGTATTTAAGATCGTCGTAAGACAGTAAATTCTTCTGACCAAAGCAAAGCGTACCCGAAACGGTAAAAGCCAATAACAAAAATAACTTTCTCATAGGCCTAAATTTATTGTTTTATTTATATAAGGTCACAATTGATTACAGTAACAATATTCACGCGTAAAAATTATAACTTTGAAACCTTAAAGTAATACCAATGCCTACTATAAAACTATCACGCGAGCATGGCGATTTTGGCTTTGTCGCCACTGACGAAAACGGACACAGCATTAAGATGGACAGCAGCCCCGAAAGCGGCGGCGAGAATTTTGGCGTGCGTCCGATGCAAACCTTATTAATGGGTTTGGCGGGATGCTCGGCCATCGACGTGATCAGTATCTTAAAAAAACAACGCCAGGACATAGTTGATTATAAAATGACCGTGAGCGGCGAGCGTGAAAAAGGCAAGGAACCATCCCTGTGGCAATCCATCAATGTGGAATTTCATTTGTATGGTGATATTGACCCTGATAAGGCCAGCCGTGCTGTCGACCTTTCAGTAAATAAATATTGCTCTGTTGCCGCTACCCTGATGGGTGCCGGCGCGGAAATAAAAACGCAGACATTCATACATCCTGCCAAATAATATATTCTTATAGGCTTACATTCACATTATACTATGTCTAAAAAGTTAGATCCTGTTACACAGGCCATTCGCATCCAAACACCACAATCGTCGCAACAAGAACACTCTACGCCGCTATACATTACCAGCAGCTTTACTTTTGATGAGGCCGAAAGCATGCGTGCAGCTTTCGCCGATGAGAGTGATGACAATATCTATAGCCGTTTCAGTAATCCCAACGTCGACGAATTCATAGCTAAAATGTGTGCCCTTGAGGGTGCGGATGCCGGTTTTGCAACTTCAACAGGGATGAGCGCCATATTCTCGTCGATGTTTGCTTTATTAAAACAGGGCGACCATTTAATTTGCTGCAGCTCGGTTTTTGGAAGCACCTATACCATGGTTACCAAATACCTGCCGAAGTATGGTATTTCCGCTACATTGGTACCTGTAGGTGACGATGCCGCCTGGGAAGCTGCCGTACAGCCTAACACCAAAATGGTGTACCTTGAAACACCAACCAACCCGCAACTGGAAGTGATCGATTTGGAATGGGTGGGTAAATTCTCTAAAAAACATAATCTTATTCTGAATGTCGATAACTGTTTCGCAACACCCTTGCTGCAAAGGCCAATTGATTACGGAGCTGATTTAGTGGTGCATTCGGCTACTAAATGGATAGACGGACAGGGCAGGGTATTGGGTGGCGTAATTGTCGGTCGGGCCGACCTTGTAAAAGATATCTATCTTTTTTGCAGGAATACCGGCCCATCTATGTCGCCATTCAACGCATGGATATTAAGCAAGAGTTTGGAAACGTTGGATGTGCGTATGCAGCGCCACTCCGAAAATGCACTCAAAATTGCCGAAATCTTACAAAGTAACCCTCACCTCGCATGGGTTAAATACCCTTTTTTACCAAGCCATCCCCAGTATGAGATCGCCAAAAAGCAAATGAAACTGGGCGGCGGCGTATTTTGTATGGAGCTAAAGGGTGGATTAGATGCAGGGCGCAAGTTTTTGGACGCACTCGAAATGCTGTCGGTAACTGCTAACCTGGGAGACACACGCAGTATTGCGTCGCACCCGGCAAGTACCACGCATTCAAGGCTAACGGATGCTGAAAGGCTATCGGTAGGCATCACACCTGGCTTGATTCGTATATCTACAGGGCTTGAAAAGCTGGAAGATATTTTAGCTGATATAGAGCAGGCGCTGCAGAAAAGTGCAGTGTAGCAACCCACGTAGCTAAATGTTTGCGTTTTGGCTTAATTTCTGCCTATTTATTGCGGGATTTTGTTAGGTTTGTTTAATTCAAAAGAAAAAAACCTATTACAATCATGAACTTTAGGCTGACAGCGGGCGTTTTGTTATTTTCATTTTTAATAACATCGACCCAGCTATTTGCCCAGACCGCCGATCTTGTTTCCCACACAAAAAAACAAACACACGCAGAGGAAAATCCCTTTCGCACATGGTCCATTGGCGTTCATACCGGTATTTCAACTACTTATACACTTTTAAGTAATAATAAAGCACTGGATTTCACATCTCCCGACATTCAAACTAGCTTTGGCGGCTATATCAAAGACCAGCTTACCAATTCGTTCGGCATACAGGCAGATTTCATGACAGGACAGTTGAAGGCCGATCACTCCATTCAATTAAATTCGGACAAAGTTCCGATTTATTCCCAGTTTGATACCAAACTCAATTGGTCGGCGAGCTTCAGCGGGAACTTAACGCTTGCTCATATCAATCTCAAAAATGAAAAGGGGCTGATGCAGCCTTATATTACTTTTGGCGGTGGCCTGCTGAGCTACACTCCCGTATTACATTCCTATTATAGTGATGACGTACTACCCACCTTTAAAGCAAAAAGCGGTTTTTATATTCCGCTAGGAGTCGGTATAAAGTTCAACCTGGCTAAAGGTGTAAACATTGACCTGGGCTACCAGGTAAACTTTATGAGTTCTGATGACCTGGACGGCTATGTTTACGGCTCAAATGATATGTTTTCCTACACACATATAGGATTGGAATTCGCGCTTGGTAATAGTTCTAAACCGCAGCTGGCAACACAGGGTAAACATAAATCTGGAAATGGTGAATATATTCCATGGACCAGAAATTCAAAAGCCCACGGGCAACCAGTCGTAATAAGACCGACACCAGTACAACCAAGCCCAATAGACTCGACCCAAATTAAGCACGATCAGGTGAAGCGAGCCCTTGATTCGACCAATGCCAGGCTTGCACGATTAAGCGTTGATAGCGATGGTGATGGCGTTCCGGATGTGAAGGATAAATGCCCTGATACAGAGCCAGGTATCAAAGTTGATTCGACTGGTTGTCCATTAATATTACCTGCCAATCCACCGGAAGCAAAATCAGACGTTATTGAAGAAGACAGGACAGCGGTTAAAACGGCTACTCAAAATCTGGAATTTTTCCCTGGAACTTCCATTATACATAGCTATTCGTTAAACGGTCTTGATAAGGTCGCCGAATTGTTAAAGCGGAAAAAAATCAAATTAAGGCTTGAAGGATATACCGATAACGCGGGTAAGGCGGACGATAATTTAAAATTGTCAAAAGAACGTGCCGAGGCCGTAAAACTTTACCTTATAGGCCGGGGTGTTAAGCCGGCGCAGATAGAAACTGTAGGTTATGGTTCTGCAAACCCTGTCGCCAGTAATAAAACTGCCTCAGGGCGACGCTTAAACAGGCGCGTTGAATTTATATTGCTTTAAACGCCAAACAACTGGTCATAAAAAAGCCACCCGCTAACCGGCGGATGGCTTATTCTTATTCACCTTCAAAAAAGTCTGCTAAGGCTGCAAAATAATAGTCATCCCAGCCGGATGCAAAATCATCATATTCCTTATCAGGGATATTGGTATGCTTCAGTTCAATAGACGTGCCGTTATTTTTCCCGGGATGCAGCTTGATGGTAACTATCGAAGCCTCAGGCTCACCATCAAAATACCATTGCTGCACGAGCTTTTTATCCTGTTCGAATTCAAGATTTTTGCCCACTATGCTACCTCCCCATAATGAAAATTCGGAGCCCGATTCAGTACTCATCATCACTTCATCACCGGTCCAAAGTTCCAGCGTGAGTGGATTAGTCAAGGCCATATAAACCTCTTCCGGGGTAGCCGGCAGGGTGTAATATTTCTTAAAATCTTTCACGCTGCAATTTAGCAGATATAATTAACTTACCGGGCCAATAGGTAAAATGGTTTTGCCATATACCTCATTTAATACATTAGCCATACCGGCATATATGGCTGATAATCCGCATATTATACCTTCATATCCAGCAAAGTGGGTGATTGATTCATTTTTGGTAGCATCTCCTATCGCAAGGAGTATAAACAATATGGTTAATGATCCAAATACAAATTGCAAAGCCTTATTGAGCCTTAGAGTGCCTAAGAACATGCAAAAAGTAAACAATCCCCATATCGCCAGGTAAGCCACTTTAGCTTCATCAGATGGTTTATCTATCCAACCCAATTTTGCCATTACAATAAAACCAACAAATGAAAGCCAGAAGAAGCCATAAGAGGTAAATGCCGTCAGACCAAACGTATTGTTCTTTTTAGCCTCAATGATCCCGGCGATTACCTGTGCTAATCCGCCGTAAAAAAGGCCCATAGCCAATATGATCGAATTGAGTGGAAAAAAACCGGCATTGCAAAGATTCAATAAAACGGTTGTCATGCCGAAGGCACAAAGGCCCAATGGGGCAGGGTTAGCTGTTTCAGTTGCCATAATTTGTGATGTTTAATTTGGTTTACAATGCAATATATAAAAATGATTAGACAGATTATCAATATGATTTAAACCAAATATTGACATTCTTTTACCATTACCTTTATGCCTTAGCCTTTATAGGATGCAAAAATTAGTATTGATACGCCACGGTGAGAGCGTGTGGAACAAAGAAAACCGTTTTACCGGGTGGACAGATGTTGACTTATCTGAAAACGGCTATCAGCAGGCCAGAAATGCCGGGCAGCTTTTGAAAAAATATGGTTACACATTTGATACAGGCTTTACATCCGTTTTAAAGAGGGCTATTAAAACCTTAGACATTGTATTAGAAGAAACGGACCTACTGTGGATACCCGTGCAAAAATCCTGGCGACTCAATGAGCGCTTTTATGGGGCTTTGCAGGGTTTAAATAAGACCGAAACTGCAGAAAAGTATGGCGAGGAACTGGTTCATAAATGGCGGCGCGACCCGCACGAGCACCCGCCTGCCATCACTAAAGATGACGACCGTTATCCGGGTAAAGATATTCGCTATAAGGGCCTTACGGAACGGGAATTGCCCCTGACCGAGAACTTAAGTGAAACGATGGATAGGGTTTTACCCTTTTGGCACGAAAGCATTATTCCCGATATTAAACTGGGGCATAAAGTTATCGTATCAGCTCATGGCAATAGCCTGAGGGCTTTGATTCAATATATTGATCATCTGTCTGATGACGAAGTGACCAAACTGGATTTGCCAACAGGTGTTCCATTGGTGTATGAATTGGATGACAATTTGAACAGGATAAGGCATTATTATTTGGAGTGATTTGAGGAAAAAGGGGAAAGGATAAAGGTAAAAGGTTTTAATTTTCTTTATATTTATAAAGTCAAATCTTATTGGAATGGAATTTAAAATCCGGTACAGTAGCATTTTTGTCATGAATATACTCCTTATCATCCTGGCGACGGTAATGGGTTTATTTGATTTTTTATATCCCAATTTTAAAGATGGGTTTTTGCATTACAGCTATATTCTCTGGATGCTTATAGCTATGGCAAGGCTAATAACTTACTATAAGCCCATTTATTTGTCGATTTACAAAAAAACAGCTCTCTCAATCAATGCTGAATACATTGACGATTTTGTAACCGATATCCGATACTACTGGGACGATGTTAAAGAAATTTATGAAAAAAACTCTTACCTGTACCTCAAATTATATAAACCGGAAAGCTATTTAAGCAAGATAAGAAGTCCGCTTAAGAGATGGACCGCCAGAGTTTTTTACGGAGCGCAGACTGACAGAACACCATATGTTATTAATATTGATCTAGTTGATATCAATCCAAATGTGTTACTCGAGTTAATGGATGATTATAGCATCCAGGCAGATTGAAAAAAGAGATAAACCTTTATCTCCTTACCTTTCGCCTTTATCCCCAATATCAATTTTCCTTATCATACAAAACACCAGCTTTCTCTGCAGATACCTTAATGCCTTTTATCATCGCTGAGCTAAAACCATTGTGCTCCATTTCGTTCAATCCAGCAATGGTGCAGCCCTTGGGTGAGGTTACCTTATCAATTTCCTGTTCTGGGTGAGATGATAGTTGCAGCAGCAAGTCAGCAGCGCCTTTGGCGGTTTGAGCCGCCATTTTAAGTGCGTCGTGTGCGTGGAAGCCTATTTCTGTTCCACCCTGTGATGCCGCGCGTATGGAGCGCAGGAAGAATGCTATACCACAAGCGCAAAGTGCAGTGGCCGATGTCATCAGTTCTTCGTTGATCTGTATCGTTACGCCAACCGTATCAAAAAGCGATTTTACGATGTTCATGTTCTCTACGGAGGCATTATCCGTCGCAATGCAGGTCATAGACTGACCAATCGCTATGGCAGTATTAGGCATAGCGCGGACTACTTGCACTTCAAGTCCTAATTGATGACGAATATCTTGGCAAGTTACCCCAGATATAACAGAAATAAGCAAATGTTTTTGCTCCCAAATCGACGCGCCAATTTCATACAATAGCTTATTTAATTGCTGTGGCAGGACTGCTAAAACTACAATATCAGCATCCTTAACTGCGCTCGAATTGTCAGATGTTACCTTATATCCTGTATCTGCCATTAATGATAATGCCTTTACATTACGGCGGGTCAATGTAATTTGTTCAGGCTGGTAAATGCCTGCCTTAACCAACCCCTTGGCTAATGAAAGCCCGATATTTCCGCTGCCTAGTATGGCTATGTTTTGTTTTGTGCTCATTTTCTTATTTACTTAATCTTGTACCAAAAGGCTCTTTTTGCTGTAGCAGACCTAAATCATCCGAATGACCTATAATTACTGCTTTTACACCACAGTTGATTGCTGTAAACGCATTGTCCAGTTTCGGCAGCATGCCGCTGTGTATAATTTGCTGTTTCTTTAATTCCTCGTACCGCTCCGGGTCAATGTATCTTATTATCGATTCATCGTCATTAAAGTCATGTAATACACCTTTCTTTTCGAAACAATAAATTAGTGTTGTTTCATATAATTTGGATGATGCAACCGCCAAGGCAGAAGCAATGGTGTCCGCATTGGTATTTAACAATTGCCCCTCGCCATCGTGTGTTATTGCACAAAAAACAGGGGTGAAGCCTGCATCCAATAACTTGGATATATTTTCCAAATCGACTGACTTCTCATCTATATCACCTACAAAACCATAGTCAATAGTTTTAACCGGGCGTTTTTTGGTACGAATGAAATTCCCATCAGCACCTGTTAAGCCAATAGCATTGGTGCCAAACCACTGCAACTGAGCCACAATATTTTTATTTATCAATCCGCCGTAAACCATGGTGACTACACGCAGGGTCTCAATATCGGTTATCCTGCGTCCATCGACTAATTTAGGTTCAATACCCAGCGTTTCGGATAATTGAGTAGCTACCTTTCCACCGCCATGCACCAATATCTTATATCCATCAAGCGCTGTAAAATCCTTTAGAAAATGATGTAAGCTTTCCGAATTGTCAATTACGTTCCCACCTATCTTGATAATATGCAGTTCCTGTTTACTCATGGGCACTTATTAAGCCGATAAAAATAGTAATTAGGTCGTATTTATTTTTAATTAAAATATTGCAGAGCAATTCGCACTTAAAATTGTTTATTAAACAGGTTTTATCCCTTATTTTGCAGCGGCTAATAGAGTATTTATGGAAATAAAGAAAACTGCGGGCAGACCGCGCATCGTTATTATAGGCGGCGGCTTTGGCGGTATCAACCTGGCCAAAAAGCTTAAAAACAAGCCTGTAGATGTTTTAATGCTCGATAAGCATAATTACCACACTTTTCAGCCTTTGTTATACCAGGTTGCCATGGGCTCTATAGAAGCCGATTCGATTGGTTTCCCGATAAGGCGGATATTCACCAATCAAAAAAACTTTTCCTTTAATTTAGCTGAAGTAAAAACTATTAATCCTGAAAAAAATACTGTAACAGCCGATATAGGTGAAATAGAATACGATTACCTGGTAATTGCCAGCGGCGCCAATACCAATTTTTTCGGTAATAAGGAAATTGAGCATTTTACCATGCCGATGAAGAATATTGGCGAAGCTTTAAATATTCGCAGCTTTATGTTGCAAAACCTAGAAAAGGCTGTCATTGAAAAAGACTACAATGAACGCGAGGCGTTGCTCACTTTCGTTGTGGTAGGCGGTGGCCCCACCGGTGTTGAACTTTCGGGCGCACTGGCCGAGTTACGCAACCATGTTTTATGTAAGGATTATCCGACGCTTTGTGAAGAAGACATGAAGGTTTACCTTATCGAAGGCAAACCCGTGGTTTTGGGCGCTATGTCGCCAACCGCTTCTGAAGCTGCAAAAAAGACCCTTACAAAAATGGGGGTAATGATATCCAACAGTGTTCACGTGAAAAGTTACGATGGCTATAAATTAATAGTTGACGATGGTACCGTTATTGAAACCCGCAATGTTTTTTGGGCGGCAGGGGTAATGGGCGAAGTTCCGGAAGGCATGGCACAGGGCTGCATTACACGCGGCAACAGGATTGAAACCGATGATATCAGTCGGGTAATGGGTTATACAAATATATTTGCCATAGGCGATGTCGCCGCCATGATAACTCCCACGACGCCCAACGGCATACCCGGAATGGCGCAGGGGGCTATCCAAACCGGTAAGCACCTGGCTAAAAACCTGATGCATTTGATCGATGGCAAACCAACGATACCGTTCAAATATTTCGACAAAGGTTCGTTAGCTACCATAGGGCAAAATAAAGCTGTGGCGGATATCTGGAAACTTCATTTTCATGGATTTATTGCATGGCTACTTTGGATGTTCGTACACCTGATGTCGCTGGTTGGCTTTTCGAATAAACTAAGCGTGTTTACCAGCTGGGCAATAAAATACTTCACAAAAAACACGGACGACCGTCTTATCGTGCGTTTTTTTAATATGGAGACGCGAATGGCAGAGTCGCAAACGAAGTGATTTTTGAAGTCAGAAGTCGGGGGTCTGAAGTCAGAAGATAGCTAATGCTTTAATTTAGCCATGTAAGCTGCGATTTCCTTTTCGTTGGTATCCGCGCTTTGGCTTAATGAATTGATGATGTTTTCTTTTTCTATTTCTGAGCGATTCTGACTGAGTTTCTTTTTAGCCTGCAAGTCTGTTACTTCAATTTCAAAAGCTACAATGCCTTTCATCATTTTTGACTTGAATTCTGCCGGTAATTTTTGGTACTGTTGCAGGTAGCGGGTATCGTATTGTTCGATGGTATGCTGCAATAAATCGGTTTTTTGTTCTTCACTTTCTATGATGATCGCCTTGCCATAAGCGTGTACCGCTATGTAGTTCCATGTAGGTACACTTTCTTCTTTTTCGTAGAGTTTGGGCGTGATATAGGTGTGCGGTTCTGCAAAAATAACGAGTGACGTTTTATCTGTAATTTGATTCGAATGCGGGTTTGCTTTGGCAAAATGAGACAGTAAAAACAGCTTGTCGTTTTCCTCCCTAATCAAAAAGGGGAGGTGTGTAGCTTCGGGAATCCCGTCAACATCCGTAACAATCGCAGCAAAACTATAACGCTTCATAAAAGCGATGATCTCTTGCCGGTCTTCAAACCGATTGAATGAGGGGACGTACATTGTTTAGTTCATTTCTTCCAACATTGCCTTCAACACTGCCTGCGCTGCCCATACACGATTCCCTGCTTCGTGAACCACAATAGAGTTCGGTCCATCCAATATCTCGTCTGACAGCTCTAAATTACGCCGTACGGGCAGGCAATGCATCACTTTGGCGTTGCTGGTGTTCTTTAGTTTGCTGTTGGTCAGCATCCAATCGTCATGTCCTCCAAACACTTTCCCATAAGGCTCGTAGGCCGACCAGTTTTTTACATAGATAAAGTCGGCGTCAGCCAAAGCCTCATCCTGGTTATTGGTGATAGTTGCACCTTGCGTGAAATCTGTGTTCAATTCATAACCTTTTGGATGAGCAATGGTAAAATCCACATCAGCCTTGCACATCCATTCTGCGAATGAATTGGGCACAGCCTGCGGCAACGCTTTTACATGCGGCGCCCAGGTCAATACCACTTTAGGACGTGGTTTGGTTTTTAGTTCTTCGATCGTAACCAAATCAGCTAAACTTTGTAAGGGGTGACGGGTAGCCGATTCCAAACTTACGACAGGTACACCGCAGTATTTTACAAACTTGTTGAATACGTTCTCGCTGTAATCCTCATCGCGGTCCTTTAGCCCCGGGAAAGAGCGAACTCCGATAATATCCGCATATTGGCCCAATACTGCTGCGGCTTCCCGTATGTGTTCAACGGTAGTACCATTCATTATTGCACCATCCTGTAGTTCTAACGCCCAACCTTCTTTATCCATATTGAGCACCATTACATTCATACCCAAATTAAGACCTGCTTTTTGGGTACTCATTCGAGTACGCAGGCTTGGATTTAAGAACACCAATGCCAGCGTTTTATTTTTACCCAAATGCTGGTGGGAGTAAGGGTCGTGCTTTAACGCTAATGCCTCTTTTACAAGCGCATTAATGTCGGTAACGTCGTTTACGGATGAAAATAGTTTCATGGCCTCAATGAACGGGCTTTATTGTGTAATGGTTGAATGTGATAATACCGTGCTAAATGCTTCTAAAAACCTGTCGGCATGTTCTTTGGTCAAATTTAAAGCCGGCAGCAACCTAATAACGTTTGGTTTAGCTTCGCCGGTAAATATATGGTGCTTAAACAGCAATTCTTTACGTACATGCGCCAGTTCTTCAGGCAGTTCGATACCAATCATCAAACCGCGACCGCGTACTTCCTTCACTTGCTCAAACTTTCTAACTTCATCCATCAAATAAGCACCAACTTCAGCCGCGTTTTGCAATAAGTTATCGCGTTCAATAACTTCCAAAACTGCTAATCCTGCTGCGCAGGCTAAGTGGTTACCACCGAATGTCGTACCCAGCATCCCGTAAGATGGCTGTATTTTTGGCGAGATAATAATACCCCCGATAGGGAAGCCGTTGCCCATACCCTTGGCCATGGTATAGATATCAGCATTTACACCTGCAAAATCGTGCGAGAAGAACTTGCCTGTCCGTCCGTATCCGCATTGTACCGAATCTGCTATAAATACAGAATTATGTGCGTCACAAAGCGAACGTATCTTCCTCAAAAAGCTCTCACCCGCTACTATAATACCGCCAACACCCTGGATGCCTTCTATAATTACCGATGAAATCTCGTTGTCAGCAAAAGCTATTTCCAATGCGGCTTCATCGTTCCATGGCAGGAATATTACATTATCCGTTTCGTTTACCGGGGCAACAATTTTGGGGTTATCGGTCACTGCAACAGCCAATGATGTACGTCCGTGGAACGATTTTCTGAAAGCAATTACTTTCTTCTTACCATTGTGGAACGACGCCAGTTTCAGCGCATTCTCATTGGCTTCCGCACCGGAGTTGCACAAAAACAATTGGTAGTCGTCCTTGCCTGAAACTTTACCCAATTTTTCAGCCAGTTCCTTTTGTAAGGGTATTTCTATAGAGTTTGAATAAAAACCAATTCGGTGTAACTGATCCTCCAATCGCTTTACATAATGCGGGTTGGTGTGACCGATAGATATCACAGCATGTCCGCCATACAGATCAAGATACTCGGTGCCTTGATCGTCGTAAACCAAACTCCCAACACCTTTTACGATGTTGATCGGGTTGATCGGGTATACATCAAATAGTTTCATTCTCTCTCTTAATTAAAACTTTAATAATTCCTTCCGCTTTTCTACCGGAATAACCGGAATTCCCTCACTTAAAAAGCAGTGGCCTTCAATTTCAATCCCGCCGTCTCATCAAGACCAAACATCAAATTCATGTTCTGAACCGCCTGCCCTGATGCTCCTTTAAGTAAATTGTCTATAATGCTTGTAATCAATAACTTATTACCATGTTTTGCCACTTGTATAAAGCATTTATTAGTGTTAACCACCTGCTTTAAATCGATGTTTCTTTTAGTGACATGTGTGAACGGATGACTTGCATAGTATTCTTCATACAACTTCAAAGCCTCGTCACCTGGTAATTCACAATCGATATATATCGAAGCTATAATGCCACGGGTATAATCACCACGATAAGGTACAAAATTGATAGCCTGTCCAAAACCGGGCTGCAACTGGTTGAGTGATTGCCCAACCTCGTTCAAATGCTGATGTTCAAATGCTTTGTATATCGAAAGGTTATCATTTCTCCAGGTAAAATGGGTGGTAGTTGATGGGCTTTGGCCTGCACCTGTAGAACCTGTTGTCCCTGTGATATGAACTTCGCTATTCAATAGGCCCTTAGAAGCCAGCGGTAATAATCCCAATTGCAAGCAGGTAGCAAAACAGCCGGGATTGGCAATGTTTTTTGCTGATCTAATTGCGTCACGATTTAACTCAGGCAAACCATACACAAATTCCGACTTCCGACTTCCGACTTCCGACTTCAAACGAAAGTCCTGGCTCAGATCAATGATCTTAATTCCTTCCGGGATTTCATGCGCGTCCAAAAACTTTTTCGCATCACCATGTCCTACACATAAAAAGAGCACATCAATTTCGTCGTACAGATCGCTGGCAAATTTCAGGTCGGTATCGCCAAATAAGTCGGTATGCACTTCGTAAATGTAATTGCCGGCATTGCTGTTGCTATGCACAAAAGCAATCTCCACATCAGGGTGATTCAGCAAAATGCGCAACATCTCGCCACCAGTATAACCGGCGCCGCCAACTATTCCGACTTCTATTTTAGAGGTTGATGCGGTCATTTTTTGTGGATGGTGATGAGTATAATATAAATTCCAAATCGCTGCGTTCCTTATTGCTGATAAAGTGCTTTTGGCCGGGTTTTATCTCGATGCCTTGCTCGGGCTTCAGTTCCGTTTCAACTCCTTCAATAGTGAAAGTTGCCCTTCCTTTTAATATAAAGAATACCTGGGTAGCCCTTTCATGGTAATGTAACTGCTCCGAAGTATCCGGTGGCATTAACTCCTGTTTTACCGATAAAGCATCCGTGTCAATATAATTCCAGCCATAACAATCGTCGCCCCATTTATATGAGCTTGCAGAATCATTTTTGGAAAAGGCCTGGTTACTCATTGCTTGTGCTGTTTACCTTATGATATATCATTACCTGGTTACCAAATATCTTTGAAAAACCTTTAACATCTTCGCCGGTCCAGGCATTATTCATTTCACCATAGCTGCCAAACTTGCTCGACATCAGGTCGTGAGCCGATTCGATACCTGTAACCTGGAACCTGTAGGGGTTCAATTCTACAAATACTTTACCGCTTACGTTTTGCTGCGTGTCATTTAAGAATGCTTCAATATTGCGCATAATAGGGTCGTGGAACTGCCCTTCGTGCAGCCAGTTACCATAGAATGTCGATAGTTGGTCCTTCCACGAAAGCTGCCATTTAGTTAAAACGTGTTTTTCTAAAGTATGGTGTGCTTTTATGATAACCATTGGCGCAGCCGCTTCAAAACCTACCCGGCCCTTGATGCCTATAATGGTATCACCCACATGAATATCGCGTCCAATACCATAAGGCTGGGCAATGGTTTGTAAATCCTGTATTGCCTGGGTAGGATGATCATATTTTTTACCATCAATACCAACCAATTCACCTTTTTCAAAGGTAAGCTCAATATTCCGGGTTCCGGATTCCGTCATTGGTGTTGGCCATGCATCTTCAGGCAAGCCTAAGTTTGAGGTCAATGTCTCCTTACCGCCAACTGATGTTCCCCAAATGCCTTTGTTGATAGAGTACTTGGCTTTCTCGAAGTTCATATCCACACCATGTTTTTTGAGGTAGGCTATTTCTTCTTCTCGGCTCAGTTTCAAATCACGAATAGGCGTCAATATCTGAACATTAGGTACTAATATGTTGAATATCATATCAAAACGTACCTGGTCGTTACCGGCGCCGGTGCTGCCATGGGCCACATATTCGGCGCCTATTTCCTTAGCATAGTTAGCGATGGCTGTTGCCTGGCTAACACGTTCAGCGCTAACCGATAGGGGGTAGGTGTTGTTTTTTAGTACGTTACCATAGATGAGGTAGCGCACGCAGGTATTGTAAAAGTTTTCTGTTTCATCAACCACATGGTGCGAGGTAACGCCCATTTCATATGCACGTTTTTCAACCGCATACAGTTCGTCCATGCTAAAACCGCCGGTGTTTACAATTACCGAGTGTACCTCTAAGCCCAAGTCACGGGTTAAATATATGCAGCAAAATGATGTATCTAATCCGCCGCTGTATGCCAGTACTACTTTTTTTTTCATTTTTTCTTATGTAGAGACGCAAGATTTTGCGTCTTTATTTATATATCCTGAGACGCAAAATCTTGTGTCTCTACGTGGTTTTTCTTTAATATTCCTTCCGCTTCTGTTCCGGAAAATGCGGAAAATTTGTCTTAGCCTTCCTGCTTTCTGCAAAGGCCGGTTTCAATACAAACTTTTCCATTCTTCTTTTTATCGCATTCTCGATACGCTCCAGCAAGGTAGCCTTATGCGTTATCTTTTTCATTTTATCTTCGTATTCCTTTATTTTTTCAGCAGGGTCAAAGAGCATCGCAGTGCACATGCAGTTCTTCCGGTCCTTACTGGTGAGTATATCAAAGTTCACACAGCTTTTACAACCTGCCCAAAAGTCTTCATCCTGGGTAAGTTCCGAGTAGGTTACCGGTTCATAACCCAATTCCGAGTTTATCTTCATCACAGCCAAACCCGTGGTTAAGCCGAATATTTTTGAATCAGGGTATTTGTTGCGTGATAGCTGAAATATTTTCTGCTTGATCGCTTTGGCCAAGCCAGATTTTCTGAAGTTAGGGCTTACGATCAATCCTGAATTAGCCACAAAGTCGCCATGGCTCCAGGTCTCAATATAACAAAAGCCTGCCCAGGTACCATCTTTGTGCAGCGCTATCACCGCTTTGCCTTCCAGCATTTTATTAGCAACATATTCAGGCGAGCGCTGGGCGATACCCGTGCCACGCGCTTTAGCCGACTCAGCCATTTCATCACAAATCAATTGCGCAAAATCAACATGCTGGGCCGATGCAACCTGTATATCAAAATCTTGTAGTGTCATTGAAAATAATAGAAAAATTAACGTCAAATTTAATGGCTTGCGCCCGGTACGTAATTATTGAATTTTGTTGATGGTAGAGAGCAAAATCTTGCGTCTTTACGGGTGATTACTGATCAGTAAAAATTAAACCCGGGGGATATAAAGCCTTCGTCGTGAAGGGGTAGCAAAAACAGGTGCAACCGTTACAGTGGCATGCGGAGCAAATATCGCCCTGATAATGTGATTTATGATGCTTTGCTTTATCACTTTAACGCGTGTTTTTGGTATTTTTTAATTTGGATGCAAAGTATCGCATAAAATTTTACTTATGCAAGAAAAAACGTGTTTAATGTGAATAGGGTGACTTTTTGGTTTTAGTTGATTGAGTTAAGTGGTTGATTGGTTGAATAAGTTAAATGCACCAACCTAATCTAACTTATTCAACTAAATCCAACTTAATCAACCCTCTTAGCAACAATATCCGCCACAATCATCTCCGCATGAACACGCGAGTTTTCAATGAACCACAGGTGCGTATCCATACCGCCAACTACTACGCCAGCTAAATACATCCCTTTCAGGTTGCTTTCCATGGTTTGCGGGTTGTATTCGGGTATAAATCTTTCATCTTTCGACTGGTGGATGCCTATCTTATCCAAAAACTCAAAGTTTGGCCGGTAGCCTGTCATAGCCATTACAAAATCATTAGGGATGGTAATTTTTCCTTCCGGTGTCTGGACATCAACCTCATGTTCCCTTATCTCTGTAAGGCTTGAATTGAAATAAGCCTTAATACTACCTTCCTTAATACGGTTCATTATATCGGGGCGTACCCAGTATTTAACACGCTGACTAACTTCACTGCCCCTTATCACCAAAGTAACTTCAGCGCCTTTACGATAGGTTTCCAAGGCCACATCAATTGCCGAGTTGCTTGAGCCCACGACAACTACCTTTTGCAGGGCATAGTAATGCGGGTCCTTATAGTAGTGTTTTACTTTGGGCAGATCCTCGCCGGGTATATTAAGTTTTACCGCGATATCATAAAAGCCGGTAGATACGATGACGTTTTTGGCCTCGTATGATGCTTTACTCGTGGTGATGTTATAATGTTTGTCCATCTGTTTTACACCCGTAACTTCTTCAAACAAATTCACTTTCAAATGATTTGAAAAAGCAACTCTTCTGTAATACTCCAATGCCTCAGCACGGTTAGGCTTATTGTTAATGGTTACAAACGGTATCCCGCCGATCTCCAGTAATTCCGAGGTACTGAAGAAGGTCATGGTAGAAGGGTAGTTGTACAGCGAATTAACCAGGCAGCCTTTTTCGACGATCTGATAGCTTAAGCTGGCCTTTTGAGCAGCCAGCGCACATGCCAAACCTATGGGGCCGCCGCCTATGATGAATATATCGAGCATATTTTTTATTTGAGGTGAAAGGTTAAAGGTTTTTTGACCTTCTACGATTTACCTTTATCCTTTAACCTTTATCCTTTAACCTTCTCTCCCTCCACCAACACATCCCGAAACGCTTCCGTCCGGTCAAAAACCGATTTGGCAAAGCTACACGTTGGCAGTATTTTCAGATGATTTTCGCGTGCAAACTTTACGCCCGTTTCTACCAGTTGAAAGCCCAATTTATGGCCGCCCACGTCCGGCTTTACTTCGGTATGGTAAATGTTCATTACCCCACCTTTGATGATATAACGCATTTCGCCCAAACGATTGCCATTATCGTCTAAATAAAATGAGCCTGCGTGGTGACGCTCTTCCTGTTTTATTTCCATTGTCGTCTGAACTCGAATTAAGCGAATTAACAGAATTGCACGAATTTACACATAGGTTATAACAAAATGTTACCGGGCTATGATAAATAGTGGAATGAATAATTCTGGTAATTCTTGAATTCTGAAAATTCTGGTTCAGACCAAAAGTAAAGGCACAAAAAAAAGGGTAAGCTACTTTTATCGCACCGCTACAACCCTCTACCCTTGCTGCGTTCCCACCCTGGGGGAGTTCAAGAGGAGCTGGTCGTAAAAGACTTACCCCGGCGCAAATATAGATAAATGATTGATATGGGTTAAATAATTGTTAAAAAAGCCTTGTGACTCCGTCATGCCGAATTTATTTCGGCATCTCACTTGCTAAGTAGCCAACATGCGGTCGATCTGTCCTGTGGGTTCCCGAAACAAGTTCGGGGTGACCTTTCCTTTGTCAAAACAAACTTATCTGGTTCTCATCCACCTCATTAACAAACTCTATCTTTTTTTTCGGCAGCAGCACGTTCCATTCCGGTTTGCCCCTGAAGGGTATATCCATAAATGGCCGCCAAATTTTTTCGTAACCAAAGGTCTCGCGTTGTAAAATAGTTAAGCGTTTTACCTCAAATTCATCGTTCCAACGCCTGTCCTTAAACTTTGGCCATAGTTTTTTTGCTTTATCATTGGGCACCTGGCGCGCTATCGTAATGTGCGGTACCGCCTTTTTCTCATTCAGTAAGAGACGCAAGCGTTTGAACCAATCTTCCATTTCTGGTGTGGATCTGATCACAGCGTAAATGGTAGTAAAATCAGTAGGCAAAAAGGTGGCAAAGCCGTTGATTTGCAAAGTAAAAGGCTCCAGCAGCGATAATTTTTTTTCCAGTTTCTCAAATAAAGGCTCTGTAAAAAAGGGTTTTTGCCGAATAAAAAGCTTCATAGTGATATGCGCCTGGCTATGTCTCGATTCAAAATCTCCAATTAGCCTTGCGCTGGCATCTTTAAATTTTTTCACCCGTTCAGCAATCTGGGTAGGAGGCGACAGTAGTATCATGTAGTCTTTGTAAACTTCCATAGAAAGTAGCTTTAATCAAAATTGCTAAAATAATTAGTAATATATCAAATTTATTTTCATCTTTGTATTGTGTCATCCAATCGGTATATCATGCATATCGACCTCGATTCGTTCTTCGTATCGGTGGAGCGGTTGTACGACCCGTCGCTGATCGGCAAGCCGGTAATTATTGGCGGCAATGCGCAGCGGGGAATAGTGGCGTCGTGCAGTTACGAGGCGCGTAAGTTTGGGGTGCACTCGGGCATGTCGAGCCGTGATGCGTTTAAGCTATGCCCTGATGCTATCAGCGTGCGGGGCAACCATGAGCGGTATTCAGACTACTCCAGGCGGGTGACCAAGATCATTGAAGAAATGGTGCCCCTGTATCAAAAGGCATCGGTAGATGAGTTTTATATCGACCTTACCGGCACCGACCGCTATTACGACCCTTATCAACTGGCAACACAGGTTCGCGAACGCATCATAAAAGAAACTAAGCTGCCGATATCATTCGGACTGGCATCGGGCAAAACCATAGCTAAGATGGCTACCAATCGCGCCAAGCCAAACGGTCAGCTTTTTGTACCCCATGGAAGCGAAACAGCATTTTTAGCGCCCTTACCCATACGTGCCATACCGGGAATGGGCGAAAGCACCTGCAAAAAGCTATACGACTATGGTATCGAAAAAATCGGCGACCTGCAAAAGGTTCAACTCCGCTTTTTGGAAACGGTATTTGGCAAAAACGGCATTTGGATATACGAAAAGGCGAGGGGTGTTGATTATGGCGAGATCGTGCCGCACTCTGACCGTAAATCGATATCTACCGAAACCACATTTAATACAAACGTAAGCGACCGTCGTAAACTGGAAACCACCCTGGTATCGATGACGGAGGAGCTATCATCCAAACTACGCCGGGAAAACAAGCTGGCATCCTGCCTGGCCATTAAGATACGTTACGCCAACTTCGAGACGCATACCCAACAGGAAAAGATACCCTTCACCGCTGCCGAACATATATTGATACCGGGCGTCAAAAACCTGCTGACCAAAGCCTGGGAGCAAAACCGCCCAATACGGTTGATAGGCGTAAGGCTGAGCCAACTCACCACCGGCAGCTACCAGATAAACCTTTTTGAAGACAACGAAACGCAGATAAGCTTGTACCAGGCGATGGATAAGATCAATTTCAAATTTGGGGATAAAACCGTGTGCCGGGCAGCAGGCATGGAGGTGGGGACAAGGAATTTTAATCCGTTTATGCGGGACTAGTATAGGAGGTGAAAGGCGAAAGGATAAAGGTGAAAGGTAAAAAGATATGAGAGATTACAAGAAATTAGATATTTGGAAGAAATCGCATTTGCTAACTAAACAGGTATATAAAGACGTACTCCCGTTAATGCCCGTTGAAGAACGTTTTGCTTTGACAAGTCAATTAAGGAGGTCAGCCTACTCAATACCATTAAATATTGTCGAAGGGTGTGGTAAAAATACAAATAAGGACTTTGCACATTATTTAGATAATGCATTAGGGTCAGCCCATGAAGTTGAATATACTTGTTATTTGATTTATGATTTAGATTATCTTAGTAAAGACGTTTATGATTTAATAAACAATGAAATAAACGAGGTTAAGGCGATGCTAATTGCTTTCATAAAGTACTTAAGAGACAAAAAATAACCTTTCGCCTTTAACCTTTATCCTTTCACCTGTAAAAGTCTTTTCATCAAAAAATCAGTTTGCACATCTTTACCCACCACAAATTGATGGCTACCCACTTTAACAAAACCATTGCGCTCATAAAAACGCTGGGCTGCGTGATTATGCTCCCAAACACCGAGCCAGACGTAGCTCATTTTATCTTCAATAGCTTTATTGATTAAGAAATCTAGTAAATGGTTACCTATCTTTTTACCCTGCTGGCTTGCCAGGATGTAAATACGGCTTAATTCAACGCCATCAGCTTCCTGGAACTCGGCCTGGGCATCACGGTAGTTGAGTTTGATGTAACCGACAGGTTCATTATCAATTACAGCAAAGTAAAAGTCTGAATCAGGGTTTTCAATTTCAGACAAAAGCTGCTCCCTGGTAAAAGCTTTGGAAGTATAGGCTTCAAAGTCGTCGGGGTTATTCAAATGCTCGAAGGCATCGTAAAAAGTCTTTTTACTAAGTAAAAGCAGTGTATCAACGTCAAACGGACGGACAAGCTGGATGGTAATGGGTGTAAGCATGGGCCAAAGGTAAAAGGTTAAAGGCAAAAGGAGAAGGGCTTGAACTTAATTCCGGTATTTCCGGAAGAAAAGCGGAAGGAATTATTTTGAGGGGAACGGTTGAAATGACAAAGGCGAAAGGTCACATCTTACCAAAATAAAACCTTTTACCTTTTAGCTTTAACCTTTCACCTCACTATTCAAATTGCCCTTGTAATCTTTCCAGTCTGTCTATGATCAAATTCAGCTTCTCTTCTTCACTCTTAAATATGCGCTTCTTGTAATAGAAGGTGAGGAACAATATCCAGATAACGCTCAATCCATACACCGCGACTTTATAGTAGATAGTGGTATTGCGCAGCACCTCAATAAAGTAAAGCGATAAACCCAGGCTGATAAGTAACACATACAAATAATAAAACCAGCCGGCTATTTTGGCGCGGTTACGCTGGTAATCTTTTAAATCTTGCAGATATTCAGTAGGGTTGAGGGTATTGTCTCGCTTATGCAGTATACGGTAGTTACGGATGATCATAATGGCATACAACAACATGGTCGAAAGCATAATGAACAGGCCCATATAAGTTAACCACGATTGAAATACAAAGAAAAACAGGATTACAAATGTAAGCACCAACACCGCTACCATAGCAACAATGCCCCAGTACAACTGGCTGGTTATACTGCGAATACCTTTTTTAGCCTGCTTCAGCGCTTCATCCACCGAAAGCTGCTCCTGCTTTGGCTGTCCCTGCCAAACGGAGATTAGGTGATCAAAGTCTTTCATAGTGGTTATATAACTCTGTTAATTTTTGTTTAATACGATGTATTTTCACCCGCAAATTTCCCTCTGATATACCCGAAATTTCAGCAATTTCAGGGTACGGCATTTCATCTAATACCATAGTAATAATAATTCTCTCCGACTCTTCTAATTTTGATATACACTTATAGAGCAGTTGCACCTGCTCATTCTTCTCCGAAAACTCCTCCCTCTTATTCTCAGCGATCTGTGGGGTCAGCTCGTCTTTGGCCTGTCTTTTTTCAGACCGCAAGTAGGTCAAACAGGTATTAACTGCAATTCGATAGATCCAGGTTGATATTTGCGCCTGGTTACGAAACTTATCCAGGTTTTGCCACACCTTCAAAAAAGTCTCCTGCAGCAGGTCATTGGCGGCGTCATCGTCGCCGGTGTAACCATAGCACAGGTGATATATTTTTTTTGAATTAGCTTCAAATATTTGCTTGAAGGCCGCTTCCCTGGTATCCAAATCAGTTAAATTTTATGTTAGATATAGGCTTTTGTTAATTGTTACAGTACATAGCCATTCTTGTTGAACCATTTCAGGCTGTCCTCGGCCTCATCCAGCACGGCATTAAAATCCTGGCTATAATCAAATTGCAGGTCCTCGTGGAGCTTTTCAATGGCTTTTTTTACCTTCTCCAGTTGACGTGTCAGTATCAGTCGCATAGGTTTGTAAGAACCCCTGCGGTCGGCATACTGAATATAATTACGACAAAAGCTGATCAAAAACTCGATCTCAGCCTCTTTTGAACCCATGAATTTTACATATTTACCCAGCAGGCGTAATATCTTGCGAAGCGATTTTGCCATCTGGTAACCATTAGAAGGCAACTGGCTGAACATAAAGCCACTCTCAGCGATCACGCTTTCAATGAAGGCACGTTCGTTATTGGCATCAAAAAGTAGGTAAGCCAGTAGTTCTTTATTTTCTTTTTTATGACGTGCAAGCCTCAGGCACAGCTCCATCAACTGGTTATTATCCAGGAATTGGAGTTCTTTTTTGATGTCTTGTAACCCATAGGTCTTTGTAGTCATGCAGCTAACTTAATTATTTTAGCAAAATTATAAATAGTCGTAGTTTCGCAGCCTGGTAAACGCATGAAAAAAAACCGACTAACTCTATACATTATTATCGCCCTCATTCTTGGTGTGGCAATGGGTTATGTTTACAACACCAAAGTTATCAATGAGGTTAACGCAAAGATAAGCGAAGCCGACGCCAATACTCAAACTTTTAATACCTGGATAGCAGCGGGTAAGGACACTACGACTTCCGAGTATCTCCGGCTAAAAAGCGGAAGAAAACAACAGCTTGCCATAAAACAGCAAGCCGAAAGTGTTCGGGAAGATAAACTGGAGGGCTTTAGTATACTAAGTGATATCTTTTTGCGACTCATCAAAATGATAGTAGCGCCACTGGTATTTACTACGCTGGTGGTTGGCGTGGCTAAGGTAGGTGATATTAAGGCTGTAGGCAGGATAGGAGGTAAAACCTTGCTTTGGTTTATCACGGCAACGTTTATTTCATTGGCATTGGGCATGATATTGGTAAACCTGTTTAAACCGGGAAGCTCGATACATTTATCGTTACCAGAAGGTTCTGCTGCTGCAGATTTTAAAAAATCAGCCATATCATTCAAAGAATGTGTAGGCCACGTGTTCCCGAAAAGCTTTACGGAGGCTATGGCGAATAATGAGATATTACAAATTGTTGTGTTCTCATTATTTTTTGGTGTAGCGACAGCGGCTATTGGCGAAAAAGGTGAGGTCGTTATCAAATTCATGGATGCGGTAGCGCACATCATCATGAAAATAACGGGTTACGTGATGAGATTTGCTCCATTTGCAGTATTTGGTGCAATAACAGTTGTCGTCGCAAAGCAGGGTCTGGGCATCATTTCAACCTATGCGACATTTATTGGCGAGTTTTACTTCTCGGTATTGTTGTTATGGTTTATCATCATACTGGCAGGCTTTGTCGTTTTAAAAGCGCGTGTATTCAGGTTGGTCGACGATGTTAAGGACGCTGTGCTTATCGCCTTCAGTACTTCATCCAGCGAAGCGGCTTACCCGAGGATATTGGAGGAATTGGAACGTTTTGGCTGTAGTTATAAGATCGTAAGTTTTGTTCTCCCGTTGGGTTATTCATTTAACCTTGTTGGTTCGATGATGTACATGACCTTTGCATCGCTATTTTTGGCCCAGGCTTATGGCATTCATTTATCGTTCGGGCACCAGTTATCGATGTTGCTGATCTTGATGCTTACCAGCAAAGGAATGGCAGGCGTACCGCGAGCCGCATTGGTGGTTGTCGCCGGAACAATTGGCTTGTTTAATATCCCAGAAGCGGGTTTAGCTTTATTACTGGGAATTGACCCCTTGTTAGATATGGGCCGGTCGGCAACAAACGTATTAGGAAATGTAATCGCTACAGCGACGGTTAGTAAGTGGGAGAAAGAATTGCAAGGATGATGTCGGAAGTCAGATGTCGGAATTTAGCTTTTTAAAAATCAATAATTCGATAAATCAATAATTAGTTCAAGTGGAAAAAAAATCAAAAAAAATATTTCTCATGGCTACGGTAATCGTACCATTTTTGATCTACTGCGTTTATTATTATGCGCATGTGTTTAAAAACGCGCCATACAAATTCGTTGAGTTTAAATCAATTGTTTTTCAGTACGGTACACCTGACAGCATGTTAAACAAATATGACTCGAGGACAGGGGATTACCAGTACGTTAATTCGCATGACTCGCTAATCAAAATGAAACTTCATTTGCCCAAAGAGCAACTTCTATACCTGCATCGTAAAGCTGCCGAACTGGGTTTTTGGGATTGGCCATCGGACGAAAGAGGGGATACCACGATAAGGCATAACGGGGTTAAGCCGCCGCGCTATTTTATGCAATTCAATTACCAGCGTAAAAGCAAGACGATAACATTTGATGAATCATTCATAGGCGACCCGCGTTTGAAGGCAGCCAATGAAAACATGAAAGATGAACTCATCAAGGTGTTGGACGAAGAAGCAGCAAAACAGAAATAATTTATTCTGATTTCACCGATTTAATTGGGATTACACTGATTAAGTCCGAAAGTCCGCGTAAGTCGGGAAGCCGAAAGACGATTTAGTGATGATATTATCTTTCGGACTTATGCGAACTTTCCAACTTACGGACTGTAAATTCAATAATTCATATTGCTATTTGTAAAATAAAACTCTATATTTGCACCTCGAATTTTAAAAACAAATATTAATAACAATGTACGCAATAGTAAGTATAGCAGGACAGCAATTTAAGGTTGCTAAAGACCAGCAGATCTTTGTACACCGTTTACAGGGAGATGAAGGCGCTAGTATTGAATTTGACAATGTGTTATTAGCAGAAAACGAAGGTAAATTCAAATTAGGTTCTGATTTGAAGGGCGCTAAGGTATCAGCTAAGATCCTGTCTCATTTAAAGGGTGATAAAGTAATTATCTTCAAAAAGAAAAGAAGAAAAGGTTACAAGAAAAAGAATGGCCACCGCCAGCAATTTACCAAGATAGAGATCACCGGTATCAATTTATAATTAAGATTCAACCCGGGCTGATTGATATCAGCTCATAAAAATATAAGAAATGGCACACAAAAAAGGGGCCGGTAGCTCAAGAAACGGCCGCGAGTCACATAGCAAACGTTTAGGTATCAAAATATTTGGTGGTCAGCCTGCAATAGCCGGTAACATCATCGTACGTCAGCGTGGTACCCCGCACAATCCAGGGTTAAACGTAGGTATCGGTAAGGATCATACCTTATTCGCATTAAGGGATGGCACAGTAGTTTTCAGAAAGAAAGCTGATAACCGTTCATACGTATCTGTAATACCTTTCGAAACTGCTCCGGTTGTTGAAGAACCCAAAGCAAAACCAGCTGCAAAAGCTGCACCTAAGGCTGTTGAAACACCTGCACCTGTTGCAGAAGTTGAAGCAGAAGCCGCCCCGGTAGCTGAAGCACCAGCTGCAAAACCAGCTAAAGCCGCTGCCTCTGCTGCAGAAGCAACAGAAGAAGCACCTAAAGCAAAGAAAGCTGCTGCTCCAAAAGCAAAGAAAGCTGATAAAGAAGATTCTGCTGAGTAATTGGTAAGAACAAACAATATTATAAGCCCTGGTCGGATTGACTGGGGCTTTTGTGTTAATTACTGGTTAGTGAAAAGCTTATGGGAACGTTATATTGAACCCGTACAGGTTTTCCATTTTGCATGCCGGGGTTCCACTTTGGGGCATTACTGAGAACTCGTATAGCTTCAGCGTCAATATCTCCAGATAAACCCCTCAATATCAATACATGGGTAAGACTTCCATCTTGTTCAACGACGAAACTCAGAAAAACCTTTCCCTGTATATTATTTACTTTTGCAGACTTTGGGTAATGAATGTTCGTACCCAAATATCTGTAAAAAGCGTCCATACCCCCTTTTGGCGTAGGGACATGATCAACTTTTGTATAAACTGTCAATGTTTCGCCGGTCGCATAGGTAATTCTAAGGCTGTCCCGTTGTTTAGGCAGCTTAAAATTAATAGCCATACTATATTGTACCCTCACTGGTTTACCGTCCTGCGTTCCAGGTTGCCAGTTTGGGGATCTGCTAACCACCCTAACTGCCTCTGCATCAATATCGGGTGATATACCTCTTAATACTTTTATGTTAGTTAAAGAGCCGTCTTTTTCAATAACAAAAGTGACATATACCTTCCCCTGTTGGCCGTTAATTATGGCATCTGATGGGTACTTAGTGAAGTCCATTAAATACTTATAGAAGTAAGTCATCCCATCAGGGAAGGTAGGATCAACATCAACAGCTGTGTAAATCGAATCTTGTTTGCCAGTACCTTGTTGTTGCGCTTTTACCACCGAGAAAACAGCGATAAATGCAATTACGATCAGGATACGTTTCATGTTCTATTCAATAATAACTTTCTTAATATAAAATACTTCCGCATCAATTACAGGCAAAGTCTTACTATCAATACGCACGCCTTTATTATTAAGCATTACCCGTTTAGTCCCGGCGTCGGTTGTAATATCCAGCGGCAAGGAGATATTGATATTTTGTAACTGCACCAGGTATTTATTGCCGGGAAGTGTTCTTATATGTACCTCAAGTTTATTCGTTGTACGCAGGTAAAGGTTAAACAGCGGTTTCAAATCGCGGCCTGATTCTTTGGTGAAAAATTGCTCCACGTCATCCGTGCTTACCAAATTATCATAAGTGTACTGCGGACTGGTTACAAACTTCTTTAATACCGGGAAAAACAAACTATCGCCCATCACATAACGAAGCGTATGCATAAAAAAGGCCCCTTTTGAATAGATGTCATTGATGTAAGCGGCTTCTTCGTCCATATCCGGGTGCTGCACCACTGGTATCTTATTCTCTATCCCAAAAATGCTTTGCTGGAATATTTTATTATAAGCAGCTTCACCCGCAAATTCACGGGTGTACAGCGCATCGCCAAAAGAGCAAATACCCTCATGTATCCAGTAGTCGGCCCAATCTTTGGCTGTAACTTTATTGCCCCACCATTCGTGCCCGAACTCGTGGTGCATCAGCCAGTCGTAATCCTCGCCACCAATTTTGGTATAGCGGAATTTATTGCCATAGGCGACCATCGTTTGATGTTCCATACCCAGGTGCGGCGTCTCACACATGGCGATCTTTTCTTTCCAGAATGGGTATTCGCCAAAATATTTCTCCTGCTCATGTATGGTCTTCACAAAAACATCCAGGAAATGTTCCGCTTTATCAGCATGCTCATTTAAAACATAAAACTGCACGGTGGCATTGTGTCCGTCAACTGTAGTATAGGGTCTACTAAATACCTTATAATCGCCAACATTAAAAATGATGCTATAATTGTTGATGGTATAATTGGTTTTCCAATGATAGGTGGCGGTGCTGCCATGTTTTTTTACATTTTGCAGCACGCCAGGTCCGGCAACGACCAAATCCTTTGGAACGGTGATGAGCATATCCACACCTTCGTTAGGTTCGTCAGAAGGGTGGTCCTTACAAGGGAAATAAAGCTTCCCACCCGCACCCTCGGCAGTAATAGCCATCCATTGATGCCCCGTTGAATCCTTGCTCCAGATAAAACCATCGTCCCATGGCGGGCGACGTGCCACGTGTGGTTTCCCACCATAAGCGATTTTTACACTCGCTTTCCCTGCGGGTAATTTCTTGTCAAGCTGTATGGTGATCAGTTTGTCTTTAAAGTCAAAAGGCTGCTTACTGCCGTTAACCCACACACTGTGAACGGTATAATCATTCATCAGGTCGAACAACAGCACCTTAGTTGGCTTCACCATAATGACATCAATGGTCGTGTACCCTTCAATGGACTTTTGGCTAAAATCCACATTGAGCGCAATGATGTAATGCCGAACATCCATAATGGCCTGTTCGGGCTTTAATTTACCGCCGTTTGTAAGGACGCTGTCCTGGGTTTGGGCTTCAGCTTCCCTTATCAAAAAAAGGAACGCCAAAGAAAATAGAAGTTTTTTCATTGGTTAAATATAAGAATACAGCCGTCAATTGTAATCGGCCAGCGTAAATGCTACTGGTAAAGTATATTGCGTCCTAACCGCTCTGCCATTTTGAATGCCCGGATTCCACTTAGGCGAAGCTTTCATTAGTCGTATTGCTTCAGCGTCTGTTTCAGGTGAAAGGCTTTTTGAAACTTTAATATCTGTCAAACTCCCGTCTATTTCAACTACAAACGTTACAAAAACCTTTCCCTGTATATTATTTTCTTTTGCAGCAGCGGGGTACCTAAGATTTCTTCCAAGGTATCGATATAATTTTTCGATCCCACCCGGAAATTCCGGTTCATGCTCAACCGCTTTATAAATACCATTAGTGGAAGTCGTATCACGGGGTGGTTCGGGTATCATATCAGCATCGGGGTCAGCGTGTTTTGCAGGTACCGGCGGCGGAGTCGATTGTTGACTAGAAAAAGTAATTGGTAGATAATATCTAATCCTAACTGGTTTACCGTTTTGCGTAGCCGGTTTCCATTTAGGAGAATATCCTATAATCTTTACTGCTTCAGCATCAATGTCCGCGGAGACGCTTTTGAGTACTTTTATATCTGTCAAGACGCCGTCCTCTTCTATAGCAAAACTTACAACGACCTTCCCCTCCGTGTGCTGTTCCTTCGCAGCAATCGGATAACGAATATTCGTTGCCATGAATTTGTAAAAGGCCTCCATTCCGCCCGGAAATGTTGGCTCGTGGTCAAATGGAATATATGTATGACTCTCGTTAGCCGATGTGTCTTGTATTATCCCGTCTATGGTTATGTTTGTTGCAGATAGAAGCTGTTGGGCATGAACAATGGATGGTAATAAGATTACATACAGTAGTAATAAGGCCCTTTTCATGCAATAAATATACTCAATTCTCCCTTACCATTAATCCATCGGCAACGTTGCGCAGGGATTTTATGTTTACTAATTTTTATCAGGTAGTTCGAAATTAATTGGAATAGTATAAGCTACCCTTACCGGCCTGCCATTTCGTATTCCGGGCCTCCAGTGTGGGCATATTTTTATTAACCTTATAGCTTCTGCGTCGCAGTCGGGTGATAAACCACGTAAAACCTTTATATCGGTAAATGATCCATCTTTTTCAACAACAAACCCAATGAATACCTTCCCCTCCGTGTTATTTGCCTTGGCGCTGGCAGGGTATCTCATATTAGCATGTAAATAATCGTAAAACTTATCCATGCCGCCAACAAAAGTAGGAGCCTGTTCAACCTCGGTATAGATTATATTCGGATCCTCTTCAGTCACTACTTTAGCGTTATCGTTTACAGGCATAGGTATCGATATTTCAGCGTTTGGATCACCACGTTTTGGGGTTGAAGTTTGCTGTGCACGGGCAATTACTGCACAGGTAATAAGTAAAAAAATCAATAAGGTCTTTTTCATGCCTAAATATAATTAACTCTCTCTTACCATCAATCCGTCGGCAAAGTCGCGCAGATATTGTTTATGTTCGTTGGGAAGATTTACAGCATCCAGGGCAGTGAAGGCTTTATCCGCATAAGTTTGCATGGCTTGCCAGGCATTCTGCCGTACACCTATTTGGTCATAAATTCCTGTAACCATTTCCACCTTTTCAGTTGCCTGGAATTGAGTATTTGATAGCAATTTTTTTAATTCTGTAGATTGTCCATTATCAGCCAGTTCAAGCGCTTTTATAAGCAGAAAGGTTTTTTTGTTGGACTGGATATCACCGCCAACCTGTTTACCGAATTTTTCGGGGTTACCATAAACGTCCAGTATATCATCCTGTAACTGGAAGGCTATGCCTAACTGTTCGCCAAAGGTTTGTAGCAAAGCAGCGTCTTCGGCACTGGCGCCACCGATTAACGCGCCAATCTTCAACGCGCTACCAAGCACCACAGCCGTTTTAAGGCGTATCATGTTGATATATTCATCTATAACCACATCATTGCGCGTCTCAAACTCCATATCCAGCTGCTGGCCCTCGCAGACCCCTACGGCGGTCTCATTAAAAATGTTCATGATGGGGCGCAGCAAATGTTCATCCACATTCATCATTAACTTATAGCCTTCAACAAGCATCACATCACCCGACAGTATCGCCACATTTTTGTTCCACTTTTCGTGAACAGTGATTTTCCCTCGGCGCAACGGCGCGTTATCCATAATATCATCATGCATCAGCGTGAAGTTATGGAACACTTCAATGGCCAGGGCGGAAGATATTGCCTTGTTGATATCGCCGCCAAACAGGTCGCAGGCCATTAACAACAGGGCGGGGCGCATGCGTTTGCCGCCAAGGGATAGAATGTATTTTATCGGCTCGTATAAGTCGGCAGGGTGCAATGGAAACTCGAGTTTTTTTATCTCCTCGTTAATTATTTCCTGCAGGTCGGTAAGTTTCTTCATTCAATTAATTCAACAAATCTATAATTAGTCTTGAACTAATGAGAAATCAATCTGTTTTTTGGTAAGATCTACATTTTTAACCTTAATGCGCACTTCATCACCTAAACGGTAAACTTTCTTTTTCCGCTGGCCGATGATGGCATAGTTCTTTTCATCGAGGGTATAAAAATCATCGGATATATCCCGCAGGCGTATCATGCCTTCGCATTTGTTCTCAATGATTTCAACATACATACCCCATTCTGTGACGCCCGAAATAATGCCGGTATAAACCGTTCCTATCTGGTCCTTCAGGAATTCGGCCTGTTTGTATTTGACAGAAGCACGTTCGGCATCAGCTGCCTTTTTCTCCATCTGCGAGCAATGCTGGCATAATTTCTCATAATAGGCCTCATTGGCCGATTGGCCACCATTGAGATAATGAAACAATAACCGATGCACCATCACATCGGGGTAACGGCGAATAGGCGAGGTAAAATGCGTGTAATGATCAAACGCGAGACCATAATGACTGCTTGATTTAGTGGTATAAATAGCCTTCGCCATAGAACGTATGGCAAGTTGCGTCAAAACATTTTGTTCCTTTTTGCCTTCCACATCCTCCATCAAAAAATTGAGCGATTTAGCTACTTCACGGTCCGATTTCATGTTGATACGATACCCAAACCGTGCTGCAAACTGCGCGAAACTGGCCAAACTATCTGGCTTAGGCGAATCATGTGTGCGGTAAACAAAGGTATATTTCTGCTTACCCTTACCTTTTTTGCTGACGTATTCGGCCACTTTACGATTGGCCAACAGCATAAAATCCTCAATGAGTTTATGGGCGTCTTTACGTTCTTTTACATAAACCCCGATTGGTTTACCCTGTTCGTCCAGTTTAAATTTAACCTCAGTTGTTTCAAAACTGATAGCGCCATTTTTAAATTTCCGTTCCCGTAATTTATA
Organism: Mucilaginibacter sp.; assembly: GCA_043739405.1. GTDB lineage: Bacteria > Bacteroidota > Bacteroidia > Sphingobacteriales > Sphingobacteriaceae > Mucilaginibacter. The sequence goes on along the minus strand of JAYUEE010000035.1, from coordinate 26,025 downwards.
GGCCAGTGCATTCAGCTTCGCTATTTCTTCGTGAAATTCACCGGCTTTATCTTCGATAATCTGTTGCACTTCCTCGTAGGTAAAACGCTTGTCGGAATGAATGATCGTTTTTCCGAACCATTCTTCTATCACGTGCGCATCTTCGTCCAGTTCAAATACAGCTGCAAAACAAAGCTTATCTTCTTTGGGCCTTAAGGAGCACAATCCATTTGATAATCTTTCCGGCAACATCGGTATAACCCTATCCACAAGGTAAACAGATGTGGCCCGGTCAAGCGCCTCTTTGTCCAAAGCAGAATCAGGTTGGATATAGTGCGATACATCGGCGATGTGAACACCTACCTCGTAATGCCCGTTAGGCAATGTTTTGAAAGATATAGCATCATCAAAGTCCTTGGCATCAAACGGATCTATGGTAAACGTCAATACTTCTCTGAAATCACGGCGCCGGGCTATTTCATCCTTTGTAATAACATCAGGTATTTCCTCGGCATCATGCTCAACTTCTTTATCAAAAGCCAGCGGGAAACCGTATTCCGCCAGGATGGCGTTCATTTCAGTATCATTCTCGCCCTGTACGCCTAAAACTTGCTTAATGCGGCCGATTGGGTTTCGCGCGCCGGCCGGCCAGTCGGTAATTTCAGCAATCGCCTTTATCCCGTTCTTAGCGCCATTGATCTCGCTGATAGGAATAAAGATATCGTGCATCATTTTCCGGTCGTCCGGGATGAAAAATGCAAAGCGTTCCGAGAGTTTTACAATCCCTGTAAACTCCATTTTATTGCGCTGCAATATCTCTATTACTTCACCTTCCTGACGCGAGCCTTTGCTTTTGGCATATACGTACACTTTTACGCGGTCGCCGTTCAGCGCATTGCGTAATTTCCGGGGCGCGACGAATATATCGGTCTCATCCGGGTCATCAGTTACAATAAAGGCTGAACCATCTGCTGTCAGATCTACTTTACCTTCAATAAAGGTTTTTAGTTCGAGCAGTTGAAATTTGCCGTGTGTTACTTCTTTTAGGACATTCTTTTGCGCTTCCTCTTTTAATATTTCGTAAATAGTTTCGCGCGATTCAGGGTCCTGGATATTTAATTTGGCCGAAACCTGCTTATAATTGAATGGGGTACCACTATTTTTTTCGAATATATCAAGTACCATTTGGGTAAGTACCTGCTTGATGGATGAGCTGTGTTTATTTTTGGACATGGGTAGATTTTAATACTGTAAAGGTAAGAAGATTGCTTGAATGCGGAGTGCGGAATCATCTTCCAGGAATTGACGCAATGAGCCTTTTCGTATATTCCATTTTAGGATGATAATATATCTCGTCCGGGTCGCCGGTTTCGATGATCTCACCTTCGTTCATTACCATAACACGGTCGGATATGTGTTTGATGACGGACAGATCGTGTGATATGAAGATATAGGTCAGGTTAAATTCCTGCTGTAACTCACGGATAAGATTTAGCACCTGAGCTTGCACAGAAACATCCAGTGCCGAAACCGATTCATCACAAATGATAAACTTAGGTTGTAATGCAAGCGCGCGGGCAATCACGATACGTTGGCGCTGCCCGCCAGAAAATTCATGCGGGTAACGGTTAAAATATTCCGGCTGTAGGTTTACACGCTCCAAAAGTTCCATTACCCTCTTTTTCCGTTTAGTGTTGTTATCATACAATTGATGCACCTGTAATGGTTCCATCAATGAATCGCCCACTGTAAGTCTCGGGTTCAAAGAGGAGTAGGGGTCCTGGAAAATGATCTGTATATCGCTCCGCATATTGCGCATATCGTGCTTACCCAGTTTGCGTAGATCGGTGTTCTCAAAATTAATATCTCCGGCTGTAGGCTCTATGAGCCTCAAAATGCTCCGCCCCAAAGTTGATTTACCGCAGCCAGATTCACCAACCAAACCTAAAGTTTCGCCCGGGTAAACATCAAAACTGACCTTGTTAACAGCTTTAACGAATTCTTTGTTCCGCGTAAAAAAACCAGAACCCACCGGGAACCAGGTACTCAACTCATTAATTTTCAAAATGGGTTGCTGCGCATATAATTTCCTCCGGTGTTCCTTTATTTCACTGGGTTTATAGGCGTACCGTTCTCTTATTTTTTCTATCGAAGCTCCGCCTTTTGTCACATCATCTAAAAAATCAGCTACAACCGGCAATTTTTTCAAATGATAATCGGGCGCTGGCCGACAAGCCAGCAAGCCTTTAGTATATGGATGTTTAGGATGCGAAAAGATGGTTTTTGTCTCAGCTTCCTCTACGATTTCGCCCTTATACATCACAATAACCCGGTCCGCAATCTCGCTTACTACGCCTAAGTCATGCGATATAAACACCAGGCTCATATTACGTTCGTTTTTGAGCCGCTGTAATAATTCGATAATAGTTTTTTGTACCGTTACATCCAGCGCGGTTGTGGGTTCATCGGCTATCAGTATTTCCGGGTCGCAGGATAATGCCATTGCTATCATGATCCTTTGTTTTTGACCTCCGGATATCTGATGCGGATAACTATCAAAAATGGCTTCCGGCCTGGGCAATTGCACTTCGTTAAAAAGTTCAATCGCTCTTTTTTTAGCTTCGGACTTGCTTAGCCCTAAATGCAGCCTGATAGCTTCCGTAACCTGGTGGCCGCAAGTGAGTACCGGGTTAAGCGAGGTCATGGGCTCCTGAAAAATCATCGCGATACGGTTGCCGCGCAAATGGCGCATTTCCTCTTCGTCTATTTCCAGGACGTTGATATCATTGAATACTATTTCCCCGGTTATGATCGTATTCGCCTGGCTATGAAGGCGCATTAATGCTAGTGCCGTAACCGATTTACCCGAGCCTGATTCACCCACGATACCCACGGTTTCGCCTTTTTGGAGGATGAACGAGCTATCCTTCACGGCGTCAATTAAGCCGTTTTGTGTTTTAAACTGAACTTTCAGATTTTTTACCTGCAGCATTATTCCCCAACAAGTGTTATATAGTCATCTGCAATTAAGTCCTCGCCACGATAGCATCGTATCAGTTGTGCTGTTGCGATCACATCTTTTTGACAATAAGTACTGATTCGATGCAAATCATTTTCAACCCAATAAACATGTCCAACCTGGCTGCCGTCAATATCATCTTTCGGCGTTGGGATATTGAAAATAGCGGTAAGCAAGTTAAGCGAAGTATAGCTTTTATAATCACCGAACTTCCACAGTTCCATCGTATCCAAATGGTTCACCTCCCAGGGCTTTTTCCCAGCTATCTCCAATTGTGACGGAAACGGAATCCCATTGATAAGCATCCGGCGACAGAGGTACGGAAAATCAAATTCCTTGCCGTTATGAGCGCACAAAATAAGCCCGGCAGGCTGTGAATGCAATAGATCGGCAAACTGTATAAGCAGTTCTTTTTCATCATGCGAAGCATAAGATTTCACCCTTAAACCTGCATTTTTCCCCCGGGTAAATATGCCTACAGATATACAAATGATCCTGCCAAACTCGGCCCATATACCGGCGCGGCCATAAAACTCTTCCGCGGTTTCCTCTTTACGTGTATATTGGGTTTTTTGGTCCCAAAGTTTCTGCATTTTTTCAGGTAATTGGTCGTGACTGCTGTATTGTGGCACAGTTTCAATATCCAGTACCATTATATTGTGCAGATCAAATTGTTCGAGCATCTTCAATAATTATTACTACGCCAATATAAACTACTTATCCAGTATCTCAAAATTAACCTGTATCGTATTGCCATTAGCGTCCACCAGTGTCAATTTATGTGGCCCAACGGGAGGGTCTAAAGCCAACTGGTGAAAATCAGTTGTTTGGCCAACATATTTATCATCCAAATGCCAGAATATTTTGATGCCCGGTTGCCGGTGCGCTGCATTACATACCATACGGCCACGCTTGCCATCAACCTCGAGCGGAATATATATTTTTGCGCCAACTTTTGGGTAGATCAGTTCCATTGGGCTGCTTTTTTGCGTAAGTGCACAATCGGGTCTAAAAGGCGGCAGCACGCGGTACTGGTAATTCCTGGTTTTGTAGTAGTATTCCATTGATGGCGGCAGTACAAACCAGTTTTTAGTAACGATAGCAGATGGTGTTACACAATCGCTGGTTACCTGCCATTTGCCGCTCGCGTCCAGGTGCACCAATTGATGCCATGGACAAACCGGAGCCTTTAAACCACTTTTGGGTACCCACATTTCGTCCATATTATCACAATAAATGCCCGCACGGTAACCGCTTTCATGACATACTTTGATCTTCACCATTTCGCCGATCGGCATTTGAAACCAATCGCGGGAAACCGGAAGCAAACGAAATATATCAAACATGATCGGCGCGGCGGTGTTTATGCCTGTTAAGCCCGGCCGTCCCTCGCCATCAGTATTTCCCACCCAAACACCAACAACATACCTTGGCGTAATACCGATGGCCCAACCATCGCGGAAGCCAAAGCTGGTACCTGTTTTCCAGGCAATGCGCTGTGTCGAACTAAATTGCTGCCAAAGGATTTCTTCACCCGGCCGCATTACTTCTTCCATCGCCTGGAATGTGAAGTAGATCGAAGCAGCATCCAACAACCCGGTTTTCTCAAGGTGTTGTTCCTTTTTTGGCTGAACTGTATAAACAGGATTATGATAATCTGCGGTATCGTACCTGCGGTTTTTATTGTAATGATTCAGCACGCGGGCCATATCCGCGTAGGCACCCGTAAGCTCCCAAAGCGTATTTTCACCGCCGCCCAGTATTAGTGACAGTCCATAGTGGTCGGCTGGCTTGTTTAATGTGGTCATGCCGATGCGGTGCAAAAAGTCGTAAAAGCGTTCAGACTTATATTGCTGCAGCATTCTTACCGCCGGTACGTTCAACGAGCGTGATAAGGCCCTTGAGGCCGGCACAGCGCCGTCATATACTAGGTCAAAATTTTTAGGGTGAAAGCTTAATATTTGTGTGGGAATATCGGGCACCAAACTATTCGGTAATATCTGCCCGTCATGCAAGATCGATGCGTACAAAAGCGGTTTTAAGGTGCTTCCGGGACTACGCGGGGCGTTTACCACATCAACATCGCTTTGCATGGTACTATCCTCGCGATGGGAGATATTGCCAGTATAGGCAATTGCCTGCCCTGTTTCCACATCTATCACAACTGCTGCCAGGTTATTAATACCATTTCCTTTTAACACATCGTGATGCCGTTCCAACATTTCGTTCACACGTCGTTGCAAAGTTGATTTAATGCTTGTTGTGACTCTTGTCGGCACTTCAGGATTACCCTGGATATCTGCTTTGAAGCGTTGCAGTAGGTGTGGGGCCAGCTGTGGCAGCGGTACGGGCTGGTCTGGTATCGGTTCCATTTTGGCCAGCGAAGCTGTCGCTGCATCTATAATACCCTGTTGCCGCATTTTATCGAGTAACAGGTTCCTCTTTTTCAGAAGCAAGGCCCTGTTTCGGCCCGGGTGTACCAATGAAGGCGAGTTCGGCAACACAGCCATGGCTGCCATTTCACCCCATGAGAGTTTATCGGGACTGCGCCCGAAATACCGCCATGATGCCGCATCAAGACCGATAACATTGGAGCCAAAAGGGGCATTGCTGGCATACAAAGCCAAAATATCATTTTTGTTGTACCTTATTTCGAGCCGCATGGCCTTAAATATCTCTGTAAATTTGTTCCAGTAGGTCCGTTTGTCTTTTGTTGACAGGCGAATCACCTGCATCGTGATGGTACTACCTCCGCTTACAACGTGTTTCCCGCCAATATTTTGTTTAATAGCACGCCCAAGGGCCAGAACGTCAATACCGGGATGATGCTCAAAGCGCTTATCCTCAAAGGCTATGATACATTGCTTGAACTTTTCTGGGACATTGGCATCATACGGGAAATGCCACTGGCCATCGGCGGCTATCGATGCGCCTAATAACTGGCCCTTGTCATCATCAATTACATAGGAAGTTGGAGAGTTGAACAGCACTTTAGGCAGGCAAAACCAAAACAGCAGGAAGCAAACCAGCAAAAAAGAAAGTAATATGATTACTTTTGGTTTTTTGAGGTAGTTTTTTACCCTGTTTAGTCGCGTTTGCATAGTAAATTAGTACTGTTTTATGATGACAGGGTATTTTTGGTTCAAATAAATGAAAATAGAAAAGTTATCCATTATTATTCCGGCTTATAACGAGGGCAACACTATTCACCTGATCTTAAACAAAATTAAGTCGGTTAAACTTATTGATAATATTCAGAAAGAAATAATCATAGTCGACGATTGCTCCAACGATAATACCGGGCAGGCTATCATTGATTATCAAACATCCAACCCCGACCTTAATATTCAATACTTTAAGCACGAACCCAATAAAGGCAAAGGCGCTGCGCTGCATACAGGTATCTCAAAAGCAAGCGGCGAATACCTCATTATCCAGGATGCCGACCTTGAATATGACCCCGCCGAATACAACGATCTGCTGAAACCCGTTTGCGCCGGTTTTGCGGATGTTGTTTACGGATCGCGCTTTATGGGCAGTAACCCGCACCGCATCCTTTTCTTCTGGCATACCATTGGCAACCGCTGGTTAACCTTTTTATCCAATACGTTCTCTAATCTGAACCTGACGGATATGGAAACCTGCTACAAGCTTTTTGATACAAAGGTTATCCAGTCGATCAAATTAAAAGAACAGCGCTTTGGATTCGAACCCGAAGTAACGCAAAAAATAGCCCGCGTACCCAAAATTCGTATTTACGAAGTCGGTATATCCTATTATGGCCGCACGTACGACGATGGTAAAAAAATAGGGTGGAAGGACGGCGTAAGAGCTATTTATTGTATTTTGAAGTACGGGTTGTTTGGGGTTGAGTGATTAGTTAACCAGTGATTAGTTATTAGTTTTAAACCGAATCACTAATCACAGGTCACTAATCACTAACCTCTACTTAACCACCTCCACCCATTGCCCTTTCTGCGTCGCGCTAATGGTATGATTGTACATTGCTTCACACTTGGTAGCCGGTAAATAATATTTCCCTAAATAAGCAGCGTTGAGCGTCACATAAAAAGTCACCTCTTTAGCTTCTTCTACGCTGAAATAAGTATTTACCCGGTCATCCCTGATATCCCTGTAATCGGATGGTGACGATTTGAAAGCCTCGGTGGTGTCGTTCATTCGTATATTGATAATTTCCCAGCCGGAAGGAAATACTTCCGTCAGCGCCATGTTCTTATAATAGCCCCGTTGGCCTGGATTTTTGATATTCACTTGTGCTACAAAATCGGTACCCTGTTTTAATTTGGTGGGATCAACCGGGTGGCCCGTTAGGGTAAAATACCCAACGCGCATTTCCAGCACATCCGGAGTACTTACAGATTCAACATCCTGGCCGGATGATGGCTGTCCTCGTTGTATTATTCTGATATATAAATGATTACTACCATTATCCTTAATGGTTACTTTACCACCGTTTGCGGCTAATGCCGATTGCCACAAGTACGACCTGGAAGTGATATTACCCGAATTGTAACTGAACAATAGCTTGTTGGATGAATGATTAACCCCGCAATATTCAGAAATTGCCACGAGGGAATAAGCTGTTGTCTGCGTGCTGTACCAATCATCTTCTGAAAGCTTATAAGCGACATCCTGGAACAGCGCCGAGGCTTTTTGACGCTGGCCTAATAAAGTAAGCGTTTCCAATATCATAGCCTTATCGCGCAAGTCAGAACCATAGGTACCGTCAAGAGCATTATATGGTTTCACATCGGTTGACAACCCGGCAATTAACTGCAAACCTATCTCAGGCTGGCCCACCAGCTTATAAGCTGCCGCTAAACGCCAGCGTGCTTCTTCGCTGATGTATTTGAATTCGCGCAGGCGGTTCATCGCACCCAGTTCAGGTGAGCGGGCCAGTGCCAGCAGGTACAGGCGGTAAGACTGTATCAGGTCGGCTCCGTAGAAACTTTTTGAATCTGGAGCCCAGGTCAATGCTTTCATCCGCTGATATTTTTTCCAGTTTTCGAGGAAACCAATAGGCAACGAATATCCTTTTGCCTGCGCAGCGAGCATAAAGTGCCCCGAATAATTGGTACCCCATTCGTCAGATTCAGGTTCTCCCGGCCAGTAGCTCATACCGCCATCGTTGGTCTGGAAGTTTCGAAGCCTGTTGATAGTCGACTTAATATTCCGTTCAACCTCCGCAGATTGCTGGGCAGTAAGATCCATCACCTGGCCCAGGTATAGCTGCGGAAAACCTGATGATGTGGTTTGTTCCACACAACCATAAGGGTATTCGATCAGGTAATCGAGGCGCTTGGAGAGGTTCAGCGGTGGGATAGAGGCAACTTCAAGTGTCGCCCTGTTGGTACCTTCCATACCCACAGGTGAATATGGGCTGGTCCAAACTTCGCCGGGCTTCAGTTCCCTTTCGATAACTTTTGTTATTACCGGGTTTGGATTACGCACATTCAATTCCACATCATAAGCTGCTGTCTCTCCCGCGCTTTTTGCAATTATTTTCACCTTCCCTACACCAACAAAATCTTTCACATCCAAATCAAAAGTGACCAGCTGATCACCGATTTTGTTGAACGTTACCGTTTTATGATTATTCCCGGCAAGATTACTAAAGGCATTTGATTGCACATCAAGACTTACTGTTTTGATGTTGTTTTCCATTGCAAATACGGTAACCGGCAACGTAATATGCTCCGACGGGCCCAGTACGCGCGGTAATGTAGCCAGTATCATGAGTGGTTTTTTAACTACTACGTCTTTTTCCGTAAAGCCATAACCACAATCATGCCCGGCAATTACCATCGCTTTAACAGAGCCAATGTATTGCGGCAGCGTAAAATGTTGTGTTTGTTTTTCACCAGCATCCAGATGGAACGGCCCAAGGAATTTCACAACCGGCTTAAACCGGTTTACCTGTACATTCTTTTTCACACCATTCGTTCCGTCACCACCAACGCTTAATATACGTTCAAGATTACCCCCATAGGCGCCGATCACGTAATCAAACAGGTCCCAGGTCTTAACGCCGAGTGCTTCACGGGCATAAAATGTTTCGTGCGGGTTCGGCGTTTTGTAATTGGTAATGTCAAGCAGCCCTTCGTCTACAATAGCAATAGTATAGGTCATTTCCTTGCCCGATGCTTCCGAAACCGTAATATAGGATGGCGTTTCGGGCCTTATTTTATCGGGCATGCTGATGACGGGTTTCAATAACGTTTGCGGGTCGTCCACCGTTAACGGGATCACACCATACATGCGGATCGGCAGGTCGTTTACCGTTTGCGAATGCCGTTGCAAGAGCGTCACATTGACAAAAATATTAGGCGACATGGTTTCATCGATCTTAAAGGTGTATTGTGTTTGACCTTTTTTAGTGTCGATCCAATCAGACTTCAACACCCTACTGCCATTCTCAATGCTGATCAGCGCACGTCCAAACGAACCGGTTGGAATGGTCAAAGTGGCTTCCTCTCCAACTTTATAACTTGTTTTGTTGGATGTGAAAGATAACATCGTAGCTTCTGTAGGATTGCTTTGCTGCAACCTTTCGGCCCAGTTTGGCCAATCGAGATAAATAACCTTTCCTGTTGAGTGCCCTGTTTTTGGGTCTTTTACACGTAACAGGTAACGGCCCCATTCATCAGCATCAACGTGCAAATTCCATTTACCGCGGCCATTTTCCAGCTTTACAGTTTCAGTTTTAACTAATGTATTGAGCCGGTCCTGCGTAAAGTTACTTAGTTCATCGCCTGTTTCATCCCACCACCAGCGCCACTCTATCTTGTATAGCTCTACTTCCACATTCCGGCTGCCGGCAATAGGGTTTCCTTTGGTGTCCACATCGGCAATATCTATTGGGTTATCCCTGTCGGTATATATCATGCCCGAAATATCACTTCCCTTAGGTATTTTAATGCCGACATAACCATCATAAACATTGTAGGGCAACGACATTGTTTGTATACTAAAATTACCACCCGGCTCAAAAACCTTAACCAAAAAATTTGCCTTAAGCTGGCCCGGAGCCTGTTTTTCTACATCAATATCCGTTTTTACAGTAGCCTTACCGTTCTCATCTAAACGACCGTCAAATATGGTTTGCGTTTGCGGATCAAAGGAGAGGGTAGGATCGTCGAAAACATAATCATCATAACCCTTAAATGTTGTTTTTTGTGACGACAAAAAGGCATCTACTTTCGCCTTCAGGCTTTGCGCAACACCACCGAACAGCCAATGTGCATCAAGGTTACCCGTAACATCCCCGCCTTTTGTCAATTGCGTTGCACCGCCAAAACTTAGGTTTAGTTTAAGGCGGTTAGGCATGATGGTCTCTATCTTTATTTTCTTTTCAAATGTTGCACCGCCGACCTTTACTTTCGCCGTCCAGTTGCCGGTCCGGCTTGCCAGTTCTGTAGCCGTATGAAAACTATAGAAACCATCAATAGATTTGGTGGCAGTCATATGTTTATATACCTGTCCGTCAGGATTATCCAGTTCAAACTCAACCGGGTGATCGGATGGAAGCGTCTTTAATTTATCCTGGAGAATGAATGTCAGGAAGATAGAATCCCCTGGCCGCCATACGCCACGTTCACCATATATAAAGCCTTTCAAACCACTTTGTATGTTCTCACCACCCACATCAAAACGAGAGAGGGGCAGCGAACTGCCGTCGTCCAGCTTCAAATACCCGCGTTCGGCCCCCTGCCTCGCAACCAAGAGGTACGACTTGCGCTTCATTTCGAATTTTGCCATGCCATCCCCATCAGAAGTAGTTTTAAAAATTACCTGTTTCTGGTAGTCGAGCAATTCTAACGAAACGCCCGATAACGGTTGAGCGGTCGTTAGATTGGTCACAGCAACCGTCATGCTGTTATCTGTGCCGCGTTTGGCTATCAGGCCTATATTCGAAGCAATAACGTTCCGCATGGCCCAGCGGTCCTTGGTGTAATAAGACTCCGTACAAGCGTCGTCGCGGTCTTTCCAGCGGAAGCCTTTTGGATAATAACTATCATACCGCGACCAAAAAGTGTCGTCCTCATCTATCCCCGCTCCGTTGTTATTGTCGCCACCATAATAACCGCCTTCCTCATCATCTACTTCAGGGTCTGTCCCTTTTATGATCTGAGCGTTAACGGTGCAATTATACAAGGAGTATTCTTTTCTAAAACCGATGATAACGCGGTATATCGCACCCGGTTCAGTCCTGATCATCTGGTCAAGGTCAAGCATGAACCTGTTTTTCTTCTTTAGGTTAAGGCTCTTATCCTGGTCAAGACGTATTGTTTTTTGTAAGATAGGCTTGCCAACCATCCTCAATTCCGACGCCCCGTCAAAATTATTCGACTGGAAATATTGCGGGATATTGTTCTCATATATCTTAATAATGCTTACATCTACAGCGTTCAGGTTCACAGCCTCAAAAGGCATGGCCAGTTTACCTGAATCCGGTAAAATAACGCCCTTGCCGGGAATTGTAACTGATGGCAGCCGGTTCTCGAAAAATACATTTGCCGTATATGTTTTCGTGATCTTCTTGCGCGTTATATCTTCAACGCCTTCGTTAACATAAGCGCTAAAGTTACCTTCAAGCCGCTCGGGCGCGTATATCTTTATCTTGCTTCCGTCAATGGTATAAGCAGGGTCCTCGATGTTTTTTATACCCACAAGCCCTTTTAATTCCTGACCGATCAGAATAGGGTCCGAGAAACGCACCAATACATATTGGTCGTTATCCTGGATAGCATCTACACTCAGTACTTTAAAATCACCAATAACGGGTATTTCAAAGCTTTTACTGCCTTTCTTATTGACGTTGAGACTGGTGCCATCCCAACTAACCCTGAGCGAATCTGCTTTATCTGATGAGCGCACTAAGCCCGATACAGTAAACCTATGGGTATGGGTAACGCTATTATGCTGCCAGGCAACATGCGGCGAAGATGTATAGCTCGTATTCAAAAGTTTCTCGATATTAGCCGACTCTTCTGCGTCTGCTGTTTGAACAACGCCTTCCAGTTTCATCTTGTCAAGCGAGGTATTGGTTGCTGTTTCCAGCCCGTCAAACGTGACTGTGAAATCAGGCTTAATGGTTTGAAACGAAAATTGGAAATTATCGAACTGCGATGGCACATCGACTACTTTCGCCAGCTTAAACTCCGCCGAGTAGCTTTGATCCGCCACAAGTTGTGCCTCGGGACGAAATTCGATGGTCCTTTCATCAATCCAATAGGCTTTGCCTTTAATGTCAGGTGAAAAACTAAATACGCCATCCGGGAGCTGATCGTTCTGCAAATGTGCGGTAGGCACCTGGCTTGCCAGGCGGATACGGATAGTGCCTTCTTTGGATATGAGCCCCGTGGTGTACGACTCGATATATTTACTAAAGGCGGGATCGACGACATCCTTCCGGTGACGAAAGTGGTAAATAAAATAGGCGCCGATAAAGATAATAATGATTGAGGCAGCAGCGATTATTGCGCGCTTGCGATAAGGCAAAAGGCCCTCTGGAGGTTCCATGAATATTTAGGTGATTTATAGTGGAAATTTATAAATTATTTTTTATAAATACTCCAAATAAATTCAAAAATATTTTTAGAACATAAAATTATGTTCTGCAGATGACAATTTACACCAACTAATATAATGCATATTTGGTATCTGTCAAAACAATGACTATGAAATGGGGGCATTTCGCTTTGCAGAACAGTGGTGGCCGTTACCGTATCATCACGCCCGGCTTATTTAAAATAGGGAGTTTTATAAAATTGGAATCAACTATACTTTCTGGGAGGAAAATGAACTTCTTATCATAAATCTCTTTCCCAACATAATAGCTCAGCCAGTATTCATTATTCAAGCCAAATGTAGCTTCATCTATAGGTTCGATCAGCACATAAGCACTGTCCTTAACCACCGGGAACATGTGGCGCAGGGTGGAGGTTTTGATCTGTTCGCCGTCCTTTTCACCATAACCTTTAGAAGTCACCATTACATTTTCTATCGGCTCTTTTTTAAGATTGATGAGGTAGACGTACCAAATTTTATCGCGAATATTTTCTCTTTCCAACGCAACAGCTATGGCAACATCTTTAACTATATTTTCGGGGATATCTTTTATCATTTCTTCTTAACAAACCTTTTTGCGCCTGGTTTCTTAGGCGCTTTTGCTTCGGCATCAGCGAGGATCTTGCAATCTTCATAGGTTAATGCCAATGGGTCGCGGTCTTTTGGAATTTTAACGTTTTGTTTGCCGAATTCAATATATGGCCCCCAGCGGCCGTTCAACACTTTTACATCTGCCGCCTCGGTAAAAGTCTTCATCACGCGTTCCGAATCGCGTTTACGTTTATCTACGATCAGCTCTATCGCTACTTCCTCTGTAACATCATGAGGGTCAATTTCTTTTGGTAAAGAATAAAACGCACCATCGTGCCTGATGTATGGCCCGAACTTACCAATGGCAACCGACATGTCCTTATCCTCGAATACGCCTACCTTCTTGGGCAGCTTAAATAATTCCAGTGCATCTGCCATCGAAATGGTTTCGATGCTCTGTCCGGCCCTTAAACTGGCATACAGCGGCTTTTCTTCGCCCTCACTATCACCAACCTGCACAAATGGGCCAAAACGGCCAATTCGTACTGAAACCTTTTTCCCGTTTTCGGGATGAATACCTAAATCACGTTCTCCGGTGGCTTTGTCTGCCGTCTCGATTGTATTTTCGACGCCTTTATGGAACGGGTTGTAAAAATTGCGGATCATATCTGTCCACACTTCCAAACCCTGTGCTATTTCATCAAATTGCTTTTCAACACCAGCGGTAAAGCCATAGTCGACTATTTCTTTAAAGTATTGTACCAGGAAATCATTTACTACCGATCCAATATCGGTTGGAAACAGCTTATTGCGCTCAGCTCCTGTATTTTCAGACTTTTCTTCTTTAGTAATGTTTTGACCCCTGAGCGTTAAAACCCTGAAACTACGGGCTTTGCCCTCGCGATCCTCTTTAACAACGTAACCACGGTTCTGAATCGTCGAAATAGTAGGAGCGTAGGTTGATGGTCGACCTATACCTAATTCTTCCAGTTTCTTAACCAAACTCGCTTCGGTGTAACGCGGTGCGGGGCGCGAATAACGTTCTGTAGCGCTCATTTCCTGTAATTCGAGCAATTGTCCTTTTGTTAAAGGTGGCAATATAGCGTTACCCTCGGTGCTTTGAGTTTCTTCTTCTTCATCCGATGATTCCAGGTAAACCTTAAGAAAGCCATCAAATTTCATTACCTCGCCATTGGCAACCAATTCTTCTTTACGGGTTGATATACCGATTTTTGCAGTTGTTTTCTCAAATAAAGCCTCACTCATTTGCGAGGCTATAGCGCGTTTCCAGATGAGTTCATACAATCGTTTTTCTGATGGGTCACCGTCTACGGTATGCACATCAAAATAGGTGGGCCTGATAGCTTCGTGTGCTTCCTGGGCGCCGGCGCTTTTGGTTTTATATTTCCGGTACTGGTGATATTTTTCGCCATAAGCCGAATTGATCTGCTTTGCAGCGGCGTTAAGAGCTGTGTCGGACAAATTAACCGAATCCGTACGCATATAGGTTATCTTACCCGATTCGTACAGCTTTTGGGCCACCGTCATCGTCCGGGAAACCGAGAAACCTAACTTACGACTGGCTTCCTGTTGCAGGGTTGATGTTGTAAAAGGTGCAGCAGGCGAGCGTTTGGCCGGCTTGGTCTCCAATGAATTGACATTGAAGGCAGCGGCAATGCAATCTCTTAAGAATTTTTCAGCGTCATCCTGTTTAGCATAACGTTCCGGCAGTTCAGCTTTAAAAGCTTCCCGGCCTTTTCCGAATACGGCGACGATCTTAAAAGCAGCTTCAGCATTAAATTTATTGATCTCGCGCTCACGCTCTACAATAAGACGCACTGCTACGGATTGTACCCGTCCGGCTGAAAGCGAAGGTTTTACTTTTTTCCACAAAACAGGGGATAGCTCAAAACCAACCAATCTGTCTAAAACCCGGCGCGCCTGTTGGGCATAAACCAGGTTATAATCTATTTTACGCGGATTTTCAATCGCTTTTAATATAGCCGGTTTAGTTATCTCATGAAAAACAATGCGCTTTGTAGTAGCGTCCTTTAAACCCAAAGTCTCAAATAAATGCCAGGAGATGGCTTCACCCTCGCGGTCCTCGTCCGATGCAAGCCAAACCATTTCAGCTTCCTTCGCAAGTTTCTTTAATTCACTCACCACCTGCTTTTTATCTGCAGGCACTTCGTATTTTTGTGCAAAGTCATTCTTGATATCTATCGCGTCTTCCGACTTTACCAGGTCGCGGATATGTCCGTAGCTCGACTTAACGGTAAAGTCCTTACCGAGGTAACCTTCTATGGTTTTTGCCTTGGCAGGAGATTCGACAATAAGTAGATTTTTAGTCATCTATAAGGTTATTTTCTGCAAATAAAACATAAAATGTTGAAATGTTGCAAAGTTGAAAAGTTTTAAAGTTGTCTTCGGAGGAGATAAGACAGATTCGCGCTGAAGTGGCAAGGCAGGAAATTAACCTTTCAATTTTAAAACTTTCCAACCTTACAACTACGAGAAATCACATCAGAAACCCGCCGCCTAAAAGATCGTTTCCTTCATAAAAAACGGCCGACTGCCCGGGCGCTATACCCGATACCGAATGATGAAAATCAACTTTCATATGTTCGCCCATCTGTAAAATGGTGCTTTGTGAGCCGGCGTCCTTGTATCGTATCTTGGTGACGGCTTCTAAAGGCTCGTTTATATTTTCGTATTTAACCAGGTTCAGGTTCCTTACCCAAGCCGATTTGCGTTCAAGTTCCTCCTGCGTTCCTAATACAACCGTATTGGTTTCCGGGTCAATGCGCGTTACAAACATGGGATGCCCTAATGCGATGCCCAATCCCTTACGCTGTCCAATAGTATAGAAAGGGTATCCCTGGTGCTGACCCACAACGGTGCCGTCAGTCAAAACAAAGTTTCCTCCTGCAACACGTTCTTCCAGGTCCTCCACTTTATGGCGTAAAAAAGCCCTGTAATCGTTATCAGGCACAAAACATATCTCGTAGCTTTCGCTTTTGTTGGCTAGTTCTAACTGGCCCATATCAAGCGCCATTTGCCTTATTTGCGATTTAGCAAAGCTTCCCAAAGGGAACTTGGTTCGCGCCAGGTTCTGTTGCGAAACGCCCCAAAGCACATAAGACTGATCTTTATTTTCATCGAGACCCTTAGAGACTACGTAGCGACCGTTATCGTGCTGGCGGATATTGGCATAATGCCCTGTTGCGATGAATTCACAGTCCAGTTTATCAGCTCGCTTAAGTAATGCGTCCCATTTAATATGCGTATTGCATAAAACACATGGGTTAGGAGTGCGGCCGGCTAAATATTCATCCACAAAGTTGTCGATAACAAAATCGCCGAATTCGCTCCTGATATCTAATATATAATGCGGAAAGCCATAAGCAACAGCCAAAGCACGTGCATCGTTAATGCTATCAAGGCTGCAACAGCCTGTTTCTTTTGAACTGCCGCCTGATGAAGCGTAGTCCCAGGTTTTCATGGTTAGACCGATAACTTCGTAACCTTCTTCGTGCAGCATAACGGATGCCACGGAGCTATCAACCCCGCCACTCATTGCAACTAATATCCGGCCATGCTTACTCATAACGGCTGCAAAGATACGGTTTTGGATTTTGTGATTAGGTCAGGGGAGGGTAATTTAGTGAGTAGTCAATGGTGAATTGTCAATATCAGTTTACTTAATTAAAAACTTTAATTAAACAACTTAACTTATTGATTATAAATACTAATTAACTATAAATTAAGCCCACTGGTTAGTGATTCACCATTGACTATTCACCATTCACGCCACAAAAACGGTCTTAATATTCACAAATTCATGTATGCCGAAAAGGCCAAGTTCGCGTCCATAACCCGATTGTTTGATACCACCGAATGGTAACCTCGGGTCGGATTTTACCAGTGCGTTTACAAAGCAGGAACCTGCCTGTAAGTGGGCAGAAGCAATCCGTTCTCCTTTTTCTTTGTCCTTTGTAAACACAGCGGCACCTAAACCAAAATTGCTGTCGTTAGCAATCCGTATAGCGTCAGCCTCATCTTTAGCCCTTATAATAGCGGCTACCGGGCCAAATAATTCTTCATCATAAGCAGGCATGCCCGGTTTAACTTTGGTAAGGATAGTAGCGGGATAATATGCACCCTTCCCTTTGGGCAAAGTACCACCCAATATACATTTAGCGCCTTTTTTCACCGATAACTTTACTTGTTTGTGTAAACCGTTTCGCAGGTCTATGCGCGCTTGCGGGCCGATATCTGTATCTACAGTTAACGGATCACCAACTTTTTTGGCCTTCATTTTATTTAAAAACAGGCTTATGAACTCCTTTTCGACTGATTTTACAACGACGAACCTTTTTGCAGCAATACAACTTTGCCCGCTGTTGATCATACGGCTGTTAACACATGCTTCGGCAGCTTTTTCAAGGTCAGCATCTTCAAGTATAATATAGGCATCACTTCCGCCAAGCTCCAAAACTGTTTTTTTGATCAGCGAGCCAGCCTTTTGGGCTACTGCTTTACCTGCGTCAGTACTCCCTGTAATGGTAATGGCTTGTATAAGCGGGTTTTCAATAATCTTTTCAACAAGTGTACTGCTAACGAGCAAGGTTTGAAATACGTTATCGGGGAAACCGACCTCCTTTACTATTTCTTCAATGGCAAGCGCACAGCCAGGCACATTCGACGCATGTTTTAACACTCCACAATTACCAGCTGCTAGCGCGGGGGCCAAAAAACGAAAAACCTGCCAGAACGGAAAGTTCCATGGCATTATAGCCGACACAACACCTATGGGCTGAAAGCTCACATAGCTTTTAGAGGCATCCGTTTCAATTATTTGGTCACTTAGGTATATTGCGGCGTTTGTGGCATAATATTGGCATACAGAGGCACATTTGTCTATTTCTGCTACGCCCTGGTTAACCGGCTTACCCATTTCCAGGGCCATTAATGTCGCGAGTTTCTTTTTTTGGCTTTGGAGTATCTCTGCCATACGCAGCAAAAGGCGCCTGCGTTCATCATGTGACGATTCCTTCCAGCTTAGCCAGGCCTTATGCGTTTGCTTTATTTTCTGCTCAACCTGTTGGGGGGTGTGAGTCTTGTATTTTTTAATGATTTTCCCGTTTGCAGGGTTAACGGAAATTATGCTCATAACCGGTTTTTATATCAAATGTAAAACACTTGACAGTAAAAATGGTTCAAGGGGATTGTTCAATGATTTTTGTAAAACGAACTATGCCTTGTGAACGGGCTGTTCTACCTGTCGAAATTCTTCTTCAATAGTCGAATTGATGGTATGTACTATTTTGTCCAATTCCTCCGCCGATTGGTTGAGGTTCTCTAATATCTTCAGTTTTTCATCCATATAAGGCGACACCTTCATCATATTGGCAAGGCCTATAATGTTTGCCAACGGGCGCCTTATTTCGTGCGAACTGAGCCAGGCAACCTCTTTTAATTTATCATTCTGGCGGATGATCTCTCTTTCGTTTGTTTTAAGCCAGCTTATATCGTTGTACACAGCTATATAGCCAGTAAACTCATTATTATCATCAAACAGCGGGGTGTAGTCACCATAAACCCAAAACTTCACATTATACTTATTGTGGCAATGTAATTCGACCGAAAATGCTTCCAGGGCTTTCTTCTTTTTAAGAACATCCGTTAATACGTCAATATCAGTCTCTTCTCCTGCAAAAAAAGTGGCGGGGGCATACCCGGCAACCTCATTGAACGCATAGCCGGTAAAGTCTTCAAAAGCATTATTTACCCAACTAATAAATCCGTCCTGATCGGTTATTATGATAATGTTATTTACTTTGGTGATTATTTTCCCGAGGCGTTTTACCTCTTCATCCTTGCGACGGGCCTGCCTTTCACTTTCGAACATCTTTTTTTCGTTGGCTAATATCAGCCTATAGATTAAAAAGCCTGTTACCAATACAAATACAAACCGTCGCCCATTATTTAATAGGATAAAAAGGGAAGGACTTAGTAACTCGTGATAGACAGTGAGCATTCTGTCGCTGATTGCAATCCACGCGAGTGCTATAGCTAAATAGATTAAAGCAATGCGTAATGCACCAGATCTCATTGGGGTCAATTTCGTATTTCGATTATTCTATCTTATTCTACGCAACTGAAGCAGCAAATGTTAGGCTTTAAAAATGTTATTCAGGTATGTATTGCTTAATGCCTGATATTCAGCGTTAAAATTATTATGACCGTACTTGTCCATTGCCTTTAACCAGCCACTTATAACTGGTCAACTCCTGCAGACCCATGGGACCGCGTGCATGAAGCTTTTGGGTGCTGATGCCTATCTCGGCGCCTAAACCGAACTGGGCACCATCAGTAAACGCAGTAGAAGCATTGACATATACCGCAGCCGCGTCAACCTTATTGAGAAAGGCGGCAGCATTCGCCGCATCTTCGGTAATAATGGCTTCACTATGTTTTGAACTATACTTTGCAATGTGATTTAATGCTTCCGCAAAACTATCAACCGTTTTTATGGCCAGTTTTAGGGATAAGAACTCCGTGCCGAAATGCTCGGGTTCAGCTTTGTGAAGCAACGCATTTGGATAGTTGCCTTTTAGCGCGTTAAATGACCGTTCATCGGCATAAATCTCCACTTGCTTTGCAGCCAATGGTTTGGCTAGTAAAGCCAGGTCGGAGAGGCGTAAAGCGTGTATTACCAGGCAATCCAGCGCATTACATACACTTACACGCCGCGTTTTGGCATTGCAGATAATTTCGCTGCCCTTTTGCAAATCGCCGGTTTCATCAAAATAAGTATGTACAATACCTGCGCCCGTTTCTATCACGGGCACTTTGCTTTGCTGCCTTACACGGTCAATCAACTGCTGGCTGCCACGAGGTATCAATACATCGATGTAACCAATGGCATTAAAAAGTGCTTCTGTTGCTTCACGCTCTGGCGGTAAAAGCACCGCTACATTGGCATCTATGTGATGTTTGGCCAATACACCGTGAATGAGCGAAATAATAGCTTTGTTGGAGTGTTCAGCATCGCTACCGCCTTTCAACACACACACATTCCCGGTTTTAAAGCACAGGGCAAATACGTCAAAAGTAACATTTGGCCGCGCTTCATATATTACACCAACAACACCCAGTGGCACACTTACTCTGTAAATTTGCAAACCATTGGGCATCGTTTTTTCAGAAAGGATATGCCCAAGCGGGTTAGGGAGACCCGCTACATTCTTCATTTCCTGTGCAATATCCCTTATTCTGGCTTCAGTAAGTTTCAGACGATCATATTTGGGGTCGGAGGGATCCATCCTGTCCAAATCCTTTTGATTCGTCAAAAGCAGTTGCGCCGTTTGAGCCACAGCTGCTTCGGCAACATCATTCAGCACAGCAACAACCATTTCAGGCGTGATATCAACAATGCGCCTGCCTGCGGCGAGGGCATTTTGAAAGTAATTTTTATAATCCGTTGCTATTTCCATCACGATAAGTAAAGATAATCATAATGCACCAGCGGTTTTTGGTTTTTTTGCCCGATTCTTTCTTTGGCTTTGTCCGAGCCATACTCGGCTATGCCTAAACCAATTAATTTATCCTGGTCATCAACCAGTTTAATGATCTCGCCTTTATTAAAATCAGCCAACACCTTAACAATGCCCACAGGGAGCAGACTTGTTGCTTTGCTAGATGTAAGCGCTATCCTGGCACCGTCATTTACCCGCACCAAGCCGGTAGCACTGTGCGCCGAGTGGGCTATCCATTTCTTTTTGCCGGATTTACTTTTATCAGGAGCAAAGCGGGTATGAACAGCATTACCTGCAAGCACATCGATAAGGATATTATCTTTTGTACCATTGGCTATATGCACCGCAATACCCAGCTGCGCTGTCTTTTGCGCCATAGTAGATTTTGTGATCATGCCGCCACGGCCAAATTGCGAACGGTCGGAAGTTACGAATGATGAGAAATCGGTTGCCGTGCCATCAATTTCCTCTATCACCTTTGAACCAGGTAATTGTGGGTCCCCATCGTAAATGCCGTCAACGTTAGTCAGTACAACTAGTGCCTGCGCATTGAGCATTGAAGCGATCAACCCGGCAAGTTCATCATTATCGGTAAACATTAGTTCAGTTACCGACACCACATCATTTTCATTCACAACAGGTATTACCTGGTATTGCAGCAATATTTCAAGACAGTTACGCATGTTTAAATAATGCAGCCTGTCGCGGAAATCCTCCTTCGTAACCAATACCTGGGAGCAAAGCATATCAAATGCACCAAAAAGCGCCGAATAAGTATTGATCAGCTTTACCTGGCCTATTGAAGCCAGTAATTGCCGCGCTGCGACAGCATCCGATTTTTCAGATACGGTAATCATACTTCTGCCGGATGCCACAGCACCAGACGAAACCAATATGACTTCCTTTCCTTGCTTTTTAATGTTCGCGATCTGCTCAACCAAATGGGCAATACGCCCATGGTCGGGCAAGCCGTCTTTTTGGGTAAGAACGTTCGAGCCAATTTTTATAACAATGCGCTGGTAATTGTAAGCCACAGGTATATTAATATTGAAATGCCAATATTAATAAATTATAGTTGATTGGTGGGAATTATGGGAGAATTTATTGACGCTAACTAATAAACCCCTTCACATATTCCTTTGTTAATTCCTGTTGTGGATTTAGCAGCAATTCTTCCGTAGGACCGAACTCAATAATTTTACCCATATAAACAAATATGATATAATCGGATACCCGGCGTGCCTGCCGAAGGATGTGCGTTACCAAAACAATGGTATATTTCTCTTTCAACTTGATAAACAAATCTTCAATAATAGCGGTGGATACCGGGTCAAGGGCGGAGGTTGACTCATCACCCAATATAATTTCCGGCTCTACCGCCAGGCCACGCGCAAGGCAGAGGCGCTGCTGCTGACCGATAGAAAGGCGCGTAGCTGGTGCATGTAAACGCTCCTTTACTTCATTCCATAATCCCGTAGCTTTTAATTGCGTTTCCACAATTTCATCTAAATCAACTTTTTTGCGTGTGCCATGAATGCGCGGCCCATAAGCCACATTATCATAAATAGACATCGGCAGGGGGTAAGGACGTTGTGAAAGCAGCCCCATTTTTTTGCGGATATGTGTTACTTCTGCTTTCGGGTCATAAATATCTTCACCGTCTACCAATACTTTGCCAGTTATTTTTACATCTGCGGTATCATCCAGCAGGCGGTTAAAGGATTTCAGCAAAGTGGTTTTTCCGCATCCTGAAGGGCCAATAATGGAAATCACTTTCTTATTTGGTATATTGATGGTAATGTCCTTCAGTATCTGTTGATTGCCAATCTGAACATTCAAATGCTGTACGCTGATATGCGGATTATTTGTCATTACTGGATCTTGTTTTTTGAAAATTGCTTTGCCAAAACCGATGATAATATGGTAATGATAAGCACGACAATAGTTAATATTAAGGCCGATGCATAGGCGCGGCCCTGTACTTCTTCGACCGGGCTGCCGAGCTGGAAAAAAATGGCCAATGGCAGCGTTGCCGCAGGTTGATGAAGGGATGTTGGAATGTTATCGCTAAATCCCGCTGTAAAAAGTACCGACGCTACGTCGCCGATGGCCCGGCCAAAAGAAAGCAGGATAGCTGTAAATATCCCTGGTCGTATCTGTCGTAAAACAACTTTTGACATTTCCCATCGCGTAGCACCCAATGATAAGGATGCGTCCCGTAATTCTTTAGGCACGGTGCGGATAACTTCATCCAGCGTGCGTACCAAGATAGGAATAACCAACAGCGTGACGGCCACTATTCCTCCCAATAACGATGCCCTGATGCCAAAGTAAACCATAATAAGGAAGCCGAAAGCACCGTAGACAATAGATGGTATACCAAAAAGCACATCAAAAACAATGCGCAACGAATTGACCAGGAAATTCTTTCCGGACAGGTACATGTTCATATAAATAGCTACCGGTATGCTGATAAAAAGGCCAAGCACTGTTGCTCCCCCAGCTATATAAAGCGATCCAACGATAGCGTTCAAAACACCACCTTCTTTACCGATATAAAAACCGCCGCCGGGTATTTTGGTAATCATATCCCAACTCATGAACGGAACACCTTTGTAAAATATGGTGCCGACGATCAGGAAAAAGCTTCCGGCTACAATGATCGTAGCCAATACCATTAAGATGCGGAAGAAATTCTCTTCCAATTTCCGTTTGATCATATAGCCAGTTTCCTTTCCAAACGGGCCAGTATCACCCTCGAAATCACATTGAATAAAAAGATGATGATGAAAAGGAGCAAAGCCGCAAACATCAATGCCGAATCATACATAGGTATCGACAGCATTTCGCCATAATTATTGGCTATCAAAGCAGGCAGGGGATAACCGGCATCAAAAACCGAATGTGGCACTACTGCGTTATTACCGCAAACCATCAGTACCGCAATAGTTTCGCCAAAAGCACGTGAAATGGCCAGCACAGTCGCGGCAATAATACCGGGCTTTGCTTTGCGTAGCGATACTTTACGAATAGTTTCCCATTTGGTAGCACCAAGAGCAAGTGAGGCGTTCTTTAACTCATTTGGGATAGTATTTAATACCTCGCATACAATACTGACGATTAACGGGAAAATCATCACCGCGAGGACAATGCCGCCGGCCAGTACACTGTAACCCGTAGAAAACTCCACGAAATGAGGTGCTATATGGTCCTGTATCAAAGGGATAATAAAAAGAACGCCCCAAACACCAAATATGACCGGAGGTATACCCGACAGCAAGTTCACGAACGGCACCAATATCTTCCTGATCCGGTTAGGGGCGTATTCGGTAATATAAAACGAGGTAAGCAGGCACAAGGGCAGAGCTATAATAATAGCGATGCCCGTTACCCAAAGCGTTCCCATTATAAACGGAAAGAAGCCAAATAGACCTTTTAGTGGTTTCCATTCGCTGGAAGTTAGCAAGGTATACCACGACAATTTATTTAGAACCGGGACGGATTTATAATACAAACCAATACCAATTACCAATACTACTGATACCGATAATACCGTAAGTATCAGCATCAGTTTAGAGATTATTTTATCTTTTATTAAACGGAATCGCTCCATTGCGGTGTTTAAGGTTTGGATTATATACCAGGTTATATAAAATTAGCGACGGGCGTTAAACCCATCGCTTTTATAAAAATCTATCAATCAAAAAACTAGTTTACTTTCTTTAGCTCTTCGGTCAATTTTTGTTTTGATAATACGATATAGCCGTTTTCATCCACGAACTTCTGACCTTCAGTTAACACATATTTTACAAAAGCCACCAATTCAGGCTTTGTCGGCTTCCCCTTGAAAAGGAAACCAAGGTTGCGTGCTGGCGGCGAAGGGTATTTACCATCAGCGATAGCATCTGTCAGATGGTCGATAGTATCGTAAAAATTCTCGTCAGCATCAATTTTACCATTGCCGTTCACATCGATCGGCAAGGCATGAACGCCGGCTACCTGTTTGCGTGTTTTCAGATCGTATAAATAGGCCAGGTTGTTATAACCAATACCCGTTACATCTTTCTTTACCGCCTGGGCCAATCCGGGGTCACCGTAAACGCCAACACCCAAAAGATCCTCCTGTTTTTTCCCCAAATATTTGGCCCAGGTTTCTGCCGCGCCGGCAGCATCCGAACGTGTATAAATATGGATCGGTACCGATATTTTGCCGCCCAACTGGTTCCAGTTTTTTATATTCCCTGTTACAAAAACATCCAAAAACTGGTTACGCTTTACGCCTTTAGCTTCTAAAGCAACAGCATTGGGGTTGCCTGTATTAAAGGTTGGTACAACAGCATCTTTGGTAACATAGACGGTATAAGCGCCTTTCTTTACTTCTTCCGGGCTAATATCCCTCGAAGCCAGACCGATATCCACCAGTCCAGAAAGCGCATCAGTAATGCCTTTTCCTGCCCCTCCCGCCGAAATGTTAAATACCACATTCGGGTGGAGTTTTTTAAACTCCTGTGCCCATTTTACGGTAATAGGGTAGAGAGCGAAAGCGCCGGAAATATTGATAGTTCCTTTCAGATCATCAGGTGAAGGTTTCGGCTCATTCTTTTTAAATGAGGACAACAGGATAGCCAGTCCGGCTGTTGCCAACACTGAAAGGATAGTTTGCTTTCTTAAGAATATCTTTTTCATAATTATTTGTCGTTGTTAATCTTAGAATGCGATCTGTAATTGCATTTCCAGTATGTTATTTTTGATTTGAGTCGTTTCTTCGTGTTTGTCCAGGTAATCAACACCCAGTTTTGTCCAGGAGTTAAATACATAATTAACACCGCCAATATAAATTGTCGAGCGATCTGTGGTTATCGTTTTACTGGGATCAAACGTGTCGTATTTAGCTACTAACTGTAATTTAGGCAATACAAAATAACCGGCCTGGGCGTACCAGCCATCCTTTTGCACAGTGCCATCAGTACCATGAGCATATTCTGCGGTAACTGATAATGGCCCGATCACATAACGTCCGTCAATACCATACCTGTTACGCGTCTGCGTGGTAGGGTTGGGAACCTTTGTAGTGGCAGCGGGGATATCTTCGCCAGTGTACAAGCTGCCGCCAAAATCCAGGCCTTTGATAGGATGGATGCCTAACCTTGCTATAACATCTTTCTGATTATTGTTATCTGTCGTTACATCATAACCAGCGCCGTTAAATACACCTAACGTATAATCAAATAGGTTTCGATCATTTACTTTGGCGAAAGAACCGCTTATTTGTATGCCTATATCGCGACCGTTTTGATTGCCAATAACATCTTTAGACCTACCCGCAAGAGATTCGATCACCTGTGAACGATCGATAAATTCCAA
>JAYUEE010000034.1:0-4950 GCA_043739405.1 Mucilaginibacter sp. | reverse complement strand
GGGCGTCACATCTGCAGCTATGCTGCATTGATAATTTTGTTGTTCCATTTGATTGAGTTTTAAAGTTTGTTTTTTCGAGAATTTTAGTTGGGTAATTTGTTGTTTAACA
Source organism: Mucilaginibacter sp. (assembly GCA_043739405.1). Classification (GTDB taxonomy): domain Bacteria; phylum Bacteroidota; class Bacteroidia; order Sphingobacteriales; family Sphingobacteriaceae; genus Mucilaginibacter. The sequence continues at coordinate 4,841 of JAYUEE010000034.1, read as the reverse complement.
GATTTTCCAGGTTCTTCAGTTTCGATGTCCAGAACTGATCAAAGTAATTGAGCCATTCGTGCAAAGCGTCGAACCCGTCCTGTTTCAGCGTGCAATGCCGTTCGCGGCCGATGTCGGTAATAGAAATGAAGCCTGCGTTGTACATAATCTTTACGTGTTTTGAAACGGCCGGCCGGCTCATGTCGAAATTTTCGGCCAGGCTGTTGATGGTCTTGCTTTCTTTTGAAAGCAGTATCAGCATTTGCCTCCTGCTCGGGTCGGCAATTACCTGGAATGCGTCAAGCGTTGGTTGTGCCATTGGTCGTTTGGTTTAAGCGATCGAGTATCTTGTTCATATTATCTGACCAGCCTTTATCCATGGCGTTAAATATGCCCATGTGTTCGAGTATTACGAAATCGCTATGAATTAGTAATAGCTCGGTTCCGTTATCTTTTTCCTGTAGCTCCCAGTGAACTATTGAATCTACATTGGTGGTGCCGTCACCGGGTCCCAGCTTCCATGAATAAGAAAGTTTTTTGAGGGGTACGATCTCCAATACCTTGCAGTAGATGACTCCGTCGAAATCGAAAGCCGGTATCGGATTTATCCTGAATTGGAATTCGTGCCCTTCGATCGGCTGAAAATTGCTTTTCATCAGCCATAGTTCCATCAGCTCGGCGTTGGTGAGGTACTCCCAAACCGCGCTCGGGGGGTGAGGGAAAAATAATTGGTGTTTAATGCTTGCTGCCATAATGCGTAACTTTTAAGTTACGCAAATGTATAGGTAACTTTTGAGTTACGCAAATTTTTTTTGAAAAAATATTTTTAAGCGAGTTTGATTAATTTTTTTTATTCAAATAATACCTATTGACAATAAATAGGTAAATGGTATATTAGTGTATTAATTCGTTGAATATCAACGGCTATAATTGACTATTTAAAGTAAAAACCAACTAAAAAGCCCGTAGAAGAGCTTTTATCACACATAACCAGTTTTCACAATTAAAAACCAATAACCATGAGAAAGTTCAAATCAATTTTTCACACCCTGCCGGCGATCATTATTGCTATAGCACTGTTTTCGTGCGGCGGCTCTGCAACTAAAACCGGCGATACGACAGCTAAAGCTGGTGCTGACACAACAAAGAAGGCTGCTGCGCCCGCAGTTGCGGTGCCCTTTGATGTGGTCGACGTAAGGCATACTGTAAAAGACTACGATAAGTGGCGGCCAATTTTCGACGCCGACTCGGCGAACCGTACAGGCGCCGGGATGCAGAATATAGTAGTAGCCAGGGATGCTGACAACGCTAACGATCTCCTTATTGTCTTTAAACTCGCGGATATCGCCAAGGCTAAAGCCATGTCCGCTGATCCGAAACTAAAAGCAACAATGGATAAAGCCGGCGTGATCTCCAAGCCGGATTTTGCATACTACCACGTGATCAGGTTCAGTAGCGGAGACGCCGGCGCAAAGCAATTTGTGGTGGTGAACCACAAAGTAAAAGACTTTGCCGCATGGTTGAAGGTGTATGACGGCGAAGGCCCCGCAAAACGGGCAAGCGAGGGAATGGTTGATGTGGCGTTATCGCGCGGTATCGATGACACTACCATGGTGCACCTTGCATTCGCAGTTACCGATATGGCAAAAGCAAAGGCCGCTATTATGTCCGATGATAAGAAAAAACTGATGATGAGCGCCGGTGTTATCGGCAAACCTGATATCCATTTTTATAATAATACGGCAAAATAAGGCCCGGAAGACACCAGCTTTAATAAAAGCTATTTCACCAAAAAAATGAAAGCCCTCAGATAAAAATCTGGGGGCTTTAAATTTTTAAAAAGCCGGATGCTTATGATTTGTCTTTCGTAATTTTTGTCACTTCAATGGTATCACCGGTTACGTTGCCGTCAACCACAACGTTTTCCCCTGCATATTTCAACACGGTTTTTTGGTTAGTAATTTTGTAAGCCTTGTCGCCCACAACCAAAATAGCCTCGGCACCGCCCTTGAGACACATATTCACGCATTGTTTTCGTTTCTCCAGGCTGCCCATATCGGTTTTACTTGCTACACAGTGCGAATCGCTGATGTAACCTTTTAAATGTTCGCCGGTTGGCTTAAATGCAAACGAAGCGGCCATCGCCAAAACGAGGGCGCCTGGTAACAAATACTTTTTCATAATTCGATAGGTTTTAATAACTGATGATCAAATATAACCAACAAGCAAAGCCAAATCAAAATAATAAGGGATATTTTTGAAAGTCGCCAGCTGTCCGTAGTATTCGCCTAAACCTAATTCATCATCCTATACTCATTCGGCGTTTGCCCTACGCGCTGTTTAAAAAGGCGCGTAAAATGCTGAGGGTATTTGAAGCCCAGTTCATAGGCTACCTCGCTAACGGATTTGTTCCGGTCGAATATCTTTTCCTTGGCCACATCCATCAGCTTCGCCTGGATATATTCCTGCGCCGAGCGACCGGTTTCCTTTTTCACCAGGTCGCCGAAATAATTTGGGGATAAGTTCATCTGGTCGGCGCACCAGGCCACGGATGGCAGGCCCAGGCTTTGCGGTTTATCCGATTCGAAATAACCGTTCAGCAGGCTTTCTAATTTTTCAAGAATGCCCTTATGCACATGGTCGCGGGTGATGAACTGGCGATCATAAAAGCGCATGCAATAGTTCAGGAACAGCTCGATATTCGTCGCGATAAGCGTCTTGCTGTGTTTGTCGATGGCATGATCCAGTTCGTAATCAATTTTTGAAAAACAATCCAAAACAATACCCCTCTCAATATCCGATAAATGAAGCGCCTCGTTTGACTGATAGCCGAAGAAGGTATAATCCTGTATGTGCCGCCCTAACGCGGTACCGTGTATAAAATCGGGATGAAATACCAGGCCCCAGCCTTTCGGCTGAAAAGTTTCCCCGTTGCTATTAACGCCGGCTACCTGCCCGGGTGAAAAAAAGACTAAGGACCCTTCCTGGTAATCGTAGGTGTTACGGCCATAAACCAGGTCGCCGCATTTCACGTCCTTTAATATAATAGTGTAAAACCCAAAATACATGCGCGAGCCTTGCCTTGGGACTGCCTTTGAAAAATCAACAACACTGACCAGCGGGTGCTTTGTCGCATTGTTATTGAACGCGTTATACTGACTGACGGTATCGAACCGGTGCAAATCTTCCATGGCTATTTCTTTTTGTTATTCAAAACTACGGCTTTTATTATGGGTTTATAATGCAGCAGTAATATTGGTAGGCAATACCGTAATTGGTATAACACGCAGGCGGAAAATATGCCTCAACTTTGACCTGTCCTTAAAAACATAAAACTATATACTATGGAAATTAAACGCAACGGCACACAACCTTCAGGAAAAGGCCCAGCCGAGTACTTTACGGGAACTGTACGCATTGACCCGCTTAATAGTCCACCCGAACCGGCCCGCGTGGCTATGGCACTGGTAACCTTTGAACCGGGCGCCCGTACGGCATGGCATACCCATCCGTTTGGTCAAACTTTAATTGTTACCGCGGGCAGCGGCAGGGTACAGCGTAAAGGCGGGAAGATCGAGCAGATCAACCCCGGGGATGTGGTCTATTTCGAACCCAACGAAAAACACTGGCACGGTGCTGCACCTACCACCGCAATGAGCCACATTGCCGTACAGGAAAAGCTAAATGGCTCGCCTGTCGATTGGATGGAACATGTTACCGAAGAAGAATATAACGGTTGAGAGTCAAGAATCAAGAGCCAGGAATCAAGACAGGAAGAGGCAACAAATATAACTGAAGACAAAAATGGAAAAACGAATATTAGGTAAAAGCGGCCTCGAGGTTTCGGCGCTCGGCCTGGGATGCATGGGATTGAGCTTTGGCTATGGTCCGGCAACCGACAAAACAGACGCGATAAAATTGATACGCCGTGCTGTTGAGATCGGTGTAACATTCTTCGATAGCGCAGAAGCCTATGGCCCGTATTTAAATGAAAAAGTGGTGGGCGAAGCGCTGACACCTTTTCGCGATGAGGTGGTGATCGCTACTAAATTTGGTTTTGTAAATGGCATACCGGCGCAAGGTATGGACAGCCGCCCGGAAAATATCCGGTCGATGGTTGAAGCTGCTTTGAAACGCCTGCGCACCGACCGTATCGACCTGCTGTACCAGCATCGCGTGGACCCCAATGTACCCATCGAGGACGTTGCCGGGACCGTGAAGGAACTGATAGCCGAGGGCAAAGTGAAACACTTCGGCATGTCGGAAGCAGGCGCAGCAACTATCCGCAGGGCGCATGCAGTTCAGCCTGTTGCCGCGCTGCAAAGTGAATACTCGTTGTGGTGGCGCGAACCTGAGGCTGAAATACTCCCGCTTTTGGAAGAACTGGGTATAGGTTTTGTTCCGTTCAGTCCGCTAGGTAAAGGTTTTCTTACCGGTGCGATAAATGCTGAAACCAGTTTTGATAAAACGGATTTCCGCAATGTGGTTCCCCGCTTTTCGGAAGAGAACCGCAACGCCAATCAAGGTCTGGTGGACGCCCTCAGCCGCATTGCCGCCCAAAAAGGTGTTACCAACGCGCAGGTAGCCATCGCATGGCTGCTGGCACAAAAACCGTGGATAGTTCCCATCCCGGGTACCACGAAGATCAGCCGTTTGGAAGAGAACATGAGCGCTGCCGATGTTAAATTGACTGTAAAAGATTTGACGCAGATCGAAAGTGCTCTTGGCAGCATTGAAGTACAGGGAGCTCGCTATCCGCAGCAAATGCAGGCGAGGGTAGGGAAATAATTCTTATAATTGAGCATGAGTGAAGAAACTACCAACATTTTTGACAGAATGCTTGCCGGGGGCGTGTTCCGGCT
>JAYUEE010000033.1:0-107540 GCA_043739405.1 Mucilaginibacter sp. | reverse complement strand
TTAGATTTGAAACGCCCTTTTTAATTTAGGCCTATGCCGAAAATATACCTTTTTATAGTTAGTATTCTTTTTGCCGATACCTGTTTCGCACAAAAATCGATCGATTCTCTTAAACATGATACGGCAAGGCACCTGTCGCAGGTAACTGTAAAAGGCTATCTTATCGAGCAACCTGTATTGAGTGTGCCTGCTTCAGTAAGTGTATTGACACCGGCGCAATTGCAATTGCAGCCCGGGGCCTCGCTGGTTCCTGCTTTAAATACTGTTCCAGGTGTACGCATGGAAGAAAGGTCGCCCGGCAGTTACCGTTTATCCATACGCGGCAGTTTGTTACGCTCGCCATTCGGGGTTCGCGATGTTAAAATTTATTATGACGAGATGCCCCTCACCGATGCAGGTGGAAATACTTATTTAAATGCGATAGATGTAAACAGCGTGCAAGGTCTCGAGATTTTAAAAGGTCCGGACGGCAGCTTATTCGGCGCTAACTCTGGCGGAGTGGTGCTCATCAGTCCGGTTAACCGGTATAATGATAGCAGTTACTTATCAGGCGGGGTAAGTACTGGTTCTTACGGCCTTTTTCATCAAAATATAACCCTGCAAAATCATACTGCTAATAACCAGCTTAATATCGGCGAAGCTTATCAAACCGCGCCAGGCTACCGGCAGCACAGCAATATGTATCGTGCTTTTTTCCAGGTGGATGATAAATTGACCATTTCGCAAAAGGACCAGCTTAAATTTTTAGGATTTTATTCGGACATGGATTATCAAACGCCCGGCGGATTGACTTTAACCCAGTTTAACGCTAACCCGCAATTAGCGAGGCTGCCTACCAAAACGTTTCCGGGTTCTGTTCAGCAGATGGCCGGTATAGGGCAAAAGATGACTTACGGGGGCCTTGTCAACGAGTGGCAGATTTCGGACAGGGTGAGGAATGTGCTAACCGTTTTCGGCTCCTACGTTGACTTTGTAAACCCCTTTATTACCGATTATGAGAACCGTTATGAAGGTACTTACGGGTTGCGCACATATTTTCAATTAAGCGGTGCGCCTGATCCCACGATTAATTGGAAAGTGAATTTAGGATTGGAGTGGCAGCAAACCAATTCGGATATTAATAACTATGGCAACCGGTCGGGCGTAAGAGATACTGCGCAAACTTTAGATGAGATCAACACCAACCAGCATTTTATTTTTGCGCGGTATTTAGCCGACATCAACAAACGCTGGCATTTGGAAGCTGCCATGAGTTTGAATTTTTATGATTATAAATTCAGGAACGTTTTCCCAAATAATGAACAGAATTTGACTGACCGTAGCTTTACGCCGCAACTAATGCCCCGCGTGGCATTATCTTACCAAATCAATCCTGATTTTATCTGGCGCGCATCCATAAGCCGCGGTTATTCGACCCCGACAACGGGCGAGATACGCCCAACCGACCATGCCATCAATGCGGGGTTGCAGGCAGAAGATGGATGGAATTATGAGACAGGTTTCAGGATACGAAACGCAGATGAAAGCATGTTCCTGGATGCGTCTATATTTTATTACGACCTTAATAATGCCATTGTACCGCAAACGCTAGCTAACGGAACTACTTATTATATTAACGCCGGGGGTACACACCAGCCCGGGTTTGAATTGTATTTTACCGACTGGCTCATTCGTCGCAACAATACCAATTTCATCCGCGGGCTGCAGCTCAATTTGTCGGTCACATTGGATGAATTTACTTTTTCAGATTATAACAATGGAGGGGTAAACTATTCCGGTAAAAAGCTGACCGGCGTGCCTGAACAGGTTATTGTGGGTAGCTTACAGGTGAGGCTACCGGCCAGTTTATATGTATTTGCGCAATATAATTATACCTCAAAATTACCGCTGAATGATGCCAACGCAATTTATGCCGGCGCTTATCACCTTGTTGAAGTAAAGGGAGGATGGGAGCACTGGTTTAAAAAAACGCGTCTGGGTATTTACGCCGGGGTAGATAATCTGCTCAATCAAAAATACAGCTTGGGTGACGACCTGAATGCCATCGGGAGCCGTTACTTTAATGCTGCGGCGCCGCGTAATTATTATGTGGGTATAAACGTGAGTTTTTAGAGTTCGCTGTATTGGGCTAAAGCCCATTTATGAATTTTTTATCCGTCCCATGAATGGGACGGCAACGAATTAATCATCTGATGTTTTTCATTGCCGTTGGCTTTAGCCAACGGATAAGGGTTATAAGGTGAAGTGGCTTTAGCCGAAATAGGCAACAAGTATGCGACAAAAGCTATTTAAAAAATAGTATTTGGTTGAGCGATAAAAGCACCCGCAGGTGTCCTGGCGCCTTTATCGCTACTAGCTATTGTTTAGCTGTTTCACTAACGTTGCTCCCGCGCCCTTTGTTTTCAAAACTTCTGAATTTTATTACACCTCCTGCGTCTGTAACAGGATCTTTATAAATGGGGCTTTTGGCGTCAGGGTCCTTGCCGTTTGTAGTATAGCGGATGGTTAATCCTGGGAACTGAACGTTGGCCAAATACTTGCCATCCTGTAAAATTACACCCGGTTTTGGAACTCGGAAATTAAAGCCGCCGTCAAAGTAATCCAGCCGTGGCATTTCTCTTTTACCCATCACGTTCAGGAAGTTTACCCAAGAGATTTGGTACAGCGAATCGCTTTTTGCCAGGTTTGGTTCTGTTGCCCAGGCTGGGTCCTGGCTCCAGGCACGTTCGGCGAAAGCCAGCATACGCGGCAGCAGCATATACTCCAGGCGCTCGTTGCTTTTGATATTTTCACCCCATAACGCACATTGGATGCCTATGATATTGCTTTTGCCATAATCGGTCAGCCTTTGTTTGCCGACGAAGATATTGCGGTCGATAGGCAATCCGTTTTTGTCCACTTTCGAATTTTTGAAATAGTCGTAAGGGATAAAAGAGTAAAACTTGTCGATATCAGTAAAGGCGCCCCAGTAATAGCCCGGCTCGTCAAATGATTTATAATGCGCCATATCCAGGTACAGGTTGGTTACGTTGGATAGCACCACGTGATAACCAGCATTGGCAAGTTTATAGGCGAGGTCCTCGTTACCATCACCAAGTGTATTATTCCAAACCTCGGCTTGCCAATGCTCATGCGCGAAATCGGGATTTGGTAAATAAACCGGCCGCCCGTCGAGTCTCGTGCGGCGCAGTGGGGCTTCTTCCCACCCGGCTAATTTTAAGCCCTTCGATTTTAATATCGAATCTACGCGTCCATAATAATAATACCACATATCGCCCGCGCTTGTTATTTCAGGATGATTGGTTTTAAACGCCAGGTAGGCAGGTGATTTTTCCCAAACGCCACGCGGCACCTCGTCACCGCCAAAGTGAATGGTTGTTAGGGGCACGCCGGCTTCCTTGTAGATAGCCTGTATAGCGTCAATTACGGTTGCGATAAAATTATAGGTGGATGGCAGCGATACATCAATTACGTTATCGCTCCAGGTTTGGGCCGAACTGTAAATAGAATTGTCATCGGGGTCGCTCAGTAAATATTTTTCTGCCTCCGCCTTTTTGCCTGCGGCCATCAGCCTGTTGTAACGGGCATTCATCGCTTTTACGGCAGCGCGGGCATGACCAGGGGTTTCTATTTCGGGCAGTACGGTGATATGCCTTGCGGCTGCGTATTTTAATATTTCAATATAATCCGCTTTGGTATAATAGCCGGTACCATTGGTGTTAGTGGTATCGCCACCCGAACCATGTGAGGGCGGCAGTGTATTTTTTGCATCTAATGAATGAGCGCGCTTGGCGCCAACCTTAGTCAGTTCGGGCAACCCGGCTATCTCCAGCCGCCAGCCTTCATCCTCGGTCAAATGCAAATGAAATACATTCAGCTTATATAGAGCCATCACATCCAGTATGCGGAAAACTTCATCTTTTGAATGGAAATTACGGCCCACATCCAGCATAAAGCCGCGGTAAGCAAAGCGCGGTTCGTCTTTGATCTCGACACAAGGAATTTCAACTTTTGTACTTAAACGCGTATAAGAGACTGGGCTAATGAGCGTATACAGGGATTGGATGCCATAATAAGCTCCAGTAGTAGTCGTAGCATTTATTGTGATTTCAATGGGCGTAATATCAAGCTCATAACCTTCTTGTCCTAGTCCTTCTTTATACTTTAAACTGATAAAATTATGCATATTTGAAGGTTTGACTTCGGTAATTTCAGGGATGTGCCAAATGTTGTTCAATTCGGATTTAAATTCAGGATCAGCTTTAAATTTTGTATTAGAAGTTAGTATAAAATATCCCCCTGTCTCCTTATAACTCACCGGCGTTGGAAATACTTTGGTTAATTGCTGTTCAGGTATGTCGGTGATGTTTTTATTTTGATCGTAAATTATAGCAGGTGTTATCAATCCCACATAGCTGGGGCTGAAAGGCTTTATGCTGAAAGCACCCAAATTATACCCCTTAGCCGGCTCGTTATCCCAAACGATATAGAAACCTTCAGGGCCATCTACGGTGTTTACCACCACGTCATCATCTACAAATTCAATGCGAACAGATTGACCGGGCTCTAATTTGGTAAACGTGTTGGTCGGCGTCATACTGAACAAATCGCCGTTGATAAAATCAATTTTAACATTGCCTGTGGGACTTACCGGCAGCACCGTTCTTGCACAGTTGAAATAGAACTTAAAGCCCGATGCAGGAAGCGTGTTTTTTCCATTATTGGTTATGGTTACCGCATTGAGCGATTGGCCTTGCCGGGGGGCATCATTTTTTACGACTTCCCAGGTTACACTTAAATCTTTCGCATTAAAGGTGGGTGCAGCGGCAAAAATGCCAGTGCATATCAAAGTCAATAGAACGGTAACAATAATTCGGCGCATAGGGTTAAATATTAGGTTATACAACCGTAAATATAGACTTTTTTAAAAATTTTAAAAAGTTTTTTCTCGCCATTTTGTCATTGCGAGCGTAGCGCGGCAACCTCGTCGCATACCTGACGATTATGCACTTGGCGACGAGTTTGCTTCGTCGTTCCTCCTCGCAATGACAGGGTTGTTTACTTACACAGAAAACCTTATCCACCCATCACCCTCATACCCAAATATAAATTGTTTGGGATGAATGATTTCCGCGAGTATCTCTATGGAATCTACGATTCTCGGTCCGGAACGGTTAAAGTATTGGTTGCCGTCGGCAATATAGAGACGGTTATTCTTTACAGCTTTTAGTTCGGTAAACCGGGGTAGTTGCAGCAGGATATCCATTTCTTTCATCGTACGCTCTATCGAAAAACCGCAGGGCATTACGATGATGATGTCAGGATCTTGCTGTTGTATATCCACCCATTGCACAAAGGGAGAGTGTTTGCCAGCCTCTGCCAACATGGATGAACCGCCTGCGATGCTCACCAACTCTGGTACCCAATTACCGGATACCATGATGGGCTCCAGCCATTCAATACAGGCTACGGAAGGCTTGGCATCGATAAATTTTAGTTTATGGCGGATGATGTTTACCCGTTCAGTCAGGTCTTCTATGAGCTTGTCGCCATTTTCAATAACATTGAGTGCCGCTGCAACTTCCCGTATGTTGCTGAAAATGTCCTCCAAACTGCCCGGTTGCAGCGAGACGATATTAGCCTGTTTATCGAGGTAGTTTTCGAGGGCTTCTTCCACTTCCTTTAGCGATACTGCACACACTTCGCATTGCGCCTGTGTGATAACTACATCCGGTGCTAATTCTTTTATCCGCTCGCGGTTTACCGTGTATATCGATAGGGCATCATAAAGCAGTTCCTTTACTTTTTTATCGATATCCGCGCTGCTTAAATTATCAGGGATATTGGCATCCGAACAGATTGGCAATTGCTTCACTTCTGCCGGAAAATCGCACTCATGCGAACGGCCCACCAGGTTTTCGCCACAGCCTAAAGCATATACAATTTCGGTAGCGGCAGGTAACAGGGATATTATCTTTTGAGAAGACATTTTTTGGATGTGCAAATTTTAGATGTGCAGATGTGCAAATGTAGCTTTTGAGTTGGAATGTGGTGAAATTGCGGCAATCAAAAATAACCTTCCAACATTAAAACCTTCCAACTTTACAACAATATAAACTAAATTCGGGCAATGATATTTCTCACCTTCTTCATAGGTCTTATCGCCAATTTTATAGGGTACATCCCGCCGGGAAATATCAACCTGTCGCTGGTGCAGATAGCCATCAACAGGGGCATGAAAGAAGCATTGCATTTTATCATTGCTTTTTCGTGTGTCGAGTTTTTCTTTACCTATTTTATCATGAACGCGGCTGACTTCCTGGCGCATCAGCTCAATTTACACAGGATCATCGATTGGATAATGGTGGTTTTGTTTAGCGTAATGGGAGCGATCGCGTGGTCGCACCGCAACAGGTCGCCAAAAGCACAGAAGGCATCGAAAAAGAACAACATAACCTACGGTATCCTGATGGGTATCCTGAACCCTGTGCAAATCCCTTTCTGGATCATCACGGGTAGCTATTTAATTACTCATCAGTGGATCGAAACAAGATGGTTCGCACTGATCATATTCAGTGTAGGCTCGGCGGCCGGCGCATTTCTTTGCCTGTTTGGTTATGCCAGGTCGGCCCGGTATGTGCAACGAAAACTAGCTCTGAGTAATAAGACTATCAATACCGGCATAGCTTTATTGCTGTTTGGGTTTGCCGGGTATAATATTGTGAAACAGGTGTATTTGCTATTTTTTAAGCACTAATTTTTGGCAAAGAGTGCCAAAACATCTTCTTTATCCTTTGCCAACTGAGCTGTCAATTGCTCAAGCGATTCAAATTTGATATCGCCCCGCACAAAATGCAGCAGCTCCATCTTGATGTCCTTGCTATAAATGTCCCCTTCGAAATCGAAAATATTTACTTCGGTGTTCCTGGTCATACCATTAATGGTGGGCCGATGGCCAATATAGCCCATCCCTTTATATTCCTTCCCGTCAAGGTAAACTTTCACCGCAAATATTCCGTCGGAGGGGACGAGTTTATAACTTTCTTCGATCAGGATATTGGCAGTAGGATAGCCAATGGTGCGACCAATCTGGTCGCCGCGCATTACCTTGCCTGTGATAAAAAACGAGTAACCCAAAAACTCATTTGCCAAATCAATCTCATCGTTTATTAGGGCCTGCCTTATCCGCGTTGAACTTATCGCAACATCATGTATGTCCTGTTCTGGTATTTCGATAACGTCGTAACCATAAACTGGTGCAAGGCGCTGCAGTTCTGCTAAGCCGCCCTGCCGGTCCTTACCAAAACGGTGATCGTAACCAATAACGATCTTTTTTGTGCCGATCTTTTCCACCAGGATGTCGAGGATATATTCTTCAGGCTTTTGGTTTGAAAAGTCTCTCGAAAACGGTGTTATAATGAGATGGTCGACACCCAATTGTTCGAGCAAAACTGCTTTCTCGTTTATGGTATTAATGAGTTTAATATTCTGGTCCTCGGGATGGAGTATCATCCTTGGATGAGGAAAGAAAGTGAGTATCACGGTTTCACCGCCGATCTCTGCCGCCAGTTCTTTGATGCGGGAGATAATTTTGCGATGCCCCAAATGCACGCCGTCAAAAGTGCCAATCGTAACTACGGCGTTTTTAACTGGTTTAAATTCATCAATATGGTGGTAGATTTTCATTGATTTTGATTACACCGATTATTAGTTATGATTACACCGATAAGCACTTTAAGGTTGTTTACAATATTAAAACTCGAAATTGAACATTCGAAATTAGTTTTCTACGATTTTCAATTCCCGTATGGCATTAACCAACTCCATCACCTCCCACGCATCTGTCACCTTAAAATTGCCGCTGCGCGTACGGCGCAGGCGTGACAAGTAAGCACCGTTATCGAGTGCCCGGCCAAAGTCGTCCACTAATGAACGGATATAGGTGCCTTTGCTGCACACCACCCTGAAGTCTAATTCAGGCAATTCGATCCTTGTGATCTCAAATTTACTGATGTTTATGAAACGCGGGCGGCGCTCCACCTCTTCTCCCCGGCGCGCTTTTTCGTATAAACGTTCACCATCAATTTTTACTGCCGAATGGGCAGGCGGGAATTGCTGTATATCGCCGATAAATTGCTGGCAGGCTTGTTTTATTTGCTCTTCAGTAATGTGGCTGGTTTCAAACTTTTGCTCCGGCTCACTTTCTAAATCATAGGTAGGTGTGGTGGCACCCAGGGTCATTGTACCGGTGTATTCCTTTTCTTCGGCCTGGAAAGTGTCAATCTGCTTGGTCATCTTACCAGTGCAAATAATGAGCAAGCCGGTTGCTAATGGATCAAGTGTGCCCGCATGGCCGACTTTCAACTTCAAGGGTTTAAAGGCATTACGAATCTTTCCAACCACATCGAAGCTGGTCCATTTGTAGGGCTTGTTAACCAGTAACAGTTCACCGTCAGCAAATTCGTTAATGTTAGAGAATGATTTCACCGATTATTTAAAGATTACACTGAGTAAAAATATGATTACACCGATTGGTGCGATTAAATAAATCGGTGTAATCACGCAGTATGCAATGCATTACCTGCAAAATACAGGATGATTATGACAATACCTGCCACAATGCGGTACCAGCCGAATAATTTAAATCCGCGTTTCTCTAAAAAGGTAATAAAGCTTTTGATTGCCAGCATAGCCACAATAAATGCAATTACGCTGCCTATGATCAGGAATTTAACATCCTGGTGAAAATCGGGCGTATCGAAAAGGCCTTTCTTTTTGAAATCCCACAAATCTTTTACGGTAGCGCCAAACATGGTGGGTACTGCTAAAAAGAAAGAGAACTCTGCAGCAGCGGTACGGCTCAGCTTCTGCGACATACCACCCACGATAGATGCTGCGGAACGCGATACACCCGGTATCATAGCCAAACATTGAAAGAAGCCTATTTTTAGCGCAGTGATATGATTTATATTTTTTTCTTCCTTGATCACCGGCCTGTTAAACCAGTTGTCAACAAATAGCAGGATAACGCCACCGACCACGAATGCAACTGCCACTATTAAAGGATTTTCTAACCAAACATCAATATGCTTTTTGAGCAAGAGCCCTAAGACCACGGCAGGGATCACCCCAACGACGAGCTTGATATAAAAATCTACAGATTTAACGAACCGTTTGAAATACAATACTACTACCGCCAGTATTGCGCCGAGCTGAATTACGACTTCAAACAGTTTTACAAATTCGTCCTTATTGATACCCATTAAAGCGCTGGCAACAACCATGTGACCGGTTGAAGATACGGGCAAAAATTCTGTTATGCCTTCAATAATGGCTAGTATGATTACGTGTATGATATTCATTGTGATGGATTAGGCGCTTTAAAAACTATTCTGCAGAAGGCTTCTTCAAAATAGCTACAAAACCCAGGGCAAAACCAGCCAATACCACAACAGGAGCTACTACAATTTTAGTATTGCTGTAAATATCCGTAGTGCCCGACATCAGGATGAATCCAAATACTACCACAGCGATTGCTATAATGAGCATGCGGTAGTTGCTTTTGCCAAACACAAATTGCACGGGTGTGGTATTGTTTTCCTTTACCTGCGGTTTGCTATAAGCTGATGTTTTTATCGGGGTAGTTGGTTTTGTTTGTGCCATTTTTTTGAGCTTAAGGCCGAAAGCAAAAAGCTTAAAGCCATGTTATCTTAGTTAATTTAATTCATTTAAAAAGCTTTCCGCTTTAGTCTTTTCGCTTTCAGCTTACCTATACAGGTTATAGATTTTTAAACGCAAATACTTGTTGACTGCCAGGAATGTGCTGAAGCCAGAAATGAAAATCCCTAAACCTATCACCAGGACAAATACGATACCGAATTCGGTATAATCCTGTAGAACAATCAAATCCGGAATTTCTTTTTGTGCGACGTACAAAGTGCCCATTAATATCACAATAGCTATCAGCGCACCTAAGAGCCCGTGCCAGATACCGTACATGATAAAGGGCTTGCGGATAAAGTTTTTTGTTGCGCCAACCAGTTGCATGGATTTAATTAAAAAACGCTGCGAATATATAGCCAGGCGGATAGTATTGTTGATCAAGGCAACGGATAGTATGACAAATATTAGCGTAAATGTAAGGATGACCAAACTAATGTTAGTCAGGTTTTGATTTATCAGGTCGACAAGTGGTCGCTCGTATTTTACTTCCTTTATCAAAGGATTTTTAAGAAGTTCAGTCTTGAACTTTTCTATACTGGCATTATTGGCATACTCAGCTTTGAGTGATACGTCCAGCGACTGTGATAGCGGGTTGTAGCCCAAAAATTTTACAAAATCTTCGCCGAGGTCCTTTTGAAGGTTACGGGCAGCAAGTTCCTTGCTCACATACTGGGTTTGCTTTACAATGGGATTTACATCAAGCTGTTTTTGCAGTTGCAGCACATCGGTTTCGTGCGCACCTTCATCCAGGTAGATGTTGAGTACAAGATTCTCCTTTACGTAGCGCGAAAGTTTATTGGCATGAACCAGGATGAGCCCAAGCAAACCTATCATCAGTAAAACCATAGCTATACCGAAAACGGTAGAGATATAGATACTTTTTGTTTTTTTTGCTGATTCGCTTGCTTCAAATTCTTCCATAGATACTTATCCGATCTTGCGAAAATAGTAAACCTCTGTTTAAAGGTAAAACTTTATCTGTTATTATTATCGACCGACGGTGGATAAAGCCGTGTTTTAACAAAATTTAACGATTGTT
The DNA here is from genome assembly GCA_043739405.1 of Mucilaginibacter sp. Taxonomy (GTDB): domain Bacteria; phylum Bacteroidota; class Bacteroidia; order Sphingobacteriales; family Sphingobacteriaceae; genus Mucilaginibacter. The sequence continues at coordinate 96,778 of JAYUEE010000033.1, read as the reverse complement.
ATTTAACAATAATGGTGTTTTCAAACTCCGTAATAACACCAGCTTTTGTCCATGGCCTGCTGGCCGTGATTTTTAAAGCTGTTTCCCCTTTTTTCAGGCTGGTAAATTGCCAAACCGCAACTCCTGGCGCACCTAAAGCGCTGTTTGCGGGTGGCGCTTGTTCAACGTGTTTTTCCAGCCGTAAAATGGTGGTGTCGTACTGTGCCTGATCAAACCGGTAACCGCCATCGACCCGGTTTGGCAGGGTTAACGTGAATTCCTGCCCTGGTTCTATCGTTAACTTTTTGCCAGAGTCTTTTTCGGTAAGATTTATTGTTTGCGAGTCACTCATGGTTTTCGGGCAGCCGGAAATCGCTAGCAATCCGGTTGGAAAAAATAGCAATATCCCGATATAAGCTAATTTCATTTCCTTGTTTTAAAGAAAAAATAAAGGCTCCGGGTGGGGAGCCTTTATATAAACGAATATCTGTTTGTTAAATTACAAAGACAGGTAATAAACGCCGCCTGCCGGAACAATTTTAGTGCTCATAAATACCGAATACGGCATGTAGTAAAATCCATGGTTTCCCCAGGAGGTGCTCCATGAATTTTGTACCAGGAAGGCTTGCCTGGTATCATCATAACCTACAATGGGTGTAGCATGGCCGCCCAGTAAAGTCACGCCACTTGCCAATGCACCACTGCTGGTTAAAGGATTGTAAGTGTAGCTTGTGGTATTCAAGCCCTCAAAATATTGGTAGGTGCTGGTTTTATCGTAAACATTGAAGCCCATCATTACAGCAATATTGTTTCTGAGGCAGGTTTTAACGGCCGCAGTATCACCTGAATTGATCAAAACGTAACTGGCTATTTTATATCCCAGCGCGTCTGAAATAGCTGCCGAAGTAGGAGGCGTTTTGTAAGCGGTTGACCGGTCGCCGCTTGGATACGGCATCAGGGCATCGCTGCAAATACCGTATTTAGCCAAAGCCTGGTCAATATTAACCATGTTGGCGCCATTGTCAGCAGTAATCCTTTGATGCAGGATGTTTACACGTTCCTCATAGTACAAGAAGGCAGGGCTGCGTACTGTAGGGAATGCGCCGTGTTTGTAATAATAGGCGATCTCGTAAGCTTCTGACCCGCAAAATGCAGTACAGGAGCCTATTTGTCCCTGGTCGCGTACGGCCGGCGTAGTTAGACTTACCACTGCCGGGGCACCTATGCTATATACGCCTAATTTTGATTTAAAAGCATCGGCGGAGTATTTGGGTAGTGCATTGTATTCTTCAGGGGTTGCAGGCAATAAGCCATAAACGTGTTTGCCGTCAGCCGTGCTGGTAAGCGTAGTGGTTTGGTCGGCTGTGGCAGGAGGCTTAACCTGGTCAGTTTTAGAGCACCCGTAGAACATGGAAATTGTAGCTGCCAACGATAGCAGCGACGTTAGTTTTAGTGTTGTTTTCATATCAGTTTTGATAGTTGATAATAAGGGTTAATTGCTTGTGATTGAGTAGATATAATTCAATAATAAAAAAAAATTATCAAGTTTCCAAAATGATAATCAAAGAGTTATCCACCATTTTTGCAAAAACCGCCCCCGTTTTATTTAAACCATAAATTCATAAACAAAGTCATTCTGCCGCTTGTTGAAAAAATAAATCGATAATATGACAAAGCCAGCAAATTCAAAAGATAAACCGTCGCCCGCTGATACGCCTACCAGCAGGCCAAATGATAACGGGGGCAAAGCCATCGTGGGCAACGATGAAAATTACACCAAGCATAAATTGGAGAAAAATAATATCGCTCAAAAACACGAAAAGGAAGAGCAGCCCGTTGAGCCAATAAAAAACCCGCCTGCCGAAAAAGGAATGGAAAAGTGGCAGGTTCAGCCATAATTATTACTTGTTGCAACTAATATTGAATAATAAACGTCTTATCTTCAGATCATCCAAATATTAACCGGTCATGAAGATACTTCTAACAGCTTTGCTGCTTTTAAGCGGCCTATTTTCTTTTGCACAGGTATCGCCTGATATCATCGGAAAAAAATCAGATTCTATTTTTAGCAATTTCAATGGTGGGCCCGGCGTGGCTGTAATGGTTGTGCAGGACGGCAAGATAGCTTTCGAGAAGGGTTATGGCCTGGCTAGCTTGGAATACAATATCCCGATAACACCGACGACGGTTTTTGACATCGCATCGGTATCTAAGCAATTTACGGGCTATGCTATTTCGACATTGATACAACAGGGCAAAATATCACCGGATGATGATATTCATAAATATTTGCCCTGGGTACCCGATTTTGGTAAAAAGATCACAATAAGACATTTGATCCATCATACCAGTGGCTTGCGCGACTGGCCCGAGGGATTACACGCAGCAGGCTGGCGCTGGGAGGAAGCTTTCGGTTGGCCGGATATTATGCGCATGGTGAAACAACAAAAGGAGCTGGATTTTGAGCCGGGCTCGAAATATCAATATTCCAATACGGGTTATAATTTACTTGCTGCGATCGTAGAGAAAGTAACCGGGAAAACACTGCCTGTTTGGGTGGACGAAAATATTTTCAAGCCATTGCAAATGAACTCATCGCAGGTGCTTACCGACTATTCCAAAGTGATAAAAAATGTAGCAGGTTCATATTATTGGGACAACGGTTTCCACAAATCCAATGACATGCTGACAGCGTGGGGATCGAGCTCGATATTTACGACAGTTGAGGACCTGGCAAAATGGGTGATCGCTTTTCAAAAGGGCCTTGATGATAAGGACCCGGTTTATATGCGGATGATAGAGACCGATAAGCTAAATAATGGCGATAAAAATAACTATGCCTATGGCAACGAGGTGATGGACGACCAGGGGCTGCTGAACATTAACCATACCGGTGGCTGGGCAAGCTTTGCCACGGTAATATCCAATTATCCAGGTCAAAAGATCGTGATCATTTTATTGAGCAATAACGGCAGTTTTGATTCGTACGGGAAGGCCAATAACGTGGCACGGGCGCTGTTTGGAGACAAATTCAAGGCAGATGGGGCGAAAGTGAAAACAGAGAATTGGGGCAGCAAGCCAACAGTTAAGGTTGATGAATCTATCCTGAAAAAATATACCAACACCTACAAACTCGGTGGCGGCTGGTATGTAACCTTTACTTTGGAGGACGGCAAGCTGATGGTTCAGGCTTCGGGTGAACCAAAATTTTCGACCGAGTCCAAAGCAGATTCGGTGATATGGGTGCCTGCATATGGTTCCGAATTCGTTTTCAGAGACGTCACTGAAAAGGCCAATTCGGCAAAATACCACGGGATGATAGCGCCAATGATAACACCAATAAAAGCAGATGCGTCACAACTCGGTGAATATGCAGGAAGCTATTACAGCACCGAATTAGAAGCGACTTACCGACTTTATGTTGATAAGGGGAAACTGATGGTCCACCAAATGCGTTTGGGCGACTTTGAACTGGCGCCAGATTTAGCCACAGCCGGCATCTTTAATGGCGATACCGGCCGGATGCAATTTGAAAAGAACGCGCAGGGCAAGGTGACGGGCTTTAAACTTTCGGGAGGAAGAATAAGGAATATAAAATTTGATAAATTATAGTCTAGAGTTTTGGGTGGTGAGTTTTGAGTAATTATAAATACTCACCACTTAAAACTCATGACTTTACTATCCCCGCCGAATTAAACTGTAGGTCATACAGCCTACGATAAAATCCGTGTTCGATCTTCAATAATTCCTGGTGGGTACCCATTTCTTTGATCTCGCCATGGTCGAGCACGATGATTTTATCGGCATTTTGGATGGTAGACAACCTATGGGCGATTACGATAGCCGTACGCCCCTGCATTAGCTTGTATATGGCATTTTGTATCAGTACCTCGGTTTCTGTATCAACGGACGATGTGGCTTCATCCAGCACTAGTATAGCGGGGTCATAAACCAATGCCCTGATAAAGGAAATCAATTGCGCCTGGCCGGAGGACAGGGTAGCGCCGCGTTCCATCACATTGTAATCATAACCTCCGGGCAATCGTTCAATAAACTCATGCGCGCCGACGTCTTTTGCTGCCGCGATCATTTGCTCGCGGGTTATCGCCGGGTTATTGAGGCTGATGTTATTGGCGATGGTATCGGTAAACAAAAATACATCCTGTATCACGGTAGCAATCTGCGAACGCAGGTAGCCAACCTCGTATTCCCTGATATCGACATTATCAATTTTGACATCACCTTTGCCTATCTCATAAAAACGGTTCAGGATGTTGATGGTAGATGATTTCCCCGCGCCTGTTGCACCCACCAATGCCAAAGTTTCGCCGGGTTTTACATGGAAACTGATATCTTTCAGCACCCAATTTTCCTCATTATAAGCAAACCAAACGTGCTTGAAATCTATTTCGCCTTTTAAACCAGCAGGTTTGAAGGTGCCGGTATTTACTGCCACTTCATCGGTATCTAATACCCTGAATATGCGATCGGCACCAACCATGCCCATTTGCAGGGTATTGAATTTATCCGCCAACTGCCTTATCGGCCTGAATAAAAGGTTCAGCAGCATGATAAAATACAATATCATGCCCGGCGTTACGGGGTGTGCATGGGTTCCAAGGCCGGCTAGCTGTCCGTCGGTTAGAATCCTTTTACAGCCATACCAAACCAGCAGGCTCATACAAATGGCAAACAATATTTCGACTACCGGGAAGAATATAGAATAATACCAGTTCGAACGGATATTGGCGTCGCGGTATTTCATATTTACCGACGTGAATTTTCGCATCTCCTGGTCCTCACGCGAGAAATACTGGATGATGCTGATGCCCGAAATATGCTCGGCCAAAAAGGCATTCAATTGTGCAACCTGCGTACGAACCTCCTGGAAGGATGATTTAATAGCTTCCTTAAATACGTAAGTCGACAGGAACAATAATGGCATTGGGATAAGCGTAATGAGCGCCAGTTTCCAGTCGCCCCAGAGCATTGCAGCTATAATGGCAACAACAAGTAGTAAGTCGCCGACGATTGATATTAAACCCTCTGAGAATATATCCGCAATGGTTTCCAGGTCCGATACGGTACGTGTTATCAGTATCCCGATAGGCGTGCGATCGAAATATTTTAACCGCAGGCTCATAATGTGATTGAATATGTGAATGCGCAAATCGCGGATAACCGACTGGCCCAGGGAATTGGTGAGGTAAGTTTGGTAATATTGTGCTACGGTTTGCACAGCAAGCTGGGCAATCATCAGGCAGGCCATTAAAACCAGGCCATCATAATTATCAGCCAGTATATACTTATCCAGCGTAAGCTGCATCAGCAGTGGCTGTATGATAGCACTTCCGGCAAGGAAAACAGTGAGTAATGCGGCTATGATAAAGGTTTTCATGTAGGGCTTTACATAATGCATTACCCTTCCCAGCAATTTCCAATCAAGCGCCTTACCGGTTACCTCCGACATTATTAATTATTGAATTAATGAGTGATTGAATTAATGATTTTTTGAATAATAGTTTCTTTCACAAATATGCTTTTACCCTTCACCTTTATCCTTTTGCCTTTTACCTCATAAATAAGGATATTTTACCTCCGTTAAATACAACCCGCATGCAGGCACGGATGTTCCGGCGTTGCTGCGGTTTTTGCTTTCAATGATATCCCTTATGCCTTCGGGCTTCATTTCCTTTCGTCCGACCAGTATTAAGGTTCCAACGATGGCACGAACCATATTCCGCAGGAAACGGTCGGCTGAAATATGAAACACCAAACCGTCACCGTTCTCAACCCATTCGGCCCTTGCTATTTTACAATTATTGGTAAACGTTTGTGTTCTTGATTTACTGAAGCAGCTAAAATCGGTATATTCCAAAATGATCTTGGCAGCGGCATTCATCAATGCAATATCCGGCTTATCCCGCAATTCCCACGAACGGTTGAGCTTAAAAGGATCTTTTTCGAAATGAATATGATATTCGTATGATCTTAAGGTAGCGTCAAAACGTGCATGCGCATCCGCATGAACCTGGATGATACGTTTAAGCGCAATGTCATGGGGTAGTACCGCATTTAAGCCTGACGTAACTTTCCCCAATGACTGATGACCAATGCCTAATGACTGAGAATCGAAATGCACAAAAAACTCCTTCGCGTGCACCCCGGTGTCCGTCCGGCCACAGCCAACGGTTTCAATGGGTTCGCGTAAAATGGTGGCTAAAGCATTGTTCAGTTCTTCCTGTACGGTATTGGCATTAGGCTGACTTTGCCAGCCATGATAGTGGGTGCCGTCGTATGACAGTTCAATAAAATAGCGTTGTTTTTCGGACACGGAGCAAAGGTAGCATTGATTTACGATTTGAGTATCTCTGACTTTAACGGCTGCTCACATTTCTTGACAGGAGCCCTTTACGATATGCTACATACCCTACGACCAATAAACTGAATATTGGACTAAATATATTTACGGACACCCAATATAACATTCCGTTAGTTGGAGAACTAAAAAAGTAAAGCAAGGGCGCGCTCATAACTATGAACGAGAGAGCTATGCCCCATCCCAGTAATCCCCAAAGTAAATAGTTCTTTTTTAGTTTGCTTCCCACATAGCCATATACAGGGAATACGGCCAAAAAAGGAGTTACAAATACAATCATGAATAATATATTCATATTTACGAATATAATAATTTTTTGATACCACTTAAACTATTCACAAAGTACAACGATTATCAATAGACAAATCATGTTATCTTTGCCCTTATGAGAGAGTGATTTATACCGACTCAGTTATTTAATAGTAACATATTCCACCATACAGCAATCCAACAATAAAACAATAAAAAAATATGCTTCAACGTATTCAAAGCGTTTACTTTTTATTAGCCGGCCTGGTCATATTCTCGCTTTTCCTGTTTCCATTGGTCCACAATGTAACCTTCTCAGGCATTCCGTCAACCATTAATGTGACCGGCGTTTTCATCGAGCGAAACTTAACTCCTTTGCAGGTACAGGCTTTTCCGGCTTTAACGGATGGCACTATTTTGATAGGGCTGCTGCCGCTAATCCCGATCTTCCTGTTTAAGAAACGTAAGCTGCAAATAGCCTTGGGCTATGTATATATGCTGTTAGTTTGCGGGTACAGCTACTGGCAGGTACAAACCATAAAATCATTGGCGGATATATCCGTATTTAAGCTCAGTAATTTTGGTATCGGGATATTTATATGCCCGGTAAGCATTGTTTTAACACTGCTGGCGGTAAAAGCTGTGCAGCGTGATGAGAAATTGATCAAGTCGGCGGACAGGTTAAGATAGGACACGATTTAAGGATTTTAGAGATGAAGACCAGATTAAAGATCATATTATTTTGTGTTTCGTCGCTGCTGTTTATTGGCTGCGACCAGGTAACCAAGAGCCTGGCCAGGCATCACCTAATGTATCGTGAACCGCTATCGTACCTGCATAATACTGTAAGGCTGGAATATGTAGAGAATACCGGCGCGGCCCTGAGCCTGGGAGATAACCTATCCAAACCGCTTAGTTTTTGGCTGCTGAGTATGGTGCCTTTGCTGTTTCTCGTCGTATTATTCATTTACGCCATAAGAAAGATCCGTGTGCTGACACCGCTTAAACTAATGGCGTTCTCGTTGATATTCGCAGGCGGGTTAGGTAATATTATCGACCGCATAGCGTTTGACCGCCACGTATCCGACTTTATGAACGTAGGTATAGGCAGCCTGAGGACAGGTATTTTTAACGTAGCCGACATGTGCGTTACAGCGGGGGTTATTATGTTGCTGATCACATCCTATACGGATAATAAGACCGACACGACTAAAGAGGAGCCACCGCAGGCAATTGAATCCCTTTAACCCCTAAAGCGGGTTATCTCAGTCGGTCTAAACCTTCAATTACACGGTAAGGCTGCTCAAAGAATTCGGCGACCCTTTCATTGAACTGGTCTCTTTTGAACACCGGAGTCGAATGGCCCGAGTTAGGCACTATCCATAAATATCCCTTCTGTATTGATTGCGCGATGAGCATGGTATGCGCTGGCAATATCACGTCGTGGTCGCCTCCTATTACCAGCGTAGGGCATTGTATTTTACGAAGGTCATTGGTCTTAATATGCGGCTCATACGATAACAGGTGCGTTATTTTTACCTCGTTTTTAAACTGCGCAGTCGGTGATTTCGTTTTTTTGAGCGAATCAGCGATTGCTATATTCATTTGCATAGCCCACTTATAAACGAATGGATCCACCGCCGTGCTATCAGGCCATAGGTTGGCGCCTGTCACAGCAAGCTTTTTGACCTTGTCGGGATGGCGTATAGCCAGCAGAAGCCCATTGATGCCGCCGTCGCTCCAGCCGATCACGTAGCAGGAATCGAGATGTAAATGATCAAGCAGGCCATTCAGATCGTCTGCATCATCTCGTAGCTCAAAGAATCTTTTAGGTCGACAGATTTACCCTGTGCGCGGCTATCAGCCAGGATAACCTGGTATTTTTTGGCAAAGTAAGGTATCTGGAAAAGGAAGTTATTAATAGAACCGCCGTTGCCGTGAATGATCAGCAAGGGCTTTCCCTTCCCATAAGTTTCGTAATACATCTTAAAGCCACGTATGTCGGCATATTTACCCACCGCAGGGTTGCGCCCGTAATGTGTGGTATCAAGCATTTTTTCGAAATCTTGTGCGAAGAGGTTTTGCCCTAAAAAGACGAATGCGGCAAGTATAGTAAAGAATTTTATTTTCATGATTTTGAATAACAGTTTCCCTAATATAGGGAATTATTTTGTCAACCTCACATTTCTATCCAATTGTCATATTCCCTGTTCTTACATCAAGTATTTGAATTGCGATAAATAAACGCTACCTTTGCGCCCGATTTGGCGATGTTGCCAGATTCGTTATTTAAATTCATGAACCCATTTATTCAACTGGGAATCCGTCATGATATTGTTAATGCCATTACTGAGTTAGGGTTCGAAAACCCTACGCCAATCCAGGAGCAATCTATCCCGGTATTGTTAACAGGCAGCAACGATTTTGTCGGATTAGCCCAAACCGGGACCGGCAAAACAGCTGCTTTTGGACTACCTCTTTTAGAGCTGCTAGATTTCGAAGCAAATCACCCACAGGCGCTTATTTTGTGCCCAACCCGCGAACTATGTTTACAGATCACTAATGATCTGAAAAATTACGCCAAAAATATGCGCAACGCAAATGTTGTTGCAGTATATGGTGGCGCAAGCATATCTGATCAGTTGCATCAGATCCGCCGCGGTGTGCAAATTGTTGTTGCTACGCCCGGCCGTATGCTGGATATTATTAACCGCAAGGCTATTAATTTCAGCAATGTAAAATTTGTAGTATTGGATGAGGCCGACGAGATGCTCAATATGGGCTTCCAGGAGGATATTGACAGTATTTTGTCTACCACACCCGAAGAGAAAAAAACCTGGCTGTTCTCGGCCACCATGCCTGCTGAAGTAAGAAGGATTGCCAAAAAATACATGACCGATCCGCATGAACTTACCATGGGCACCAAAAATACAGGGAACGAAAACATCGAACACGAATATTATGTTATCCGTGCCCGTGATAAATACGCTGCTTTTAAGCGTATTGTCGATTTCAATCCAGAGATATTCGGTATTGTATTTTGTCGCACCAAAATTGAAACCCAGGAAATTGCCGAGGCTTTAATAAAAGACGGTTATAATGCCGATTCGCTCCATGGCGATCTATCGCAGCAACAGCGCGATAAAGTAATGAAACGCTACCGCGAACGCAGCCTGCAATTATTAATCGCAACTGACGTAGCTGCGCGTGGTATCGACGTGAACGACGTTACACACGTTATCAACTACTCGTTACCTGATGAAATTGAGAATTACACCCACCGTAGCGGCCGTACGGCACGTGCAGGTAAAACCGGTGTATCTATCTCTATCATCAATGGTAAAGAACTAGGTAAGATTCGCCAGATAGAAAAAACCTTAGGTAAACGTTTTGTTAAGATGGAAATACCTACCGGTTTTGACGTAGTTGAAAAGCAACTGTTTGCCCTGATACATAAAGTACATAACGTTGAAGTAAACGAACAACAGATAGAGCAATACACTTCGCGCATCATGGACGAGTTTAAGGAAATGAGCAAAGAAGATATTATCAAGCGTTTTGCATCGTTAGAGTTTAACCGCTTTTTGGATTATTACAAAAATGCGCCCGACCTGAATGCAGCGGTTGATGAAAGTCGCCGTATGGAAAGCGATAGGGGTGGCGAACGCTTTAACCGCACCGGTATGCGCTCGGAGTTTACCCGCCTGTTTATCAATTTAGGTTCTGTTGATGGTTTTAGCCGTGGCGATTTGCTGGGCTATATCTGCAACACCTCAAAAATCAGCGGACGTACCGTTGGTAAGATCGACGTGAAAGGCGTGTACTCATTCTTTGAAGTACCAAATGACGAAGTTGCGCAAGTTCAAACAGGCTTTAAAGGTGCCGATTTCAAGGGCCGCGATGTAAGGATAGAAATATCTGGCGATGGTGGTAACGAAAGTCGTGGTGGTGCGTCTAACTATAAGAAACGTGAAGGTGGCGGTGGTGAAAGAAGAGAAGGCGGCTTCCGCAGGGAAGGTGGCAATCGTGAGGGTGGTTTCCGTGAAAGAAGTGGTGCACCTGCAGGTGGCGGCTTCCGTGATTTCTCTGGTAAACGCAAGGAAGACCGTGGTGAGCGCCGTAAGAGGTTTTAGTTTTAGAGATTAGTTAATTGGTGATTAGAGGTTAGTTGATCAGGCGAATGGGCCTAATCTCTAATTAACTAATCTCCGATCACTAGCACAAAGATAGTTTTAGGTTTAGTTTAGTTAGAAAGGCCCCTTCCGTATTTCGGACAGGGGCTTTTCTTTTAAAGGCAAAAATTAATCCTCTTTCTCATTCTTCATTTGGGCCTTGGTAATGTAAACGCGATGGCCTTTTTTGTTGATGTAATAGTAGTGCGAAAATTTATTAATGTAAACGGATTCGCCATGTGGCCCGCGTTTATCATGGTACTTTTTATCGACAATACGCGAATCGGCATTCGCTGCGGTATTTGATACCTGGTTTCCGACTACTTTTGCTGCATGACCGACTTTGGTCGTGTCCGATTTGATGGTTCCCGCCATGCTCTGCGTGGCGAATAATACAGCTGCTGAAAATAAGGCAGCTTTTACTAATGTTTTCATGGTGAATGTATTAAGTTAATTTAGGTATTAACTCAATTGCTCGGCTAAATGTTTCATTTCGGCTGCAGGATTATGTTTTTCGTACAGAATCGCGTATACAGCGGTGCAGATGGGCATATAAACATGGTATTGTTTATTCACTTCGTTCAAACAATTCACCGCATAATAACCCTCGGCGACCATGTTCATTTCCAATTGGGCCGATTTTACCGTGTAGCCTTTGCCTATCATGTTGCCAAAAGTACGGTTGCGGCTGAATTGAGAATAGGCAGTCACCAAAAGATCGCCCAGGTAGGCTGATTCTTTAATGTCCCGTTCGATAGGGTGGACCGCCGCTACAAAACGTTCCAGTTCGCGGATCGCATTGGATATCAAAACCGCCTGGAAATTGTCACCATAACCAACACCATGGCAAATGCCACTGGCTACGGCGTACACATTCTTTAATACGGCAGCATATTCGGTGCCATATATGTCATCAGATACGATGGTGTTGATATACCGTGTACGCAGCAAGCTGGCAAACTCAGCGGCAAGTTCCGTATCACCCGAGGCAATGGTTAGGTAGGAGAGCTTTTCGAGCGCAACTTCCTCCGCGTGGCAGGGCCCGCTGATGACCATAAAATCGTCAAAGGATACACCGTAGTGCTGGTTTATAAATTCGCCGATGATCAGGTTTTCGTCAGGTACGATACCTTTGATGGCCGAAACTACTTTTTTGCCTTTGAAATCATCGGGGGTTATACCTTTGAGAGCTTCCTTCAGGAAAGCGGCAGGAACATTCAGCAGGATAATATCGGCTTTGCTTATCAGTGATTTAAGGTTGGTGGATATGTTTTTGGCGGGCACCTTTATCTCTACCGAGCTGAGGTAAGTGGGGTTATGGCCAAACTGCTGTATATGTTCGGCAGCCTTTTGACTTCGCATCCACCAAAAAATTTCCTTTTCGATAGGATTATCCGTCAGCATTTTAATATTGGCTGTTGCCCAGCTTCCGCCCCCGACTATTAATATCTTATTTTGCCCGATCATATTATTGAGATGTGCAAATGTATTGAATTTCGATTACACCGATGCTTTTGTGATTACACCGATTTATTGATGCTAAACAAAAAAGGCTTGTGCATTGCACAAGCCTTTTTTGTATTAATGTATTTAAAAAACAATTAATTCTTATTGTCTGTTGTAAACAATTTGCTCTTGTCTACTTTCTCCACTTCCATTTTATCGTTCAGCGTTTTTGAAATAGCTGTATACGGTGCCGAAACTACTTCGTCGCCTTCCTTCAGGCCAGAGAGTACCTGGATGTAGCTATCGTCTTGTATGCCTGTAGTTACTAAAACCTGTTTTACTTTGCCGGCATCGTAAATAAATACATATTCTTTGGCGATTGCGGTAGTTGTTTTTGCTTTTGTATTATTATCGGTGCTATTATCTGGTTTTTGCGGACCGGCATCAGGTTTCTTTTCATCGCGGGTGGTCACCGATTGGATAGGCACAGTTAACGAATGCGTATGATTGGTGTTAATATCCACTGTAGCCGTCAATCCCGGGCGGAATGGCGAAGGGTTTGACGCGTCTTTATTCATCAAAGCAGCATATGATTTAGCATCAATCCTCACCTTTACAGTGAAGTTGGTTACCTGGTCGGCCGTATTACCCACCACGTTTGCGGCACTGCCAATTTCTATCACATTCCCCGAAAAATTCTTACCGGTAAAAGCGTCTACCTGAATTTTTGATGAGTCGCCCAGTTTGATACGGTTGATATCATTTTCGTTCACATCCACGTTCACATCCAGCATGCCAAGGTCTGATATCGTCATGATCTCGGTACCGGCAAACTGCTGGGTACCTAGCACGCGTTCACCTTTTTGTATAGATAATTTGGATATTACCCCGTCAACCGGCGAATAAATAGTGGTTTTGGCCAGGTTGTCATTTGCTTCCTTAACGGAGGCGGCTGATTGTTCCAGCCCGAAATTTGAACCGATAACATTTTGTTTTGCAGCCTCGAGGGCAGCTTTAGCGCCGTCGTAACTTGCCTTTGCTGCATCAAATTCGGCGGCAGTAAGCACTTTTTTATCAAACAATACCTTATCGCGTTTATATATCGATTCCTGGTTGTTGTAGGTGGCTTCAGCCTGTTTTAGCATTTGTTGCGAATTGCCGACACTAGCCTTTTGCGTATTATAGGATGCAACTGCACGGTCGTAGCCCGATTTAAGGATATCCGGCCTGACACGGCAAAGCAGTTGCCCCTTGGTAACAACGTCACCTTCCTTAACCGGCAACTCAACCACTTCGCCCGAAACTTCCGGACTTATTTTTACCTCAACGTGTGCCTTTATCTTCCCGCTGGCCGATACGGTTTCGTTGATGGTGCGCGTAGCAGCCTTTTCGGTAGCAACCTGCGTTTTTTGCGGTTTGCTGGTTAGTTTAAAAACCACCAGGATAACAACAAGCACTCCAAGCGCAATTAAAATATATTTAGTAGTCTTTCCCATTTTTATAAATTCTAATATCTAATTTTTAAATTCTAATGCTGATTAATTAATGCCTAGTGACTACAATGTTATTTGATTTCCGAGATAATAGTCAATTACTTTACTTCTGAATACCACCGCATATTTCCCTTCTATCATATCACTTTCTGCTTTTTCATAGTTAGTAAGTGAGGTATTATAATCCAGCGTATTCACCAACCCTACATTGTAGCGTTGCTGTATCACATCGAAAGCGTCCTTATCAGCCTGGTAGGTTTGCTGTGCCGATGCATATTGTTTCACGGCTGCCTGCAAATCTTCTATAGCCTGGTAAATAGTTTTTGATAGGGTATTTTTTGCCAGTTGTGTTGATAGTTGTGCGTTCTCATAATTCAATTTAGCCTTACGCAGCGAAGTGCGCGCCGAGAATTTGGTGAAAATGGGTATGTTTAAGCTGACACCTACTGACTCGTTTAAGTTATTTCCAAACTGACTGAACAACGGATAACTGCTTGAACCGTTAATATTCTGGCTGATGCTGGAATAGTTGGTACCGATGCCGCCAAATAAAGATACAGTAGGATAAAAATTACCCCTGGCTACTTTGATAGACTCTTCATACCCCTTTTGCAACAGTTGCTGCATTTGTACATCGGGGTTCACCATCAAAGCGGTTTTGATAACTTCATTGGCATCGTAAACCGTTTTTACATCCGTGAGCTTGCTGATATCCGGCCTTTCAACTTTGATATCGGTATTGGGATCCATTTCCATGTACTGTTTCAGGGTAAGTATGGCAATGTCATATTGGCTTTGGGCGGTAGTCAAATTATATTCCGCTGTGGAAAGCCCTGCTTTTGCCTGCGACAGGTCGGCCAGCGACTGGCTTCCGGCATCAAAATTCTTTTGTGTGCGGTCAAGCGTAATTTTGGATATTTCTATTTGGCGGTTTGCGGCGGCTACCAGGTCCTGGTTGGTTAATATTTGCAGGTAATCAATCGCCACGTTCAGCATCAGGTCGTTTTTAACCTTTTGCGTGGTGGTTTTATCGGCATCCAATAGCACCTTGTTTTGTAGTATTTGAGCACGTAATTGCCCGCCCTGGAATAACGTTAAAGATACCGATGCCTGCCCGTTCACATACAGGAACGACTGGCTGGTATACGCGTAGGTAGTAAGATTGGGGCTGCGGCCAAAGTTGTAAGAAGCTTGCGGATTTGCCGTTACCGAAGGCAACAGGTTGTTTTTAGACTGCTGGTAATCTTCGGCAGCAAGGCGTTGAGTGATCTCGGACTGTTTAATGGTAAGGTTTTTATCCAGTGCCGTTTCTATCGCCTTTTGCAGGGTAATTACCTGTTGTGCGCCGGCGGTAAAAACGCTTCCGGTTGTTAACACAAGCACTATGAGCGCCCACCTTTTTAGCAATATCAGATTCATATTTTTGGTCCTTGTGGTAAGGTTAAAATTTTGTTTATGTATACTGAACATTTAACTTACTTTGTAAAATGTACCCTGTAAAAACACCCTGGCTTGTTAAGCGGCTTTATCCCAATTTGTTATGGAACCATAGCCGCGACCAGCGCTGCATTTACGTGACTTTTGACGACGGCCCTATACCCATTGTTACACCGTTTGTTTTAAATATTTTAAAACAGTACAACGCAAAGGCCACTTTTTTCTGCATTGGCGACAACGTAAACAAGCACCCGGACATTTTTGAACAGGTTAAAAACGCGGGGCACGCTATCGGAAACCACACTTATAATCATTTAAAAGGCTGGAAAACGGACGACAAAATATACCTCGAGAATTTCAATAAAGCGGATGAATTATTGCACACCAATTTGTTCAGGCCGCCGTATGGAAGGATAAAAAAGTCGCAGATAAAACTATTAAAGGAAGCTAAACCAGACCTCGAAATTGTAATGTGGGATATATTGAGCCGTGATTATGATCAAAAGTTAAAGCCCGAAACCTGTCTGAAAAATGTATTAAAGCATACCAGGAATGGTTCTATTGTATTATTCCACGACAGTTTGAAAGCGTTTGGAAGGTTGGAGTATGTATTGCCGCGGGCGATCGAGGAGTGGAGTAAGCGGGGGTACAATTTTGCTTTACTTCACGCATTAAATCCTTCAATCCTGGATAAATATAAGATTAAATTTAAGATTATAAAGGAGGATGGTCAGAGGTATATATCAGTCGAACAAGTAATCCCAACAAATGTAAATTTCTATTTATCAAACTACTTTGAATTCGGAACAATAGGTGCAGGGAATTTTCTGGATGACTTTTTGCCAGAAATTGAAAAAGCTATTAACGGACACCCGTTTGACGAAGATGGAGGCGGTTATTTAAGTTTTTTAACAATAGGATCAGATTTTTCAAGTTTTGACAGCGATAATGTAGCTATTCCGCCAGCGGTTATTCCTACAAAAGATATCAAAGATATCATTTTACTATGGATCGATTTTGTTATGAAAAACGATTTAAAGAAACAATTTTGAAGCCAACGGCAATGAATTATAAACCCCAACCAATACAACCATTCCAACCAATACAACCACTTCTGCTGAAACAAAAAACAATTTACTGACATCATTTAACTCTAATTTTCATAAATTCGCCGCACTGATCCCATAACGGGTCCCTTTTACTTTTCAACTAAAAGATCAATACGATGGCCTTTGATTTAGATATGATCAAAAAGGTTTACGACCGCTACAGCAGCCGTGTGGCCGCTGCCCGCAAAGCGACAGGTAAACCCCTTACTTTAACTGAGAAAATTTTATACGCCCACCTATCCGAAGGTGATGCCCATAACGCTTATGGCCGTGGTGTGGATTACGTTGATTTTGCACCCGACCGCGTGGCGATGCAGGATGCTACAGCGCAGATGGCTTTGCTGCAGTTTATGCAGGCGGGCCGTCCGCAGGTTGCTGTACCCTCAACCGTGCATTGCGACCACCTGATACAAGCAAAAATTGGCGCCGACCAGGACCTGAGCACAGCAAAAGATATTAATAAGGAAGTTTATGATTTCCTGGCATCGGTATCGGATAAATATGGTATCGGTTTCTGGAAACCGGGCGCAGGTATTATTCACCAGGTAGTGCTGGAAAATTATGCGTTCCCCGGTGGTATGATGATCGGTACCGACTCCCACACGCCTAACGCGGGTGGTTTGGGTATGATCGCTATTGGTGTCGGTGGCGCTGATGCCTGCGACGTTATGGCCGGATTGCCCTGGGAGCTTAAATTTCCCAAATTGATCGGTGTTCACCTTACGGGAAAACTTTCGGGCTGGACATCTGCTAAAGATGTTATCCTGCGTGTTGCCGGTATCCTGACCGTTAAAGGCGGCACAGGCGCTATCGTAGAATACTTTGGTGAAGGCGCTAAATCGCTTTCTGCAACAGGTAAAGGAACCATTTGTAACATGGGCGCCGAAATTGGCGCTACTACATCGGTATTTGGCTATGACGAAAAAGCTGCCATTTACCTGAGAGGTACCAAACGTGGTGAAATAGCTGACATGGCCGACGCCGTTGCAGAGCATTTGACCGGTGACCCTGAAGTTTATGCTAACCCTAAATTATATTTCGACGAAGTTATTGAGATAAACCTGGATGAACTGGAGCCGCATGTAAATGGTCCGTTTACACCTGATTTGGCCTGGCCGATATCCAAATTCGCGACAGCAGTAAAAGAAAACGGCTGGCCTGCGAAACTGGAAGTAGGTTTGATAGGCTCATGCACCAACTCATCATACGAAGATATTACCCGTGCGGCATCCATCGCCAAACAGGCTATCGATAAACACCTCAAAACCGAAGCGGAATTTACCATTACTCCCGGTTCTGAGCAGGTGCGTTACACCGTTGAACGCGACGGTTACTTAGGCACCTTTGAAAGCATGGGCGGTGTGGTACTGGCTAATGCTTGTGGTCCGTGTATAGGGCAATGGGCACGTCATACCGACGACCCGACACGCAAAAACTCTATCATTACCTCGTTTAACCGCAACTTTGCCAAACGCCAGGATGGTAACCCTAATACACACGCTTTTGTGGCTTCGCCGGAAATTGTGACCGCATTTGCAATTGCCGGTGATCTGACTTTTAACCCGCTTACCGATTCTTTGACCAACAAAGACGGCGTGCAGGTGAAGTTTGATGAACCGCAAGGTATCGAGATGCCGATAAGAGGTTACGCTGTTGAAGATGCCGGTTACCAGGCTCCTGCCGAAGATGGCAGCGGGGTGGAGGTAAAGGTTGACCCGAAATCATCGCGTTTGCAATTGCTCGACCCGTTCTCAGCATGGGAAGGTACGGATTGGACGGGCTTAAAACTGCTTATCAAAGCTAAAGGCAAATGTACAACCGACCATATTTCGATGGCTGGTCCGTGGTTGAAGTTCCGCGGGCATTTGGATAATATTTCGAATAACATGCTTATTGGCGCCATCAATTACTTTAATGGCAGTGCCGACAGCGTAAAAAATGAACTCACCGGCGAATACGGCCCGGTACCTGCCACCCAGCGCGATTATAAGGCGCATGGTATTGGTACGATCGTCGTAGGCGACGAAAACTACGGCGAAGGCTCATCACGCGAGCATGCTGCCATGGAGCCGCGCCATTTGGGTGTGCGTGCTATCCTTGTAAAATCATTTGCCCGTATACACGAAACCAATCTGAAAAAGCAAGGTATGCTGGCCATCACCTTTGCCGACCCGGCTGATTACGAAAAGGTACAGGAAGATGATACCATCGATATCTTAGGCCTGACCACTTTTGAGCCGGGCAAACAACTGACGGTAGTATTACGCCACACAAATGGTTCAATAGATTCATTCGCAGTGAATCATACTTATAATGCCCAACAGATAGAATGGTTTAAAGCCGGTGGCGCTTTGAATATCATAAGAAGGCAGATGGCGTAAAGTAGAGCCAAGAGTCAAGAAACAAGAGCCAGGACAGATATAAAGCAAGGACGAGGGAGAAATCTTTCGTCCTTTTTTGTCTGAACCGAAATTTTTCCTGCTTTTGATGATTCAATAACAAGTATTACATTATATATTTATGTGTAGGTGTTAAATTTGGCGAACGACAACGATAAAACAATAACTCAAAAACAATTTTATGGGAGCTTGGGGACACGAATTATTTGATGACGATACAGCTTATGACTACATTGACCAGATTGACAACTCTGATAATCCAAAGGAGATTTTCAGAAATGCTTTTGAAGTTGCAATTAATGCTGACTATTTGGAGTATGACGAATGCCACGCGGTTACCGTCTCAGCTTCTTACATTGACTCCATCCTCAATGGAACAAAGCCAATAACGGACATTGACAGCGAAATCTTTTATCCATTTATTGAAAAAAACAAAACATTGGACGTGTCTGACTTAAAAACGGATGCAGTTAAAGCATTGGAAAAGGTTATCAGCGATAATTCTGAATTAAATGAACTATGGGCTGACAATGAAGAACTATACCCGAAATGGAAAGGAAATATCGAGGACTTGATAAAGCGACTAAGATAAAACTCCTGTATGTTGGCTCGGCGCTCCCGCGAGTTTAGCGCAGCGTAACTCGTGGTGACGCAGCAAAAAACTGGCAATGCATAGCATTTAGAAAGCAAAGACCAAAGCAGAGGCATAATTTAGCTTTCTGCTTTGGCCTTTGCTTTAACCTCTTTCAAAACCTTAAAACAAATTCCTTCGCAAAATCTTCCAGCTTAGTTTTACCGCTTGGTTTAGTGCCTTTGGCATCGTAATCCTTCCATAGGATACCGGTGCGTATGGCAGCATTCATTTCTACATATTGCGAGGCAATATATTCAGGCACTCCGGCTTGTACCATACCGCCGAGGGCTTGTTCGTCGGTAAATTCAACCCATGGCAGTTCAGGCTTACCAATGACTGCGCCTAAAATGCTTGCTATTTCGCCGGCGGTGCGTTCGTCGCTGGTGATGTAACGCACGCTTTTGCCGGTGAATGGTGTTTGCAATTCTTCGGCAATGGCAGCGGCAATATCATTGGGATGCACCATAATGAGGCGGCTATCGCTGCCATAATTGGCACCGATAAAGCCCAGGTGTTTGATCATATCCACATTCGCAAAGAAATTCACATAGAAAAATCCCGCACGGACGTGTTTTACGGCTACATTTTCTAAACCATTCAATATTACTTCACCATCGTGGTTGCCGGATATTTGCCCGGTGCCGCCGTCAACGTCAGCGCCTATACTGCTTAAGTTTACTACGCGTGTTACGCCTGCTTTTTGGATGGCTTCGGCATAACTTTTTGCCAGGCCGCTCACATAATCGCGATAATCGGTTACGCTAAAACTGGGCGGGGTCATGGTGTATACCACATCAGCGCCTGTGAAGGCTTTGGTTAAAAAATCCACGTCGGCTATCGAGCCGATGGCTGCTTTTGCGCCTAATGCTTCTATGGCTGCTGCTTTATCGGCACTGCTGCTAATGATAGTCACCTGGTGACCGGCAGCTATTAATTGGGTGGCCAAAGGTTTGCTGATATTTCCTAATGACCCGGTTAATGTGATTTTCATGATCTTTTATTTTGTTTTTGTTGAGGACAAAGTTATATTTGTACTTACTTTTATACAAGTACTTACCCTAAAGTATGTATCAATGACACAGGTAAAAGAAAATTCGACGCTACAGGAAAACAAAAAACTCGCATTAGCCGAATGCCCGGTGACTTATGTAATGGACAAGATAGGCGGGCATTGGAAGCCGATCATCCTGTACCACCTGTTATCCGGCAGCAAACGCTACAATGAAATAAGGAGGGCCATGCCCCACATCACCGAAAAGATGCTGATACAACATCTGAAACAATTGGAAACAGACGGGCTGGTACTCCGCGAAGCTAAGCCCGTGGTGCCACCTTATGTTACTTACAGCCTTACACCTTCGGGCCAGCGGCTGCGACCTATTTTAAACGCTATGGCTACCTGGGGAATTGAGGAGCGGATGAATGATCCGGCAACGCCTTACAGGGATATGGGGAGCTTTCCAGGATAGGTATTTAGCGGATTCGGTTATTTGAACAAATATCCCAACGAAAGGCTCAAAACCCGGTTATGTACATTATTGAGCGTGCCGCCCGATTGTAAGTTTTGCAGACCTATACCATAGCCAGCGTCTAAAAGCCAATTATGTTTTATCACCAGTCCAGCAACAAGGTTAATGCCATAATCGGGGTTGCGGTATGGATAATGATCATAGGGGCTATTTGGAATAGTTTTTACGGTAATTTTATCTGAAATACCACTTGCCCAATAAGGGCCGCCGCCTAAATTAAGTGTCACAGTGGGCGATAGTTTATCCTTATAAAAAAAATTAACCGGTATCTCAATATAAGCAAGCCTGGTTGTTGAGGGCAGGTATCCAGCATTTTCCAGGGAAGCACCTGCAAATTCCTTAGAGTCATTTTCGCCTTTTGTGCTATAAAAAATTCCCGACTGTATGGAAAAATTCGCAAACCCAATATCTACGATACCACCGGCATTAAAACCCGCAAGCGAACTATTACCAAGTTGGCTCGAATTTTTATAGGCTAATTCTGAAAAATTGAGCCCGGTTTTAATCCCAAAATTAACGGTTTGCGAAAAAGCCGTGACTATGAGCATCGCAAGTATTAAGGTAAGTATAAGTTTTTTCATTGAATAGGTCAGGTTTTATTGGTGGAACAGTCAAATATAATAACAAGCGGCGAATTATCCCTACCGCTTCACAATGCGCTTCAGCACCAATAAATTCAATGCATTTTTACTGATGCCGTTAATATTACTTTGGTATAGGTTTACCAGCTTATCGTAATATAAGATTACCACAGGCGATTGCTGCATCACGATGTTATCCATCTGGCGGTAGATTGCGTATCGCTTTTCGTCATCAGATACCTGGTAAGCTTGACGGAACAGGTCGTCAAATTGCTTATTGTTAAAGCCCGTGTAATTCGGCCCCCAGGGTATTTTGTTTTTGGAATAGAAGAGCGACAGGTAATCTTCGCCATCGGGATAATCGGCTATCCACGAACCATAGAAAAAATTGACCCCGTTTTTAGATACCAGTTCGCGTAAGCTGGCGCTTTGCACAATTTCGACTTTTACAGGGATGCCCACCTGGTCAAGCTGGCCCTGAACGTATTCGATCAGGTCGCGGTAGCCAATGGTTGTGGTTAGCGTGATTTCGGGGAGCCCTTTACCATTGGGGTAGCCACATTCAGCCAGTAACCGCCTTGCCTTTTCGGGATTATAGCTATAGCCCTCCACTTTTTGCTCATCAAAACCCGGCATCCCTGCCGGAACAAAGCCGGCATTACCCGGCGTGGCCATGCTATTGCGCAGGTATTTGATCATCTTCTGTTTGTCAATTGCATAATTGATAGCCTGGCGAATTTTAAGCAATTTAAGGGGCGAGTGTTTTACAATAGGCAGCGATGAGTCAACCAGCATTCCCAAGTACATCGTATTAAGATATGGGGCGGAGTTAAGGGTGAACTTGCCCTTATATTTGGTTGTCACTTTGCCCGATTTGGTAAGAATGTCATCCCGGTAGCTGCCGTCGATATCGTTGAGGAAATCAATTTTTCCGGTTACAAATTCCATAAAGGCGGTCTGTTTATCGCCGATAAAGGTTGCCCGGATGGCATCCAAATGGGGCAGGGGGCTGCCGTCTTTATCTTTTTCCCAATACTTATCGTTTTTCACGAAAACCATTACTTCACCCTCTTTCCAGTATTTGAATTTGAACGGCCCCGTGCCGACAGGATGACCACGGAAATCGCGGCCGCAAAAATCAGCCACTTCGTGTGGTATTACCGATGCGATTTGTGAGGTGAGCAGAGTGAGCAATGGCGGAAAAGGCTCTTTAAGCTGTATTCGGAAGGTGGTATCATTCAATGCAATAAACGCATGCTTATCCTTTACTTTATCGCTGAATATCCAGGAACCTGACGAGGCAATTTTGGGATCAATAAGTCGCGCAAAGCTGTACACAAAATCTGACGCTGTAGCTTTTCGCCCCACGCCGCCTTTAAATAGCGCGTCGTCATGAAAAAAAACATCATTACGCAGGTGAAAAGTGTATTGTTTGCCATCGGGCGATATTTCCCAGCTTTTGGCGATGGATGGCTGAACGTGCATACTGTCATCTATCTGCACCAGGCCGTTATAGAGCTGGTTATCCATCCAGATGGTATTTTGATTACGGCAAAAAGCGGGATCGAGAGAAGTAAGGCCCTCGTCGAGGTTGATGTTGAACACTGTTTTGTGCGAAGAGGCCCCCTTATCGCTACAGGAAGATATAATGAGGAGAAAGGTGAAAGGTGAAAGGCGAAAGGCAAAAGATAATTTCCGCCATGTACTATGCGCCATGCACCACCAGCCTCCAATCAGTTTATTCATCAATGCTAAAGATATTGTTTTGTAGTTAAAGGTAAAAGGGAAAGGCCGTAGATAGGCTAAAGGTAAGAGGTTAACGGCTAAAGGTGACCTTAAAATTATAATATATCGCGTTTGGATTGACTTTTCAAATAACCTTTCACTCTTACCCTTTCACCTTTTACCTTCACACAATAAACTTTACTTTTGATAAAAGCGTTTAAGCGAATATCCGGAATGAGAAAATATACCTCCATACTATTATCCATTGTTTTATCAGCACTGCTTTTTGCGGCTTTTCCAGGCTGTAAGCCTGAATTGCTATCACCTTCAAAAACTGCATCTACCACTATCATTGCAGGAAGCGATTCGGCAGGTTTTGCTAACGGCACAGGTGCCGCTGCAAGGTTTAATCACCCTTTTGGTTTGACTCTGGATAAATCGGGTAATATTTACGTTGCCGACCAGGGGAATGAGCTTATCCGCATGATAACGCCCAGTGCGATAGTGAGCACCTATGCGGGTACAGTCGGTGCTGTCGGTTTCGCCAATGGATCATCGGCGACCAGTTTTAACAAGCCTTTTGGCGTTGCCGCAGATACGGCCGGTAATGTTTATATCGCCGATGCAGGGAATAATGTCATCAGGCTGATCAGCCCTTCGGGAACGGTAAGCACTTTCGCCGGAACGGGCATTGCAGGCGCTGCTGACGGAAAGGACACGGCTACATTTAGTTCTCCATTAGGCGTCGCGGTTGATGTAGCCGGAAATGTTTACGTAGCGGACTATGAAAACGATTTAATAAGGAAAATAAGTGCGGCAGGCGTAGTAAGTACAATTGCGGGTAAGAGGGGTATTAAGGGTGCTGCTGATGGGCTGGATACAGCGGCCAGGTTCAACTTGCCCGAAAGCCTCGCAGTGGATGCGATTGGAAACATTTATGTGGCTGATAACGGTAATAATTTGATAAGAAAGATAACCCCTGGGGGCGTGGTGAGTACCATTGCAGGAAGCGGGAAAACAGGTTTTGCAGACGGGAGCGGAACTTCGGCCAGCTTCAACTCGCCATTCGGGATCGCGGTTGATGCAGCCGGCAATATTTATGTAGCAGATGCAGGAAATAACAGGATACGTAAAATAACGCCGGCTGGTGTGGTAAGCACGTTTGCAGGTAGCGGCGCCAAGGGAGCAAAAGATGCTGCGGGTGTAGCCGCAACGTTCAATACACCGTCGGGTATAGCAGTTGATGCGACCGGTAACGTGTATGTTACAGACGAGAATAATAACCTAATAAGAAAAATTTCACCCGCCGCCATAGTGACCACTATTGCAAGCAGGCCCGTGAAGGGCATCCTTAAACTTATACGATAATTTAAATTAACTTAGTGTAATCGTTACAACAAATTATTTATGCTATTTTATTAGGATAAATCATAGCTTACAGCTAACTTTGATATTATCTGTCAACTAAACACCAATTATTGGCCGACCTAAATGGTTTCTAAACAAGAACTGCAGGTGACTTATTCCAGTCTTCCGACCGAGAAGCTTATGGAAATAATAGACAATAAGTTTGGCTATACAGAGATGGCTGTGTCAGTCGCATTTGAGGAATTGGCCGGCAGAAAAATTTCAGAAGAAGAGATCAAAAACTACAAGTCGAAACAGATAGAAAAACTGAACAACTACATCAGGAAAAATATCTCTAATGATCTTACGCTTTCTCAAAAAAACCTTTTCTACTTTATATTTATACCGCTCTTAACTGCCCCTTTCCGGCAAAATTTCAGGGAAAAAGGCTTTCGCCTGAAGATAAAGCAGTCTAATTACTATTCGCTTTTCGGCTTTGTGTTTTTCGGGTTGTCGGCAATGTTCCTGGCCCAGGGCTTATCCAATTTGTTTGTAGCTGCTTTCTGGATGGGTGGCTTTATCCCGGCTTACCTGATGGACGAGGTTTTTAACAGGCAGCGTCAAATCAGGAAACTGCAAAGGATGTTCGGCCCTGCCGAACGGGAAGAATCTGCCCAGGAACAGGACGCTTAATTAACTCATCTTTTCAATATTGTTGTAATTCACCCTTAAAGGGTGATTTTTTGTTTTGCGCTTCCGGGTATATTTGATTGGAGCGTAGGCAATTGGATGAAAATCAGTTTAACCATTTTATTGATTGCTGCGGCACTATTGCAACGCGGACGTGTTTCGGCACAAACCATTTACCCTGGTACGGAATTGCCCGCAGATACACCACGTCTTTTCGCAAAAGGCATATTGTCGGATGGTCTCAGCAACCGTGATTTTACTATTTCGCCGACTGGTAATGAGATATTTTTCACCGTCCAGGGACCACGGTTCATCCTAAGTGCCATAATGCACCTTACTTTAAAAAATGGCCAATGGAGCAAGCCGGAGGTGGCACCATTTTCGGGCCGGTATCGCGACCTGGAGGCGGCATTTTCGCCTGATGGACAAACGGTATATTTCTCATCGGACAGGCCTGTTAATGGCCGCACAAAAAATGATTTTGATCTTTGGCGCGTCAAGCGATTGTTGGGTGGTAATTGGGACGAACCGGAGAACCTTGGGCCGACTGTCAACTCCGAAAAAAACGAATTTTACCCCTCTGTAACCAAAAGCGGTAACCTTTATTTTACCGTTGAAGCTGATTACGGCAAAGGGAACGAAGATATTGTGGTTTGCCGACCCGTCAACGGAATCTACGGTAAGCCCGAAAGTTTGCCTGAAGATATCAATACCAAATTCGATGAGTTTAATGCCTTTGTCGATCCGGATGAGCGGTTTATTATTTTTTCATCTTATGGCAGGGCTGACGATATGGGCCGCGGAGATCTTTACATCAGTCATGTGGATACGAACGGAGTGTGGCTGCCTGTAAAGCATCTCCCGGCCTTAGTTAATTCTACAGTACTTGACTATTGCCCTTATGTTACCCCGGATAAAAAATACCTGGTGTTTACCAGCAATAGATTGAGCAAAGAATTTGCGGATGGTAAAGTCAAAAACTATCAACAAATTAAAGAAATGCTTTCAACTCCTGGCAACGGCCAGGATGATATCTATTGGGTGAAATTTGATATGGACTGGTTAAAATAAATTGAATCATGAAAAAGATCATAACAGCCCTGTTGACAATTGTAAGCATAAGCGCCATTGCACAGGACAAAGCTACTTTAAAAAAAGCCGATTCACTATTTCTGAAACAGGAATGGAAGGCCTCGAAACAAGCTTACTTAAGCCTATTGAAGGACACTTCAACCAACAGTATTTCGTGGACGCGACTCGGTTATTGTAATCAGAACCTTGGGATGTTTGATGAGGCAATGAAAGATTATAATAAGTCGTTGGCTAATAACCCAAGGCCTGCAGTGAGGTCTATTACACTGGCAAGGATGGCCAGGATATACTCATTGACGAATATGATTGACGAAGCGACGGACCGATTGATCAAATCCACTGCGTTGGGCTATAATAGCCTGCCCGACCTGGATACGCTGGCCGATTTTAAAAATATCCGGCAAGCACCAAACTTTGCCGATATACGAAAAAAGGTTTATGAAACGGTTTACCCTTGTGCCGGCGAACCAAACAGGCACGATTTTGATTTCTGGATAGGCGAGTGGGACGTTTATCAAACAGGTACGCAGCAATTAGTGGGGCACAGCAGCGTACAAAGTATGTCGGGTGCATGTGCCATACTCGAAAACTGGACCTCCACTCAGGCTAATACCGGCAAAAGCTTCAATTATTATGATGAAAGTGTAGGTAAATGGGAGCAGGATTGGCTGGGCGCAGGCGGGCCAAGCGACAGGCAGCGTTTTTACAACGGTGTATATGAAAACGGCATCATGCATTTTACCTTCGAAACAAAGGATGCACAAGGCAACAAGCAAACAGGCAATTTTAGGTTTTACAACATCGATAAAGATACCGTCAGGCAATATTCGGAGCTATCAAGCGATGGGGGCAAAACCTACCAGGTTTCCTATGATTTCACCTATATCAGGAAGAAATCATAGGAAATGGCATAATATCTTATTTTGCGCTGACAGTTAGGGTAGCATCCGCCAAACCTTTTGAAGAAGCTGTCAGCGTAATATTTCCAGGCTTGCCGTTTGACTGCAAGATAGCCAGTGCAAGGCCATTAAAGGCCTGTTTGTGGTTTGCTTTGAACGAACTATGGTCCGTCTCACATCCATTGTCAACACCTGCTATAAAGGCTGTGCCGTTCAATTTAAAGTTTACGAGGTTATCCGCAGTCGGAACTACATTGCCATCCTTATCCAGTATTTTAACGGTAACGAACGACTCATCTTTGCCATCAGCTTTGATGTTTTTGCGATCGGCGATCAACAGTATCTTTGCAGGCTTGCCGGCGGTGTGGATCACCTCTGTTTTAACTATTTTGCCATCCTTGCGGGAAACGGCTTTCAATGTTCCCGGCTCAAATTTTAACCGCCACATTACGTGCAAGTCGTCGCCTTGTTTCTTTTTGATTCCCACCGATTTGCCATTCAGGAACAGTTCAACCTCATCAGCATGGTTGTAATAAGCCCATACATCAATAGTTTTACCGGGTTCCCAGTTCCAGTGCGGTAAAATGTGCAAAACGGTTTTATCTGTCCATTCGCTCTGGTACATGTAGTAAACGTCCTTCGGAAAACCGGCCATATCGATGATACCGAAATAAGAGCTGCGCGACGGCCATTTGTATGGTGTGGGCTCGCCCATATAATCCCAGCCGGTCCATATAAACATTCCCGAAAGGAAATCATATTTCTTCATCACTTTCCATGTCATTTCATGCGTTGAACCCCACGCCGGGCGAACATTGTCATAAGCCGATACTGTATTATCAGGGTTGCCATCAGTAAAAGGCTTGTCCCAGCGGGTTGGCCATACCCTTATACTATCCGAAGGCATATCGTAATGCCCCCGTGTTTCCAGCCCCGATGTAGTTTCTGTGGCGATGAACTTTTTGCCGGGGTACCTGTCATGGAAACCTGCATAGTTAAACTCGTGGTAATTGTAACCGATGAGGTCCAATGCGCCCGACCGGATGATCTTGTTCGATGTATCCGGACGGTCGTTAGCAGTAGTTATTGGGCGGGTCACGTCCAGGCTGTGAACAATGGCGGCCAACTCGGGAGCTAAGGTAAGCGAACGTGGGTCGCCTTGTTGTGGTATCTCGTTGCCAATGCTCCAAATGATAACGCTCGGGTGGTTACGGTCGCGGAGGATTTGATCCTCGAGGTCGCGTTTGTGCCATTCCTTAAAGTATAAGTGATAATCATATTTCA
The DNA here is from genome assembly GCA_043739405.1 of Mucilaginibacter sp. Taxonomy (GTDB): domain Bacteria; phylum Bacteroidota; class Bacteroidia; order Sphingobacteriales; family Sphingobacteriaceae; genus Mucilaginibacter. Next base: position 68,334 of record JAYUEE010000033.1, on the reverse strand, counting down.
CTTTTTCGACTTCCCAGCAATCGAATGCTTCGTCCATTACGATGAAGCCCATTTTATCTGCCAAATCGAGCAACTCGGGTGTGGGGGGATTGTGCGAGGTACGGATACCATTGCAGCCCATTTCTTTCAGCATTTGCAGTTGGCGCTCCAATGCACGGTAATTAACGGCTGCGCCAAGGCTACCTAAATCGTGGTGGTCGCATACGCCTAAAATTTTCAATGGCTTGCCGTTCAGCGTGAAGCCTTTATCGGCATCGAAATTGAAGTAGCGGATGCCGAAAGGAGTTGTGTATTCGTCGATAAGCTTTTTGCCGTCATATAATTGGCTGACTACTTTGTACAAATAAGGGTCCTTAACCGACCAAAGGTGAGGCTTGGATATTGTTATTGTTTGATCGAGAGGAATTATCGTATAATATCCGTAACCGCCAAGTGTTGCTGTGATCGATTTAATGACCTTGCCAGTCATATCAACAATACTTGTTTTGAGCTTCGTTGAAGTAGCGATTAGCCTAACATTTGATGCGATTTTTACAGTCGCACTATCAATATTGACGATTGGCGTCGTTACATACGTGCCCCAATGAACGATGGCTCCATAATTCGTCGTAACCAACCACACATTCCTGTAAATACCCGAACCCGAATACCAGCGTGAGTTTGGCTGAACCGAATTATCAACCTTAACGGCGATAGTGTTCTTTCCGCCGAAGTTTAAATAAGGCGTCATGTCATATTCGAAAGAGATATAGCCGTTTGGCCTGAAACCCAATTGATGACCATTTAGCCAAACCGTGCTTTTCTGGTATACGCCGTCAAAATCGATATAAACCTTTTTAGTCTTATCCGTAGCGGGAACAGTAAATGTTTTACGGTACCAGCCTATGCCGCCGGGTAATGCGCCGCCTTCGGGTGTCGCCGGGTTATCTTTGCTGAATTTGCCTTCGATGCTCCAGTCGTGCGGCAAATTGAGTGTGCGCCAGGATATATCGCTGGTAGCTGGGTTTTCGCCCCCGCTTACATCGCCCAAATGGAAATGCCAGCCTTTGTCAAAATCGGCCCTGGTTCGGGGTGATTGCGCAAAGGTTTTGGAATAAAAAAATACAATCGACAGCAGCAGGAGCAGCCTTACTGATTTAACAGGAACGTGAATTAAAGACATGGTGGTTTATTTAGGTAATAAATGTATATCCGACACTAAATTATAAATTATTTATAATAACGCTAATAATTAAATTGCATACCGTAATATCGTTACAATATGCCTTTATGACAGGCAAAGCAAATCGGCATTAAATTGGTTATAGGAATTATATGAATATAGAGAAAATAACATTCGGAAATGGCTGCTTCTGGTGCACCGAGGCCATTTTTCAAACGCTGAAAGGCATAAAATCAGTTACCTCTGGCTACATGGGCGGCGACAAACCAAATCCTACCTATATGGAGGTTTGCAACGGTGACACCGGCTATGCGGAAGTTATCCATTTGGAATATGATGCCGACGAAATAAGTTTTGACGAATTGCTGCTGGTATTTTTCCGCACACATAATCCTACTACTCTTAACCGCCAGGGAAATGATGTGGGTACGCAATACCGCTCGGCTATATTTTATTATACCGAAGCACAGAAAGAGCTGTCGGAAGCCATGATAAAATGGCTGACGGACGAAAAGGTATTTGATAAACCTATTGTTACCGAAATTACGCCGGCATCGGACTTTTACAAAGCCGAAGATTATCATCAGAATTATTACCAGGATAATCCCAATAAGTCGTACTGCGCTTATGTCATTCAGCCCAAGCTGAATAAGTTTGCCAAAGAGTTTACGGACAAAATACGGCCTGAATTGTTGCGGTAACCCGGATGAAACAAGTGATTATTTTAAGGACCGACCTTAATATGTCAGCCGGTAAAGCCGCTGCACAGGCAAGTCACGCCAGCCTGATGGCTTTTTTGCACGTTGCCAAACAACACCCGGAAAAGATAGAAGAATGGTTTGAAACAGGGCAGGGCAAAATTATACTCGAGGTAAATTCTGAGGAGGAGTTGAAGCGAATTTATAAGAGTTTAAATAATCACCCTACGGGCAAAATCATTTGCTACCTGGTAAAAGATGCCGGGCTTACCGAACTGAAGGGCATGGAGTATACCGCGCTCGGCATCGGGCCGTTTGATAAAGATTTTATCGATGGGTTTACAAAGCATCTGAAGCTTTATAAGTAATCATCCTATTTGATTCCTATTAAGTTTTTGTTAACACGGGTTTTGATATGCATCAATTTGTATTTTTGATGTGCCAATCAATAATTACATATGAAATCAAAAATCTTCTCTCTCGCTGTTTTAAGTTTATTCATTGTAAACGGGCTATATGCCCAGGTTCCCGGGAAAATGAAAAAAACCGGGCAGGTGTTGCTGCCAAACGGCTGGAAACTGAGCCCGGCGGGCAGCTGGCTGCAATTAGGTGATCTGCCTCTCAATATCCAAATATCAGCATCGGGCCGTTTGCTGGCTGTAACCAATAACGGGCAAAGCACGCAGTCGATTCAACTCATCGACCCCAAAACTGAAAAGCTACTTGATGAGCGTATCATAGCCAAATCATGGTACGGTCTGGCATTTAGTCACGATGAAAAAATACTTTATGCCTCCGGCGGCAATGACAATCGGATATTAGCTTATCATATCGAGGGCAATAAGATCGGTGCAGCGGACACCATAAAACTAGCGCCTGCTGCATGGGATAAATATAAGGTTTGCCCGACAGGTATAGCAATCAATAAAAGCAACACGCGTCTTTATACTGTTACCAAAGAAGATAGCGCTCTTTATGTTGTCGACCCCCGGAAAAGGGATGTGATAAAAAAGGTGAAACTCCCAGCCGAGGCGTATAGCTGCATGCTGTCGCCTGATGAAAAACAATTATATATTTCTATCTGGGGCGGAGAGGGTGTATCGGTTTATAGCACGGTTACCGGAACTTTAGCCAAAAGTTTCAAGGTCGGCAGCCACCCGAACGAATTGCTGCTGAACAAAAAGGGTACACTTCTTTTCGTAGCCAATGCAAATGATAACTCGGTTTCCATCATCAATACGGCGACCGGAAAAACAATGGAGACCTTATCAACATCCTTATATCCTACAAAACTTACAGGATCAACTACTAATGGGCTCGCGTTATCGACTGATGAGAAAACGCTGTATATCGCCAATGCCGATAACAATTGCCTGGCCGTATTTGATGTAAGCATGCCGGGCAGCAGCCACAGTAAGGGCTTCATTCCTGTAGGCTGGTACCCAACCAACGTAAAAACATTGAGGAACATGATCATTGTCTCAAACGGCAAGGGCTTTACTTCAATGGCTAACCCGATGGGCCCTCAGCCTATCAAAAAGAGTGATAAAAGTGGCTACCAGCAGGGCGCAAAAAAGAGGTCGGACCAATACATCGGCGGCCTGTTTAAGGGAACACTTTCGTTTATAAAAACTCCAACGCCCGAGCAACTGAAAGTATACACCAAAAAGGTATATGCCAATACGCCTTTCACAGTAAAGAAAACCGAAATGGCTGATGGCATCGCAGGTAACCCCATTCCGCGCAAGCGTGGTGAAAAATCGCCCATTAAACACGTATTTTATATCATTAAAGAAAACCGCACTTATGACCAAGTTTTGGGCGATATGCCCAACGGTAATGGAGATACTTCATTGTGCATATTCGGGCAGCGCATAACACCAAACCTGCATGCGCTAGCCAACCAGTTTGTTCTGTTGGATAATTTTTATGTGGATGCCGAAGTAAGCGCCGACGGTCATAACTGGAGCACTGCTGCTTACGCTACCGACTTTATTGAAAAAACATGGCCCACAAGTTATGGCGACCGTGGCGGTAATTACGACTCCGAAGGCACGCGCCCTGCAAGCGACCCAAGGGATGGCTATATATGGGACTATTGCAAAAGGGCAGGGGTAAGCTACCGCACCTATGGCGAGTTTGCCGATGATTATAAACCCAATATAAAGACGCTCGAGGGTCATTATTGCCGCCAGGCGCCAAGTTTCGACCTCGATATTAAAGATGTAAAACGCGAGGCTATTTGGGAACATGATTTTGATTCGCTATTGGCGATAGGCAAAGTGCCGCAATTTAACAGCGTACGCATTTGTAACGATCATACCAGCGGTCAGCATAAAGGTTCGTACTCGCCGGTAGCCGCTGTTGGTGATAATGACCTTGCCGTAGGGCAATTTATCGAACATCTTTCAAAAAGCCCTATCTGGAAGGAATCGGTCGTATTTGTTTTAGAAGATGATGCACAGGATGGACCCGACCATATCGACGCGCACCGCTCGCCGGTATACGTTGTTGGGCCCTACGTGAAGCGGAATACGGTTATTCACGAAATGTATTCTACGTCGGGCGTTTTGCGTACGATGGAGCTCATATTGGGCCTGCCGCCGATGAGCCAATACGATGCAGCCGCAAAACCAATGTACGAATGCTTTACAAGCAAGCCTGATCTTACGCCTTATGTTGTAAAACCAGCGCAGGTTGACCTGGAGCAACGCAATATTGCCGATAATGAAAGTAGTAAACGCTCGCAATTTTTTAACCTGGCAAAAGAAGATAAAGTGCCTGATCTGGACCTGAACGAAGTGATATGGAAATATGTAAAAGGCGAAAACTCGGCGATGCCTGCGCCAAAACGAAGCGCCTTTGTGATTTTGGAGCAAAAGAAAAAAGACGACGACTAAAGGGAAGGGTATGTATCCATTTGAAGAAGGGCCAATTTATATCTCTTCTTCTTTTAAATGTAAAAGGATAAGTACCAACATTACGAAACTAATAATTCGTTCGGCACTGCCCAGACCGTTCCAGGTATGGCTCTGCCACATTGCAAACCATTCTCCGCCTATTACCTCAAATCCTAAAAACCATATACTTATTGCAATGATAAGTCCGGCTACCGCCCAATTCTTGGCTGTATGAAATGATGCAGCGCTGGATCTTATATTCTTAAAAAGTGTCCAGCTACCTTTTACACAGCAAAACGCCATGGCTGCTTCCAACGCTATGATCAGCATATATAGGGCGTGAAAAAGAAATGTGCTGTTGATACTCCGGTAATGAATAGCACTACCCGGAAAAATCGTATCCATTTTCATTACGTGTTCCACGAATTGGTAGTTGGTAAAATAATCTGTAGTATTACCTATAACGATCAGTAATGACATTAAGGCAATTGCAGCTACCGAAATTGTTTTAGCAACCCGAAACAGAAACTGGACAGAATACATATTATGAAGGTTTTTTGAACAAATATGGTGTTATAATTTTAGAAAAGCCATTATTCAAAATGGTCGGTTTTTATGAAAGTTTTACTGGTGGCAAATCGTCAAACAAGCGTTAGTTTTATTGGTGAGTATATGGAACTTGTTCTTGGAAAAAATGACTTAATTTGTGTTTCCAAATAATACTTTTCCGATCATTAATTTGCACCTATGACTACCATCGAAAATGATTTCCTGAAAGTATCCATCCGCAACAAAGGCGGCGAGTTGACCTCGATCTATAACAAAGTTTCGGGCCTGGAACATCTCTGGCAAGCCGACCCGAATATTTGGCCCTGGCATGCGCCAAACCTGTTCCCGGTTGTAGGCGGCTTGATCAACAACGAATTGCTGGTGGACGGGAAAACCTACCCGATGAAGCGCCATGGTTTTAACCGCGAAAGTGAGTCGCTCCTAATAGAATCAAATGAAATTTCGGCCCGTTTTTCGTTACCTTATTCTGACCATACACTTGAAGTATATCCTTATAAATTCGATTTCCAAATCCATTACGAGTTGATAGAAAATGCGTTGCGGATCACCTATAAGGTGATCAATAAACAGCGCGATACCATTTATTTTTCTGTCGGCGGGCACCCTGCATTTAATGTGCCGTTCCATACTGGTGAAAATTACGAGGACTATTACCTTGAGTTTGAGTCGGAAGAAAAGCTGGAGAAACATTTGCTATCCGCCGAAGGTTATTTTACCGGCCAAACTGAACCCATAAAACTGGATGGCAAAAAGCTGCGCCTTACCCGCGACATGTTTGTGCAGGATGCCTGGGTGTTTAAGAAACTGAACTCACGTGAGGTAACTATTAAAAGCGACAAGCACGAGCAAACGTTATCGGTAGAATTCCCACATTTCAATTACCTCGGCATATGGGCCAAGCCCGGCGCCGATTTCATCTGCATCGAACCCTGGCTTGGCTGCGCAGACACGGAAGGTAAACACGTTGATATTAGTAAGAAAGAAGCAATTCAGCACGTCAAATACGGCCACGTTTTTGAAGCGGCGTTTTTTATCAGTATTTAGCGGATGGCGCAAGGCGCGTGGCGTTAGTTTTGTTCCTTTACAACAGTATTCAATATCGGTTTATCCAATGCACTGATGCTGGTATGGCCGCCCTTCAGTTCATCAAAGACTACGATTTCGTTTTGACCAACCTTCAACCACGATTTCGGCACATACAGCGTTTGCTGCGGGCCCACATACCAATATTTGCCTAAATTATGCCCGTTCAGGAACACAAAACCCTTGCCAAATTGGCTCATATCTAAATAAGTATCGCCGGTTTTGGTGAGGTTGAATGTGCCCTTAAAAAGGCATGGGGCAGAAGTAGGCTCTTTTTCTACACTCCATTCGTGATGGATAACCGAATTACTGGGCACGAAATAAAAACCCGCAAGATTATTAAATGGGAATTTAAACATGTACCACCCGGTTAGCTCCGTTCCATCTAAAGTTACTTTCTCGGTAATACCTTGCCTGTTGTCTGTCAAGTAAGGCCCATAATTAATCCTTCCATTATTTTCTACCAGAATATCCAAAGTAGCTTCAGCAGGAATATTATTCAGTTGCACAGAGTCTTGCCTTAAATGTCTGTCCAGTACGGCAACCCGCTTGTTGTTAATATAAACCGTAGCAAAGTCGCGCAATTCTTTGATTTTAAGTAGGCCGCTGGTGGTATGTTTAATCTTGGTTTGGTACATGGCAAAACCATATCCCTGGTTAATATCCTCAAAGCAAAGTGGCTTTTCAGAAGTTACATACACTTTGCGATTTAAAAACAGTGGCGCAACATCATTTAACTTAATATTTTTGATGGCAATTGTTCTGTTATTTGCAGGCACTGGTGGCAGCTTTACACCCGCTGCAAGGTGCTTTTGTATGATCTCGCGGAACTTATAGTATTTGGGGGTTGGGTTCCCGGCCTCGTCCAGCGGCGCATCATAATCATAGCTTGATGTTTGAGGCGAGTACGGGTCGCGTTTACTCATATTCGCGCCGTTCATAAAGCCCCTTGTGGTACCCCCATGAAACATATATAGGTTGATGGATAATCCCGCTGCCAATACCGTATCCAGTTTGCCTGCATCCTCGTTCAGGTTGCTGGTATTATGCGTACCACCCCAGCTATCAAACCAGCCTGGGTACCATTCGGCGATATAATACGGGCCCTTACCATCATGATACTTATTTATGAGTGCTTTTACTTCTTTAGGATTATCCAGCCCGTTGACGGCGGGTAAATAACCCGGTAAATATCCGGCGGGTAATTGAGATGGCCCATCGCAGGTAAACAGCGTACAATCAAATCCCGCTTCGCGGAAAAGCTTGCGGTTGATGTCCAAATATTCTTTATCGTTGCTGTATGATCCGTATTCATTTTCTATCTGTACCATCAGGATATTGCCGCCATGTGTTACCAGCAGCGGGTCGAGCTGTTTGCCTAACTGTATCACATAGTCATGATAGGCTTTCAGGAATTTAGGATCCTTGCTGCGGACCTTCAAAGCTTTATCCTTCAGCAGCCACCAGGGATAACCGCCAAATTCCCACTCAGCGCAAGCGTAGGGACTTGGCCGCATGATCACCCACATGCCTTCTTCTTTGCAAATCTTCACAAACTCGGCAATATCGCTGTTTCCGGTAAAATCGAATTTGCCCTCCACAGGTTCATGCATGTTCCAGAAAATATAAGTCGCTACGGTATTCAATCCCATTGCTTTTGCCTTGCGGATACGGTCGCGCCAGTAAGCACGTGGGATGCGGTAACAGTGCATTTCGCCCGAAATGATTTGCAGGGGTTTGTTATCTAACAGAAACGCCGAATCGCCCAGGGCGAAGGTGTGGGTTGCTTTTTGAGCGAAACATAGGCTGGAAAAAGAGGTTAATGCGAAAAGAATAAGGACAAACTTTTTCATCGGAGAATATTTGTGAAAACGCTGCAAATTAAGGATTTTTTATAAAAGGCGTACCCCGCAAATCAGATCATTCAACCGTTAGCCACGTATAGCCGTTTGCCGGGATAGTACAATCGAGATTTATGCTATAGTCCCGTTGCATGTGATATATTTTAGGCGCTCCATCGTGTTCGCGAACGGTGGCGTTGCCGGTTAAACCGGTGTAATAAAGCGGTAACTGAATATGGCGGGTGATAGCCTTCCCGGCAGGATTGTACAGCATGACCAGCCCCTTTATCTTAAGCTGCGGGTTTACGTGCAGGATGCCATCCCAGTCGCGACCGTCGGGCCGGCGCAGGTGAATGATATCGGAATTCAGAATTTCGCGGTACTTCTTATACCATTTTATAACCTCAATTACGGTTTGCTCTGTTTGCTCTGTGTCGAACAAACGCGGCCCTCGGTAACAGGCCTGTACGCCTGAGCCGTAATATTCCATCATTAACGCCTTGTAGTCATCCAGGTGTTCACTTAACGGCTCCAGCACGGCCTCGGGGCCGCCGCCCTGGTAACGGGTTAACGGTACAAATCCCCAGCCCATTGAAGGGCCTTTTTCCCAGGTACCGTCATAGATATTCTGGCGGTTCAATATTTTCTGGTCAGCCCTCGGTAACGAAAAATTCACCTCACGGTAACCTATCCCTGTCTTATTGGCCCCATCCAAAAAGTACCAGTCGGGCGCGTTGATATAAATGCCACGCTCATTCAGCCAATGGTACAATTCCTTTTGTATTTCCATCTGCCGCCATTGCGAATCATCCAGCCCGGCGTGACCAGGGTGGGTTGTCGACGCGCAAACATCGCCGGGGTAGGGGCCGTCATTTTCCCAAATGTCAAAACCGGTTTCGGTGAAAAAGTTTTTGATCTTATCCCTGAAAGCCAGGCCCCATTTACTTCCGAAACACGGTGCATGCCCAAAAAATGCGCCGCCGGGTTTGCCGGTTTTCGGGTCCACAACATCATCCGCATCGCTGATCTGCCTCGAACTGAACAGGTCGTAACCGCCAATAAAAACATGCCTGCTATGGGCATAGTCTGCCAGTGCCTTCCATCGTTTCAAATTTGCCCCGCTGGTGTCTTCCATATCCAGGTGACTGCCAAAACTCAGTATCACAGCTTCATACCCGGTCGCGGCACATTGATCGACCGCCCGGCGCACATCCTCATCATTGCGGCTTATGAGGTGCATAAAGATCGGGTTGGCAGCGGTCCAGGGCGCCAAAACACCATACATTTTGCGGATTTCCAGCCCCCTTCTTTCCCGGTCATAGCTATCCGTCAGCAGTTCACTGGTGCGCACTGATTTAAAAACTTCCCCTGGTTTTAGTTCAATACCGGGTCCCTGCTCCGGATAGATCTCCACCAAACAGGGTGTTTGGAGATCGTAGTTCACCTGTGATGTATATGCCTGATCAGTTTTCCAATGCGTTACCTGGTCGCTTAAAGCATAATGCATCGCGTTGTTAAAAGCATAATTTGTTTCCAGGTAAATACCCTGGTTCTTTTTCATGTCTTCGGGTTTACCCACTACCGCGCTTTCTTCTTCGGCTATCCCGATGATCTCATTTACTACCCGGTTTATTTTAAAAGCTTGGGTTCCTTTATTTTCCAGCGAAAGTGATTTCACCATCAGCGGTAGACCATTATAAAGCTCATAGTTCACGCTTAGTTCGAGGCCATTTAATTCCGGCGCTGCGGCGCGATAGTGAAATGAGAGCATTTTCCCTGAAGCCGGTTTTGTTTGCGGCATCCAAAACCTGGTTTTCCAGTTAAGATATGGACTGACAGGTGCGACGGTATAATTTACAAATTGAAAATCGTTTGCCCCGGCCGTCATATGATCCAGTTCCGATGGCAACAGGTAAGCATTTTCCTTTTGCCCGTACAGGCCGCCTGCATTGTAATCGTGCCCATCGATCATTAGCCGCCCCTCGGCTTTTACCGCCCGCAGTAATTGCCGGCCATTTGCGAGGTTTTGATAATCAATACAGGCTACGTTGGGCGTGATACGAAAGGCACGTTTGACCAAACCGTTGTAAAGGATAAGGTCCTTGCCGTCCTTACTTTTGAATACCTGTGCTTTGACGCCGATCGGTTCGATCAGCCAATCCTTAGCTGCCGATTTTTGTTGGGCATTATTCCATACCGGCAACCCCTGCGCCTTCGCATTAAAGCAAAATTGCAGGCCGAGTGCACAGGCTAACAGCAATATCCGGCGTCTCATCTTTGCTGGTAAAAACGTAGAGACGCCTGCATGGCGTCTCTACAAATGTATTTAAAACAACCCCAATTGCCCTTTATCATCTATTTCGATGTCATCTGGGTTGGTGATCTCAAAGTCTACTTTTTTATGGAGAGGTTCCACCGATTGAGCTTCGGATTCTACCGATTTTTCTTTTGGTGATTCCACCGATTCGTTTTTGGGTGGTTCCACCGATTCAGTTAAAGTTGATTCCGCTGATTCTGATGATGATTCCACTGATTCAACAGTTGGCTCTTCAGGTTCTTCCGCCTCAATAACAGGTTCGGGCACTTCTACAACCGGGTTTATTTCATTTACCAGTTCTACAGATTTAACCGTATGCTGTGAAATGCGGTTGCCCATCGCTTTCATGCCTTTTACATCTATCAGTTCCGACAAATCGAGTTCTACCGTTTCCGGGATCTCAGTTTTGCCTTTGAGCTGGTCGACTTTTACAATCAGTTGTTGTGCGCCTGACACCAGTATAAGTTTCGAGCCGCTTTCATCGCTGACGATGCTGGTTTGTTTGCCGATAGCGGTGTTCTCAAACTTAAAGCGCTTCACCATATAATTTTTCGACTTGCCTTCGAAATGAACCACGGTATAAACCTTTTCAGGTTCATATTTTTCTATGCGGATCATCTTATCGTCGAAGTGGTTGTTCAAGTCGAAGCTTGTCAGCTCATAGGTACCATCACTTAAAATGGTCAGTATGCGGTCGTCACCATCAAACTCGCCCAGGTATTTGCCCCTGTTGTCTGCGTTGAGCCGCTTTAAGATGTCATCGTACCATATCTTTCGTCCGGCAAGGGTTGATACGCCTTTGCTTTTTAGTACGATCTTTTTTACCGGGTATTTGGTAACGATATTTCCCATCGAGTTACGGCCCTTGATAGCAATAGCCGCAAAATCCTCGTCAAACTGCAGCTTTTTGAGTTTGGCGTGCGGTTTTAACTGGATGTTGACCACTTCGGCCTCCCCATTCGGATTGGCCGAAAAATATTGCACCCTGGAGCCTTTGCTGCCCTTGGTCAGGTCATATTCCTTGTCGCGGGTTACGCCAACGACCGAGAAACGTTTGATATAACTTACACCGCTTTGCCCGTCTTTATAGATCATGTTATAAACCGTGCGTTCGTCGTTCTTTTTGAATACGGCCACATGCTCGATATCCTTTCCAACAAAAACTTTCTCCTGCACTTTGGTAATGATGCATTTACCGTCAGCACGGAACACAATGATCTCGTCGATATCGGAACAATCACACACAAATTCGTCTTTCTTTAAACCGCTCCCGATAAAGCCATCGACTTTATTTACGTACAATTTCACGTTCGCTAAAGCTACCTGTGCAGCCTCTACACGGTCGAAGGTGCGGAGCTCAGTTTTGCGCTCGCGGCCCTTGCCATACTTCTCCTTTAGCTTCTGGAACCAGGCAATCGCGTAGTCATTCAGGTGTTTGAGGTGATGCTTGACTTCCTTGATCTCGTTCTCCAAAGCCTTCATCTGCTCATCCGCTTTTTTAACGTCAAAGCGGGTGATGCTGCTCATGGGTTTATCGATGAGTTTTTTATAATCTTCGGGTAGTATCTCCCGGTAAAACTGCGGGAAGAATGGCGTGAATAATTTATTCAACACATCAACTACCGTCTCAAAGTTGCCCGAACTTTCATAATCCGGATGCTTGTACATCCCTTCCTGGATAAATATTTTTAACAGGTTGCTGAAAAATATCTTCTCCATCAACTCCTTCAGGCGTATTTGCAGTTCCTGCTTTAACAGTTCTTTGGTATAGTGCGTGCTTTCGGTCAGCATGTCGTTCACGCTCATAAAGCGTGGTTTGTCATCCTGAATTACGCAGGTATTGGGCGATATCGAAACTTCACAATCCGTAAAGGCATATAGTGCATCAATCGTCACGTCAGGTGATATGCCCGGTGCCAGGTGGATGATGATCTCCACATCCTTAGCCGTGTTATCCTCGATCTTTTTGATCTTGATCTTACCCTTATCGTTGGCAGATATTACGCTGTCGATCAAACTGCCGGTGGTTGTGCCGAAGGGTATTTCGGTTATGGCTAAAGTCTTTTTGTCGCGCTCCAATATTTTAGCACGAACGCGCACCCGGCCACCGCGCTGCCCGTCGTTATAAGCGGAGCAATCGGCCATGCCGCCGGTAGGGAAGTCGGGCACTAAATTAGGTGTGACACCATTTAGTACTGCGATGGAGGCATCGATCAATTCAATAAAATTGTGCGGTAATATCTTGGTAGCCAAACCCACGGCAATACCTTCGGCGCCCTGTGCCAGCAGCAAAGGGAACTTAACAGGCAAAGTAACAGGTTCTTTATTGCGACCATCATAACTGGCCTGCCATTCAGTGGTATCCGGGTTAAAAACAACTTCAAGTGCAAATTTCGACAAACGCGCCTCGATATAACGCGGAGCCGCTGCCGAGTCGCCGGTTATTGGGTCGCCCCAGTTACCCTGGCACTCTATCAGCAGGTTTTTTTGTCCAATCTGCACCATGGCATCGCCAATGGAAGCATCGCCATGCGGGTGATACTTCATGGTGTTACCGATAACGTTGGCCGCTTTATTAAAACGTCCGTCGTCCATTTCCTTCAGCGAGTGCAGGATGCGTCGCTGAACGGGTTTTAGTCCATCATGGATATGCGGTACGGCGCGGTCGAGGATAACGTAGGAGGCATAATCCAGAAACCAGTTCTCATACAACCCGCCGAGGGATGTTACTTGGTGTAATTTATTTTCGTCGTTATTACCAGGCGTATTATTGCTCAGATCTTCACTCATTCGTAGCTAAAAAAATTGATGGGTAAATATATGGATTATGTGCAGATGTGAGGATTTTGGATGTGCAGATTTTTGAACATTTGAACATCCAAATTTCATATATTTATGCTGTAGACTATGAGAGCCTTATTATCCGTCTTGTTGTTCTTTTTGTCGTAAGCTTTTTCTGCTTCCGGGCAAACAACCTATATCAAAGAAACTAAAAAGGAAAGTAAAATAGTTGACCTTATTGCAAGCCTGCCAGAAGTAATAAATGCGGACTATTATGTTAAACGAGTAACCAAAGGCAAACGCCACCTTGTTTCTTTTTTAGCAAACCGGCCAACTAAGGACGATCCTTATTATCATGTTGAAGTAGTGGAAGATAATGGTATGACCTATCATATCCATTTTAATTTTTTTATTGATCCTAAGACACTGGCCATCAAATATGAGGATACAATGGATGAGGGTAAGCTCAAACCCGAAAAACAATGCCAGAAAAAATTGATAGCGGATTATCCGGTCAAATAGGGATAGATTTAAAATTCATCGCTATTTAATTAACTTTGTGAATTTAGTAAAGCAAATACTGTTATGCCTGAAACCTACACCTTAGAAAATGCCTGGTACCTCCCTTCAGAAAATACGTGGATGGATTTTCAAATGATGGCGATGAAAGACATTGGAATGTTAATTATAGATAAAAGCGGAATTGTATTTAGAGGCAATAATACTGATTTGATAATCACGCAAATATCCTCTATTGCTTACGGAAAACAAGGTCGTGATTTTATTAATAACTGGGTCAAAATAGAATACATGGGACCTAACAACTTACCAATGCAAGCGTATTTCGCTGATGGTAATAAAGCTGGATGGGCAGGAATATTTGGTGGGACAAAAAGGATTTACAATCAGTTAAAAGGCCGATATAGTCATTAAGCTATTTATAATCATCCGCACATCTGAAATCCGCACATCACCCCTCTTTCCTCATCTCCCTCAACATCACATTAAAGCCCCATTTCCGCAGCATCGCGTTTACGGTATTCACAATCCGTTTGGCGCGTGTCTCGTTGGTTTTAGCTTCGTTGATCCATTTGATAAAATACTCGCGGTGCGATTTAGGCAGGCTGTTAAAGAAGTCCCAGGTTTCGGGTTCAAAATCAAAACATTCCTGCAGGTCGCCGGGCATGTCAACTTTAAAGTCCACATCTTCTTCTAACCTTAACTGCAGCATGGATCCGGCGTTTTTGTGCAGCGCTTTGCGTATGTCCGCTTTAAGCGCCATGATGAAGGTGCCTTCGCCCATGGGCATCAATGCCAGGCCGCGTACAGGCAAAGCATCCAGCATACCGCGCACACGGAACGATTTTTTGTTGCCGGGCTTTAACTCCTGTGCGATATCGGCGGGGATATCGATATAGGTCCAGCCGGTTTTTTCGCCCTGCTCGGCAAACTGCAGCATGATAGTGGTAAACTCGATCATAGCGCCAAATTAAGGCATAATTGTAACCCTAAAGTAACAATTGTTAAATGTTTGTTAAAAGCGTTTTTTCGTGTAACGATTGGATTTATGGTACTGTCTTATGGGTATAAATCAAAATTTTAACTCACAACAAAAATATCATGAAAACATTAAAAACAATGATGGCCCTGGCGCTGATAGCCGTATGTGGCTTCGCCAGCGCTTCTCCAAAAAACAATGAGGGGAGCGCAACAAAACAGAGTGCAGTAGATACCTATTTAAACGCCGTGGTGCATGGCAACATGAGCGGGATAGGCGATGTCATAGATGATAACGCCCATTTTTATATCGAACGCGGGGTGCGTGTCCTGGCTACAGATAAGCGCCATATTATCGATAACCTTAAAGCGAATGCAAACATTGACCAAAACTGTGAGTGCAGCAGCACAGTACTTGAGGAAGGTGACACATTTTTGGTTGAAAAGGTGGAAATGAAGTACAATGACGTTACCCGCACGGATGTAATAACCGCACAATTATCGGACGACGGATGGAAAATTACGAAGGTGGAAACCTCATATAAATAAATAGGTGGTTTATTGTTTGTTTTGCAATGAAGGCCCCGCTAGCTAGCGGGGCCTTCTTATTTTATAATAGTCGTTAGGTGCGATGCTGCGAACCTCCGATAGCCTTATTGCCCCGGTTTAACTTCGATTATATAATCCGGAAGCAGGCCATGCGCTTCTCTATGGGTCTCGATAACAGCGGTTGAATCTGCAGCCTGCGATAGACACAATACTGTACCGCTTTTTTCATTTACCCAGTAATTGATGAAGTTAACGCCGTGTTTTCCTTCAACTGCGAGGTCCTTCTGATGAGCCGCTGCAACGTCTTTGGCAGTAACTTTTCCGGCGCCAAGGTGGTGGACATCCAGGAAAAAGGGTTTCCCGGCAATCACGGCGGATTCCATGCCCGGTTTTACCATAAATATCTGATCGGGTAAAAGCCCGTGTGCTTCTTTATGTGTTTTAACTATAGATGCCGTATCGGGAGACGATGAAAGGCAGTATACATTGCCATTGAGCTCATCAACCCAGAATTTGATAAATTCAACATTATATTTTTTCTCGGTTGCCAAATCTTTGGCATGTGCTTTTGCAACATCTTCATATTTTACTTTTCCTGCGCCAAGGTGATGTACATCAATGTATAGATGTTTGGTCTGGGTCTTGTCATCCGACTGTGCGTAAAGTCGCAATGAAATAAGGTTGATAAGAACGAATGCCGTGAATGTGAATTTGATTTTCATAATAAAAACGATTAGTGAATGAATAAAAGATTTTCAATACAAAGAAAGCTCCCGGTCAACTACCGTATATTAGATGTTTTCCCTATTTTAGGGTGATCTTCTCCCTATTTTAAATACCGCTATAATGCAACTCATTGAACGCGACGGATTTTTAACACAGCTGCGATTAAAATTTGACCTCATATCGGAAGGCGAGGGGCATAGTATTTTATTGAGCGGTGAAGCCGGTATTGGGAAAACCTCGCTGGTACGCGCTTTTTGCCAGGAAATAAAAAACGATTGTAAAATATTGCAGGGGACCTGTGACGCCTTGTTTACGCCGCGTCCGCTGGCGCCGCTATATGACATTGCCTGGCAATTGCAAAGCGATATTATGCAAAGGGTTACCGGGCAGACGGACCGGGCCGCATTGTTCGCTGGCTTCCTGCAGGAGTTGAGCGCACAAAAGAAGCCTGTTGTGCTCATCTTTGAAGATATCCACTGGGCCGATGAGGCGACACTGGATTTTATCAAATTCCTGGCGAGGCGCATCACCCATATTCAGTGCCTTTTCATCCTTACTTTCCGCGACAATGAAATTCATTCGGCGCATGCTTTACGCAATGTGTTGGGCCAGCTGCCTTTTGATGCTTTTAGCCGACTTCAGCTGATCCCATTGTCAAGGGATGCGGTTGAAAAAATGGCCGGAGAAAAAGGGTATTGTGGTGAGGACGTTTATAGTATTTCGGGCGGTAACCCTTTTTATGTTAACGAGATATTGGCCAGCTACAGCCCTGGGGTGCCCGACAATATCAAAGACGCTGTATTGTCGGTTTTTAACCGCCATGATGCGAAGACAAGGCAGATATGGGAGATATTATCCGTGCTTCCAACGGGCATCGAGACCAAATACCTCGAAAAAATGGTGCCCCTGTATGCTGAATCAATTGAATATTGCCTTGGTTCTAAAATTCTGATCATCGACAATAATATTATATTCTTCAAACATGAACTATACCGCAGAACCATCGAGTCGGCCCTCTCGCCGTTTGTCAGGATCGCACTGAATAAAAGCATTCTCGACCTTTTTCGGGAAAGTTTTGAAGCGGGTGGGGAGATAGAGCGCATTATTCACCATGCCAAAAATGCTAACGAATATGAGTTGGTTTCCTATTATGCGCCGCTGGCAGCGGGTCATGCAGCAGCTCTTGGATCGCACATCGAAGCAGCGAAATTGTATTACACCGCTATTGAATATTACCAGGGCGATAACAAAAATAAGTTAATTGAGCTGTACGAATTATATGCCTATGAATGTTACCTGACGAATAAGCACAAGGAAGCTATCATCTACACGCAAAAGTCATTAAAGCTTTGGGAGGAGAAAAATGAAGTGGAAAAGATGGGTAATAACATGCGATTTTTATCGCGGCTTTGGTGGTTTGAGGGTAACCAAAAACGAGCGGAGAGTTTTGGCGTTCAGGCTGTCGAAATATTCAGGGACCTTCCTTCATCTAAAGCAAAGGCCATGGCCTACAGTAATCTTTCACAGCTGAGGATGTCGATGGACCGATCCGATGAATGTATTATGTGGGGTGAAAATGCTATCGCTATAGCGAAGGAGGTGAGTGATGAAGAGACAATCGCACACGCATTGAACAGCATGGGCGCGGCAGTGATGTTAGAAGAAGCTACAAAGCAAAAAGGCATTGACATGTTGCAGCAAAGTCTCGAAATCTCGGTGAAAAACGCTTACCACGAACATGCCGCCCGCGTTTATATTATCCTGGGCGCTGATGGAATCACTATAAAGGACTATGCCCTGGCGACGAAGGCATTGGCGGAGGGCATAGCATATTGTGAGGAACGGGATCTTGATTCACAGAAATTGTACCTGTTGTCATCGAAGGCGAGGCTGCTCCTGGAGACCGGCGACTGGAATGAGGCTTACCGGATTGCCGGCGATCTCATTAAAGATGAAGATCTGTTGCCGGTAAATAAAATTGTTGCGCTTAATGTACTGGGAACTATCAAAATAAGAAAGGGTGAACAGGATGCACTTTCCCTAATGCTTGAAGCACAAGCGCTGGCTGTTGAAGCAATGGAACTGCAAAGATTGGTTCCGACTTTTCTGGTACAGATGGAATATGAATGGATCAACGGGAAAAATTGCATCGACAAAGAAGTTCTTTCTCAGACGGTAACGATGATTGTAGAACTGGGAAAGTTTAAGAAAAAAAGCAGGCTCTATTTTTGGCTAAGAAAAACGGGGCGGGAGCACTTATTACCAAAAGGAGGGTATGAAGATGGTGGAGAAAATTATACGGATGATATAATAAAGGATGTGGCCCTGTGGGAAAATTGGGACAGCCCTTACGAGCAGGCGCTTGCTTTGTTTGAGGG
The DNA here is from genome assembly GCA_043739405.1 of Mucilaginibacter sp. Taxonomy (GTDB): domain Bacteria; phylum Bacteroidota; class Bacteroidia; order Sphingobacteriales; family Sphingobacteriaceae; genus Mucilaginibacter. The sequence goes on along the minus strand of JAYUEE010000033.1, from coordinate 49,832 downwards.
GAATGATGCGGACAAGAAAAAGGCGCTGGCCATGGTGCAGGCGCTGGGAGCCGAAGCCGTGTACGAGAAAATGAAACTGGAAATGAGAAGTACAGGCATCAAAAGTATACCGCGCGGCATCAGGAAATCAACCCGCTCAAATGCAGCACATTTAACGGACCGGGAGCTTGATGTTTTAAGATCATTAAAGGAAGGCTTGCAAAACAAGGAGATAGCCAACAAACTTTTTATATCGGCTAAAACAGTCGATCATCATATCTCATCGATACTCCTCAAACTCGGTGTAAACTCACGTATGAAAGCCGTGCAGGAGGCCATCGGTCTGGATATTATAAAATAGGGAAACGCCACACATTAAATGGGGAATAACCCTGTTATCGGAGTGCAATACAGTATCTAATTTTATGGCGTATATCAACCATTAAAATTAGCAGCATGAAAAAATTTGTTATTGAGAGAAATCTTCCCGGCGCGGGAAACCTTTCCGCCGAAGAATTACAGGGTATCGCACAAACATCATGTGCCGTGGTAAGTGAATTGGACCAACCCTACCATTGGGTGCAATCCTTTGTTACTGATGATAAGATCTATTGCATCCATATAGCCGAAAGCGAAGAAGCGGTGCGGCAGCATGCAAAAATGGGCAACTTCCCAATAAATACCATTGCCGAAGTAAGAGCTGTTATAGACCCATCGACAGCGAAACGTTGAAATTAAAGCCCTGCAAGGGGCCTTTCTTAGTTCACAAAGGGCTCCAGTACCTTCTGCCAGCGGTCGTAGCCTTTGCTGTTGAGGTGCAGGTAATCTGGCTTGAAAAGCGATGAATCGGGCCGGGTAGTGCCAGGTTTGTAGATTGACTCGTTCACATCAATATACTTGCAGTTCCGCCTGTTTTTGATGTAATTTTTCACCTGTTCGTTCGCTCTTAGGTCGTCGGCCTGGTATTTTACGCGGCTTGGACTGGGCTTGATCGAAAGATAATATATCTGCGCATTCGGCAGCTTTTTGCGGATCATGCGGTAAAGCTTCCTGAAGCTGACCAGCACTGAATCGGCCGAATGGCCGTAGGCAATATCATTCTCACCGGCATAGATGAATATTTTGCGCGGATGGTATGGGAACAGGATATAAGGTGTGTAGAAATTGACGATGTTGGATAGCTCGCACCCGCCTACACCGCGTTTGATGATAGGCTTAGTCGGGAAGCGCCGCTCCAGGTCGTCCCATAAACGGAAGGAGGAACTTCCTATAAACAAAATACCATTTGGCTTTGGGGAGCTAAGACTATCCTGGTGTTTGAACGCGCGGATCTCACCATCATAAGGGAAACCATTTTGAGCGAATGTTTTTATGCTGAATCCTGCTAACAGGAAAAGTAACAGAAGTTTGATCTTCATTTATGATTGTTTAACCTGTCCTCAAAAAACAAAAATGGCAAAAAACTTTCGATACCCGTTGCTATCCATACCGGGCCATTGTAACAATATAAGATCATCTTTATCGGGCTGCCTTGTTTCTTTTCGTATTCGGCCATCACTTGCAGGCAGGCCCCGCATGAAGTTATAGGTTTTGATAATTGAAACTCATCTGTATGTGCTGTTACGGCCATGCTTTCAATGGGGTCATCAGCGTGATTAGCGCCCCAGTGAAAAAGCGCCACACGCTCGGCACAAAGGCCTGATGGGTAAGCCGCATTCTCCTGGTTGCTAGCATACAATACCTTGCCGCTTTGCAGGCGCATCGCTACACCAACTTTGAACTTTGAATAAGGCGAATGGGAAGTTTTGAGCGCCTCTACAGCTTCAAGGCAAAGCGCCTTTTCATCGCTGTTTAATTCATCAACGGAAGCGTATTCTTTGAAATGTATTTTTATCTCGTGTTCTGTCATTATTTATATTCCTCAATGAAAAGGGGATACAAGATAATGATTCTTACATAAAATGATGCAGTTTTAGCAGGGAAATATCGTTTTTAGCGAGGGGTTTCAAACCCCTCGCTATGGTAAAACATCTTACACAGCCACCGGCAATTCCTCTTCGTCAACCGCAATCGTCGGGTTGATGGTTTCATCATCCTTTTCAACACGTAACTGGCGGATAATGTGCTGCTGCCTGTCTGGTGTATTTTTCCCCATATAATATTCCAGCAAGCTTTTGATATTGGAGTCTTTCAGGATAACCGGGTCAAGCCGAATGTCTTTACCTATAAACAAGCCGAACTCATCCGGTGAAATTTCACCCAGTCCTTTAAAACGGGTTATTTCGGGCTTGGTACCTAATTTAGCAATGGCGTTGCGGCGTTCTTCATCGCTGTAGCAATAAATAGTTTCCTTTTTATTGCGAACGCGGAACAAAGGTGTTTGCAAGATAGACACATGCCCTGCCTTCACCAGGTCGGGGAAGAACTGGAGGAAAAAGGTCATCATCAGCAAGCGAATGTGCATACCGTCCACATCGGCATCGGTAGCGATTACGATATTATTATAACGCAAGCCATCCAGCCCATCCTCAATATTCAGCGCATGCTGCAACAGGTTAAACTCTTCGTTTTCGTAAACCACTTTTTTGGTCAGACCGTAGCAGTTTAGCGGCTTGCCTTTTAGGCTAAAAACTGCCTGCGTTTGCACATCGCGCGATTTGGTGATGGAACCACTGGCCGAGTCACCTTCGGTGATGAACAGGGTAGTTTCCTGTTTGCGCTCGTGGGTATCTTCAAAGTGCAGCTTGCAGTCGCGCAGTTTGCGGTTATGCAGGGATGCTTTTTTGGCGCGCTCGTTAGCCAGTTTTTTGATACCAGCGATATCCTTGCGTTCCCGTTCCGACTGCATAATGCGTTTCAAAAGAGCATCGGCTGTGGCCGGATTTTTATGCAGGTAGTTATCCAGTTCTTTTTTAACAAAATCGTTGATAAAGCCACGAACCGAAGGGCCATCCTGGGCGATATTTTGTGAGCCGAGTTTGGTTTTGGTTTGCGACTCAAATACAGGCTCCTGTACCTTGATGGCAATCGCTGAAACTATGGAAGCCCGAACATCTGACGCATCAAATTCCTTTTTGTAAAACTCACGGATAGTTTTTACCACCGCTTCGCGGAAAGCTGCCTGGTGTGTACCACCCTGCGTGGTATGCTGACCGTTTACGAAAGAGTAATATTCTTCGCCATAAGCCTGGCCATGTGTCATCGCGATCTCGATATCTTCTCCCTTCAAGTGGATGATAGGATAGCGTATGGTTTCGACATCGGCATTACGATTAAGCAGGTCGTAAAGCCCGCGCTCGGAAAGGAATTTCTGCCCGTTGAAATTGATGGTTAAACCTGAGTTAAGGAACACATAGTTCCAAATCATGTTCTCTACAAACTCGGGTATGAAGTGATAGTGCCTGAAAATGGTATCGTCGGGCGTAAAGTTGATGGAAGTGCCATTGCGCTGCGACGTTTCCTTTTCGGCTTCGTCGCGTATCAGTTCGCCTTTGGCAAATTCGGCTATTTTGGTTTTCCCATCCCGATAAGCCTGTACGATAAAAGTGTTAGAAAGCGCGTTAACTGCCTTGGTACCCACACCGTTCAATCCCACCGATTTCTGGAAGGCCTTGCTATCATATTTACCACCGGTATTGATCTTGGATACGCAATCGATAACCTTACCTAATGGGATACCGCGGCCATAGTCGCGCACGGTAACTTTATGATCGCTCATGTTCACCTCGATGGTTTTACCGGCGCCCATTACAAATTCGTCAATCGAGTTATCGATAATTTCTTTCAGCAGCACGTAAATGCCGTCGTCATAGGCCGAGCCATCGCCCAATTTACCGATGTACATGCCCGGGCGCAGCCGTATATGTTCTTTCCAGTCGAGCGACCGGATACTATCTTCACTGTAATCTATTGCTCCTGCCATTCTCTGATATTTTTTATCCTGTCAGCAAAAATAAAATTTCCTTTCAAAGTGTAATATTTAAATACTCAACTTACCAACATTGAATCGTAAAAATGCTTATAGAGAGGACTCGTAATAACAAAATCGTTATTTAAACTTAATGTACTTGCTCACCCCTGTTACATTTTTGAAAAACTCGGGATTTTTTTCGTTGGTAAAGCAAATCGCTACTAGGGTACCGGTCTGGTTTTTCTCGAGGGCTATCACCAGCGCGTATTTATAACTTTTTGTTGCGTGCTGATCGGGCAGGGTTAGCAAGTAGGATTTACCGGCATTGGCGTTGTATCGTTTCAAAATATCCTGCGAAATATTTCGCACCAGGTACGTAGTATCCTCCGTTAGCGTTTTTGCCAATACCAATCCCATACCCCGGTAAATGGAATCGGGGTTCTCGGTCCGCTTGGTAGGGTCGTTTTTTGACAGGATATAAGTTTGCCAGTTCTTTTTTTGTGATTTTACCTGGAACCAGATCTCAAACTCGCGCCCTGGAATTTCCATGGCGTAGTCAAATGAAAAATCCTCGTTGTTTAGTGCACGGCTTTCTTTGAAGCCTGTCGGGAAGTAAAATTGGATACCAGCGTCCGTTGTCAGATGATAAAAATCCAGTAGCTGCTTGCTGACTGCTTTTGGTTGCACGGGCGGGGCCTGAGCAGGTTTGGGTTTAACTTGCGCGATTGCCAAAACAGCAACCTGCAATAACGCCGTAGTAAGTAATAATTGCTTAATTTGCTTCAAAAAAGACGTCATAGCCTCACGGAGCCAGGCAATAGTTTGTTAATTATCGAGGGTCTAATTAAAAACAAAATTAAAATTTAAATTTAAAAAATAAACAATCCGATTAAATGACCATAAAACCCCGGTTAAACCGATTCGACCTGACGATGATCGTTATCAGCCTTGTTATTGGCATGGGCATATTTAAATCGCCCATCGAGGTAGCTAATCATGCAGGCAATACATGGATATTTTTCGGGGCCTGGATATTCGGCGGACTGGTAACCTTATGCGGCGCACTCACCTTCGCCGAGATCGGGGCACGATACCCCAACACCGGTGGGTTTTATAAAGTTTATTCCTATTGCTATCACCCTGCCTTTGCTTTTATGATCAATTGGGTACTCGTCATCAGCAATGCGGCATCGGTAGCGGCGGTGGCAATCATAGGCTCAGATTATATTAAACCCTTTTTGTTGCCGACCAGTTTGCAAAATGATACAGGTACTAAAATTATCACCATCGTATCGGTATTGCTTTTATATGGCGTCAATTTTTTAGGTATAAAAATGAGCGCCCGGGCGCAAAGTGTGCTGATCGCCTTCAAAATGGCTCTTATTGTGCTGATATGTTTTGCCATATTCAAAAGCAATGCGGCTCCCGCTGCTATTATTGCCACTCCGCATACGGGCAGTCTAATCACGGCTTTTGGTTTGAGCCTTGTACCGGTATTTTTCACCTACGGCGGTTACCAGCAGACCATCAACTTTGGCGGTGATATTATCAATGCCAAAACCAATATCCCGAAAGGAATAGCTGTCGGTATATCGGTTGTTATCTTCTTATACCTGTCAATCAATTATGCTTACTTCAAAGTGTTGGGAATTGGCGGTTTGCAGCATGCACCGGCTTTGGCTGCTAAAATGATGGGCGTTATGTTTGGCGCAACGGGCTATAAGATCACATCGATACTTTTATTTGGCGGGGTGCTGGCATATGTGAACGTGAACGTGATGGCTAATCCGAGGGTATATTACGCCATGGCCGAAGACGGCGTTCTGCCCGCCATATTTAAAAAGGTAAACCCGAAAACACAGGTGCAGGAATTTGGTATGAGCTTTTTTGTGGGAGCGATTTTGCTAATCCTGTTTTTTGTGAGTTCTTTCAGTCAAATGCTCAATTACGTGATGTTTTTTGATACAATAGGCCTTTCCATAGCGGCGCTGTCTATTTTTATCCTGCGAAAAAAAACAAAGGATATGAATACCAAAGACATCTATACCATCAAATGGTTCCCGCTGGTGCCTTTGATATTTATTGTTGCCTATTGGTTTGTAACGATCAGCATCTTTATCACCTTCCGGGAATACCCTTACTCGGGTGTGATATGCCTGGCCTGTTATGCATTGGGCTTGATCATTTATTATGCCTGCACTTACAACAAAAAGAAAACCACAATTGAATGACCGTCGGCGAAATTAAAAATGCAGATATAAAAAAGATAAAGAGCATTCAGCTAATTGCGAAGTGGTTTTTAGTAGTGGAGTCTTTATTAATAATATCCTGGGGCTTTTCAATACACGAATTTCGCGAATATATTTTTACCGCAAAGGGATGGATGACGGCATTTGCCATTGTATTAATTTATCTCGTTGTTTTCTGGATTTTAACATTTAGTATTGTTATAAAAAATCCGGAGTCATTTTCAATTAAATCCGCGAAAATCAAATTATTGATTATTGTTGTTTTCGTAATTATTCCCGCAATCCTCATTGGTTTGCTTTTAACATTTACAATACTTAGTAAATAATGGACATCTCATATATACTGAACGAACTGGGCGAGGAAAGAGAAAACTACTTTAATGCGATCTCGCCGCCCATTGTACAAACAAGCAATTTTGCTTTTAAAACGGTTAAAGAATTTCGCGATGCGCTGGCGGATGAGTTTTACGCCGACCTGTATTCTCGCGGGAATAATCCAACATTAAACATCCTGCGCAAAAAACTTGCCGCTCTCGATGGCGCCGAAGATGCACTGGTTTTCAGCAGCGGGGTTGCAAGTATCAGCGTACCAATTCTGGCATTACTGCAGCAAGGCGACCATGTGGTGTCAGTAGAAAATCCATATAGCTGGACCGTGAAGCTGTTTAAAAACATGTTGCCAAAGTTTGGTATTACTACCACCTTTATTGATGGAACAGATATCCAAAACTTTAAAGATGCGATAACGCCTAAAACCAAACTCATTTACCTGGAAAGCCCGAACACCTTTAGCTACGAATTGCAGGATTTGAAAGCTGTTGCAGACCTGGCAAAGTCGAAGGGTATTTGGACGATGATCGATAACAGTTATTGTAGCCCGCTATTCCAACGGCCAATTGAACTCGGTATCGATCTATCGGCGCAAACAGCTACCAAATACATTGGTGGCCACTCTGATGTGGTGGCGGGCGTTGTTACCGGCAGTCATGAGATCATCAAAAAGATATTTGACCACGAGTTTATGACCATCGGCCCGAGCCTGTCGCCGCATTCCGCCTGGCTGCTGATACGTGGTCTGCGAACATTGCCCTTGCGCATACAACGCAGTTTTGAAAGCACTAAAGTGATTACAGAATGGTTAGCTGAGCATCCGCTGGTGGACAGGGTGATATGGCCGTTTAAAAAAGATTTTAAACAATTTGAATTGGGTCAGCGACAAATGGAGGGCTGTGGTGGACTGTTCAGCTTCAGGTTAAAAGACTCCGCATTGGAAAAAATAGAAACCTTTTGCAATTCGCTGCAGCACATCCTGATGGCGGTATCCTGGGGCGGGCACGAAAGTTTGATCATCCCGTCTATTGCTGCGCTGCCTGAAAACGAATACGATGGCGGCGAATATCACCGCTACCAGTTGATACGCATGTATGTGGGTTTGGAAGAACCGGAATATTTGATAAAGGACCTGGAACAGGCGCTGGCAAAAATATCTTAGCATCATTTGTTGCATTTTGACCGGCACTGCCGTAATGTAAATAATGACCTTACAACCTGCAAAATGAAATCTGCACTTATCCTCATTTTTATCATACTTATAACCCTGTCAACTGCCTGCAAAAAGGGCAACAATGCGCCCGTTGAAGGCAAGTGGCAGGAAGTAAAAATGCGATACTACAACCAGGATATCACTACCGGTGCTATATCGGGCGATACCACTTACCAGGCAAATACATTTGGCAGTTTTGATTATTTACAATTTAACATAAATGGTACTTGTGTCTTAAGCCGGACAGGGCTGATCAATAATGCTCAGCAACAGCAAACAAAAATACAGGATATACAAGATTGTACTTATGCCAAAGCTGGCTCGGGTTTTGTGTTAACCCAGGTACCAAAAACCCCGGCCCCGATCTCAGGTATAGGCACCACGTACACGGTGTCTAGTGTTTCGGCCAACACGCTTATTCTTCATGCGGTTAGCAGTTACCTGAATCCGAGCGTCCCCTATACAAGTATATCAGATTCCTACTATACCAAATGATCATGAAAGGGAAAAGTATAATAGTCGTCATTAGCCTGGTTTTAGGTTTGGCAGCCTGCAAAAAGGGAAGCAATTACCCAATCGTCGGCAAATGGCAGCAAATAAAGCTGCGTACTTATGCGCAAACTTTTTCCGGCGTAATATTCAATGATACAAGCATTCTTCGCTCGTCTTTCAACTCCGGTAATTACGCACAGTTTAATAACGACGGCACCTGTGTTATTGGTCTACCCTATCCACCGGGCTACTTTAACACAGAAAATTACAATTATGTACGGGCCGGGTCTAAATATGTTTTGACCATTCCACCCAGCCCAACAGCCGTCATTGATCCCGGCGGGTTTATTACAACGGACACGGCATCTATCAACGCCACTACCCTGCTTATCCATAAGGTATTCAATAACCACCAGGATTATATCGTATCGGATTCCTATTATACCAAATGATGATGAAAGGAAGGAATATGATGGTGATTATCGGCCTGGTTTTAGGCCTGGCAGCCTGCAAAAAGGGCAGTAATTACCCAATAGTCGGTAAATGGCAGCAAACAAAACTGCATATGTATAACCAAAGCTATTCAGGCGTTATCTCTAACGATACAACCTTTCTGAGCTCATCATTCGACAGCACAAATTATGCGCAGTTCAACAATAACGGCACCTGTGTTATCGGTCTGTTCTATCCTTACAAGTGTCTTAACTGTTATGTAGCCTACATTGCCACGGAGAAATACAATTACGTCCGGGCAGGGTCCAAATATGTGATGACTATCCCAACCACTCTTACTAATCCGGGCGGGTTCGGTACAGCGGACACGGCATCTGTTAATGGCAATATCCTGCTTATTCATTCGGTATTCGATGGCCATATAAATTATACCATATCGGATGCTTATTATACCAAATAGTTTTAAGCCAAACTTTTGGAAATCCGTAGCTTTACCTACCAATTAGCTGCTTATGTTCCGAAAGTTGATTCCTGCGCTGGTTATACTGTGCGCACTAACATCTTATAAAACTGCCGACCAGCCCGGTCATTTTGTAAAACCATTATACTCCGATCTGCCACTTGGCTCCATACGGCCGACAGGCTGGCTGCGCGACCAACTGGAGATCATGCGCGACGGTACCACAGGCCATTTAGACGAAGTTTACGCCAAACTCAAAAACGACAACGGCTGGCTGGGCGGCAGAGGCGACGGCTGGGAAGAAACGCCTTACTGGCTGGATGGCGCTATTCCGCTTGCTTATCTTTTGGACGACGTCACACTAAAAACTAAAGTTTTAAAATATATCAATTGGACAATAGGTCATCAAAGGGCCTCGGGATATTTCGGTCCTATAACTAAAGCGGAAAGGGATAGTGGGGTAGTGATCTCGCTAACAAATCCTGAAAAAGGGGAGGACTGGTGGCCCAAAATGGTGATGCTGAAAGCGCTGCAGCAATATTATACGGCTACGAATGATGAGCGGGTAATCAAATTTATGACTAGTTATTTCCATTACGAACTGGAAGCATTGAAGAAATGCCCCATCAATAAATGGAGCGATTGGGCACAGTCGCGCGGAACGGAAAATATTATGGTAGCGCAATGGTTGTATGACAAGACCAAAGACAAAAAACTACTGGAGCTGGCTGATGAATTGAACCGACAATGCTATGCCTGGAGCAGTTGGCTCGGAGGACGCGATTGGGTAATTAACGCTGCCGCAAATCAAAATGATTCGGACTGGATGCACCGGCACGGGGTTAATGTGGCGATGGCATTAAAGGCACCAGTGCTGGAATTTCAGCGCACCGGCGATAGTGCTTATCTAAAGGATATGAAAACCGGGTTCAATGATATTATGAACCTGCATGGCCTGCCGATGGGTGTTTTCTCGGCCGACGAGGATTTGCATGGCAATTTACCTACGCAGGGAACAGAGATGTGCGCCGTGGTGGAAGACATGTTTTCATTGGAAGAGATTATCGCCATCACCGGCGATATACACTATATGGATGCGCTGGAACGCATCGCGTTTAACGCGTTGCCTACACAAACAACGGACGATTATAATAATAAGCAGTATTTCCAGGTGGCTAACCAGGTGGAAATAGCACGCGGTGTATTTGATTTTTCGCTGCCCTTTGGGCGCGAAATGAATAACGTTTTGGGCATGCGCAGCGGTTATACCTGCTGCCTGGCCAATATGCACCAGGGCTGGACGAAGTACGCGCAGCACTTATGGTACAAAACACAGGATAACGGAATAGCCTCTTTAGTTTATGGTCCGAATAAACTGACCACCACTGTCGGCAAAAATAATGCAGAAGTAAGCATTAATGAGATGACGGATTATCCTTTTGGCGACGAGATTGGCTTTGATGTATCGACAAAAAGTACTGCACAATTTGAATGGAAACTGAGGATACCGTCATGGTGCGCGGAAGGGATAGTTAGCCTTAACGGGAAGGAATTGCAAAAAGCCAAAGGGGGGCAATTTGTCATCATCGGCAGGACATGGAAAAACGGTGACAAGTTAACCCTAAAGCTACCTATGCAGGTAAGTACTTCCAACTGGGGTCGTAATTCGCGCGCTGTTGAACGCGGTCCGCTGGTGTATGCCTTGAAAGTAGGGGAGCGCTGGGAAAAAGGAAACGATAAACATGAAGGAGATTATTTCAGCGTATACCCGACGACTAGCTGGAACTATGGTTTATCGGCACAAAATATAAGTGACCCGGTGAAAAATATGCAGGTTTCGGTAAAACCCTTAAGCGGGAAATTCGTATGGAACCAGGCGCATGCGCCCATCGAAATTACAGCACCCGCCCGGCAAATACCCGGCTGGAAAATGACTGATGGGGTGGCTTATCAACCCGTAACCGACCGCGACGGTGAATACCGCGGTGCGGTAAGTGATACGGTGCATCAGATTACTTTGATACCTTATGGGTTTACTAAGGTGAGGATAGTGGCTTTCCCGGTGGTTAGAAAATGATTATACCGATTAGAGTAGGATTACACCGATTGGGTTTTGATTACACAGATTAGATCATAGCCTTCATTTAACGGCGTAGCCCTCTTGAGCGCCTTAAAAAAACAAACAATAGGCGAAAAATCAAAAGAATCTTGGTTCAGACAATTGCGTTAGGGGGTGAAGCGGATACCGGCCTCGTGGCTAAGGCATGAGTAGTATGAGCGGAAAACCCGGCCGCTCCTATCAGCGGCAACGCCCAAATCTCCCCAACTATGTCATCTTGAACGGCAGTGAGAGAACTTAAACGCCCTACATAGTCCGCCGTGCCTGGTGTATAAGATTTCTCCTCGCTATGCTCGTTCGAAATGACATAGTTTATTATAATCTGGGTTCATAATTAATACACAACTTTTAACTTATTAAAAAAATTTAAAAAGTACTTGCACTTTTCATTTCTTTGTATTAGATTTGTTTTGTCTTCATAAACAGGCTTAATGCCATTTATAAAGGGCCGTTATTAACCATGTTAAAATACAGAATAAAAGATCTCCTTATTGTTTCACCTGTCATGTGGAATAATTTGATAGTTAAATTGGTTTGATTGAAATCCCTGCAAATGCAGGGATTTTTTTTGACGTAATATTTCAACCTAAATAAAAAAATGGCGCGATTAAATTTATTAGAAGAAACCCGTTACGAGAAGCTGCCGGTAACGGTGTATGCCAATCAAAAAGAGGCTTCCATCTCGGTTGCAAGAAGGATAGCTGACCTGGTAAGAAGCAAAGCCGATAGGGGCGAACAAGCCGTACTGGGTTTAGCCACCGGCGTAACTCCCATAAACGTTTACGCCGAATTGGTAAGGCTGCACAAAGAAGAAGGCCTGAGCTTTAAAAACGTGATCACATTTAACCTGGACGAGTACTACCCCATGAAGCCGAACGCGGTCCAAAGCTATGTGACCTTCATGAATGAGAATTTGTTCGATCATATAGATATAAACAAAGCCAATGTACACATCCCCGATGGTACATTGAACCAGGATGACATACCCGCCTTTTGCCTGGAATATGAACGCCAGATAAACGCCCTTGGCGGGATAGATTTACAAGTACTCGGGATAGGTCGTACGGGCCACATCGGTTTTAACGAACCGGGCTCTGCACCGAACTCGGGCACACGTTTAGTAACCTTAGATGACCTGACCCGGAATGATGCTTCGCGCGACTTTGGTGGTAAAGCCAATGTGCCGACAAAAGCCATTACCATGGGTATAGGCACCATCTTTAAAGCAAGGGAAATTATCCTGATGGCCTGGAGCGGGAAGAAAGCACCTATCATTAAAAAAGCCGTAGAAGGCGAAATATCAGGCGATGTACCGGCTACCTATTTGCAACTGTCGGACCATGTTGAATTTATCCTGGACGTGGAAGCAGCATCAGAACTCACCCGGTTTGACACCCCGTGGTTGGTAAAAGATTGCGTATGGGATGATGTTTTCATAAAGAAAGCGGTGATCTGGCTGGCCGAAACGCTGGGAAAACCCATCCTGAAGCTAACCGAAGAAGATTATAACAACCACGGTATGGCCCAGCTGGCGGTATCGAAGGGGCCGGTATACAATATTAATATCAAGATATTCAATAAATTACAGCATACTATTACCGGCTGGCCGGGTGGCAAACCCCACTCGGACGATTCGCAGCGGCCCGAACGTGCGATGCCGCCTTTGAAGCGCTCCATTATCTTCTCGCCACACCCGGATGATGATGTCATCTCCATGGGGGGGACATTTATCAGGTTAGTCGACCAGGGGCATGATGTACATGTGGCTTACCAAACTTCTGGAAATACGGCAGTATGGGATGACGATGTGCTGAGATACATGGAATTTGCCATAGACTTTAACGCCAGCATTGGCGACGACAACACCAAGCTGAAAAAGCTTTATGAAGATATGCGCGTCTTCTTAGCCAACAAACAACCCAACGAGATCGATACCATCGAGATACGTGACGTAAAAGGGTTTATCCGCAAGAGCGAAGCTATCTCAGGCGCGAGATATGCAGGCTTGGATGATAACCATATTCACTTCCAGGCATTGCCATTTTACGAAACGGGAAAAACGCAAAAGAGCCCGGTTACAGATGAGGACATTAAACTCACGATAGAACTCTTGCAAAAAATAAAGCCACAGCAAATATTTGCAGCCGGCGACTTTGCCGACCCGCATGGCACCCACCTGGTATGTTTTAACATCATCCTGGCGGCATTAAAGGAGTTGCGTAAAACCGAAGATTGGGTAAATGACTGCTGGCTGTGGATGTACCGTGGAGCATGGAAAGAGTTTGAAACTTACGAAATTGAGATGGCCGTACCGCTATCACCACAGGAAGTTTTAAGAAAACGCAATGCCATCTTCAAACACCAATCGCAAAAGGACAGGGCGGTGTTCCCGGGTGATGATGCACGAGAGTTTTGGGTAAGGGCCGAAGATAGGAATAGAGAAACGGCGCAATCTTATGACCGTCTTGGATTAGCTGAGTACCAGGCGATGGAAGCGTTTGTGAGGTATCATTTCTAGGTTGTACGTTTTACGTTAACAAAATACAAGTAGAGACGCAAGATTTTGCGTCTTTTTTTTGTTTTTAGCGCCTGGGCGCGCTGTTCATCCATACTGCGCAGGCCTTAGCCCAATGTCATTAAGTTAAGGAATAACAGCGGTAATGAACGCGCTCCGTTGACTCACCCGGTCGTAGCTCAGCCGCTCGACCGCCCTCTCTTTCGCTACGCGATAAAGAGGGCAAAAAAGATAAAAATCTCTTAACTTTATAACATTGGGCCTTAGCCACAGGCAGGTATCCGTTGCCATCGCCGGCGCAGAGCCGGTGTTTTCATTGAAGTAAAAACATAACTTTGGTAAAAACTACACTCATGGATAACAGCCGCGTCTATCGAATGTCATTCGCAAGCGTTTACCCGCACTATATCAACAAGGCGGAAAAGAAAGGTCGCACCAAAGCGGAACTGGATGAGATCATCAGCTGGCTTACCGGGTACGACCAACAAGCACTGCAACGGATCATTGACAATAAAACCGATTTTGAAACCTTTTTTGCCCAAGCGCCGGCCATGAATCCAAATGTTTCTAAAATTACTGGCGTTATTTGCGGTTATCGCGTGGAAGAGATCGAGGACCCCGTAATGCAAAAGGTCCGCTATTTAGATAAACTGGTTGACGAATTGGCAAAAGGAAGACCGATGGAAAAGATTTTGAGGAAGTAAACATTATGTTATAAAATCGGAGTAGCTACTGAGATGCGGCCTCTGACATCCGACCTCAAACTAAATCTTCCCATTGACAATCTCCAAAATCTCCACTTCCCGATCAATAGCCATTTGCTGCAAAGCATTGCCTTCCGTCAAAATCTTATCGGTGAAGACTTTGTCTTTATATCCCGATGCGTTGATCTTGACATTTAAAAATGCGCCCAAAACCGCGGTGCGTGCGCACAGGGCCGCCACCCCGGCATCCGTTACCGAATTGGGATTGCCGGTTTCGGCCATGGCTTTGATGACTTCCATGCTTTGGTAAGCGAGTTTCATCACATTAAAGGGTACTTCGATGGCGTATTTGGTAGCCTCCTGGATGGCCTGGGTTCGGGTTGCTTTTTCTTCGTCGGTTGATTTCGGGAGGTCGAAGGATTCCATAATTTTATTAAAGGCTTCCGTATCCTTATCAACCAGTTTGGCCAGCTCATTTTTGTAATGCTGCCCCTGTTCGGCCCACTCGCTGAACTCTATCCAACGGTCGTCCCAGCCTTTTTTGTGAGACGAAAGGTTAGCCACCATAGTAGCCAGCGAAGCACCTAAAACACCCACGTAAGCGGATATAGAACCACCGCCAGGGGCAGGGCTTTCGCTTGCAGTTTCATCAGCAAAGTCGGTCAAACTCATGCTGACGAGTTTGCTGTCGGCTTTATCTTTCAGTAAATATTCAATAATTCTTTCTTCAGGTTTGAATGGGGATAACTCATCCAATCCCATCGAAAGAATGGCAATTCTTATCAGTTCCTTTTCGCTTACCCCGGTTGAACGCTGTTGCTTTGCCAGGAAATATTTTCCGGCATCCAGCATGGATTTTAGCGGGATCAATCCCACCAGTTCGCTGCCGGTTACCCGGATGCCGCGCTCGTTGGCTTTAGCACAAACCTCGTCAAATGCTTTATGAACAGGCGTTACTTCGATATTGGTGAGGTTCATCGAAATTTGGGCGACGCCATATTCCTCGATGTACCAGCCGATGGCTTTCACGGCTTTTAAGGAGCCGGGGATAGACCTCGGTTTACCGTCTTTATCAGTTATGATCTTCCCGTTAATCGGGTCGCCCTCGCGCATCACACGGCCTGCCTCACGCACATCAAAGGCAATTGAATTTGCCCTGCGGGTAGAAGTGGTATTTAAGTTGACATTGTATGCGATCAAAAACTCGCGTGCACCAATTACCGTAGCGCCGCGTTTGGCATCAAATTCTGCCGGACCAAAATCAGGTTTCCATTCGGGCAGTTTTATTTTTTTGAAAAACCCTTCATATTCTCCTGCCCGGATAATTGACAAGTTGTTACGCTTCTTATCTGGTTGGGCATATTCGTACAAATACGCCGGTATTTTTAATTCTTTTCCTACACGTTCGGCCAGTTTGGTAGCGTACTCTGCCGTTTCTTCCATACTGATATTGCTGATGGGTATCAACGGGCAAACGTCGGTTGCGCCCATACGGGGATGTTCGCCGGTATGTTTGCTCATGTCGATCAGTTCACCTGCCTTTTTGATAGCACGGAAAGCTGCTTCAATTACCGCATCGGGCTCACCAACGAAAGTAACCACGGTACGGTTGGTTGCCTTCCCCGGATCGACATTCAGTAAACGAACACCCTCAACAGATTCCACCTCATCAGTTATCTGTTTGATGATATTCAAATCGCGGCCTTCGCTAAAATTCGGAACACATTCGAGCAATTTCATTGCAGTGATTAGTTAATTGGTGATTAGAGATTAGTGCTTTCAACATTGAAGAACAATAATTCTGTTAATTCTTTAATTCTATAAATTCTGGTTCAGACAATATTGCCATCTTTCCAAACCGTTATTGGTTTCAGTTTTCCTTGATGGTATAATATCTCGCGGTAATCTTTACAAGGATAAGCCTGCATATCGGCCAACTTGCCTTTTTCAAGCGTACCGCGATCATTCAAATTTAATGCTTTTGTCGCGCGAAAAGTTAACCCGGCAAAAACTTCGGCTGTGGTTAGTTTTTCATAAGTGCTCAGGATAGCTGCCTGCATCAGCAGATCGCCCATAGGCGCCGAGCCCGGGTTCCAGTCGCTGGCGATGGCCAGGCTCGCCCCTGCATCCAATAATTTTCGTGCAGGGGCGAAATCCATTCCCAAACCTATGGAAGCGCCCGGCAATGCAACTGCAACCGTTTTGGATGCAGCTAATAACTTAATTTCTTTTTCGGTACTGGCCTCTAGATGGTCGGCGGATACTGCACCCGCGTTAACCGCTACTTCGCTGCCGCCGGTGGTAAATTGGTCGGCGTGAACCGTAATATCAAAGCCCATTTGTTTTGCGACTTGCAAGTAGTGTTTAGCATCGGCTACGCTAAAAGCGCCGTCTTCAATAAATATATCCACCCGGTTAGCCAGGTTTTCTTTTTTGATTTTTGGGAGCAGGTCATTCAACACATACACCAAATAAGCTGATGCAGGGCCGTTAAATTCCTTTGGCAGGATGTGCGCCGCAAGACAGGTTGCTATCAGGTCAGCTTTACTGCTTTCGGCAGCGATTTTGATAGCAGATAATTGCTTTATTTCCTGTTCAACACTTAACCCATAACCGCTTTTAACCTCGATGGTAGTTACGCCGTCTTTCAAATGCCGGTTTACTCTTTGGGTTAACAGGTTGGCTAATTCCTCCTGGCTTGCCTGGCGTGTTTGGGTTACAGAATCCCAAATACCACCACCTGCTTTGGCAATCTCCAAATAGCTTTTCCCTGCAATACGCATGGCATAATCTTTTGACCTGTCGCCTGCAAAACACATGTGTGTGTGGCAGTCTATAAAGCCCGGCAGCAGTACCTGTTCGCCTGTAATTTCTTCTATCATTGCTTCGGGACTTGCTTTTCGCAATGATTCAAAATTCCCAACTTCAACAATCAACCCATCTTTCACCAATACCCCGCCATCCGGGACGATCTGTAATTGATCATCCGCGATAGCGCCCTTAAGCGGTAATCCTGCTAAGGTTAGTATTTGGGTAAATGGACCGATTAGTTTCATTTATTTTCTTTTTGTCATTGCGAGCGATAGCGTGGCAATCTCTTCGCAAGCACGGCGACGAGTTTGCTTCGTCGTTCCTCCTCGCAATGACAGGTTTGTTATATTTTTAGACCAAACTTCTCCGCGGTCGTTTCTGCGATCTCATAACCCGCATCTGTATGGCGGAATATGCCCATCGCCGGGTCATTATATAAAACTCTTTCCAAACAGCGCTCGGCCCTTTTTGTGCCATCGGCCACGACTACCATACCCGCATGCTGCGAATAACCCATGCCTACGCCGCCGCCATGGTGAAACGATACCCATGTTGCGCCACCCGAAGTGTTTGCCATCAGGTTGAGCAGGGGCCAGTCGGATACGGCATCCGAGCCGTCCTTCATGGACTCGGTTTCACGATTTGGAGAAGCAACCGAACCGCAATCTAAATGGTCGCGACCAATGACGATCGGCCCCTTTACCTGGCCTGTTGCTACAAGGTCGTTAAATATGAGTCCTGCTTTTTCACGCTCGCCCATGCCCAGCCAGCAGATGCGCGCCGGTAATCCCTGGAACGAAATTCTTTTTCTTGCTTTTTCGAGCCAGTTGATCAAATGATGATTGTTAGGAAATGCTTCGGCTAATGCCCTGTCGGTGGTATATATATCTTCCGGGTCGCCGGATAGCGCTACCCAGCGGAACGGCCCTTTGCCTTCACAAAACAATGGGCGGATATATTCAGGCGTAAAGCCGGGGAAATCAAATGCGTTAGGTTCGCCGCCTTGTTTGGCAAACTCGCGCAGGTTATTTCCGTAATCAAAAGTAATAGCACCTTGTTTCTGTAAGTCGAGCATAAAGCCTACATGACGGGCCATGCTTTTTAAGGACTGGCGTTTATATTCTTCGGGGTCGCTTTTGCGCAAAACATCAGCTAATGTTAGGCTCAATCCATTAGGGACGTAACCATTCAAGGGATCATGCGCCGATGTTTGATCAGTGAGCACATCGGGTACGATGCCATCCTTGATCAGGTGTTGCAGCATGTCGCCTGCATCGCTTACTAATCCCACGGAAAGCTCTTCGCCATTTTTCATCGCTTCCTTTACCCACCCGATTGCTTCTTCGTAGGAGTGCGTCATCCTATCGATGTATTGTGTATCTACGCGTTTTTGAATGCGCGATGCGTCAACGTCCGCACCTAAAAATACACCGCCTGCCATTGTAGCCGCTAACGGCTGAGCACCGCCCATACCGCCGAGACCGGCGCTAACAATAAGCTTACCTTTCAAATCATTATTAAAGTGCTGTTTGCCGCACTCAACAAAAGTTTCATAGGTACCCTGCAAAATACCTTGCGTGCCGATATAGATCCAGCTGCCGGCGGTCATTTGCCCGTACATCATCAGTCCTTTGGCACGCAGATCATTAAAATGCTCCCAGGTTGCCCATGCGGGCACGAGGTTACTGTTGGCTAATAAAACTCTCGGCGCTTCAGGGTGACTGCGTATGATCCCCACCGGCTTACCCGACTGAATTAACAGTGAATGATCTTCATCCAGTTCCAACAAAAGCTCAATGATCTTGCGCAACGCCTCCGGGTTACGGGCTGCCTGGCCTATGCCGCCATATACTACCAGTTCGGCAGGGTTTTCGGCTACCTGCCCGTCCAAATTGTTGAGCAGCATCCGCAAAGGCGCTTCGGTTTGCCAGCTTTTAGCATGCAGTTGCATCCCGCGCGGCGCTTTGTAAACCGGGTGTTTGGCGTAGGTATTAATAAATTCCGAACTCGTCATTGTTATCCAGTTTTATATTGTTTTTCGCGGCAGCGTCATTGGCTATGGCCAAGAATGAGCCGCTAGTTATTATCGTGTGTAATTGTTTGATATCGTCGCCAAAAATGCGGTCGTCCTTAATGAATGGCACATGTTCGCGCACATGGTTATGGCAGGCTTCCAGTATTGGTGTCGATTTTAATGGTCGACGAAAATCCATCGCCTGTGCCGCATAAAGCAACTCGATGGCCTGTATATATTCCAAATTATCCAATACCATGTGCAGCTTGCGCCCGCTGATGGAACCCATGGATACATGATCCTCCTGGCCTAATGAAGTAGGCACACTATCGGCGCTTGCAGGAAAGCAAAGCGTTTTATTTTCGGTCACCAAAGCGGCGGTGGTGTATTGTGGTATCATCAGGCCTGAGTTTAGGCCGGCATCGGTAGTCAGCAGTTTTGGTAAACCATATCGTCCTTCGCTCATTAAGTAGCAACGGCGGTCGGCGATGTTACCCAACTCGGCAGCAGCGACGGTGGCGTAATCTAAAGGCAAAGCCAATGGCTGCCCATGGAAATTCCCGCCGCTGATGGTATCATCAGCATTAAAGATGATGGGGTTATCGGTTACCGAATTCAGCTCGATCTCCGTCAATTCCTTTAAATGCAGCCAGGCGTTTCGCGAAGCGCCATGCACCTGCGGCATGCAGCGCAGCGAGTAGGGGTCCTGTACGCGGTCGCAGTTGGCGTGTGCGTTTAATATCTCGGAATGATTTAACAGCGTAAATAAACGGTGCGCTACCAGTTTGCTGCCTTTATATGGGCGAATCTCGTGCAATCTTGGATCAAATGGCCTCGCGGAACCCATTAGTCCCTCTAAGGACATCGCACCGATCAAATCGGCTAATTGTAAAGCATTGTTTAAACGCTGTATGGCTTTTATGGCGAACGAGAGGATAAATTGTGTACCGTTTATTAAAGCCAAACCCTCTTTAGGGCCTAAAATAATCGGGTCCAAAGCATACGACTTCAGCATTTGAGCAGCGGGTACGATTCTTCCCCGATCTTCTACTTCGCCCAAGCCAATTAGGGGCAAAAACAAGTGTGCCAAAGGCGCTAAATCGCCGGAAGCGCCAACCGATCCTTTTTCCGGAACGGTGGGGATAATATCGTTATCTATATGCCAGATAATACGTTCCAAAGTTGCCACCGGGATACCCGAATAACCCTGCGCCAAAGCGTGCACCTTGGTTATCAGCATCAGTTTGGCGATTTCTTTTGGGATGGGTTTGCCCACGCCAACGCTATGGCTTTTTAAAAGATTTGATTGTAAAGTGCTGGTATCCTTTTCGGGAATGTGGGTATTGCATAATGGACCGAAACCAGTGTTTATACCGTAAACCGGTATCTCGCGCTCCACAATTTTTCCGACTTCTTTCCACGAGGCTATGATACGCCCCCGGGCGTCATCTCCGATAATACCTTTGGTTTTACCTGAAGCAATGTCAAGGCAAACCCCTATCGACAAATGGCCCGTGCCGTAATTAAAGGTGTTGCTCATGCTTTACCTCCTTTTAATTTTGCGCCTATTTTACCCGACAAACTTGCCGCACGGAACGACTTTTCCAACCCTGAAATAGCGGGTAATATATGCGCGCTTTCCGGGTCAGCATTAACCAATTCTTCCATTGTCAGCCGCAATGCTTCCCACACTGGTAATATCTGCTCTAACAAAGCGTGCCCGGCTTTGGTTAGCTGTACCTGCTGACGGCGGCCATCTTCGCTACTGGTGGTAGTTTTGAGTAATTTTTTGCTTTTGAGGTTGGTAACCAGCTGACTTGCAGCCGGGTGAGAAACGCCTGTGGCATCGCTTAGTTCTTTAATAGACACCGACTCTTTTTGCGACAACAAATAAAACACCGGGAACCAGCTCGCATCAAATTGAATACCTGCCGTCTGGTAAGTTTTGTTTACTTCGGATAAAAATGCTTCGCTCAACCGCCTCAAACGGCTGCCCAAAACCAGGTAGCCAAGCCCCTCATAAAAATTCATCATGCAATTTATATAAGTACTTATATAAATGCAAGAAAAATATTACAAATACTTATAAACCATGTCATTTCGATGAGCGCAGCGAAGAGAAAACTTATACGGTTTGCAGCGCTTGGTTAGGATGGTGGTGAAGATTTCTCTCTTCGTTCGAAATGACAAAAAGGGATAATTTGGGCGTTACCCTCGTTCCTCGGGTCAGGCTTTTCGCTCATACGCCCCCAGGCCTTAGGCTCTATGGCCGGTATCCGCTGCTATCTTTAACGCAAAAAATGGGTGTCACTCCCCCTCAAACCTCAACCCAACCTGTTCCCGTGCTTTATCCAGCATATCCATCATACCACGCGATAACTCATGCGTAATAATAGGACTTTCAGTTTGCCCATTGCGAAGCAACTCGCAAAAATGGGCCAGCTCGTAGTTGAGGCCACCGGAGGTAAAAGGTTCATCCAACTCAATGGTGCGGCCGTCCAGGTAATTGATAGTGGCCTTGGTTGGGTTCCACCAGTTTTTGTGGATGGTGATGTAGCCTAAAGGACCGGAGATCAGTGCATCGCCTTTGCCGTGCAGGTCGAAACCGCAATAGAGTTGGGCATAGCCGTTATCGTGCTGGGTTTGGAAGATGGAGAACATATCCACCTCTTTCCCGCTGAAGCGGCCCATGGCTTGCAGATCGGTCATCGGCCCAAGCCAGTCTAAAGCCAGGAAAGCTTCGTAGGGCGCTATTTGCATAATGGCGCCGCCGATCAGTTCATAACTAAAATTGGGATGGTCGTGAGATAAGTCGGCGACAGCCGAACCTGCCCGTACGTAGCCTGCCGGACCGATTGGGTCAGTCAACAAATACGCTTTCAGTTTTTGATATAATGGAAAGAAGGGTGGTTTCATACCCTCCATATAAAGCAGGCCGGTGAATTTGGGAACTTTTAGTACTTCGTCAAGTTGTGACAGATTTACCGTAGCAGGCTTTTCGCACAAAACGTGCTTGCCGGCTTTTAATGCAGCTATGCTGTAGAAACCATGACTATCGGGTAGGGTAGCAATGTAAACGGCGTCAATATCGCTTGCCAGTAATTCACTGAAATTGACACAAGCTTTACCGCCGTATTGGCTGGTGAATTGCTCCACACTTTCAGCACGCCTCGACCAGGCAGCGGTTAACTCAACACCCTCCACCGCAGCAAGCCCCTGCATAAAACGGTGACTGATGCGCCCGCAGCCGATGATGCCTAATTTGATCATTTGGTGAGTGGTGAATAGTCAATAGTGAATAGTCAATGGTTGGAATGTTTAAAATTCACCATTGACCATTCATCATTCACTACTGGTATTGTATATAAACCGGGTGCGGTTTGTATATCTTCATTATCTCCTCGGGCGTAAGCATGTGATGCGGCGGCAACCAGGAGTCGTTTTTGTAAAACAATTTGAAGCCGGTAAACTGTACCGGGTCGTGATAAACATAATCGCGGTAGGTACCGGTCTTTAGATCGGGTGGGCCGAAGCCGTCCATATCCATCACGAACTGGATCTCGGGATGAAGCTTAATGTTTTGATAATTCGTCAGCATTTTACGTGTAAAACGGTGCACAATAAAAATTTTGGTCGGCAGGTGATTTTTCTTAACCACGTTGGCCAGGTAACCCGAAACATAGTTAACATCGGCTGCATCATAAGTGCCTATTTTTTTGCCTGGGTGGGTAACACCATCTTTCATCGAAAACTCGGGGTCGATACCGCAATGTACATCGGGCATTTCCCAATATTTTTCTAACCTTGGCAATTCTGCGCGGATATTGCTCAACCCAACCTGTATATCCAGGAAAAGTATGGCGTGGGCCCTTCGGGCCAGTCGCACTGCGCTGTCTATTTTTTTATCTGGCATGCGGTTGACGTACATGTTGTCCTTACCGGGAGAACCCGAAGCCACTACGGCTATATAGTGCAATGCAAGTTGCACGGGGGTTTGGGGGTCGGCTTTTTCCCAGTGCTTTGCTTCCCCACGCAGCTTAGCCAGCATTTGGTCCGGCGGCAATTCACCCAGGATGCCCATCTTTTTAGCTGACAGGTTGCCATAAAAAGCCACTACCCTTTTATAAGGCAGTATAGCGCCCGGCAGGGGGTAAGGCGCATTTTTAACCGGCCATTTACCTGTGGTATCGCCATTTGCCAGCTTTTTCATCAGCGAGTCGTATTGTGAATGCCTGATCGGCGGATAGGATACCGGCGCTGCGGCAACTGTGTCGGCCGCTTTCTTTTTTACCGTGTCTTTTTTACCATCCGCCTTAGCGTTGCTTGTTGAAGCGCTACTGCTTTTGCTGCTGCAATTGGTGAAGAGCGCTAATGACGCTACAATAAGAAAAGCAGAGACTATTGTTTTTTTGAAGTTCATTTTATTTGTTTTGCTGATATCCTGGGCCGTGCAAAATAACACCATTTCGGGTACCTAAATGCTTAAAGTTATCCACAGTTAGTTTGCCGTTTACCAAAATATATTTAAAGCCTGTTGAGTAGGCATGCGGGTGTTCAAAAGTTGATTTGTCCTGTACCTTGCTCGCGTCAAAAATAACAATATCGGCAAACATTCCGGGTTGTAACAGGCCGCGACCCGTTAAATGAAATTTTTGTGCAGGTAGGGAAGTCATCTTACGGATGGCATCCTCGAGTGTGATCAAATGCTTATCGCGAACGTACATCGCCAATACTCTCGCATTGCTGCCATAGCCGCGCGGATGTGGCACACCGGCGCCAAATTCGCGTATGCCGGAGTCGGAAATGATCATCGTAAGCGGGTATTTCATAATGTTTTCCACATCATCCTCGTTCATGCCGTGGAACACCATTGATGCGCTGCCGATCTTTGTAATATCCAAAATAGTTTCGATCTCGTTCGGGATGGTTGATTCGCGCCCCTTTGCGACATTGATCTCCATGATGTTTTTACCATTTAGCGAAGGGGCTGCATCGCAATGGGCCACTACGGCGTAATCGAAATGCTGGCGGCCACGGCGCTGCATATCTTTTATCATTTCGTCGACTACCTTTTGGTGGATAACCGGATTGTTCAACCTTTTAAGTACCGAATCGCGACCGCCATCGTGCAGCCAGTCGGGCAATAAAACATTTAGCGTAGTGCTGCTAGCGGTGTAAGGGTATTGGTCTACCGTTACATCCAAGCCTTCTGCACGCGCCTTTTCAACCATCGCAATCATATCATTGGAGCGGTTCCAGTTAGGCAAGCCTACCTTGAAATGCGAAATCTCAACGGGCATATTAGCTTGTCTGCCCACATCAATTGCTTCGTTAATGGCGTCAAAAATTTTGTCCGACTCGTTGCGCATATGCGAGGTATAAATGCCGTGATATTTTGCTGCGGCCTTAGCAAGCGCCACTACTTCGTCCGTTTTTGAATAGAGCCCGGGCGTGTAAATTAGCCCCGTTGAAAAGCCCATCGCACCATCGCGCATGGCCTGTTCAACTATGTTTTGCATGCGTTTTAATTGCGCCGGACTGGGTGCAACAGCCGCTTCACCTAAAACCTCGCGGCGCACATCGTTATGGCCGATGAGCGAGCCTACATTGACGGATAGCTTGATGCTATCCAGGTACTTAAAATATTTCCTCAGATCAACTTTAGAGATGCCGCAATTGCCGGTTATTACCGTGGTGACGCCGTCGTAGATGAAATTATCGGCGGTGGGGGTTTTCTTTTCGTCGCCCTCGATATGCGTATGTACATCGATAAAGCCGGGCGCTACAATTAATCCTGTGGCGTCAATGGTTTTACCTGCTTTAGCTTTGGACAGGTCGCCTATGCTGATGATCTTATTTTTAACGATACCCACATCTCCATAAAACCAGGGATTGCCGGCACCGTCGATGATCTTACCGTTCTTTAGGATGATATCATAGTGCTGCTGTGCGAAGAGCAGGGTGGGTAGAATGATAAATATGATGAGGATTTTTAACTTCAGCATGAAAGCAAATTTATCTTAATTCTTGTCATTTCGAGTGATAACAAAAAATCTTAAAATGGGTGTCATGCTGAGGCACTCGAAGCATGGTGGGGTGGCCCAACGCTCATACTTCGAGTGCCTCAGTATGACAGCCCCCTTTGTTAGAGTTTAAAAAATTTACCAAACACTCCCAGCGGTAATTTTACACCCGAAGTAGCCTGCAAATAAAGCTCGCCACATTCCAGGTTTTGCACTTTAGGGTATGATCCTTTGATCAAATTCTCAATTATAACCGACGAAAAACCAAGCGAATAGGCATTGAGTATCAGGAAATGCTCCTGCGGGTCGAGGAGTTGTACTACATCCTGCATCATTTCGTTGATATGATCTTCCAGTTTCCATTTCTCGCCGTTGGGGCCGTGACCGTAGGCGGGAGGGTCGAGGATAATGCCGTTATATTTTTTGCCGCGCTTGAGCTCCCGTTTTACGAATTTGAGCGCATCCTCCACCACCCAGCGGATATTGCTTAACCCGGATAATTCCTGGTTCTCATTGGCCCAGTTAACCACTTGCTTGATAGAATCCACATGGGTTACATCGGCACCAGCCGCCTGCGCGGCCAATGATGCGCCGCCGGTATAAGCGAACAGGTTTAAAACTTTAGGCTGCGGTGTTTTGAATTTTTTGATGATCTGAGAAGAATAATCCCAGTTTACAGCCTGTTCGGGGAATATGCCAACATGTTTAAAAGAAGTCAAAGCCAGCCTGAATTTGATGGCAACCTCGGGATTTTTATATTCGATATGCCAGCGATCTGGGGTTGCGGGATTCTTTTTCAGCCATTCGCCGGATGTTGCCGAGCGACCCTTAAATTTAATATGGTGCAGCTTCTGCCATTCGGATTGCGGCAGTTGTTTGCCCCATACAGCTTGTGGTTCGGGGCGGATAAGGATGACATTGCCAAAACGTTCCAGCTTTTCAAAATCGCCGCAATCAATCAGCTCGTAATCTTTCCAGTGCGTTGGTGTGAGGAGTTGGATCATTTTGGGTTAGAGATTAGAGATCAGTTAACCAGTGATTAGTTATCAGCGGGCAAATATAAACAATTCGTCCAAAGGGTTTCCTAATCACTAATCACCAGTCTCTGATCACTAGCTCACAGCTTCGCTCTCGCGGCGCGCATAAACTTACTGGCGAATACAAATTCGTTCAGTTCCTTATTATCGGTATGTGCGATCTGATCCTTTGAGCCTTCCCACCATTTTTCGCCATTGTTTAAAAAAAGCACGTGGTCGCCGATACCCATTACCGAATTCATGTCATGCGTTACGATAACGGTGGTAGTATTAAATTCTTCGGTTATTTCGTTGATCAGGTTATCGATCAGGATAGCAGTAAGCGGGTCGAGGCCCGAGTTGGGTTCGTCAACAAACAGGTAATTTGGCTGCATGGATATCGCCCTTGCAATACCAACACGTTTTTTCATCCCGCCCGAAAGTTCGGATGGATATAATTTGTTTTTACCCTCCAAGTTTACTCTTTTAAGGCAAAAATTGGCGCGATCCCGCTTTTCGCTTAAAGGCTGATCGGTAAACAAGTTCAGCGGGAACATGATATTTTCTTCGACGGTCATCGAATCAAACAGGGCCGAATTTTGGAACAACATACCTATTTGTTTGCGAATAGGCACGCGTTGCCTGAAATGCATATCAGTAAAGTTTTGGCTGTCATAAAATACATGCCCGGCGGTAGGTTCGTGCAGGCCAACAATGCATTTTAGCAGGGTAGTTTTGCCCGAGCCCGAAGTGCCTATGATGAGGTTATTCATACCGGGCTTAAAGGTTGCCGTTATCCCCTTAAGCACCTCGTTTTCGCCAAAAGTTTTATAAATTTCTTTTATCTCTATCATAGGAGAATACTTGAGATCATGAGGTCGGCAAATAATATCCAGATACAGCTAAAAACCACTCCTTTTGTGGCCGACTGACCAACTTCGAGCGCGCCACCGGAGGTATAAAAGCCGAAGTAGGCGCAAACTGAAGTGATAATAAATCCAAAAGTTATGGATTTGACAGCGCAAACGGTAACAATAATGGGATTAAAGCCATTGCGTAAGCCGGCAACATAGTCGGTGGGTGAAATCTCACCGGTAACCAGGCAGGCCATATAGCCGCCGCCTAATCCCAGCAATACCGAAATAATGGTAAGAAAAGGGATCATCGACAGGCCAGAAATGATTTTTGGCGATATGAGATACCCGGGCGCATTTACGCCCATAATCTCCAATGCATCAATCTGTTCGGTAACACGCATGGTGCCTATTTGTGATGCAATGCTGGAGCCAATACGGCCTGCTAATACAAGCGCAGAAATAGTAGGACTGAATTCCAAAATCGTAGAGTCGCGGGAAATACTGCCTGCGACACTTTGCGGTACAAGGGGGCTGGACAGCTGGAATGCTACCTGTATGGTAGCCACGGCGCCGATAAATACCGAAATAATGCAAATAATACCCAGCGAGCCTATGCCCTGCGATACCATTTCGCGCATTACCTCGGCCCAATAAACTTTGAATTTTTCGGGCTTTCTGAAACTTAAACGCAATAAAAGTAAATATCTCCCTAAGCTGTGAAACATTATTAATACTAAATCCGGCTAAAAATACATTTTTTAACCATGAGTTGTAGTCAACCCTGATCACACCGTGAAAAAATGACGTGAAATCTTCTTAATAATGGCTTAATGATAAAAATGTTTGGAAGGAAAGATGATACTCTTTCAATCAGGATATTCCAACCGCCACAAATGACCTATGAGAGGCCGGGGCAAGGCTTGGCCTCGGATTTAACTTTTGAGGGTGGTCAAAAGTGTCCAAAACTTAATCAAACAGTTTTTTACCTCTCAAAGCTAAAGTTGAGATGATTAAAACCAGTGGGATAAGTGTAATAACAACTCCGATTATTTTTAATGTGGTATCCATGACATTCTAGTTTAGTACTTTAATAGTCGTACAATAAGCATGCCCGTTGAAAAATGGCCCTGCTATGCCCGTTAAGCCGCTCAGTATTAAAAATCCGTGTAAAAAAAGGAATAAACGGGCATTAAGTTCTACAATGTTCGTTTTGAATTACGCTTTACAGAAGATTGCAGGCTGATGAAGAAATGAAAACTATTTGAAGGCATAGCAAGCTCCTGCAATATATAGTTTGCTTAAAAAATGCAGGATCCCGGTCTTGATCAGATCAATCCAGTAAATGCCTGCCCCTGGTAATAATAACGCGGACAATCATCGTCATCGGTACCAAACAGACGGCAATTCCTATAATTCCCACTACAGTATTCATAGCTGTTTCATATTAGATATATGATACTACAACGTAAAAAGCGGAATGATGTTTTGTTGAGAGAAAGTTTTTTTCGTTTAACTATAATATTATAAGTGATAAAAACAACATACCGGCTATGTCGAACACATAATGTGTGAAGTTTTAGGGGCCGCCAATTTACCGATCTTCCGTTCACCGTCTTTTTTCCGCGATTCACCGAAAAAATTCTTATACTTCCCAAAAAGCGTGACACCGCTATTAGATATCCATATAGATTTGTATCAGTAATTAAAACACAAAATGAACAACGCCATAATTACAGGAGCAACAAAAGGCATGGGCCGCGCAATTGCAATTGCTTTTGCCAAACAGGGAATAAACCTGGCGGTTTGCTCGCGAAATGAAAATGATCTTGCAGCATTTAAAAAGGACCTGCAAGAAGTAAACCCTGCTGTTAAAGTGGTGACTGTAGTAGCTGACGGCAGTAACAAAGACGAGTTGTTAAATTTTGCGGCTACTGCCGAACAACAACTTGGCTTCATTAGCATCATCGTAAATAACCTGGGCATGTTTGACCCGGTAAGTATACTGGACGAAAGCGATGCAGCCTTTGACAAGCAACTGAATACCAACCTGATGCCGGCTTATCACCTGTACCGTTTTTTTGGTAAGAAAATGATCGAGAAACGCGAAGGGCACATTTTTACCATCTGCTCGGTAGCAGCACTTGATCCGATACCTTCAGCGGGTACTTACAGTGTAACCAAATTCGCATTGCTGGGTCTTAGTAAGGTAATGCGGGCCGAGATGCGGCCTCATCAGGTGAAGGTTACGGCTGTCATCCCCGGTTCAACTTTAACCAACTCCTGGGAAGGCACAACCATTGACAAAAACAAATTTGTATTACCCGAAGACGTTGCATCAGCCGTTGTAAATATTTATAATATGAGCACAGGTGCCAATGTGGACGAGATCATAATAAGACCTGCGACCGGGCAGGTTTAATAACCCGGATATATTAAAACTTAGAACTTAAAATCATGGAAAAGAAACTATATAGAGACGAATTCCACAAAAAAATAGGTGGTGTTTGTGCCGGTTTAGCCGAATATCTAACAGTAGATGTTGCCATTGTGCGCATCCTGTTTGTATTGGCTTGTATACTCCACGGAGGCGGCCTGCTTGTATACATTGTATTATGGATAGCATTGCCTAAAAAGCCTTATGCGTACTTTGACCCGACTGTGGACTATACCGTTCCGCCGCAAAGTACAGGCGACCAGGCCACAGCTCAAACAGGTGCAACAGGTGGCAGTTCTTTTGGGAACAATGCCTACCAGGGAACGCCTTATAGCGGTACCCCATTCCCTAATCCGCCATTTCAGCCGCAGCCACGCAGCACATCAATGTTTTCAATTATTGTCGGCGTGATACTGGTGGTAGTTGGCGGATCGATCTTGCTTGATAATTTCAATATCATCCCTGATTGGGACCTTGAGCACCTATGGCCTATTATACTGATAACCATTGGCTGCATATTTATGATGTCGGGTGAAAAGAAAAAGAAAATTGATGAACCTGTTTTTCAAAAAACAGAAGAAGATAAAACAACTAATACTACTGAAACCAATCCGCCAGCTGATAGCTCAGCGGCAGTATAAATCACATAATAATTAAACACTAAGGTCATGAAAAATGATAAACTGGTACCGGGTATTATCCTGGTCACGATAGGCGCAATATTCCTGCTGCATAATTTCGGGTATCTTCATTTCCACTGGAGAAATTTGATCAACCTGTGGCCCATATTCCTGGTGATCGGCGGTGTAAACCTGCTGTTAGCACATAACAGGTCGTCATGGGCAACCATCCTAAAGATATCCGTTGTTGTAGGCGGTTTCGCCCTCATCCTGTTTGGCAACTTTGATAATACCCGCTGGTGGTCGCACGCACGCTGGAGTGTTAACACCGACAGCAATGACGACAATAGCGATGATGATGACGCCAATAATGGCAAAATTGTAAAGGGCACCAGTACCGGCACATTTACCCAGCCGTATAATGCAAGTATTAAAGCAGCGCGTTTGAACGTAAGCGGAGGTGCCAATACCTTCAGGCTGAATGATACTACCAATGATTTGTTTAAGGCTGATACCAAACAATTCCACGGCCGGTACGAGTTACTGGGCCATAAGGAAGATTCGATTTATGTAATGGATTTTTCCATGAAAAATAATAAGGGCAACTGGAACTGGGGGAATAACAATGAAAATAATATTGCTGACCTAGCGCTGAACACCAAACCCGAATGGGAAGTAAATGTTGAGGCCGGCGCTACTGACCTTAATTTTGACCTTTCGAAATACAAATTGAGAGAGTTGAAATTAAGCGGCGGTGCGGGCCAGTTTGTGGTGAAAGTTGGCCAGCCATTGGAACGCACCAATATTAATGTTTCGACCGGTGCATCTGATGTAACCATCGAAGTACCTGCGAATGCCGCCTGCGAGATACAATCGGACACCGGCCTTTCGTCAAACACTTTCGACGGGTTCACTAAAAATGGTGACGGACATTATGAAACCGCAAATTTTGCTGCCGCTAAAAACAAAATATACATCCACATAAGCGGCGGTATATCCGATTTTAAAGTGCATAAATATTAGGTTTAGCTTGATAGGTTGAGGAGTTGTAATGTTGAAAGGTTTAAGCCGGTCAGCATTACAACTTTTTAGTTTTGAAACATTTTAACATTATCTTGCTCCAACAACCATAGAGCAATCGCGATGCAACAATATTTCCTGGTAATCGACGGCAAGCCCGAAGGGCCGTTTGATTTAGAAGGGTTAAAGAGCATGGGCCTAAAACCCGGCGATTTTATCAAAACGCCGGAAATGCCCGATTACAAGGAAGCGCATGAACTGGTCGAACTGCGGCAGCTTTTTCATTTTGCAAAACGGACGGCAATGCCGCAGTATTTTGCCGGGCTCGATCAGCGCCTGCTGGCATCGGCCCTGGACTGGTTTATTATTTCGGGTATTTGCATTGTACCGGCGCTGTTAGTTGTGCTGTTTACTCCGGGGCAGGAAGTAGCGATATTGGTTGGTATCAGCTTACTGGTCTTAATTCCGCTGGTTAATTTTGTTTACCATATCGTGATGGAATGCTCGGCCAAGCAGGCCACGTATGGCAAGCAAATCCTAAAAATCAAAGTGTGTGATATGGAAGGTAATCCAATTGACGCGGGGAAGGCTATCGGACGCAATATCTGTAAGCTCCTTTCGGATTTTACATTTAGTATAGGTTACCTGGTCAGCTTCTTTAATAAAAAGCAGCAATGTTTGCACGATATGATCGCGGGGACATTGGTGGTGAAGGAAAGGCTTTTTTAATTTCAGCACTCCCAATTATTTCAAGCCCAGTCTTTCCTTTAAAAGCTCGCGGTAAGTACTACCGATTGGGATCTTAATACCGTTAATGCTTAACTGGTGCACCTCGATCATTGCGATATGCTTTACAGCAACCACGAATGATTTATGCACGCGGACAAATTCAGCAGCCGGCACCAAATCAAAGATATCGCCCATGTTTTCACGGATGAGTATTTGTTTGTCTTTCAAATGGACGGTAATATAGTTGCCGTCCTTCTCCAAATAAAGTATATCGGCAACCCTCACCTGGTAAGTATGCGGACCGCTTTTGATGAAAACGGTTCCAGGTTCATCTTCTTTTACCGATGGCTTATTTTGCAATGAAAGCTGGGTTGATGCCTTATTAACGGCGGCCAAAAACCGTTCGAAAGTAATGGGTTTTAGCAGGTAATCGATAGCATTCAGGTTGTAGCTTTCAACCGCGTAATTGCTATAAGCTGTGGTAAAAATTACCATTGGTTTTGTGGCCAGCGTTTGTATCAGTTGCATACCGTCGATGTCGGGCATATTGATGTCGAGAAAAATGAGGTCGATCTTTTCACGGTTCAGGAACTCAATAGCTTTCACCGGCTCACGGAACGTGGCTTTCAGATCAACCAGGTCGCTTTTCCGGCAATACCGTTCGATCACTTCCAGTGCTTTGGGCTCGTCGTCAATGGCTATACAATTCATTCTATAGTAATTCCAAGATTGACAATATACTTATTGCCGGCATTATTTATCGATAGTTCGTATTTCCCGGGATATAATAACTCAAGCCTTCTTTTTACATTTTCGAGCCCGATACCGCTCTTTTCATCCATTTTTTTGACGCTGTAGATCGTGTTTTCGCAGGTAAAGATAAGCTGCTCGTTACCTATCGAAATAGAAATATCAATTTCGGATGATTGCCCTATCATCACACCGTGTTTAAAGGCATTTTCAACAAAAGGGATAAACAGCATGGGTGCAATTAAAACTCCGGTGGTTTCGTTTGGGTAATCGAAAATAACTCTGACCTCGTCTTCGGCATAGCGCAATTTGTTGAGCAGGATGCAATTTTCGAGGAACTCCATCTCTTTTTTCAATGGCACATGCTCTTCATTGCTTTCATAGATCATATAGCGCATCATGCCCGAAAGCTTCGAGATACCGTCGGCCAGGTCATCATTTCCCTTCCCCTGGGCCATTGAAAACAAATTATTGAGCGTATTGAAAAGAAAATGTGGATTCACCTGGGATTTCAGGAATTTGATCTCTGTATCCAATTGAACGGCCTCCAATTGCGAACGAAACTTTTCGGCTCTTGCCCATTCCTTCAAAAAGAAATAGGCGATGGAAAGGCCAAATACGATAATAAAAATGAAGAATATTGTATTGGATAAACCGTCCCGGACAAATACCATAGCATCGGTTCGTAACACTAGGTCGGGTTTTATAACGGGCGGCATAGGAGGAATCCCGCCCTTCCGGTCGATTTGAAAAGTATTTACAAGCGGCCGGTCGCTTTTCGGCGCATAAAGCAAATGATCCATGTAATAATTTGCCGCGAAGACAGCAGCAAAATAAATCACAGGTATAGCCACCCTCACCAATATATTTTTGTAGTGCAACGCCTTTTTAAATAGCAAAAAGATATTACCGTAGAATAGCAAGACAAGGAAACCAAGTGTGATAAAGAGGTGCGCCGACAGGGTATGTCTCACGTCCTTTATGATAACAGGATCCTTTCTTATAACGCCTTCGGCGTGGTCAACGCGTATTACTACGTGTGCTTCTGTGAGCGACAAAAGCGTATAAAAAACGCCAACCCAAAACGCGATATGAAGCACGATCTCTATCCAGTCTTTCTTCTTTATCCTAAGCATATAAACAAAGGTAAAATACTGGCGATAGCATTGAAAATTAATGTGATTAACCTTGCCTATATTGTTATAAACTACTGGTTTTTGAAATCCCGGATAACAAATATCTCACCTTCGCGCATTATAAAATGGTGTTCGTACCAAAGTTTTTATTGGTTGAAGCGCAAAAAATAGTATTGCTTAAAATTGTTGCAATTATGAAGGAGAAATTATTGTTGACCGTCATTTTACTTGGGGCATTTATTACCGCGGAGGCCCAAAAAACTGACACGGCGCGAATGCTGGTACATTATAAGTTTACCTGGGTAAAGGACACCACAAACCGCGCGGCCGCTTACACGGAAAATATGGTGTTATACGTGGGCCAAAGCGCGGGTGCCTACAGGAGTTACGACGGGGTAGTAGCAAATGCCCAGTTTAAGAAAGCGTATGCCGAAGCGGCGGCCGCCAGCCCGGATGGAAATGTCAGGATAAACAGAATGGGTGTCGGTACCCGCGTAGAATATTACCAGTTCCCGAATGAAAAAAAATTATTTACGAAAGATCAGGTGCTTGTTAACAGCTACCTGATCGATGGCCCAATGCCCGCTATCGACTGGAAGACCAACGGTGATACAGCTACTTTTGGCGGCTTGCATTGCCAGAAAGCCACCTGTCATTTTAAAGGTAGGGATTATACTGCATGGTTTTGCCCCGACCTGCCAGTGCATATTGGTCCGTGGAAATTAAGCGGCTTGCCCGGCGTGATCGTAGATGCCCGCGATGCAAAAAACGAAGTGGTATTTAAATTTGATGGGGTAGAAAAAGCAAATCTGACGCCACCAAAGAGCGGGCCGGCAGTTGCTGAAAACGATATGCCGCCGATATTGCGTGACTTGGATGATGACATGAATTTGATAGGAACGCCGCCAAGGACGATCAAAACCACGCAAAAAGAGTTTGATAAACTACAAACCAGCATGAAGAAGAATCCCCAGGCATTTGCGCAGGCCATTGAAGCAGGTAACCGCGTAAGTGGCGATGCGTCGATGGATCATATCATGATCAAAGCGGGCCCTGCTCCTAAGGGACCGGAGATTAATAACCCGATAGAATTACCAGAGAAAAAATAATGAGGTTTTTAGGGTGCTGAATAACAAATATCGGCCCTTCATTCAACATAAAACTCTATTCATACCAAAGTTTTTGGGACGCCATTACGAAAATATACTATTACTTAAAATTATTACAGTTATGAAGAAACAACTATTAATGGCCGCGATCTTGATGTTCGCGACACTGTGCGTTACTGCGCAAAAACCCGACACCGCAGGTTATATGGTTCATTACAAGTTTTCGCATGTAAGAGATACCACCAATCGGGCAACCCCGTACAACGAAAACATGGCGCTGTTCCTCGGAAAAAATTCGAGTGTTTACAAAAGCTATGATAAACAACTCCAGGACGCCCTGTTTAAAAAGCAGGTGAAGGAGCAACTGGCAAATTCGCCCGACGGAAACGTTAGAATAAACAGGCAAAACACGGGTTCGCCTATCCAGTACTATCAATTCCCAGCTGAAAAAAAATTGGATAGAAAGGAATCGCTCGTCATCAACAGCTACCTGATAGAAGATGCTTTGCCTATTATCGACTGGAAGATAAGCAGCGACACTGCCAGTTTTGGTGGCATGCATTGCCAAAAGGCAACGGCTCATTTTAAAGGAAGGGACTATACCGCATGGTTCTGCGCGGACATGCCTTTTCATGCGGGACCATGGAAGCTGAACGGCTTGCCCGGTGTTATCCTGGATGCCTATGACGCCAAAAAAGATGTAGTTTTTAAATTTGATGGTATTGAAAAAATACCCGCTCCGCAGGAACGTCCGGCAGCCGCTGCGAGTGAACAGCAGGAGGGTGATGGGCACAGGATGATCATGATCGGCGGGGATGATTCCGATACTGATCCGGCTGTTATTGAGCTGCCTTCGCGTGTGATCAAAACGACGGACAAGGAATTTACCAAGTTGCAGGAAGCTATGCGTAAAGACCCGGATGCCTTTGTGCAAGCCATGATGGCCTCGTCGGGCATGAACGGGCCGGGTGATGGGCCCAGGCCGCAGATCAAGATAAAAATCGGGCCCCAGCCGGTGATCAATAATCCGATAGAATTGCCTGGAAAATGATGAAGAGACTAACCAGGTTCTCAGGACTACTGGTTGTTGGTTTGTTGTTTTCCGCCGCTGTCTTTGGGCAAACCATAAAAGGAATGGTAAAAGACAGCACGGGCAATGCCGTGCCTTATGCCAGCGTCAACTTAAAGAGTAGCGTAAGCAATTCGATCATCGCTTATACGGTAACCGATAGCAAAGGTGCGTATTTGCTGCAGGTACCAGTGGGCGCAGCGGCAAGCAGCCTGGCTGTTGAAATACGCTGCATTGGATTCAAAAACCAGGTAAAACCCGTTGCCGGTTTTGAGGCCGCGACAGATTTTGTGCTGTCGCGATCTGTAAATCAGTTACAGTCGGTTACCATCAAAAGTAGTCGGCCGGTTTTGCGCACCAGCGGCGATACGTTGAGCTATAAAGTGTCCGAATTTAGCAGTCCACAGGACAGGGTGATAGGCGATGTGATCAAAAAATTACCGGGTGTTGCGGTTGCTGCCGATGGGACGATCAGTTATAACGGCAAAAGCATATCGAATTTGTACATCGGCGGAGATGATTTGCTGGATGATAAGTATAATATTGCTACCAATACCGTCCCGCAAGGCGTGGTGGACCAGGTGCAGGTTATACAAAACCATCAGCCTATAAAAATGCTGCAAAACAAAGTAACGAGCGAGGATGTGGCCCTAAATCTCACTATAAAGAAAGGTGCGAAATTGCAGCTGGTGGGCCAGGAAAGTGTTGGCGCAGGTTTGCCGGGCAATTACGATGTGAACCTGAATGCCATGATGTTTAAGGATAAATACAAAGCCATCAATTATATTAAAGGGAACAACATAGGGGAAGATGTGCAGAATGACTTCATATCTCACAATTTATCATCCTACATGCAAAGGATCAATAATGACCCGCCTGCAACCGTATTGTCGCTGGGAACGATAAATACCCCCGACCTGGCCGAGAACAGGTATTTGTTCGATCAGTCGGCCGCTGTAAGCCTCAATAACCTTGTAAACTTTAAAAAGGGTGAGCAATTAAAAGTGAACTTTAGTTACGTGCACGACACGCAGCGCCAGGATTATAAAGAACAGACACAGGTTTATTTGCCAAATGACACTGTCCGCTACAGCGAAACCGAAAAAAACAGGTTTAGGCCCGATATGCTGCATGGCCAGTTTACGCTTAATGTCAATAAGGACAAATATTACCTGAATGACATCCTGGTAACCGATTATAGCCGCAAAGCTGAATATTCAGGGCTTAACACGAACGGCACAGCGGTAAACCAGGTTTTTAAAGACAATATATTCAATTTCTCAAACGAGTTTAACCTGATGCAGCCGCTTAAGTCGAACAATATCGTTGAGTTTTATTCCTATTTCAGCCATGTCAGCGAGCCGGAAAACAGGGTTATTGAACCGGGGTTTAACCCCGTTGTGTTTAATAACGGCAACCCTTACAAACAATTGGCGCAAACTGTTAACGTTCCTACCTGGTTCACTAATAACTATTTTTCATTCAAGATACCGTCGGACTATTTTACCCAGAGCTACCGCACGGGTTTCGTGGTGCAGTCGCAAAAACTGGAGTCAGATTTGAACGTGGTGCAATCCAACAATATTATCAACCCGGAATCCGACAGTTCGGCTAACCGCCTGAACTGGTCGAGGAAAAAAGTGTATGCCGAGGCCTCGTACGATCTTCCCGGCAAAATATTGAAGGCTAACCTGACCTTACCACTCAGCTTGCAACAGATCAGTTATTCCGATAGCCTGTACGCACTAAACAAAAGTTTGACGCGATTATATTTTGACCCCCAGTTTAGGGTCAAATACATGGTTGGTATCGAGAATTTCATTACTGCACTCTACAACTTCAGGAATGTGATCGGCAATATACAGGATGTTTACCCGGGCTATGTTTTGAAGGATTACCGCACGCTTTATGCCAATAATGCCGAATTGACGGAACGAAAAGATCAAACAGCTGCGATAGGCTTTAATTACCGCAAGGCGCTTACGCTTTTTTTCTGGAGCGTTAATGCATCTTACAATCATATCAGGGCCAACAATATTACTTCGAGTATTATTTCAAATAGTTTTCAGCAGCGTATCGTTTTGCCTTTTCAGAATGCGACGGATTCATGGACGGCCAATGGTTACTTCAGCAAATATTCGTTTGTCTTGCGCACGACGTTTAGCGGTGGCATTTTGTGGCAAAACAACCGCAGCAACCAGATACAGAACAACGCGCTGCTGCCTTACAGTACTGTTGCGATGAATCTCAATATCGGTGCAGAAACAAAAGTGAGCGATAAAGTAACCTTTAGCTATAAGGCAAACCTAAATAAAACAGACAGCCATTCATCCACCGGTGCCCCTACTTATCATATCAAAGAATTGGTACAGCAGGCCGCACTCAATTATAACGCAAGCGACAACCTGCTATTCAATTTATCGGGCGAGCATTATATCACATACCAGAGCCAGGCGAGCGAATTGAAATACTTTTTCGCCGATGCGTCGATGAAATTCAGGATCAGTAAATTCAAAACTGACGTAGAGCTGAGCGCGGTAAACCTGTTAAATGTAAAAAATTACAACGCCCTTTATCTGTCAGCAAATACTTTTACCGCAAGTTCATTTACTCTGCCGGGAAGAATTGCGATGCTTAAGCTGATGTTTAACCTTTAATTTTTGTTGAACAGTTGGGAGGTTTGAAGGTTGAAATGTTTTCTTATTTTTAGGCTGAAAAATAATTATGGCCGAAGAATCACCCAAACACCCGAAGAGTTCCAAACCTGCCGCTCATAAGGAAAAGCCGGAAGTGTATGTTTTGCGCGACTGGAAAGAGTATTTGGGCGAATCGTTCCTGATCATCTTCAGCGTTATATTGGCATTGGTGTTAACCGAGTACATCAATTCGCGGCACGAAAAATCGCAAACAAGGGAACTGCTTAATAACATTAAAGAAGAACTTATAAGTAACCGGCAGTTTGAGGTCGATATATACGCCTACCAGAAGATGGTATTAAAAAATATCGACTCAGCTTTGAAGTCCAAATCCTTCCAGCAAAAAATACTCTCAAATGATGAGTTCCATCTAGACTATCTCGCACCTGAAGGCGTGGTAAACCACGATTTGAATACGGTAGCCTGGGATGTAGCAAAAAGTCATGATATAACCACCAAGGCAAGCTTTGCGTTGATAGTGAAGTTAACCGACACCTATAATAACCAGGCGCGTATCGACAAAGTGGAAGAAAAGGTGGCCAGCGTAATATTAAGCCGCGAATCGCGAAAGCCGGAAAACATCCGCGAAACTTTGATGCTGATGCGCGATAATTACCGGGGCTGGGCTTTTGACCGTGCACAGGCGCAAATTGCCAGGTATGATGTGGCTATTAAAATGCTCGAGGAGGAGAAGTGAATGGGCTTTTTTAATTAAATTACTTAAATTTGCATTATGGAAACACTAATAGTACATCCTGGCAACAAGGAGCAATCAGAAGCCTTAAAAGCCTTCATGAAAGCGTTTAAAATCTCTTTTGAAGAAGAAAAATCTGGTTACGATCCTGAATTTGTGGCTAAAATAAAAGAAAGCAGAGAACAAGTTAAAAGGGGTGAAACTCGTGTGGTAAATATTGCTGATCTGTGATCGTAGAGTTCACCAAACAAGCCGATAATGACTTTGCTTACTTTAAAGCAATTGGCAATAAGCAAATTATTAAGAAAATAAAAGAACTTCTGGAATCAATAAGTAATGATCCTTTTCGGGGAATAGGTCAACCTGAACCTTTGAAACACAACCTTTCCGGTACCTGGTCGCGACGTATTAACCGGGAACATAGACTGATTTATGAGGTTGTTGAGGAAGTTGTTTATATTCTTTCATTAAAAGGGCACTACTAAGATACCCCATTCATTTCCTCAAAATAAGCCATAGTAGTTTCGCATATTTCTTTGTCCTTCCCGGCAACCCATCTTAATGAAATGGCTATTTGTGAGCCGTAATCTGTTTCGTGTTTGAGGTCGATAACCATTTTTGAAAAACTGCGGCCAAATTCCTGGCTTATGTCCTGCACGTCGGCCCATTCGATCACAATATTGCGCTGGTAATCGGTAATCCCATCTTCATTTAGCTCAAGGGCAACCTGGTTCCTAAAAGCCGGGATGAGTCGTTTGATGAGTATAAAAACAAAAAACACCAAGAAAACGGCATCGGCAAAGCATATGATGGCTATGGCCAAAATATTCCCGATCAGCCACGCGACCCTTAGGTTGTTGAAGGTAATGGCAAAGAATATGACAGGCAACAGGATGCCCAGCGCCGCCGAGTTTTTACTGTAGGGGAATTCGATGGGTTCTGTCATGAGTTTCCTAAAATAAGAATAATCCGGAAATGTCTATAGTATATGATATTGGCGAATTTTTACTTTTCGGCAAGCGGGTATCCTTCTTTGATCCAGTTGGTTTCCAGGTTAGTAGCCAGGTTCAATACTTCGATATTAGTAAAGCCAAGCCGCTTCAGTTCAAGGAACGCGGGCCTTACATTCGGGCATTTGGTTTCAAGAGGACAGCAGCCGCAATAAATAACTAGTTCTGTATTTCGCGAAAGCTTTGCTACTTCTTTGGTCAACTTCTCAAGGCCCTCCTTTTCGCTTACCGGGCCAATGTGTTTGGCGTCTTTTATATCTTCCACCTTGCCAATATTCAGTATTACCGCATGTGGTGCATTGGTTTTCAACTGCGCTGCAAGATTAGCCGGAGAAATGAGTTGATCTTGTTTCCAGGGCCCTGCTGTAGACGGCGCCCTATTTAGCGCAGAAACCTGCGCATAAGCCGTGGTGGCGAAGTAAAACGTAGAAAGGGTGACGCAAATGAAATAGGAAAACTTTTTGATGATCATACAAAGCTAAGGTACTGGTTATTTCCAAACCTTTCAACTTTCCAGCCTTGCAACATTTCAACCTTCCAACAACATATCGTATTTTTGCATCATGAATGCTGATGCTATCAAAGTGCTGCCCGGCCGTTATTGCAACTCATTAACCGAATATTCGCGTTTTGTGACCCGCGAGGTGCATATTGGCGATGTGCCTATGGGCGGTAATAACCCCATCCGCATCCAAAGCATGACCACTACCGATACCATGAATACCATCGGTACGGTAGAGCAGTCTATCCGCATGATCGAGGCGGGCTGCGAGTATGTTCGCATTACTGCGCCAAGCATCAAAGAGGCACAAAACCTTGCCGAGATCAAGAAGCAATTGCGGGCACGCGGTTATACCATACCTTTGGTGGCCGACATTCACTTCACGCCCAATGCCGCCGAGGTTGCGGCGCGGATAGTAGAAAAAGTACGCATAAACCCAGGCAACTATGCCGATAAAAAGAAATTTGACCAGATAGATTATACCGATGCCGAATACCAGAATGAGCTGGAACGCATCTACCAAAAGTTTTCGCCGCTGGTGAAAGTTTGCAAGGAATATGGCACCGCCATGCGAATAGGTACTAACCATGGTTCGTTGAGCGACCGTATCATGAGCCGTTATGGCGATACGCCGCAGGGTATGGTGGAGAGTGCTATGGAGTTTATGCGGATATGCGAGATGCTGAATTATTATGAGTTGGTTATCAGCATGAAATCGAGCAACCCGCAGGTGATGGTGCAGGCTTACCGCTTATTGGTTGAAACGATGGTTGCGGAAGGCATGAATTACCCGCTGCACCTGGGCGTTACTGAAGCCGGCGATGGCGAAGATGGCCGCATTAAATCAGCAGTTGGAATTGGTACATTGCTGGAAGATGGCCTGGGTGATACGGTCCGCGTTTCCCTTACAGAAGAACCTGAAGCGGAAGCGCCGGTTGCGATTGCGCTTGTGAATAGATATGTTGAGCGAAGTCGGAAGTCGGAAGCCGGAAGTCAGAAGTCAGTTAACGTAGAACGTATAACGTCCAACGTACAACATAATCCGTATTCATATAAAAAGCGAGAAACTTATGAGGCTAATGCTTTCATAGGCGGGCACATGGTGCCGAGGGTGGTGGTTGATCTGTCGAAGGCTAATCTAAAGGACCCGGCTATACTGAGTGATGCCGGGTATCTTTATTCGCCACTGCTGGATAAGTATAACATGGGCGAGCAGTCGGTTGATTTTGTTTATTTGGCGGATGAACTGCCATCTTTCAATCTCCCAGGTAATTTAAAACAACTTTATAACTATACAACCTGGCAGAAGCTGGCTGATAAAACGCTTTGTCACCCGGTATTTACTTTACAGGAATATATCCGGGCTGATGACAGAACATCACTCTTAAACCTTGTTCGGATAAAGCCAGGCGATGTCGATTCGGAAGATTTTGGGCTGATCCCGATGGATAAAAGCCTTGTTTTTGTTCTTGAAACCGATGCTCTGCACGGCATGGCCGACCAGCGTTCGTTCTTCTTTAAAATGGAGGACATGGGGTTGGATGTGCCGGTGATTATTAAACGGAGTTACGAGTTGAAGTCGGAAGTCGGAGGTCAGAAGTTGGAAGTCGATTCACGTACAGCGTCAAACGTAGAACATACAACCAATCTCCAGCTTTATTCATCTACCGATTTAGGAGCTTTATTAGTCGACGGTTTTGGTGACGGGATATGGATAGACGCACCAGGAATTGAAACTAAGGTTATTACTTCAACGGCCTTTGGTATTTTGCAGGCGACCCGTTCGCGTATCTCAAAAACGGA
Source organism: Mucilaginibacter sp. (assembly GCA_043739405.1). Classification (GTDB taxonomy): domain Bacteria; phylum Bacteroidota; class Bacteroidia; order Sphingobacteriales; family Sphingobacteriaceae; genus Mucilaginibacter. The sequence continues at coordinate 7,115 of JAYUEE010000033.1, read as the reverse complement.
ATATATATCCTGCCCAAGCTGCGGGCGTACTTTGTTCGATTTGATGATCACTACCCAGATGATACGCAGCCGTACCAGTCACTTGAAAGGGTTGAAAATCGGTATCATGGGCTGTATCGTGAATGGTCCGGGTGAAATGGCCGATGCGGATTATGGCTATGTAGGTTCGGGTACTGATAAGGTAACGCTTTACCGCGGCAAGGAAGCGGTGAAGAAGAACATCAGTTCCGCGAAAGCGCTGGATGAATTGATCGGCATTATTACCGAGGATGGGAATTGGATAGAGCCGGTTTAGATAATTGTATTGGGAACCGGGTTATAACAAACTTCCCAGCGGTTGCCTTCGGGGTCGGCAAAAAAGCCGCTGTATCCTCCCCAGAATGCTTTTTTTGGCATTTTGATCACATCCACATGTAAGGCTACCAGTTTTTGCAAGGTTTGGTCGACCCGCTTGGGCGAATCGAGATTGACGGTAAGGTAAAAGGATTTCTCTGTTGAAGTTACCGGCTGCATACCCGAATAGTCAGCAAAAACATCTTCGGCACACAAGGTTAAAACGGTATTGTTTAGCCTGAACATCACTACCTTATCGTTTTGTGAGAGTATCCGCCACTCAAGCACCTGGCTGTAAAACCGCTTAAGCGAATTAATATCCTGTGCCGCGATGGTTATGGCGTTGATTTGTGGCTCCATTAATAACTTTCAAATTCCGGCGCTCAATTTAACGATAAATTCTGTTAAGCGAACGCTTGGTAAAGCCTACCTAACCCACCATTTCGAATCAAGGGGCCCTGTAACCTCGGTTGGTTTGCCAGGTTCGGGAATAAATAATTCGATATTTTTCTCTTTGGCGTATTGCGACAGCCTTTCTATAGGTTCGTCCCAGGCATGGGTTGACAGGTTGAAAGTGCCCCAGTGTATGGGCATCATCAGTTTGCCTTTTAAGGCGAGGTGCGCGTTTGAAGCATGATCAGGGCCCATGTGTATATCGGGCCAGTATTTGCCATAGGCGCCAATTTCGAGCATCGTCAGGTCGAACGGCCCAAAGATATCACCAATCTCCTTAAAGCCGGGGAACCAGCCTGAATCGGCGCCAAAAAAGATATTGTGTTTAGGCCCTCTAATGACGAATGATGCCCATAACGTTTCGTTGCGGTTGATAATACCCCTTCCCGAAAAATGCCGTGCCGGTGTAGAGGTTATCACAATATCCCGGCCCACCATTACACTGTCGCCCCAATTCATTTGGGTGGTATAGCTTGAGTTAATACCCCATCTTTCAAGGTATTCGCTGACGCCTTTGGAGCAAAAGAAAGGTATGGTGGTTCCGGCAAAGAATTTAATAGTTTCTTTATCGAGATGGTCGTAATGGTCGTGCGATAATAATACGGCATCTAATGGTGGTAACTCGCTCAATTTCACGGGCGGGTCAAAAAACCGTTTTGGCCCCATAAACGAAAGAAACGAAGCGCGCTGGCCCCAAACCGGATCGGTCAGGATGCGTTTGCCATCTATTTCGATCAGCAGGCTGGAATGCCCGATCCAGGTAATCCTCAGGCCGCTTGCGGGTTGCTTTTGGTAGATGGAAGTATCGGTCTTAAATGGCCCTAATGGCAGTTTAGGTACAGTTTCAGCCTTGTTATTGATATACTCCCTCAGGAGGGGTATCAATTTATCAAAGCCGGCATTGTGTGTAGGTATAGGATTAAGAAATTTGCCCCCTTTTTTGCGGGCCTCTTCTAAACTCATTTACAAGTATCGTAATAATACCGATACTACGTATCGAAATAGTGATCAGTTGTTTGGAAAACTGACTTTTAGGTCAAGAAATATACCTTTCGCCTTTATCCTTTCACCTTTCTGTCTTCAACGTACCACCAGGCCCACAGAATAAGAAAGGGCTGCAAACCTACTAACCGGATCCAGGCAATAAGCGGCGTTACCAAAAGATCGCCAAGCTTTAAGGGGGCATCACCTATCATGCTGATATGAACGGGTAGAAAGGCGAGCAGCATTAATATAATTCCCCACGCAGCGATGGGTCGCGTTTTTGAAAAGATCAGCCCCAGCGCAAATAGCAGCTCGAAGCAACCTGCCAGTATATTAACCAATATTGGATACGGAATATAAGCCGGAATGATGCGGTAATACGAAGCTGGGTTGTGAAAATGGTTGATGCCGGCTAACAGGTAAAAAATAATCAGGACCAGCAGGCTTATTTTTTTGAAGATTTTCACGGTTCAATATAACACAAGTGCCTGATTGTCGTATACATAAATGTGGTTTTAAACGCCGTTTGGGCACTATTTATAAGCATTCTAAATTGACCTGTTTGACAAAGTGTTGACATTACGCTATGTTTATACCGTTACTTTTGTTGGGCTAAAATTTAAACTGAGTTGAAGTATTTAAAAATTATTGCTTTTACGCACAAGCAGATCGAGTTGAAGGAATTGGGCAAGTTGGTGATCTGTGAGGATAACCTTACCGCGAAGCTTCAAAAAGTTAAAACACAGTTTGACATCCCCGAGATATTTTATTTAGCTACCTGTAACCGCGTTGAATTTGTGATGGCCACCAGCAGGGTCATTGATAAGGAATTTGCCGAACATTTTATTGGCGCCCTCGATATTGATATCTGCCCGGAGCACATGGGGATATTTTTGAGTGGGGCCTCGATTTACGAGGATTACGAGGCGCTGAACCATTTACTGCGCACATCCTGCTCCCTGGAGAGCCTGATAGTGGGCGAAAAGGAGATACTGGCCCAGATGCGAAAGGCGTACGAAAGCTGCAAGGACGCGGGGCTCACCGGAGATTATATGCGAATGGTGATGAATACCGTCGTCAAAACGGCAAAAGAAGTTTACACCAATACCGCCATCTCCCGCAATCCCATCTCCGTAGTTTCCCTCGCTTACCGCAAATTAAAAGATATTAAAGACTGTTCCAACGCCCGTGTACTCATTATTGGTGCAGGCGAAACTAACCGTAATATCTCCAAATATCTTCAAAAACATAAGTTCTCTAATTTTGCCGTCTTCAACCGCACGCTGTCAAAGGCTGAGGAACTGGCGGCCGATTTGGGTGGTAAAGCCTACAACCTGTCGGACTTAAAAGATTATAATAAAGGCTTTGATGTGATCATTACCTGTACATCTTGTATTGAACCCATCATCAGCGCCGAAGTATATAAAACGCTGCTTAACGGAGAAACCGACAGGAAAACTATCGTCGACCTGGCTGTCCCGAATGATACGGCTCCCGAAGTGCTGATGGAGCACCCGGTTAATTTCATCGAAGTACATTCGTTAAATGAAGTTGCTAAAAACAATGTGCAGGAACGCTACCAGGAACTGGTACACGCCGAAAAGATCATCGAACAAAACATAGCCGAGTTTTTACCCCTCCTTAAACAGCGCCGTGTAGAAGTTGCTATGCGCGAAGTACCTGAAAAGATCAAAGAGATCCGCAATACGGCACTCAATTCGGTATTTGCCGAAGAGGTACAGGGCATGGACAAGGAATCGCGCGAAGTGCTTGAAAAAGTACTTAACTACATGGAGAAGAAGTATATCAGTGTGCCAATGATCATGGCGAAAGAGATACTTATCAATAGCTAAGTCTTAAGTAGAAAGTTCAAAGTCTAAAGTCTTTTTGTTTTTGTCCCCGCTGACTGTGTCCTCGCAGGCGGCTACCTATGTTTAAGTTAAATTCATTTATATGTGTTCAAAGTTTCGTTGTTTAGACTTTTTGCCTCAGCGTTTTTTTCAGTGTGATGTTCGACAAAGGACTTATAAAGATAGAATGCCATGAAAAAGTACCAGTAATATGACCATACCCATATGTTGTTTGAGAAAAATTCATAGCTCGTTTCCTTACTACCGCCCTTGCTTAAATAGCGATCAATCCAAAAATCCCGGGTATGACTAATTCCTATGTCACGCGCCAGTATTACACACCAAACAAAACAACATATCAACCAAAAAAAATCGAGCTTTCTTTTGGAGAATATATTATCGAATTGGAGTCGATATATGTACCATCCGACAGCAAGCCCGCAAATTATTTTAAACAAAAGGCTCAAAAGATTATCATCGTCGTCTATTAGTAAAAGCTTATCCCAGAAAGTATTCGGTCGCACTTTAAAATGGAATGTCTCGACGGCGACTTTCTGTATACTGTCTTTGGTTACGGTATCTATTTGTTTGGAATAGTCTTCCTTTTTAACAACGATCACTCTTGTACCAGAGAACTTAGTGGCTATTGTAAATATTTGAATAATTATGAATACCCCTATGATAGCAAAGAATCCGAGTTTTTCGAATAAAGTCATGAATTTAAGTTTAGGTAATGATTGTAATGACTAATATAAATGATTTTGAAAGGATTATACACCTATAAGTCAACTAATCTTCACATTATCATAAAAATTGTTGCTACAACCTGTAAAAAGTTAAATTTGCGATGCAATAATCAATCCATTGGACAGAACACTCATCATTGGCACACGCGGCAGCGACCTGGCACTCTGGCAGGCTAACTTCGTTAAGGACCGCCTTGCCGAAAATAATATCACCGTCGAACTGAAAATTATCAAAACGCAGGGCGACCGTATTCTCAATTTAAGCTTTGATAAATTGGAAGGCAAGGGTTTTTTTACCAAGGAACTGGAAGAAGAGTTACTGGCCGGTACGATAGATATCGCCGTGCATTCGCATAAAGATCTGCCTACTGAAAATCCGACCGGGCTTATCATAGCGGCGGTGTCTGAAAGGGAGGACCCGTCCGAACTTTTACTAGTGTTGAAGGATTGCGTGGATGTTCGCCAGAAAATGTCGGTGAAATTTGGCGCGAAGGTGGGCACATCATCCAATCGCCGAAAGGCACAACTGCTGGCTTACCGCCCGGATTTTGATATTAAAGAATTGCGCGGCAACGTACCTACCCGTATCGATAAGCTGCGGAACGAGAAGTACGATGCTATTATGCTGGCCAAAGCTGGCGTGACACGCCTGGGTATTGATCTGAGCCAGTTTCATGTTGAAGAATTAACGCCTACCGAACTGGTGCCTGCTCCGGCACAGGGTGCACTGGCGATACAGATTCGCCAAGGCGATAAAGAACTATATGATGCCCTGCAGGTTTTGAATTACCCGAATGTGGTAGAAGAACTGGCAGTTGAACGTACCGTATTGAAACTATTCGGTGGTGGATGTCATTTGCCTTTGGGCTGTTATTGCCGTAAGGAAGATGGCAAATACCAGGTATTTACTTCGAAAGCCGAAACCGGCGAGGATTTCCCTGACCGTTTGTTTTTGGAGTCGGATACAACGGAGGGCCTTGCCGAAAAGGTGGTTGCCCGGTTTGATAAAAAACGCAAATTACCCCAGAGTGTATTTATTTCGCGTGAGCTTACCGAGCAGAGCTATTTCAGCAAAGCGATGAAAAACCTGAAAATTTCGGTCGACGCGCGCTCGCTGATACGCACCGTACCGGTGATCATGAAGCTGGACCCTTATATTTTAAAGGATACCGAATGGATATTTTTCAGTAGCAAAAATGCAGTTGAATACTTTTTTAGCTTGAACCCAGAATTACCTCCCAACGTCAAGTTTGGGGTAATGGGCGCGGGGTCGGAAGAAGTATTGCGCACTAAGGGACACTTTACAACCTATACCGGCGTTGGGATCGATTCGGCCGAAGTAGCTGCTGAATTTGCAAAGCTTGCCAACGGCACTAAAGTGGTATTCCCAGGCTCCGAAGGCTCATTGAAAAGTATACAAAAAGGCCTTACGCCCGAAACCAGGGTTGTGGACCTGCCGGTTTATGAAACTGTGCTGGAAGAAGATATAGAGGTTACAACTGCTGATGTGCTGGTATTTACCAGTCCGTCAAATGTAACGGCGTATTTTGCGGAAAATTTACTGGATCCCGATCAGAAAGTAATTGCCATTGGTAAATCAACCGGCAGAAAACTGGATGAGATGGGTACGAGATATACGTTGCCTTTTTCGCCCGATGAAGTTGGGCTGGCAGAGGCGGTGTTTGGATTATAAATAGTCTATCGACAAAAAAATGCTACAAAGACCAAGAAGAAACCGCAAGAACGAAGTTATCCGCCAGATGGTGCAGGAAACGCATGTAAGTGCTGCTAATTTGATTTTTCCGCTGTTTATTATCGAGGGGAATAATCAAAAGAGCGAGGTATCGTCCATGCCGGGTATTTACAGGTATTCGATAGATAATTTGCTGCGCGAAGTAGAAAGCTGCATGAAACTGGGGCTGAAATCTTTCGATCTGTTCCCAAATATCAGTGAGGAGTTGAAAGATAAGTACGCGACCGAAAGTGTTCGCAAGGAAAGTTTATACCTGCGGGCCATCATGGAAGTGAAGAAGAATTTCCCGGAAGCTTGTGTAATCACCGACGTTGCGATGGACCCTTATAGCAGCGATGGTCACGACGGACTTGTTGAAAATGGCGAGATATTGAATGACGAAACGCTTGTGATTTTGGGCAGGATGGCTTTGGCGCACGCTGTGGCCGGTGCAGATATAGTTGCACCATCGGATATGATGGACGGAAGGGTAGGTTACATCCGAAATGTATTGGACGAGAATGGTTTTACCAATGTTTCTATCATGTCGTACACGGCAAAATATGCCAGTGCGTTTTACGGACCGTTCAGGGACGCGTTAAATTCGGCACCAAAGTTTGGAGATAAAAAATCGTACCAGATGAACCCGTCTAACCAGCGTGAGGCATTAATAGAAGCCGACCTGGATGAAGCCGAAGGTGCAGATTTTTTAATGGTGAAGCCTGCTTTACCTTATTTGGATGTTATAAAATTGTTAAAAGATAATACCGAATTGCCGATAGCGGCTTACAATGTGAGCGGCGAATATGCGATGGTTAAAGCCGCGATACAAAACGGCTGGCTCAATGAGCAACGCGCTATTACCGAAGTGCTGACGAGCATCAGGCGGGCTGGCGCCTCGGCGATACTGACGTATCATGCGAAAGAGGTATTGGAGAATAAATGGTTGTAATTAGTGATTGGAGACTGGTGATTGGAGACTAGATTGTAATAAAGATAATATGCTTGATTCATTAA
>JAYUEE010000032.1:0-43052 GCA_043739405.1 Mucilaginibacter sp. | reverse complement strand
TCCAAAGACAACGAGATATTAAGGTTCAGCTTCATTTTACCGTTGATAGAAATAGGGTAGGCATACTCATCCTCGATCAAATATTCGGGGTTGAATTTTGGATAGGGTGCGTATGATAATGTACCGGCTTCATTGCCCAGCAATACCCATAATTCCTCACAGATGTGCGGTGCATAGGGCGATAAAACCACTACCAGGTCCTGTAAAATAGCGCGTTTATTGCACTTCAGGTCAGTTAATTCATTAACTGCTATCATAAAGCTGGATACCGAAGTGTTGAACGAAAAACGCTCTACATCTTCCTCCACCTTGCGGATGATCTTATGCAGCGATTTCAATTCTGGTTTGGATGGCGACTCATCAGATAATCTGAAATTCAATTGCTCATCATGGTAAAGTTTCCAGAATTTACGGAGGAATTTAAACACACCCTCGATACCATTGGTGTTCCAGGGTTTGCTTTGCTCCAATGGGCCGAGGAACATCTCGTACATACGTAAAGTATCAGCGCCGTAACGTTCAATTAAGTCGTCCGGGTTAACTACGTTGTACTTGGATTTCGACATCTTTTCGATTTCCACGCCGCAGATGTATTTGCCATTTTCGAGGATGAATTCTGCATCCTTAAAATCTTCCCGCCAGTTTCTGAACTTATTGATATCAAGTATATCGTTCTCAACAATATTTACATCCACATGCAGGTCGGCTGTTTTGTATTGGTTACGCAGGCCAAAAGAAACGAAAGTATTGGTGCCGCGCCCTTCCTCATCAACCAAACGGTACACAAAATTACTCCGGCCCTGTATCATCCCCTGGTTAATGAGCTTTTTGAAAGGCTCTTGTTCAGTAGCCTCGCCAATATCAACCAAAAACTTATTCCAAAAACGGCTGTATAGCAAATGCCCGGTGGCATGCTCGCTGCCGCCGATGTACAGGTCAACATCTTTCCAGTAAGCTATATCCTTTTTTGAAGCAAATGCCTTATCGTTATGCGCGTCCATATAGCGGAACCAATACCAACTGCTGCCTGCCCAACCAGGCATGGTGGAAAGTTCGTAAGGATAACAAGTTCCCTTTAAATCGCCCGACTTCTGACTTCCGACTTCCGACTTCTGACTTCTGTAACTCCAGTTCGCCGCTCTTGCCAAGGGTGGCTCACCGCTTTCTGTAGGTAAATATTTATCTACCTCCGGCAAAACCAAAGGCAGGTCCTTCTCATCTATCAAATAAGGTAGTCCGTCCTTAAAGTAAACCGGAACAGGTTCGCCCCAGTAACGCTGGCGGCCAAATATGGCATCGCGCATCCTGTAGTTAATTTTCGCTTTGCCTGCCCCTTTGTTTTCCAGGAAAGCGATTACAGCGGCTGTACCGTCTTTATAATTCAACCCGTTCATGAAGTCCGAATTGATGTATCGCCCTTCTTTGGTTGGGTCGGCTTCGGTTTCGATATTTTGAATATCCATGATAGGCACTATCGGCAAACCAAAATGCTTGGCAAAAAGGTAGTCGCGCTGATCGCCTGATGGTACGGCCATTACTGCGCCAGTGCCATATCCTGCTAAAACATAGTCGGCTATGTAAAGCGGTACTTTTTCATTATTCACCGGGTTGATGACATAGCTGCCCGTAAAAGCACCCGATACCGTTTTGGTATCTGCCATACGGTCAAGCTCCGATTTCTTTTTGCTTTGCGCGATATAGGCATCTATCTCAGCTTTTTGCTCAGGCGTGGTCAATGATTCAACTAACTCATGTTCCGGCGCAAGTACTAAGAATGTAACGCCGAATATCGTATCAACTCTCGTTGTAAACACTTCTATGATATCAGACTTCTGACTTCCGACCTCTGAAATCGGAAACTTAACACTGGCACCAACACTTTTCCCGATCCAGTTCCTTTGCATTTCTTTTAAAGGTTCCGGCCAGTCGATGGTATCTAAACCTGTCAATAAACGCTCGGCATAGGCGGTGATGCGCATGCTCCACTGCATCATTTTCTTTTGCTCAACGGGATATCCGCCGCGTTCGCTGAAACCGTCCTTTACTTCGTCATTAGCTAAAACAGTTCCTAAAGCAGCGCACCAGTTTACGGTGCTTTCGCGAAGGTAGGTAATGCGGTATTTTAATAATTCGGATTGTTGTTGGTTATGACTAAAAACTTTCCATTCAGCAGCCGTAAAACTTAATATTTCTTCATCGCACACTGCATCGATGCCAGTCGAGCCATGCTGCTCAAAATGAGCGACTAGCTTTTCAATTGATTCAGCCTTTTCCGCAGCCTTGTTGTACCAGGAGTTGAACAACTGCATAAATATCCACTGCGTCCATTTATAAAAATTGGGCGAACTGGTACGAACCTCGCGGCTCCAGTCGAACGAAAAACCTATCTGGTCCAATTGGCGGCGATAAGTAGCAATGTTAGTGTCGGTAGTAATGGCAGGGTGCTGCCCGGTTTGTATCGCATACTGCTCGGCCGGCAAGCCGAAGGAATCGTAACCCATAGGGTGCAATACATTAAACCCTTTTAAGCGTTTGTACCGTGCGAAAATATCCGATGCGATATAGCCCAGCGGGTGACCCACATGCAAGCCTGCACCCGACGGATATGGGAACATATCCAGCACATAATACTTGGGTTTGGTTGAGTTATTATCAGCCTTAAAGGTTTGATTTTTAGCCCAAAACTGCTGCCACTTGCGTTCTATATCTTTAAATTGGTAGTCCATCCGGTATTTCGCTTTTTAGAGGTGGCGAAATTACGAATTTTAGTTGTTAGTTGATTGGGTTGATTGGTTAAGTAGTTGATTAAGTTAATTCCTATAAAACCTAATCAACTCAATCCAACTTATTCAACTATTGATATATCATAATTCCGTCCGTCCGTTATTTAGGTTACTATACTTTGGACGATTGAGACAAACGTCCGCGTTGTACTACCATATAGTAGCTTAGAAAACGGACGGACAGACAGTTCGCAAGAAAAAATAAAGATTTTTCTTTCATAATAAAGAATTATGCGTACATTTGTAATGTATCCCGCCACCAATTCTTCTTAACCACTATCTGCACAGCAAAACATATATATGAATATGTTGATGGGGGATTATTATTAAATTTGCGATGCAAATGTTAAGTTAATTAAGTTGAATTGTTAAGTAGTTGATTAAGTCACATTCAAAAAACTCAATCCAACTTAGTCAACTTGATCTAACTCAATCAACTCCAATTGACTCAATCACTCTTCAACCACTCGATACTATCTTCAATAAATTGCTGCCATACTGCATCTGGCTGCCATACTCCCTCAATAAACTCCTGCATCTGCTCTTCATTCAATTTACCTTCTGCAAATAAATATAATCCTGTAAATGCTGATGCACGGTAATTAGCTGCGCAATGCACTAATATCTTTTTGCCATCATGCTGCTGCATGTCAGCAATAAAAGTTGTCAATTCATCCAATTGCGGGTTATCAAATTGCACTGGTATATGGTGATAAGCCAATCCCAAAGACTTTACCGAAGCGGCTTCATCTGCCAACGCATATTTGCCATCTGCCAAACCTAAATTGATAATAACCTCATAACCATCTTGGGCAATAGAAGCCAATTGCCCTTCACGTGGCTGACCTGCACAGGCCAGTGCATCTGATACCTGGTGAAAATTGTAGATATTGCTCATAGACCAAAGTTAGAGAAGCAGGAATCAAGAAGCAAGGACCATGACAGCTATGACACCATCCTGACTCTTATTACTCACTCTTGAATCTCAGAAAATTCCGTCCGTCCGTTTTTTAGGTTGATGTATAATTAGGCACAGCGGACAGGTAGCTGAAAGCGGAGGCAATACAGTTAAGGATCTAAAAAACTTTCTGCTTTCGTCTTTCCCCTTTTAGCTCCTTGTCCACCTTGTACCTCATACTATCGGCTCAGAAACCGGACGGACAGACGGGGCAGTTGGTGGAATAAATCAACAGATGTGCCTGTATCATAGCATAAAACGGCTTTGTGCGTTAAAAATAATAAATTAATAACATGTGATTTTTTTCCTTTCGGGAATTTTTTCCTACTTTTAATTCTTTAGTTACAAACCTTGTTCTCAAATCAAAAAATCATTTAAAAAACATGAAACGCAACCTTATCCTTATCATTTTGCTGTTAGCGGGTGTATCACTTACTTATACAGCATGTAAAAAATCGAGCAGTAAACCAACTATTCCTGCCAAAACCGTCAGCAGCCAGATAGCTTTAAACCTGGCGCAAACTTTATACGGCGGCCTTGGAGGCTTCAATGTTTCCGGTGGTTTAACGCCGACTGTTGGCAGCATCAACCCTAAGCAGATTGCGCTAAAACGCCAGCAGCTTGCTTTAAAATTGAGCAACGGTCGTCAAATCAATACCTTTGGCGGGGATATTACCTGCGGAATGAGCGCGGACACCTCATTGAATTATAGTACTACTTTGGATGATGGCTCTTCAGCCTCTATCGTGGGTACACTGGGATATACCTTTTTATGTACCAATAATGTGGCATCGGGCTTTAACGTACATGCCAACCTGACTATTGGAGCATCAAATGCCCAGCTTGCCGCGACTTACAAGCTTGCCGAAAACCTTACTGCACAGGTTGTAGATGTAAATAATATAAATTCGAATTTTACGCTTGGCGGTACATTAAGCCTGAGCGATAATATTGCTTATAAAACAGGTTCAAAAGCGACAACTTCAGAGTCCTATAGTTATAACTTTACCACACCGCTGGTAGTGGATTCGAGCGGAGATATCCTCAGTGGCGCAGCTACATTTGCAACCAATGGCACCAATGCTTCAGGCACATGGAACTACAGTGGAACTGTAACTTTCCTGGGCAATTATAATGTAAAGATCACCATAAATGGTACTGCTTATAATGTAAACCTGCAAACAGGCGTGGTATCGTAACCACTTTAAGCATAAATATCCAGGGCTTTCTCCGGGCAACCGGGGGAAGCTTTTTGTTTTCAACCAATCCAACAATAATCGTATAATTGTTTGCGCATGAAGAAACTCGCATTCAATTTAACGTTCCAGGTTGTTGTAGCCATTGTACTTGGCGTGATAGTGGGCCTGTATTTTAAAGAGTTTGGCCCCTCGGCTAAGCTTATCAGCGATAAGTTTATCGATTTGATAAAGATGCTGATAGCGCCCATCATCTTCTTCACCATTGTTTTGGGTATAGCAGGTATGGGCGATATGCGCAAGGTAGGCAGGGTTGGCGGCAAGGCGATATTGTATTTTGAAATTGTAACCACTTTCGCGCTTGTGATGGGCGTTACGCTGGCTAACCTGCTTAAGCCGGGCAGCGGTTTACCTGTTCCGCATACCGTAAATACTGCCAAGCTGGAGCAAGTCCAAAAGGCTGCCGCCGAAATGAAATGGGGCGATTTTTTTGCGCATATTATACCATCTAATGTGTTTGACGCCTTTGATAAAGGCGATATCTTACAGATATTATTCTTTGCGATTTTATTTGGCTATGGATTGAGCTTGCTAAAAGACACCGGCAAACCTGTAATTGACCTTTTCGAAAAACTGAATAAGGTATTCTTTAATATCATGGGCTTTGTGATGCGGTTGGCACCAATAGGTGCGTTTGCCGGAATGGCCTTTACCGTTGCAACTTATGGAATTGATACATTGAAACCTCTACTGGAGTTACTTGGAGCAGTATTGCTGGCTATGCTGTTGTTCATTTTTGTGGTGCTGTATATCGTCAGTTTGCTATTTAAGTTCAGTCTTTGGAAATACCTCAAATTCATCAGGCAGGAAATACTGATCGTATTGGGAACATCTTCATCCGAAACCGTTTTGCCGAGTATGATGGAAAAGATGGAAAAATTTGGATGTTCAAAATCAGTCGTCGGCCTGGTTATCCCGGCAGGCTACTCATTCAATTTAGATGGGACGACCATTTATTTATCCATGTCGGTGATATTTTTGGCACAGGTATTTAATGTTCCTTTATCGCTGGGGCAGCAATTGGTCATTATCGGTATCCTGATGCTTACTTCCAAAGGGGCAGCGGGCGTAACAGGAAGCGGTTTTATTGTGTTGACCTCAACGCTTACCGCGATCAAAGTTATCCCGGTCGAAGGCGTGGCTATACTATTTGGCGTGGACAGGTTTATGTCGACCGCCAGGGCGCTGACAAATATGATTGGCAACGGCGTAGCCACGATTGTGATCGCGAAAAGCGAAAAGGAGTTTTACCCGACGGCAAATCCAGAAGGGCTGTAATTTGTCCGCAACCGCCCATCTTACCCTAACCTAAAAAACGGACGGACGGAATAGAGGAGAAAGGTTTTCCAAGATGAGACCTTTCACCTTTAGCTTTTCACCTTTTACCTCAAAAAGGGGCTTTGAGATTAGCAGTAATAGATTAACTTTGCCCCTACATTTAATATGCTATGAGCGTTCTCGTCAATAATAATTCAAAAGTAATAGTTCAGGGTTTTACAGGTAACGAAGGCACTTACCATGCCTCGCAGATGATCGAATATGGTACCGACCTTGTTGGTGGTGTTACACCGGGCAAAGGCGGCCAGCGTCATTTAGACAGGCCCGTATTCAATACCGTTAAAGATGCCGTTGATAAAACGGGCGCCAATGTATCCATCATCTTCGTACCGCCGCCATTCGCCGCTGATGCCATTATGGAAGCAGCCGAAGCAGGTATAAAACTAATCGTATGTATCACTGAAGGTATCCCCACAAAGGATATGATCATGGTGAAAGAATATATTAAGGACAGGGATACCCGCCTGATCGGGCCAAATTGCCCCGGCATTATAACCGCAGGAGAAGCTAAAATTGGTATCATGCCGGGTTTTATCTTCCGTAAAGGAAACGTAGGTGTGGTTTCCAAATCCGGTACTTTAACTTACGAAGCTGTTGACCAGGTGGTGAAAGCAGGATTAGGCATTACTACCGCTATCGGTATTGGCGGCGACCCTATCATAGGCACACCAACCAAAGAAGCGGTTGAATTGCTGATGAACGATCCCGATACACACGGCATTATTATGATAGGCGAAATAGGCGGAGGCATGGAAGCCGAAGCTGCCCGCTGGATAAAGGCAAACGGCACCAAACCTGTAGTAGGCTTTATAGCAGGTCAAACTGCTCCTGCGGGACGCAGAATGGGTCATGCCGGTGCGATAGTAGGAGGTGCTGATGATACCGCTGCTGCTAAAATGAAGATCATGACCGAATGCGGTATCCGCGTGGTACAATCCCCCGCCGAAATCGGGGCTGCCATGGCAGAGGAATTAGCGAAGTTGGGTTAGAATCAAGAAGCAAGAGCCAAGAAACAAGATATGGATCCCGGTCAGAAATGGTCGGGATTTTTTTATTTTATTAAAAATAACAATGGAAGGAATACGCATTAGATGTCCGAAATGTAATTGGGAACCAGACGGAGGGCCTTATTGGATGTGTAGTACATGTGGTTGCCGTTGGAATACTTTTGCCACCGCTGCTCGATGCCCTGATTGTGGTAGAATTTATAAAGACACGAAATGTATCATACGGCGTGGCGGCTGCGAGGCATGGAGTCCGCACCTGGATTGGTATGAAGGGCTTGATGGCGTGTTAGAAAATCTGAAAGAAGAAATTGAGAAAAGCTGGTCTGAGCCTGTCAAAGCTTTGTAAACAAGAGTCCAAACCAAAATCAAAACGCCATTCCTGCCGTATATTTGTTATAATCGGTGTAATCAAAAGACAATCGGTGAAATCAAAAAAATATGAATTACAATAAGCTAACGCCCGAAGAAGAACGGGTAATACTATACAAAGGAACCGAAAGGCCGTTTACCGGCTCGTTATTAAATAATCACGCGCATGGTTTGTACGTATGCAAAAGATGCGATACGCCTTTATACACTTCCGAAACCAAATTTGAATCACATTGTGGCTGGCCAAGCTTTGATGACGAAATACCCGGAGCAGTAAAACGTGTACCTGATGCTGACGGTCACCGTGTGGAAATCGTATGCGCCAATTGCGGTGCGCACCTGGGCCATGTTTTTGAAGGCGAATATCTTACCCCAAAAAACACAAGGCATTGTGTGAATTCAGTGAGTTTGAAGTTTGTGCCGCTGGAGAGTTGATTAAGTTAAGTAGTTGATTAGGTTGATTAAGTTAGGATATAACTCAATCAACCTAATCCAACTTAGTCAACTATTTAACTAAACCTTCTCCTTATCAAATACATTATGCCACAGCAAGGCAGCTATTATTCCGCCTAAAACAGGTGCGACCATAAAGAGCCACAGTTGCCCCAACGCTTTTCCGCCGGCAAACATAGCCGGACCGAAACTACGTGCAGGGTTAACAGAGGTACCTGTAATGGGTATCGCCACTAAATGTATAAGCACTAAAGTGAGGCCGATGGCTAATCCTGCCATATTAGAATTTCCAAAACGCGAAGTAGTGCCAAAAATGACGAACAGGAACAGGAAGCTGAGAACAGTTTCGGCAAGGAATGCCGATGTGGTGCTGTATCCGCCCAGGTACCCCGGACCCCAGCCATTTGATCCGAGCCCCCATTCTCCGATGCCTGTAAAACCAGGGCTGCCTTTCAAAAAGGCGTACAATACTGCAGCACCTATGGTAGCACCAATAAACTGTGCAATAACGTATCCAAGGGCATCTTTCGCACTTATTTTGCGGGCCACCAGCATAGCGATAGTGATGGCTGGGTTGATATGGCAGCCTGAAATAGGGCCGATGGTGTATGCCATTGCAACAACAGCCAGGCCGAATGCGAGTGCAATTCCTAAAATTCCAATGCCAAAAGGCGCGTCAGGAAGTATTGCTGCAGGAATCGTTTTTCCGTCAACAACGGCTGCGCCGCAGCCAAATAATACTAATGCAAAAGTTCCAATGAGTTCGGCTAAATACTTTTTCATGATGTGGGGTGGGGTTGGTTAAAATAAAGTTATCATAAATTTATTTTTGTTTGCTACGATTTCGATAAATAAATCTTTAAATTTTCACGTTTTAAATACGATAACCATCTTAATGTATACCTCACTAAAACACGAGATTTTGAGTTGCGAACGCTGCCACGCACCATTTGAATGTAAAGCAAACGCAGTTACCAAATGCCAATGCACTAAAGTGCAGTTAAATCTTAACGAAACACAGTATGTAAGCGAACTGTATGATGGTTGTTTGTGCGCGGGGTGTTTGCTATCTTTGCAACAGGAATACCAATCCATCATAAGATGTCTGGATTCCTAAGAGCCTAACGCGATTGACAAGAGACTATTTCTGAAAAAAAATAACAGTAAGGCCAGAACTGCTATAAATAAATAAGATTTCGCGTAAGAAAAACGACCCCTGCAATAATTTCTATATATCTGGAGAAAGCAAATACAAATGACTAAAAACGTCGGATAAGCATCATAAACCGCGACAGCAAGCCGATGATTTTCTTCCGCTGAACTAGCACCTTCACCAAATTGCATCCAGTACAGAAATATGTTTATGTACCAAAGAAATAATAACAACACTATTGAAATAAAAATGCCGACGAAAAGGTGGAGGTAATTTGTTTTAGCTTTTATTATTTGCCCTAACATGCTTATTTTGACATAAGTTCAAACATAGCCTAATGTGTTGGCTAATGAATCCCAAACATAGTGAAACAATACAATCCATTTGTTCATCTTTTCTGTCTTTCCGACTAATTTTCTATCTTCACATCCGAAATCACTCTCAAAACTCTTATGAAATTACTGGAAGGAAAAATCGCGCTGATCACCGGCGCATCAAAAGGCATAGGCCGGAAAATAGCTGAAAAATTTGCCGAACATGGCGCTGATGTCGCTTTCACTTATTTATCGTCGGTTGAAAAGGGCCTTGAACTGGAGCAGGAACTGAAAAAGTTTGGGACCAGGATAAAAGGCTACCGTTCTGATGCTTCTAAATTTGCAGAAGCCGATAAGTTAATCACAGACATCGTTGCTGATTTCGGTGGATTGCATGTAGTTGTCAATAATGCAGGGATCACCAAAGACAACTTGATCATCCGCATGACCGAAGAGCAGTGGGACGATGTGCTAAATGTGAACCTGAAGTCGATATTCAACATAACCAGGGCGGCCTCTAAAATAATGATGAGGGCACGTACCGGTGTATTCATTAATATGAGTTCTGTGGTAGGTTTACAGGGCAATGCCGGGCAATCTAACTATGCAGCCTCAAAAGCCGGTATTGTTGGTTTTTCAAAATCCATGGCTAAAGAGATGGGCTCACGGGGCATACGTACCAACGTGGTAGCCCCAGGCTTTATACAAACCGAAATGACCGATGCGCTGGACCCAAAAGTTGTTGATGCCTGGGCACAAACTATTCCGCTTAAGCGTGCTGGCACTACGGAAGATGTTGCCAATGTATGTGTTTTCCTGGCATCAGATATGGCGGCTTATATTACCAGTCAGACCATTGCGGTCGATGGTGGGATGCTGTAAGAGGTTATACGTTTGACGTTATACGTCGTCCGTAATGCGATTGCAACTGGAGCACCACCAGTACTCTTTTTCATCGTCCTTAAGTCGATCTTGAGTTTTTTTGTCACAATCTGGGCATTCTCGTTCCAATCGCTCATCTTCGGTCGCGTCGTAGCCGCAACTGCTGCAATGCCAGGTGGTAATTTCATAAGGGTCACCTTCTGCAGTCCAAAGAAAACTCTCTTGTTTACATTTTGGGCAAATCGCAAATGCCATATACTGTAAATCTATTTAATTATTATCAAGTTACAGCATTCCACAATAATTTCGCATTTTGCACCATAACGTTAAACCTGGTGCGTTTAAGGTCATACGCAAAATATGCAGCTACTATTTTCAGTAACATGGGGTTCGGTTTCGGGATGGTGGACACCAGTTTGCCTGTTGCTGGGTTTGCTGTATGCCTGGCTGATGTACAGGCAGCCTGTCAGCTTAGGTAAAAGCATTAGATATGGTTTATTTGCGCTCAGGACCATAGCCGTATTTATTCTTTCCTTTTTATTGATAGCGCCTTTGGTAAGGTCGGTGGCTTATAATCCACAGAAACCATTAGTGCTTATTGCCCAGGATAATTCGCAGTCTATAAATACTTTCAAGTCCGTTGGTTTCAACGCGCAACAGTTGGTGACTGATCTTTCCAAACTGAAACAGCAATTAGGTGACAAATATGATGTTCGCGAATTTAACTTCAGCCGCGATTTGAAGGATAGCCTGTCGGATAAATTTAGCGGTAAACAAACCAACATATCGTCGGCCATTCACCAGCTGAATGAGCGTTTTGTTAATCAAAACATCGGCGCCTTAGTATTGGCAACGGATGGCTTATACAACCAGGGCAGCGACCCGCGATACGAAGCAAAAAACCTTAAAACAAGCATTTATACTATTGCTTTGGGGGATACCGTTACTAAACGCGACCTGCTAATAGGCAATGTGAACTACAACAAAACCGCCTATTTAGGCGATGATTTTGCGGTAGAAGTTTTAGCCGAAGCCTACCAGGCTAAAGGTGAAAATATCCGTCTAACTGTCACGGAAGATGGCAAGGAAGTGTTTTCGCAGACTACACAGGTGAATTCAGATAATTTCAAAAAGGTAGTCCCGCTGAAGCTGAGCGCCGATAAGAAAGGCGTCAGGAAGTTTACCATTAGCATCGCACCGGTTAAAAATGAAATTTCGGTTCAAAATAATACCGAAACCATTTACGTCGAGGTACTCGATGCCAAGCAAAAGATATTGCTGCTGTATGATGGCCCGCACCCCGATATCAGTGTCATTAAACAGTCTATAGAAACGAATAAAAACTACGAGGTAAAATCAAGCCTGCTCAGCGACTTGCCCAAACTGAAATTAAGCGATTACAGCATGGTAATCTTGTACCAGTCGGCCAGCAGCAGTTCGGACGCATTGCAAGGCTTTATCACGAAAAGCAAAGTGCCGGTTTGGTATATCCTCGGTGGTCAATCCGACCTTCAGCAATTTGACAATGAGCAGAAAGCTGTACAAATAAGCTCCAACCAGCAGCAGATGCAGGAGGTTTTTGCAGAGCCGGTTGCGGAGTTTTCATTGTTTACTTTGTCGGATTCGACGAGGAACAAACTGGCCAAACTTCCACCCTTGATGGCGCCTTTTGGCGATTATAAAAGTTCGGGTACCAACCAGTTACTCTTAAAACAACGAATAGGACAGGTGGCTACGCCTTATCCATTACTGTCTTTTAGCGATGAGAACGGTGGCCGGATAGCTATACTTACCGGCGAGGGCCTCTGGCGCTGGGCATTGGCCGAATACCAGGCATATGGTAACCATCACGCATTGGAGGAGTTGCTGGGACAAACCGTTCAATACCTTACCGCCAACAGCAACAGGCAGCGTTTTAGGGTGTATCCCGCCAAAAACGTGTTTGACGAAGGCGAAAATGTACTTATCAATGCTGAGTTGTACAATGATGCCCTTGAACTGGTTAACGCACCTGATGTAAAAATTGATCTGAAAAATGATTCGGGTAAAAATTACAGTTTCTTGTTTACCCGCAGCGGACAGAGTTACCAATTAGATGCCGGAACATTGCCGGTTGGCGAATATGGTTATACCGCAAGCACCAAATTGGGCACGCAGCCATTCAACGTAAAGGGGCTGCTAACTGTAAAGCCTTTGAACCTGGAAACCCGCCAAAGCGCCGCCGACCATCACTTGCTTTCAGACCTGGCCAAACAGTCCGGCGGGCAAATGCTGTATCCTTCGCAAATCAACCAGTTGGCCGACCTTATCCGCAAAAATGATAACATCAAAACCGTAGTTTACGAGGATAAACATTATAGCGATCTTGTGGACTTGAAGTGGATATTCGCAATAGTTTTAACTTTGTTAAGCCTTGAGTGGTTTATGCGGAAACGCGAGGGCGAAATATGAGCATAAATATTTCATCGGTTATCGAAATTTCGGGAACTGTAGCTTTTGCTGTTTCGGGGGCTTTTTCTGCCATGCAAAAGCGCCTGGATGTTTTTGGTGTACTGATAATGGGCTTTGTAACCGCCATTGGTGGTGGAACCATACGTGATGTGCTGATAGGCTATACTCCGGTTAGCTGGATGCGCGATTATCAGCTACTGTTGATCATATTAGTAACGGTTATAGTTACCATCCTGTTCAAAAAATATATTAAAGCTTTCAAAATTACCCTGTTTTTGTTTGATGCGCTTGGCCTCGGGTTGTTCACCATAATCGGCACTCAAAAGGGTATTAGCGCAGGTCTTAATCCGGGTATTTGTGTTGCCCTGGGCACCATAACCGGTTGCTTCGGTGGCGTGATACGCGATATTTTACTGAATGATATACCCCTGATATTCCGGAAGGAAATTTATGCTACCGCATGTATAGTAGGCGGTACTTTGTATGTGCTTTTGATCAAACAAATTGATACCGACCTGGTGAAAATAACCGCTGTAGTGGTGGTTTGTGCTATTAGGATCGTAGCCGTAAAGTATAAGTTGTCGCTGCCTAAGTTTTATGCTTAGATTTAGGAGGTCGGAGAGCAGAGGTCAGAACCCTTCTGACATCAGTCTTTCTTATCCTTCACGATCACAAAAACATCCTCGTTATCCTTTTTCATGAGGTATTTTTCGCGGGCGAATTTTTCGAGTTTTTCCTTGTTGGTTGTTAGCTCGTCCAGATCCTGGTGAACTTTAGCGGTTTCTTTCTGGTAAAAGTCGCGCTCTTGTTTCAGTTTGCTTAGCTGGTGACGATACTGGTATTGCGAGAACAGATCGTTCTTATCAAAAAATACCATCCACACCAAAAACGCCAGGCTGACGACAAAGTATTTGTTCCTGAAAAGATTAAGCAGGCGCTTCATTTCAAACTAAAATAAATTTCGTTTAAAGCTATTTAATTATTTTGAATGCCACAAGGAGGATTATTAACTTGTTAACAGGGTAGTTGAATGGTTGATTAAGTTGGACTCAGTTGATTAGGTTATGGCAAGATTAAACTCAATCAACCACTTAACTCAATTCAACTCAATCAACCGCTTTTAGCGCCTTCCGCCAGCCGACCTGTTTCCCCAAAACTTCTTCTTCCCATCCCTGTGTCCGCCGCCTGCACCATGTCTTGGCGCCGAACCGTTTTTGGCGGGTTCCATTTTTTTGGCGACAAAATTTGGACTCATCGGGTAAGGGTGCTCCTCGTTAACAGGAATCTGCTTGGAGATCAATTTGTGAATATCCTTCAGAAAATCAATTTCTTCTGCATCGCAAAAAGAGAAAGCTATACCGCTTGCCCCTGCGCGGCCTGTTCGGCCAATACGGTGCACATAGGTTTCAGGTATATTGGGTAGCTCGTAATTAATAACATGGGTCAGTTCATCTATGTCAATACCACGGGCAGCAATATCAGTTGCTATCAATACCCGCGTAGTACGGTTTTTGAAGTTAGATAACGCCCGCTGCCTGGCATTTTGCGATTTGTTGCCGTGTATCGCCTCGGCTGTGATGCCAACGCGGGTAAGGTCCTTTACCACTTTGTCGGCGCCGTGCTTGGTGCGGGTAAATACCAAAGCGGTTTTGATGCCCTTGTCTTTCAGCAGGTGGATCAGCAGCGACTTTTTGTCCCCTTTCTCTACATAAAACAGCTCCTGTTGTATGGTGTCGGCAGTTGATGACGGCGGGGTAACTTCCACCTTTTCAGGGTTATGCAATATCGAATTAGCTAATTGCTGAATTTCATTAGGCATAGTAGCCGAGAAAAACAGCGTTTGTCTGCGGGCCGGTACTTTGGCAATGATCTTTTTTACATCATGAACAAAACCCATGTCCAGCATACGGTCGGCTTCATCCAGTACCAGCATTTTGATATGCTCTAAATGCACAAAGCGCTGGTTCATCAGATCCAGCAAACGGCCCGGTGTAGCAACTAAAATATCCACACCACGACGCAGAGCATCCGTTTGTGGGTTTTGCGATACGCCACCGAAGATCACCAGATGTTTTAAACCTGTATGCCTGCCGTATGCGGCGAAGCTCTCGTCGATCTGGATGGCCAGTTCGCGGGTAGGGGTTAATATCAGGGCTTTTATGGTCTTTTGTTCCTTGTGCTGCAGCCTGTCCTGGTACAACAACTGTAAAATGGGTATGGCAAAGGCCGCCGTTTTACCTGTACCTGTTTGCGCGCAGCCTAAAAGGTCGCGCTGTTGCAGCAGGATAGGTATGGCTTGTTCCTGTATGGGCGTTGGGGTGGTATATCCCTCAGTTTTCAAAGCCCTGAGGATAGGCTCAATCAATTTTAAATTTTCGAATGACATGTAATGTTTCTAATGTAATGTGCTAACGCGAAGCATAAGCGGATCTGAAGAGTTTCGGTGATCAAAACCGTAAGCGAACGGGTAAATATTTTTGCAAAGATACGGTTTTTATTGGGATTAGCCTTTAAGGGTAATTTAGGACTGTTATTGGCCTATAAAACGAAAAATCCCCCGGTTATGCTCCATATCACGTTTCCTCGGCTCTGCATAACCATGGGGGATATTATATATCTCCTCACTAATCCTTCTCGCTAATCTTTGTTAGAAGATACATGTTATACGTCCCCGCGGCAGGCGGTTTTTGTAGATTGCCTGATGAAATTCTCGTAGCGGTTTGGTCGACAGGGTCGAAGGATAACTATAATTCAGGCGAATCGGTAGTATTTTCCTCCGCCATCTTATTAATTTTTGGCTGCAATATCCATATCCCGATAAAATGAAACCAGATAAGGAAAAACTCCGCCACAAAATCATTGAAGGTAACCTCGCGTTGTAATTCAATCGTTTTGATCGTTTTTGCCACAAAATAGATACAGTAGAAAAGGCAGAACATGGCGAACAAATGCAGCGGGAAGATAATTGGGAAGAACTCGATACCAGTCATCACGGGTGTATTATGCAATACCGCATCATTGATAAAGGGCGCGACGAACATAAAGATGAACGAAAAGATCAATACGAAATAAACAATAGGAATGAAAAAGAATACCTTAAACCGCGTTACTTTCATATTAACGCCTGCGGGTATCTTTTTTTGCAGCCCTATAGCTACCGACCACAGCCAGCAAAAAAGGGTGCCCACGCTGAGTACCAGCATAATTGGAAAGAATTTAAAATACCCGAATATCATCGTCGGGTTATGCGTTGTCATCAGGTTCGAAAATATCTCGGCCATCATAATAATCTGGAACACAAAAGGCAGCCCAAATGTTAACAGGAATATTTGCCAGTGTTTGGCGCGTAAAAATAGGTTCATGGTTTGGTGATAGCTGATACTAAGATACTTGTTTTACCGTAATATAATTACGCAAGCAAACCTCTTGCGCTAAATCTACGTAACTCTTATGCACCTATAAGTATTGTAATAGATAACATATGAAAAATATTAAACAGGCCAGCATAGCGGCCGCCATCATTAGCCTCCTTGCCTTTACTATCGTCGCCACCAACTGGAAATTGAAAGGCGATGCAGTCATCGAATTTTCCAGCAGCAAAGCCAATGGATCATTTGGCGGGCTCAAGGCTACCATTGTTTTCGATAAGGATCATCCCGAAGAAGCTAAATTTTCTGCTTCCATCGATGCCAACAGCATTGCCACCGGGTTTTTCCTCAAAACAAGTCACGCTAAGGATGCTTTAGGCGCAGACGATTATCCGCTCATCAAATTTATCTCCACCGAAGTCAGCAAAAGCGGTAATGCCTATATCGCCAAAGGCAACCTCACCCTTAAAGGAGCCACCAAACCGGCAGTAATCCATTTCACTTTCGACGATAAAGGTACCCAGGGTGTTTTTAAGGGCGAAATGCGAGTGGTTCCAAAAGATTTTGGCATCGACCGTATGGGCACGCCGCCCGAGGTGTTGATCAAACTGACGGTGCCGGTGGTTAAATCGTAACCAGCAGGGTATTTATAAGGCCTCCGGAATCACTTCGGCTATGGGTTCTGAGCTCCCATAGTTTTCCCAATCATGCTGTATTTGATTCATTTTATAATAATAGAAACCAAGCACTATAAGTTCCAGCCTTAAGCTAAAAGAGTGCAGTACAATAATTACATAAGCCATTACTCCCAGGCACACAGCCATACTGATGATGGCATCAATTTTGGAAAGACCGATGGCCCATTTTTTTTCTGTCCATAATGCAAATGCGGTTATACCCTTCAGCGAAAATAACGATATTACACCGATGCCAATAAAAGAAAAAGGCTCATTAGTAGTTAAGCCGAGCAATGACATTTGAAAGTTATATTTCAATAAACCCATCACAACGGCAACGGGCATCAATAAGAAAAACACCAGGAATATCCATAAAAAACCGATAACCCACCAGGGCAATAACTTTCTTCTTCTTCCTTCCGGTTTTCTTATCGGGAAATCAATATGGCGGTCTGCAATGTTTATATTATCATCATTCATATGACAAGGTTTAGTTGGTGCAACTAAAGATAGAAATTAAATTAAACTGTTATAAGAATTATTTTAGCCCTTGTTGGTGTTGTCAGGAGACTATATACGTGTTAGACCACTGGAGCTATTTTGAAACGGCAACAGGTCTTCGCAATATATAATGGTAAATAATAGTGCCGTTGAGAACTATAACATAAGAGCTAGCAAAAATCCAACCTTGTTTAGCCATAAAATTTAATCCATCGGGTATTGTATGGAATGTCTTAATACTTTCCTTTCGATTCTTAAAGTCTTGGTCAGAGTATCCTAATACGGAGGTTTCCTCACCAAAATATAACTCAAAATTTACTTTATTGGCATTTAAGAATCTTGGTTCTGCCGATAACAAGCAATATTCCTCTTTTTGCATTGTTGTGTCCTGTTGAGCATGAACAGAAAATGCCATTATCACCAGTAGAAAAATAAGAACCGGTCTTTTCAGAGGAATAAATAACACGATTGTGATTAATTTTTTCATATCGATTAAGGTTTACATAAACCTAGCGACAATCTTTCATATTCTAAAACGTGGTTTAAATTAAACCAGGCCAGCGGGTATATACCCGCACGCTACCGAAAGCGTCCTCGCTTGTGGTTTGGTTCACCAATACCCCGCGTAAGGGATAGCAATGGATACCCGCCGTCGCTTTGGCTATGGCGGGCAATGCCCACGCCTAAGGCCTATGTAGTATAAGCGTATAGCCCGGCCCGAGGAACGAGGGGTACGCCCAAACTTTAAACAAAATAAATTTGCAAGTCTCGACAATCAATCGTAATATTGCGATATAATGGGTTTAACTAAAACGGAAATCTTTACGGACGAGCAAAACGAGCTGGCAGTGTTGCTGAAAGCGATAGCTCATCCCGCCCGGATTGCTATACTACAGCAAATTATAAAGGCCAACGCCTGTATCTGCGGCGACCTGGTGGATGAATTGGGCTTGGCGCAGGCGACGATTTCGCAGCACCTGAAAGAGCTGAAAAATGCCGGTCTTATAAAGGGAACGATTGAAGGTGTTAGCGTTTGTTATTGTATTGAGCCGAAAGCCTGGGAAAAACTGGAAAAAGAATTGAATAACTTATTTAAATCCTATATAGAACCCAAAACCTGTTGTTGATTTTTTTTGAAATAATCCATCGTAATATTGCAATTAATTATAAAATTTGAAGATCATGAGCACCGAACAAGAACTGAAACAATTGGTAAGGCAAAAATATAGTGAGATTGCATTACAGGACAAAGAAGACAACCAGGCATCATGTTGCGGAGCTACCTGTTGCAGCACCGAAGTGTACAATATCATGAGTGATGACTACACCGAGTTAAATGGATATAACGCAGATGCCGATTTGGGTTTAGGATGCGGACTGCCAACACAATTTGCAAAAATTAAAAAGGGCGATGTAGTGATCGATTTAGGCTCAGGTGCCGGCAATGATGTGTTTATTGCAAGAGCAGAAACAGGCGAAACAGGAAAAGTGATCGGTATTGATTTTACTGAAGCCATGATCAATAAAGCGCGCGCCAACGCGGAAAAGTTAGCCTTTCATAATGTAGAGTTTCGTTTTGGTGATATTGAACATATGCCGGTTACTGCTAATATCGCCGATGTGATCGTGAGCAACTGCGTATTAAACTTAGTGCCAAATAAGGATGCAGTAATTAAAGATATTTACCGGGTATTAAAACCGGGCGGCCACTTTAGTATTTCTGATGTGGTATTGGTTGGTACCCTGCCCGGCGGCTTGCGCAAAAGTGCTGAAATGTATGCCGGTTGTGTTTCTGGCGCTATTCAGAAAGATGTTTACCTCGAACTCATTCAGCATAACGGCTTTAAAAATATCAGCATCCAAAAAGAAAAAGTGATCAATATTCCTGCTGATATTTTAAAGGAACATTTGAGTGAAGAAGAATTAGCGCAGTATCAAAGTAAGGAGGCAGGCATCTTTAGTATTACTGTATACGCTGAAAAACCAGTAAAAGCAAAAACCTGCTGTGGCCCGGATTGCTGTAATTAAATGATATGGAGATTAGCAGTGCTGTAGATTACAGGCAAAGCATTGTAGCTGTGCTTGAAGCCGAAAAGTTACCGGTAGATGATCTGCCGGAAACATTGGATAACTTCCTGGTTGCGACAGAAGACGGACAAGTCATTGGTGTTATCGGTCTTGAGACATATGATGTGTACGGATTGCTGCGCTCCCTCGCCGTAATGCCCGAATATCGTAATAGAGGTGTTGCAGGAAAATTGATTGAGCACTTGGAAAGCCTCGCCGCATCGGGGGGCCTGAAAGTGTTGTACCTGCTGACGGAAACAGCTCCCGGATATTTTGAACGAAAGGGTTTTCAAAAGATCACACGGTATGAAGTGCCCGACGAAGTAAAGCGATCCTCCGAGTTTAGCCATGTGTGCCCGGTATCGGCAATCGCAATGAAAAAATCGATCAACTAATTATATATGAAGAACATATTGGTGCTTTGCACCGGGAACAGTTGCCGCAGCCAGATAGCAGAAGGTTATTTGCGGCATTTTGCGGGCGATAAAACGAATGTTTACAGCGCCGGTATCGAAACCCACGGCGTAAACCCTAAAGCTGTCCGGGTGATGGCGGAAGACCACATCGATATCTCCAAACATACTTCAAATCATGTGGATGAGTATATGACTATTCCGTTTGATATAGTGATCACCGTTTGTGATAACGCCAATGAGGCCTGCCCGTTCTTTCCGGGTAAAGTTGAGCGCTTCCACCAGAACTTCCCCGATCCGGCCAAAGCAAGCGGCAGCCCGGAAGAAGTGATGGCAGAGTTTCGGCGGGTAAGGGATATGATCAAAGCCTATTCGGCAGACTTTGTTCAGACTCATTTGGCATGAGAAAATATATAGCTGAGCTGATAGGCACCTTTATCCTTGTTTTTTGCGGTACCGGGGCCATGGTTATCGATCAGCAAACAGGCGGTGCGGTCAGTCATGCGGGGGTAGCCATTACCTGGGGACTTGTCGTCATGAGTTTGATCTACAGTATAGGCGGGGTATCGGGTTGCCATATCAACCCGGCGGTAAGTATCGCTTTTACCCTTGCGGGACGATTTAACGCAAGGCTGCTGCCGGGTTATATAGCCAGCCAGGTGGTTGGGGCCCTGTTAGCCAGCCTCACGCTAAAATTCCTTTTCCCATCATCAACTTTATTGGGTGCAACGTTGCCCGCGGGTACAGAAATGCAGTCGTTTATCCTCGAATTGCTTTTAACTTTCTTTTTAATGCTGGTGATCATAAATGTGGCGCATGGCAGTAAAGAGCAAGGGCAGTTCGCCGGTATCGCTATCGGTGCAGTTGTTGGGCTGGAGGCAATGTTTGCGGGCCCTATCTGCGGAGCGTCCATGAACCCTGCACGCTCTATCGCGCCGGCAATAGTTTCGGGGCATTTAGTGCATCTGTGGATATACCTGGTTGCGCCTATCGCGGGAGCCGCATTGGCCATCCCGGTTTGGAAATACCTGGCAGCCACACAGAAAATATGAAGAGCGCTCTTTTCTTCCATTAGTCAGTTGGGTGTATTATTTACAAACGGAGGATTAGAAAACTGGTACCAATCAGCGAGTAGTGTTTTAGGTTAATGTTTACTTGAGTTTTATATTAAACGAACCTTTTAAGGGCAGGGGCGTGTCGCCGGCATTGTGAATAGCCGTTACATCAAAGGTGCCGCCTATAATGGCACTGCTGAGCGTGGTTATAGTAATAGTCCCCGAATTACATAAGTAAGCATCATCCGCCGAAGGGCCCGTCTCGAATGTAATGGTATCACCTCCCGGGCCGAGGGGATTAGCGCCCAACCGGGCATTGATAAATTGCAGGGTGGCGTTAGCATTGGCCGATCTGCCAATAGCTGTTATCACGCCCTCAGCGTTTATATAGGTCGTCAGGTTCACCATGCTGTAGCCGTTGCCGTTAAAGGTAAAAGATACCTGGTACATGGGCCCGGTATTGCTTTTTTTACAGCCGCCCAATACCAGCATACAACCTATAAGCAGGATTAAAAAGTGTCCAAAAGGTTTCATGGATAGATGTTCTTCATACAAATATAAATGAATCAGGTAAGATTTCTTCGGCCCTTGTGGGTGTTGATTACGGATTTATTTTATAAACCAGTAAAGCCGCTTTTTGATCTCCCTCCGCCCTTGCTGCGATAAGGAATTGGTTTAATTCGGGCACCCATAGAGAA
Organism: Mucilaginibacter sp.; assembly: GCA_043739405.1. Lineage (GTDB taxonomy): Bacteria > Bacteroidota > Bacteroidia > Sphingobacteriales > Sphingobacteriaceae > Mucilaginibacter. The sequence goes on along the minus strand of JAYUEE010000032.1, from coordinate 21,309 downwards.
GTGCGCGCTCCGCTGCGGGTTTTGATATTGGCTATTTGCTTGTAAACGCTATCGCCGGATTGTTTAAATATATTTACTTCTCCGCTTCCGCCACTGACCAGGATTTGTTTACCTGTTTGGTCCCAGTAAAGATCGTCTGCGTCTCCGACCATCGACGCGCTGAAAATTTCTTTTCCTGTTTCGCCGTCGTAAACAACCAGCCGCGCCGGCAGGCGGTAGCCAACAATAACCCGGTGCTGTTGTTCGTCATAAGCCATTGGAAAATTTGAACGCGGGAACGTTTTTGACCATTTTTGGGTGAGTTTTAATTGCTTCAGGTCGGCCACACCCACCATACCTGAGCCGGGCAGGTTTACCCACAATTTATTGGTTTTAGCATCCAATTGAAATGATTCGGGGTGTGCAGGTAATAGGATGTTACCAACTTGCTTATGGCTCGCTGCATCTATAATGGCAATGCCCCCACTACCGTAGCCGACGTATATTTTGTCGGCATCGGCATCATAGCGCACATCGTCGGCATCGTCATCAAATTTGATGCTGCCTGTTTTTGCTAAGGTTCTGGCATTATAGAAATAGCATTCGCCTGTACCGCCATTGGCAACAAATATTTCCTGGTGTTTGGGAATGTATGCCACTCCCTGTGGTTCATCCAACCCGGTAACGGTGCCGGTTACTTTGCCGCTTTTAAGGTCGACTATTTCAAGCGTGTTGTTACCTAAAGCCGCTACATAAGCCACCTGCCCTTTGAGGTCGATATCAATATGGTCAATCCGGCCCTTTACATTGGGTAAAGCAATTTCCTGTTCAAGTGTGAGGTATTGTTTGCCGCTTTCTGTTTGACCGTTGCAACTTTGCGCGAAGATTGAAAACAGTGCGGCGATACAAAACAGAACCCTATCGTATTTCATTTTACGAAGTTCCAATTTTATTGTCAATACGCATCTTTATATTTGAAAATGAAATGGATCACCCGTGAGCATCCTAAGATCGACCGCATAGCCTGCCCGTGGTTAGTTAAACGTTTTATTGACGCTGATGCCGAGATCATTTACGTTCCTGCTGATCAGGTGATCGCAACAGCAGCAGAATTAAATGGCACTCCATTTGATTTGCCGGGTGTTGAGTACACCCATTATGAGGACCAATGCACATTCGATTATTTTATTAAAAAACACCATATTAAAGATGTGGCACTTGACAGGGTAGCCGCAATTGTTCGTGGCGCCGATACCGATAGGCATGACTTTGCACCACAAGCAGCTGGCTTGTCGGCCATATTTTTAGGATTATCCAAAAATATCCCCGACGACCATGAACTACTGGAATTAGGGATGAAAGTTTATGACGGCTTATACACCTGGGCGAAACATTTACATAAAAAAAAACATACCCAGGATGCGCCCGTGGAGCAAATGTTGCTGGAAGTTTACCATAAGTACCTTAAGCAAAGTCATACCAAAAAAGCACCCGAATGGACCCGCGAACTAAAAGAAATAATACAGGATCAGTTGGATACCAATATGAGTTTGAGCCTGCAGCAGGTGTCGCACGATTTAGAGATCAATCCCTCTTATTTGTCGCGCGAATTTTCCAAATATTTTGAGAACCTGTCTTTTGGCGATTATATCCGCAAGCTTCGAATTGAAAAGGCAACTCATTTATTGGAAACCACATCTTATCCGTTAACGGAAATTGCCTACCTCACTGGTTTTTCGGACCAAAGTCATTTTAACCGTATCTTTAAAAAACAGACAGGTATGACGGCATCCGATTACCGGAAAAGCCTGCCGAAAAAGTAAAATTTATACCAATAGTAATAGCTGTTCTATTTACAGCCTCCATTAATTGATAGTATTGCTTAAACATCAAAAGTCTTATGGAACCAAACAAATTATCCCGCAGGCAGGCCTTAAAGGCGAGCGCATTATTCGGGGCGGCCTTAGTATTACCCATCTCTAAATTAGAGGCTATGCCTTTGCCAGCGGGCAAAACCCCTGCACTGACTGCTGACGAGATCACAGCCATTGAAACCGCTATCGGTAAAAAGGGTAGCTATAAAGAAACGGAATCGGTATACACCATACCCTTGCCACGCAATGATTTGAAAATGAAACTTAAAGGCGAACCCATCCCGATCCCTTTTGGGTTTGGCGGTTGGGTTTCATTTAAAAAATCTGTCGACGGCAAATCGGCTATGATCATGGGCGATACGGTATTGCTGCAGGAAGAAGTAAACCCATTGATCTCGGCTGCCCTGGCAAATGGTTTAGAGGTCAGCGCCATCCATAACCACTTTTTTTACGAAGAGCCGCGTATCTTTTATATGCATATCCAAGGGATGGGCAGCATTGCCGACCTTGCCAAAAGATATGCGGATACCATTCGCGACAGCAAAATATTCCCGGCAAATCAACCAGCTCCGGGTGCGCCATCAACAGTTACCGGCAAGGAAAATTTTGATATCCCGGCTCTCGACGCCATTGTTAAATATTCCGGGACGGTAAACGGCCCAACCTATAAATACACCATCGGGCGCAGCGACCTTAAGGTGATGATGATGGGGGTTGAAATGACTACAAATATCGGCCTGAATACCTGGGCGTCTTTTGCCGGAAAGCAAGATAATGCGCAGATTGCAGGGGACATTGCCATGCTGCCCGGCGAGGTTAATCATGTTATCAAAACGCTGCGTGAGCATAATTTTGAAGTGGTAGCTGTTCATAGCCACATGCTGAGCGATGAACCGCATATTATATTCCTGCATTATTTGGGCGCCGGGCCGGCATCGGACCTCGCCAAAGGATTCCGTGCGGCATTGGATCAATTAGGTAAGAAAAGCTCAATGGGCGGAATGAAGATGTAATAACCGAACGCTAAATTTTTTCTTATGAAATGGATCACCCGTCAACGGCCAAAAATTGACCGTATTGCCTGTCCCTGGCTCATAAAAAAATTTGTTGACCCAGAGGCCGAATTTATTTATGTGCCTAACGAAGAGGTTTTTGAAAAAGCAGAGTCGCTGCATGCCATACCCTATGATATAGTGGGGGCCGAATACACCCATGAGGGCGATCGCTGCACCTTTGATTATATCATCAAAAAACATGGCATAACAGACCCGGCAATTCTTCAGATCGCAGAGATTGTTAGGGGGGCGGATACAGATCGCGTCGACCTAGCGCAGCAGGCCGCAGGGCTTTGGGCCATATCTGCCGGGTTGTCCTATAACTTTAAAGATGACCAAGAACAACTGGCCTTTGGATTAGTCATTTACGATGCGTTATATAGCTGGGCAAAGTATGTACACGAAGAAAAACACACATGGAAGAACAGTTGATCAAACCAAAACCAGGGTATTCTTTGCTGGATATAACCAAATATTTCCTTAGGCTGGGTACCTGGGGCTTTGGTGGGCCGGTTGCCTTAGTAGGCTACATGCATCGCGACCTGGTGGAACAAAAAGCCTGGCTGACGGAAGATGAATACAAGGAAGGGTTAGCTTTAGCACAACTGGCCCCGGGTCCATTAGCGGCACAATTGGGCATTTATATCGGGTTCGTTCATTACGGGTTTATCGGCGCAACACTGGCGGGATTGGCTTTTGTGCTGCCTTCATTTATCATGGTGGTCCTGTTAGGTATGGCATACCAGCTTTACGGTGGCCTGGCCTGGATGCAGGCGGTATTTTACGGCGTCGGGGCCTCTGTTATCGGGATTATCAGTATCAGTTCCTACAAACTTACCATTAAGTCTATCAGCAAATTTGAATTGGCAGCTATAAAAGAAAAATGGCTTTTGTGGGTATTCTATATTGCCGGTATTGCTATTACGGTAATTACCCAAAAAGAGGAAATACTATTATTCCTGGGCTGTGGTATATTGTATATGCTCGTTAAAGCGCCACCGCATTGGCTAAAAAAACCGACCACCGCACCCGTCGTAATTTTACTCACTATCGGTTTCTGGAATTATAACAGCAAGACTTTGCAGCAAATAGCCTGGTTCTTTCTAAAAGCAGGGGCATTTGTATTTGGCAGCGGTCTTGCTATTGTTCCCTTTCTGCATGGAGGCGTTGTAAAAGAGTTTGGCTGGCTTAACGAAAAGCAGTTTGTTGACGCTGTCGCCGTAGCTATGATCACACCGGGTCCGGTTGTCATTACAGTTGGTTTTATTGGCTATTTGGTTGCAGGATTTCCTGGTGCCTGTGTAGCTGCATTGGCTACTTTTTTGCCCTGCTATTTATTTACTGTCGCATTAGCCCCATCGTTTAAAAAAATTGCCAAAAATGCAAGCATTAAAGCTTTTGTTGATGGTATCACGGCGTCGGTTATCGGGGCGCTGGTGGGTTCGGTGATTATTATCGGATTGCGTTCAATTATTGATATTCCCACTTTGGTAATAGGAGTTAGCGCTGTTTTGGCTTTGCTGTATATAAAAAAAATTCAGGAGCCTTACATCATTGCGATTGCTGCTGTAATCGGTTTGTTGATCAAAACGTTGTAAGACCAAAATTACGCCGACTTCAATGTTTTACGCTGCCCCCAGATATAGCGGCTGGTTTGGCAACGGGCACAGTAATATCTTCTCAACGGGAGAAAAGAAAGCAGGTATTTGACAAAACGGTGTCTCCGGAGTCTTTTCTGAAAATCTTTACCACATTTGCGGCAACGCTGTATACGCCAATAGTTTATATTATCCGGTGGATATTCTTCCATGTTTTAACGTATATAAGACCTAAAAAAATCAATTTATCGCGCAGTTCATCAAGCTCTATATTCACACGCCGAATTGGTGGTGTACTGCTTGCCCTATCACATTTATTATAAGCATTGGCGGCGTTTTTATATTAAATCGCCAGGGACGCTTTCAAAAACACCGGCCGCTATATAATAGTGCTTAAATATCTAAAAAAAATGTTTTCGATGAGTTCAAAACCCCGAAAAAAGTTATCCCCAAACTGTTAAATTCGATTGTTGACATACATTCTTTGCGCATGTATAATTCCCAAATGAAAACCCACCTCCTTTGGGCGGGGTTGGGGCGAGGCCAAACGGTTAAAAACCTGCTACAAAAGGCCAAATTTCAAAAACAAGCAATGCTTCTAATGGCTACTTTTATGCCAGCCAAAACACGCAAATGAAAATAATTGCCCGGATAACATTATTCCTTCTCTTTACCCTGTCAATGTCCGGTGTCTACGCCCAGGACCCCTGGAAAAACCTGGAGAAACGTACACCGACACTCGGGCTGGAAAAAGGCTACCTGGATTTTAATATTCCTGGGTTTCGTTTGCAGCTTGTTAAGGCATCCCAAACCATTGCTGCTTTGTCGCCAACGACCGATACAGCATTTGATTTCACACCTCACGACCGCCTTGCCCTGCGTAGCAGCGACGGCATGTACCACCTCGGCGATCTCAATCTCCGTCTCCGCTTTAAGGGCGAAACAGAATGGAAAAATTATGCCACTGCCAAAAAACGCGTCGAAGTTACCGCACTGCCGGTTACAGATACCAATACACTTGCCGCCGCCGATCTGTCTAACACCCTGCCTGCGGATATCCCGCTGCACATAAAGCGTTACTGGAAAGTGAGCAACGGCCATTTGGTAATGCTTTTCAAACTCAAAAATACAAGCGCACAGGTGGTCGAAATTGGCTCATTGGGTATGCCGGTAATATTTAACAACATATTGCAGGGCAAAACACTGGAGCAGGCGCACGCCCAAAATGTGTTTTACGACCCTTACATCGGCATGGACGCAGGCTATTTACAGGTTACCCGGTTGAGCGGACATGGGCCGGCTTTAGTAGTCGTTCCTTATGGTCATACACCTTTTGAGGCTTATAACCCTTTGCGGGATGCAACACCGCTCGGGATGGATTTTGAAGGCTTTTACGAGTGGATGGTGCACAGCAAAGCTTACGCCGAAAACGAATGGAAAGCCGCCGAACCCTGGAACACGCCCACATCAATCACCCTTGATCCGGGCGAAATACGGGAATACGGACTTGAATTTTTATTAGCCGATTCTATCAAAGGCATTGAACAAAAGTTGGCCGAAAACAAGCGCCCGGTAGCCATAGGCATTCCAGGTTATGTATTACCGCAGGATGTGGACGCCAAACTGTTTTTGAAATACCCGTCGGCAGTTAAGACGATGACGGTTGAACCCGTAGGGACCCTATCCATCACCAAAACCACCGCCGAAAACAACCAATGGCAGGCCTATGCGGTGAAAGGCATCAAATGGGGCAGGGCAAGGCTCACCATTAGCTATGCCGATGGCCAGGTACAAACCGTCAATTACAAAGTGATAAAACCCGAGACTGAAGTGTTAAAAGATTACGGGCATTTCCTGCTCACCAAACAATGGTTTACCAATAAAGCCGACCCCTTTGGACGCTATCCTTCGGTCATCACTTATGATTACGAAAAGAAGCAGCAGGTGATGCAGGATAATCGCGTTTGGATTGCCGGTTTGAGCGACGAGGGCGGAGCGGGCAGCTGGCTTGGCGCCATGATGAAGCAACTGGTACAACCCGATAAAGGCGAGATCGATCAGCTGCAGCAATTTGTTGATCATACCCTGTTTGGCAATATCCAGCATAGCGCGGGCCCGCAGAAATATGGGGTAAAGAAAAGCGTGTTCTACTACCAGCCCGACCAAATGCCAAAAGGCACCTACAGCGACAGCCTCAACTGGAAAACCTGGGCCGCCTGGAGCCATAAAGATGCCAACGATGTCGGTCGTTCATACGATTACCCGCATGTTGCGGCGGCGCATTGGGTAATGTACCGCCTGGCGCGCAACCATGTGGGTTTGGTCATCAAAAACAACTGGCAATGGTACCTTAATAATGCTTACCAAACCACTATGGCTATGGTAAAACAGGCACCCTACTATGCGCAGTTCGGGCAGATGGAGGGTACCGTATTTTACTTTATTTTGAACGATTTAAAATCCGAAGGCTGGTACACGCAGGCCGCCGCGCTGGAGAAAGCCATGAAGGCGCGCACCGACCAATGGCACACCTTGCAATATCCCTTTGGCAGCGAAATGCCCTGGGATTCTACGGGGCAGGAAGAAGTTTATGCATGGTCCACCTATTTTGGGTACGACGATAAGGCCGAAACCACGATCAATGCCATATTGGGCTATATGCCCACGGTGCCGCATTGGGGCTATAACGGCTCTGCACGACGTTATTGGGACTTTCTGTACGGCGGCAAATTATCCCGTATCGAGCGGCAGCTGCACCATTACGGGTCGGGATTGAATGCCATACCCATACTTAGCGAATACCGCCGCAACCCCGCCGACCTGTACCTGCTGCGCGTTGGCTATGGCGGCCTAATGGGTTCGATCTCCAACATCACCGAAGACGGTTTTGGTCCGGCCGCATTCCATTCGTACCCAAGCACTTTAAAGATCGATGGCCTCTCGGGTGATTACGGTCCCAACTTTTTTGGCTTCGCCGTAAATACCGCCACTTATATCCTCAACGACCCGCAACTCGGCTGGCTCGCCTTTGGCGGAAACCTTGAAAGGAAAAACGATTGGGTAAAAGTTGCCGTCAACAGCGGCGCAAACGATCGGGTGTTTATCGCGCCCCTAAAACTCTGGCTCACGCTGGATGCAGGCACCTTTAAAACCGTAAGTTTTAACCCCAAAACCGGGAAGGTGCAGCTCAGCCTCAATGCCGCCGGTAAATACACGCCCAAGGCCTATTTGCACATCCTGCAAACCGGGACCGGCAAGCCCAAAGCCGCCAAATACCGCCTAACCCAAAAAGTACAGCTTTTTCACGGGGCGTATGCCATTCCGCTGAAAAGCGCAGTAACGCAGGTAGATTTGAAGCGGGATTAGTAGCTAGCTTATGCTTTTCTCACAAACTCAGATTTAAGCGCCATTGCACCAAACCCATCTATTTTGCAGTCAATGTTATGGTCGCTTTCTACCAGGCGAATGTTTTTGACTTTAGTTCCGGCCTTTATGTGTTGGGGCGACCCTTTTACCGGGAGGTTTTTTATAACCACTACCGCATCGCCATTTTGCAAAATAGTGCCATTGCTATCTTTTACAACGAAGGCGTCAGTCGCGGCAGTCTCTTCCTCCGGGCTCCACTCGTAACCACATTCGGGACAGACCAGCAGCCCGTTCATTTCATACGTAAAGGCCGATTTGCACAATGGGCAGGGAGGTAATTCCATTATATTGGGTTTTGCGACAAAGATAAACTTATATATCAACTTAACGCCAGCCCAATCCCGGAGCTACGTGCTTCAAGATGGATGACAGCATATGCACATTGTAATCAACACCCAATGTGTTGGGTATGGTCAACAGCACGGTATCCGCTTCCTGTATAGCTTCATCTTCGGCCAATTCTTTTATCAGCTGGTCGGGTTCTGCGGCATAACTCTTTCCGAAGACTGCGCGCTTGTTTGGTTCGATATAGCCGAAACTATCGGCGCCTTTAGCCTGTCCAAAATAAGCCCGGTCCAGGTCAGTTACCAGTGCAAATATCGAGCGGCTAACCGAAACCCGCGGTTCGCGGGGGTGGCCCGCTTTTTTCCAGGCTTCTTTATACAGCCTGATCTGTTCGGCCTGCTGGATATGGAAAGGCTTGCCGCTTTCATCAAATTTCAGGGTCGAGCTTTGCAGGTTCATCGCTTTTTCGGCTGCCCAAACAGCGGTAGCATTGGATGCGGCTCCCCACCAGATACGTTCGCGCAGGCCTTCCGAGTGCGGCTCTAAACGTAACAGGCCCGGCGGATTGGGGAACATGGGATAGGGGTTAGGCTCAGCAAAGCCGGCGCCGTCTAGTTGAGCCAAAAACTCCAGGCCCTTTCTGCGGCCCATATCCCCGTCGTTTTCGCCGGGTAAAGGTGCGTAACCGAAATGGCGCCAGCCTTCTATCACCTGCTCCGGCGAGCCCCGGCTTATCCCCAGTTGTAAGCGCCCGCCCGAGATCAGGTCGGCGGCGCCAGCATCTTCCACCATATACATCGGGTTTTCGTACCGCATATCGATAACGCCCGTGCCGATCTCTATTTTGCTTGTTCTGGCGCCAATAGCCGACAGCAAAGGAAATGGCGATGCCAGCTGCGCCGCAAAATGGTGCACACGGAAATAGGCGCCATCCAAACCTATCTCCTCGGCAGCAACCGCCAGGTCGATAGACTGCAGCAGGGTATCGGCTGCTGTTTGGGTTTTATAAGAGGGATGGGCGGACCAATGCCCAAATGATAGGAATCCGATTTTTTTCATGGTAGGGCAAATCTAAGGAATAAACGCGGAAGGTTATTGGAAGCTTTTTTTTGGGCGTGCCCCGCTTACCAGCGGGTCGGGCTTTACGCTGTAGCTGCTTCGCAGGCTGCCGCTTCAATCCCTCACGCAAATTCAAGCTACGCATCCGGATTGCAAATCCGGACTAACGCTGCGCAGCGTGTCGCATGCGCCAGCACGAGGGTTTGTATGCTAAATAAGAGTTTCTGTCTATTGTTAATACCTTTTCGTCTATTGCGTTTGATTAAAACAAAAAAGGATCGTTGTTTTGGGTAAAGGTTTAATATGAAAGCTATCATTATAAATGAATTCGGCGGCATTGATAAACTTAACTTTACCGAACTACCCAAACCCGCCATTACCGACGAAGAAGTATTAATAAAAGTTATGGCGATCAGTATAAACCCGGTTGATGTTCGGACACGAGCCGGTAGCGCAATGGCGCAACATTTAAAACATCATTCTCCTTTGATATTAGGCTGGGATATCTCAGGTATAGTGACCGAAGCCGGTGGAAACGTTTCGGATTTTAAGGTTGGCGATGAAGTTTTTGGATTGATCAATTTTTTGGGACACGGTAAGGCATATGCCGAGTACATAGCTGCGCCTGCTGATCAATTAGCTCACAAGCCTTTTAATATAACATTTGTCGATGCGGCAGCAGCAACCCTGGCTGCTTTAACCGCATGGCAATTGCTGGTTAGCTATGCACACGTTAAGGCCGGGGATAAAGTACTTATCCAGGCGGCATCTGGCGGGGTGGGGCATTATGCAGTTCAGATCGCCAAATATTTTGGTGCTTATGTAGTAGGCGTTTCCTCCTCAAAGAACCGGGATTTTGTTTTATCTCTTGGCGCAGATGAGTACATTGCTTATGATGACGAGAATTTCGAAGATTTGGTGGGTAATGCCGACATTGTAGTAGACGCCTTTGCTTTCGATAATTTATACAGGTCATTGTCAGCGGTGAGACCAGGTGGTATAATCATGAGCCTCTTGCCCATGATTAGTGAAAAAGTAGTGCAAAAAGCGAAAGAAAAGGGAGTGGAGATCCATTATCAACTCGTCAAATCTAACGGAGCCGATATGAATGCCATCGCCAATCTACTGGCAAATGGGAATTTAATATCTCATGTTTCAAAAACCTTTCCTTTCAGAGAGATGGCCCCGGCTCACACTGAGATGGAAACCGGCAGAACTACAGGTAAGATCGTTGTAACGTTCTAACTCGTTCAAGTTTTGAAAAACGGGAGGGAGTACGCCACGCTTTTGTCGGCGCTGTATAGTAGCACCGGCAGGGATGTTTGTTTTTAAAAATCATTAGCTTATTGCATTGCTACCAGTAATGTTCCTTCCTTTGTTTCGGTATTAAGATTAAAAGATGCGATCTTCGTATCGTTGATCTTTAAAAAATACTTCAAGGATTTTGGATCGGAGATAGATTTGTCTTGATCCACAGAGAAATTTGTAGTACTTGTCAATGTAATTATGCCACCTGTGAACGAGGCAAAAGCCAAAATCGGGGTTTTGTCGTCCTTATCTTTTTGAGAGTATAAAGCCACGATCACAGTTGTGCCATTAGCTTTTACAACAACATATTGTTTGTCTGTCCCAAGGTCAATATTTATAACTCTATAATAATTGTTGCCATTTTTATCCTTAAACAAAGAGTCTCCTTTGAAGCTTTTAAAATCATCAGCTAATCCTGTGACAGCCTTTAACATACTTCTGGCAATATCCAATGATTTGGATGCATCTTCACTTGAACTGGTCTGCGCCTGACTGAACAACGGCAACAGCATTATAATCAAAATTGCAATTAAGCCGAATGTTCTTTTCATACAACGAAGTTTTTATAAAAATACACCGGCACTTTTTATATTAAAATACCATTTTACCGGTATATTAATATTTAATAATAAAATATTAATATATTTTATTATTTTGCTATACCCCAATTATAAACGCTTATGAAGCATCCTGGCGTTGTTATTCTGCTGTGGCTATCGAGCTTTTACACTTCCTATGGGCAAACGACAAGACAATTAATTGATTCCGCCCGTTTTTATAAAAACCGTGACTACTCTAAAGTAATTTTTTTTTCAAACGCAGCGTACGTCAAGGCAAAAGCAAGCAAGCAGGACGCTGTTGCCGGAGAAAGCGCTTTTCTGTTAGGCATGGGAAACTATCTTGCCGGGAATTACGATAAAGCACTTATATGGTATTTTGAGTCGGAGCGGGTATATACTAAAGCGAAAGATACTTCAGGCCTGGCAGAATTGTATTCAGATATGTGTGTGTTTTACGTGAAAATTAAAAAATTCGATGAAGCGGATAAGGTAAGTAAAAGGGCTATTTTGTATTCATTAGCAATAAAAAATCCCGGCATAATGGCTACGGCGATCAATAATCGCGGATTAATGTTCCTTGACAAAGGCATGAACGACAGCGCCATGCGTTCCTTTCAATCCAGCTATAATATTTACAAGAAAACTAAAGATAAAACAGGGATGGCTTATAGTCTTGACTTTTTATCATCGGTTGAGGCTGAGAAGGGTTTATATAAAGACGCTTTTGAGGCTATGAACAAAAGCAGGCAACTGCGTGAAGGGCTGGGAGATAAAACTGGTGAAGCCATCACCATAAATAATATCGGCGAACTTTATCTTAAAGAGAAAAAGCCTCATGAGGCCGAAAGCTATTTCTTAGAAGCTATCGCAAGAGCTCACGAACTTAAATATGCTGATCTGGAGACCTATGGCTATAATATGCTTTCACAAACCTACCGGCAACAGGGCAACTATGAGAAGGCTTATAAAGCACAAAGTGAGTACCTCAGGCTGGATCAGAAATTCCAGGAAGAAAAACATACCAGGGCTATAGAGGAGTTGCAAACAAAGTACGAGACCAATAAGAAAGAGCAACAAAATAAACTTCTGAAAGAGCAAAATAATGCCCAGCAGATAAAGCTTAGTCGCAATAGGATAGGTTTGTATGCTTTGTTGTCCATTATGATTCTTCTCACTATCCTTTTTTATTTATTATACAATAAATATAAATTGAAACAAGAGGCCCGGTTTAACGAAGCTATGGCCGAAGAACACAGATTACGCGCACAAGGCATTATAGACGCTGAGGAAAACGAACGCCAGAGACTTGCCAGGGAATTGCACGACGGAGTTGGACAATTACTATCAGCGGCACGAAGGAAAATTCAATCGTTACAGACAGATACCGTTGGCGACCACGATGAACCATTAAAAATGCTTGATGATTCCATAAGGGAAGTAAGGGATATATCACATAGCATGATGCCGCCATCAATCCTGAATAAAAATCTGAAGCAAGCGATAGAAGAATTTATTGAACGAATAAACCACGAGGGTTCGCTTATTGTAAGCATTGATTGGGTTAATATGGACGACCTGGAGCTGGATAAAACTACTACCCTGATGTTATATCGAAGTCTGCAGGAAATGATTACAAATATATTCCGCCATGCTAAAGCATCAACCATTCATATCGAATTAATAAACCACAATGCCGAGTTGACCTTAATGGTATACGACAACGGAATTGGGTTCGACAAAGAAAAAATAACGCAAACAAGTCAGGGGATCGGATTAAAAAACATCAGATCGCGTGTTGCATATATCAACGGCAGCCTCGAGATTGATACAATGCCCGGTAAAGGTGTAACCTACATAATAGAGTTACCCTTATTAAATGTAAGCTAAAATGAGCATGATAAAAATAGCTTTGGCAGACGACCATCATATAATGCTTGACGGCTTAAGGGCTTTGCTTGAAAAACAAAAAAATATCAGTGTAATAGGCACTTATGATAACGGGCTTGATATCTATGAATCCTTCGGGAATTTAACGCCCGACATTGTTATTATTGACATCAATATGCCCGGGCTCAATGGGCACGAACTTACCTTAAAAATCACTAAAGAGTTCCCAAACATTAAAGTTATTGTTCTATCTATGTTTGATGATGTAACCCACATCAGGCAATTGATTCACGCAGGTGTTTCCGCCTATTTATTTAAGAATGTAAATAACAATGAGTTGCTCGCGGCCATACATACTGTGGTTACAGGGAAGCCTTACTTTTCGCCTGAAATATTCAGCAAGTTAGAATCATTTGAAAAAGCACTGAGCGTTCGGCAAAGCAATTCTCCGGTTCCTAATCTGACTGCCCGTGAACTGGAAATACTTAAATTAATTGCCCTTGAATACAGCAACGGGCAAATTGCTGATAAGTTGTATATCAGCGAACGTACCGTTGAAACGCATCGCAAAAATATGCTGCAAAAAACAAACCATAAAAGCATGGTAGGTTTGCTAAAATGTGTACTTGATAATCACCTTATTTAAGGTATGGACCGCATTCAAAATATACCATTAAAATGGTATATAACTCAATAGTGATCAATCATATTTTTATAAATCTAATTAGCCGGCTTCAATCTCTGTAAATGAAATGGAAAAGAACATTACTTGATCCTTCCTTCTGGATATTGCTGATAGTGAACATTTTCCTCGTGATCAGATATTTACAAAATCCGGGAATTTTTACCACGCTCGTATGGCTGTATTGGTCACAGAATGTATTATATGGCCTTTTTAATTTTGCCGATATACTTACTTCAAAAAATGTCGACGTAAAGGATGGTGTGGCCGCAATAAAGGGATCAAAAAAGGAGGTAGAGACCACCGCCGATCCAACCCCCAAACCATTTAAGACGGACAGACAGATAGCGAGTGATATGGCATGGGGCTTCCTTTATATATTTGGTTTTTTTCATTTTGTAATCGCTATTTTCTTATTCTCGATGAAAAAAACAGGCCCCTTTGAATGGGATTTTTACAGTAAATATTTACTGATTTTTTTCATTTCCCAGGTGATCATTTTTGTCCAGCATAAGTTTCAAAATCGCGATAAGGCAGCCAACGTTACGCTAATGTCCGTTCTTCCGTATTTACGTGTAGTGCCGGTGCATTTGTGTATTCTGATACCCGCGTTTTTGCCACTGAGCAACCTGATCGTTTTTCTTGTATTAAAAGTGATAACCGATACCATCACTTTTATACGTACTGCTGGCTACTATAAAAAAGATGATATACTCACCGCTGCAACGGCAACGAATATTGAGTCAACCATATCACCGAATAATTTTTAACCATTAAAAACAAACATCATGATCATTTTAGTAAATCACAAGATCAATGACCCGGGAAGTTTTTGGGCATCGGCCCAGGAGAGTTTACCAAACTTGCCCGAAGGCAAAGTACAAAGAGTATTACAGGCTTTGCCTAATGCCGACATGAGCGAGGCCACCTGCCTTTGGGAAGCCGACAGCATTGATGACCTGAATAGTTATCTCCGAAGTAAGGTTGGCAGCACCAGTAAGGAGACTTACTACGAGGTAAACACGGCAAATGCTATAGGATTGCCGGTTTAACCTGGTTTCTGCTATTTATTTGATATTACTTGCAATGCTGTGTAAAAAAAAATTTGCACAGCTAATACTATAACGCCGTATCAATTTTTGATTTCCACTTAAAAGAAATTCGCAGTAATGAAAAAACAGATCAAATTATCAATTACGATATGTGTGGTAGCACTGTGCTTTGCAGGTTTGAATGTAAAAGCCCAGGTGGTTTCTATCCCGGATGCTAATTTTAAAGCTGCTTTAATAGCTGCGGGGGTAGATAAAAATAACGATGGAGAGATACAGGAAAGCGAAGCCTTATTAGTAGAAAAGCTGGACGTTTACCGAAAGGATATCTCCTCACTTGAGGGTATCGCAGCATTTAAGCAGTTGACTTTTTTATCATGCGGATCAAACAACCTTCAATCCTTAGAGCTTTCAAACAATACCGGACTTATTGACCTGATGTGCAGTAATAATAAGTTTACATCATTGGATCTTTCCGCACTTGTAAACCTGAAACATGTATTTTGCAGTATTAACAAGCTTACCGTATTAAATGTGTTACACAGTAATCTCACTTTATTGGACTGCAGTTACAATGATCTCACAGAGCTTGATCTATCATCGGCCAGAGCGCTATCAACTTTTGACTGCTCGCATAACCCATCGCTTACAAAAATTTATATAGGAGCAGGCATTACTCCCGGAGGAAACTGGAGTAAAGATGCAAAAGCGCAATGGGTTAACAAGAAGGCTGCAATAGTTGCCGTCCAGCCGGCGGTGGATGCTGGAATTGGTGCGGTGAATATCCCCGACGCGAACTTTAAGGCGGCTTTAATAGCTGCAGGCGTTGATAAAAATAAAGATGGCAAAATACAAACGGATGAAGCGGAAGCAGTGACAGATCTGGATGTTTCCGATAAATCCATTACATCGATGGAAGGAATAGGGGCGTTTAAGAATTTGACGAACCTGGATTGTTCTAAAAACAAACTCAACAAATTGGATATTTCAAAAAATACAGCGCTCACTTTCCTGACCTGTGGCAGCGACGAGCTTACCGCCTTAGATATATCTAATAATGTAAACCTAAGGTATCTGTTCATTTACTATAATAACCTCGCCTCAATTGATCTGTCAAAAAATACAGAGCTTGTAAAGTTGAGTTGCGCAGGTAATCAATTTACTTCTCTTGACGTTGCTCATAATACAAAACTAAAGGACCTGCGTTGTAACAGTAACCAGCTTTCTTCAATTAACACTTCTGCCTTAACTGAACTTGAAACATTAAAATGTGACAGAAATCAAATCGTAGAACTGGATCTCTCCAGCAATGAAAAGCTGTCTGATCTGGCTTGTGGGCAAAACCAGCTTAAGGTGCTGGATATTTCAAAAAACGCCGCGTTAACTTCCGTTAGTTGCGCAAGAAGCCCCTCGCTTACTAAAATATATATTGCGCCGGGGGCTACTCCTAATACAGATTGGGAGAAAGACGCGGAAGCTGAATGGACCAAAAAATGAGTGCATAATTAAAAGTTATTGCTATCGACATGAAAAGAACAGTACCCCTATTGATGTTCATCTGGCTGCTAACATTGACTAGTATTTGCTTTGCCCAGGCAGATCAAAAACAGTTGGACGAGCTCAACAGTAAAGGCGATAAGGCATTCAAAAAAAATCATTGTGAAGAAGCAGCAACTTATTACCTGCAGTTATTACAACTTTACACAGAGGCAAAAGATGACTCCGGCGTTAAAATGATGCAAAAGCAGTTGGCCTACTGCTATGATTATATTGGAGATAAAGCAAGAGATAACAAAAATTATTTAAGACAAATTGAGTATTACCGAAAGGCGATCGCTATTGATACTGCCAAGGGATTTAACTTTATAAAGGAAGATCTGAAAAATGCAATAGATACGCACCTGCCTCCCATATTGAACGAAGCCGCAGAAAAGGCAAGAAATAAGAAATATAAAGAAGCGACGGATCTGTATAACCAAATACTGCTGGCCGACCCGTCCAATAAAATCGCACGGCAGGCCCTTACTGACTTACCGCTTAACAAAACCGATAAAAATGGCGGTATTGCGCTCTTAAAGGAAAAAATAAAAGCAGAGCCCGGTAACTATGAAGCCTATGTTAGCCTGGAGAGAATACTGCGGCAAAAAAAAGACACTTCGGCCTTACTCGCACTGTTGCTGACAATGACCAAAAAGATCAAAGGGGATAACTTGCTGCAGGTGTATGATGACCTCCACGACGTTTATGCAAACTGGATAAAAGACGACCGCTCAGCCGAAGCCTGGTATGAACTTAAGGTGAATACCCTTTTTACCGGTAAAATGAAACTGGAAGAATACGAAAGGAAGAACCGTGAAAACGGTATAAATACCCATATTGATACCATCATTGCCCTTTATCAGCGCCTTTGGGATAGCAAGGATGACCAATACCTGCCCACGGGAGTAAATTATGCCCTGACATTTTTATTAAACCCCTACAATAAACTCAACACATCAGGCGCTGATCTGAGGAAAGCAGAAATCCTTCTTGACCATGACATAAATGTAGAGTATAAGGAAATTATAAGGGATAAAGACATTATTTATCCAAAGAGTGACTACCTATATGGCAACAGGGCAGCGAAAGAAGAAAATCAAAAGGCGCTGGTATGCCGCATGCTGGAAGCAAA
This sequence comes from Mucilaginibacter sp., assembly GCA_043739405.1. Lineage (GTDB taxonomy): Bacteria > Bacteroidota > Bacteroidia > Sphingobacteriales > Sphingobacteriaceae > Mucilaginibacter. The sequence continues at coordinate 3,876 of JAYUEE010000032.1, read as the reverse complement.
AGCAGGTATACAGTTTCTTGTCGGAGACATACAGGAAGCGAAGCAAACCCTTGAAAAGGAGGCCGAAGTGCTGCGAATGAGAACCAACAAGCTCTCGTACGAAATGCAAGTTTTTCTGGTCAATATGAATATACTTTCCAATAGGCTGAATGACCCGGCTGCGGCCAAATTATATGCCGCTAAACCTAATGATTTTACACCTGCGCATTTTGACCCTAAGGGCAATTTGTGCCTGCGCTTTATGCATGGAAACGATGAGTATTATTTCCAAATGAACATCATCGGTGATAAGCAAAAGGTGACAAGCGACTACCACAGCAGCAAACAAATTGATGAGGAAATAGAAGCAGAATCAGCGGAAAGGTTAAAACAACGTATCGCGAACGAGGAACAACGGGTGAGGGAAGAATACCAGGAACAATACAATAACAGGATAAAAGGCAAAAAAAGGTATGTATTTATTATATATGGCGCTATAAATACATTTAAAAAAGACAGTGTTCAAGATGACTTTTATGTCAACGAATTCTTTGTTTCCCCAATTATCGTTTATGCGAATAAGTATTTGAGCTTAGATGAAGTGAAACAAAAAGTATACGCTGTGTATGGTGGAGATTCAAATGACGAATTCATGATAAGCAGGGGATACTGGCATGATTGTGATACCGAAGATTGCAATAATATGGATGTATGGATATATGATAAGGATGATAAATGGTATAAGCCTGGCGGGTTTACGTATGAAGACAACCCAACCATTCACGTTACCGGTAGTATAATCATTGATTAATAGCTTATTAACAAAGCATCCATTTCTAAAAAAATAAATATGAAAACGATTAGTACAACTTTTTTAGCGGTCTTGCTGTTTTGTTTTACAGTAAACGCCCAGCACATCCCCGATAAAAACTTTGCGGATGCGATACGAAGCAAGTACTCGTCCTGCATCGATGATAATAACGACCTTTTACCTGCGGCAAAGAGTATAGAAAAACTTGAAGTACAGAATGCGGGTATTGAAAGTCTCGAAGGCATACAGGGTTTCACGTCTTTAATTGCACTCGATTTTAGAAATAATAGAAATATAAAATCGATACCGGTTTTACCTGTTTCAATAAAGAAATTATGGATGGGCTATACCGGACTAAATTCTTTAAATGAGTTACCTCCTTCACTGGAGCTTCTTGAAGTGAACCGATGTCCCCTTACTTCCCTGCCAGCTTTACCATCCTCTTTACTGATACTTTTGTGCGAGGAATCAGGACTAACATCTTTGCCGCATTTACCGGAAGGATTAACCGACCTGTATGCAAATTATTCGCCGATCACGAGTTTGCCCAACATACCCGCAAGCTTAAATGTCCTGTACATATTCAGTACAAAGATCACCTATCTTCCTCCGTTTCCGGATGGACTGAGCTACTTTAAGATATCAGATAACATGGTTGACTGTATTCCGAGTAATAACCCCAAATTATGGATACGGGATATTAATGGAGACCCGATCAAGACAACTTTTTGCCCGGGAGGCACAAAATATGCCACAGCCAATGCCGGGAATAATGAAAAGAAAGCAGCCGTAGTACCGGATGGAGGCAAGTGTATATCCGGCAACTGCAAAAATGGCATAGGCACTTTTGAAGGGGTTGAACAGGGAGAGCATGTCACCTATAAAGGCAGTTTCCGTGACGGTAAGTATAATGGCAGCGGAACAATGATCGTAAAAAACTCATTCAGGTATACGGGCAGTTTTAAAGATGGGAAAATGGATGGAAAAGGCACTATCACTTTTACGGAGGGTTCAGTTTATACCGGCGAAATAAGCGCAGGTTTTTTGGAAGGCAATGGTACATTACTATTTAAAGACGGGAAAAAATCGACCGGGATATGGAAACATAGTAAACTATGGTCGGGAACAGGGTTGTTCAATTATGGTGATCATGACTTTTATTATGGTGGAGTTATTGAGTCGTTACGGGATGGACAGGGTTTACGCAGTTATCCTAATGGGAAAAAATTTATCGGCACGTTTTCAAAGGGAAACGAAGTGACCGGCAACGGATATATCCAATATTTAAATAACGCATCGTACGAAGGGGCTATCGTCAACGGAAAGTATACCGGCTACGGCATACATATATATAGTAACGGCGATAAATATAAGGGGAACTTTACCGATGGCAATCGAACTGGCAAAGGCGACCTTTTTGATAAGGATGGAAACTTAGACTACAGCGGCGAATGGTTTGACGATGAAATGCACAGGCCCGAAAAGTCAGCCAGGATAAAAAAAGAGTCGGAGCAAGCCTTCAGCAGGGTAACTTTTAAAGGCTGGGAGGAAGTAACAATGAATGGTCAAAAAGCAACCCTTGATATAACTGTCGATTACTATTTTGACGATTTTGGTTTACACGGTACGCAGGAAGAAGTAATGGTTACTACTGATGATACTAAATACAGGAGGAAAATAAACTTTACCGGTATGTACTACCCTTCTTCGTCTAAAATTTTCTGCCATTATCAAAATACCATTTCTTTTGATCCTTTACCTGATGGGTTATATTGGAAAGGGGATGACTGGGAAGCAGTTTTGTATAATGATAAGCAGCATTCGGGTTATCATGTTATCGAAGGAAAAACAACAGAAGGAAGCGAATATCACGTAGCGGATTATTACTAACTATTTTTGGGGGGAAGCTGCTCACGCACGAGAATACAGAAAAACCAAAACATCTTTAAACGGTACAAAAGAATATAGAAAGGATTGTCAACGATTGATTTTCTTTTGGATTTAAAATCTAATTCCCATTTGTAAAATCCAAATGGCTTTGTTTAATTAATACAGAAAGATGAAAAAGCTAATCAAATTCTCCTTTGCCTGTGCATTGCTTGTGACAACTATCGGTTTATCAAAAGCATTTTCACAAAAATTAATATTCTGTGATTCTATCGCCAGTAATAAAATAGCGGGCCAGGGCAATGTTTTTAATATCGATGATGTGAGCCGGACAGTAACCATGTTACTTTATAGTACCGATGTTCCATTCAGCACCACTAAGCTGGTATTTAAATTTTATGAAGTATCCCGTGATACAGTTGAAAAATATATAGCAAGGCAAATTGTTGATGTGCCGGCAAACACCCGTTCCTATTTTCGGAGACTCCCCTTTTCAACACCCAACATCATCAAAGTAAAAGCTTTTACATACGAAGGAAAGTTAATTGCTGATGAAAAACTGACGATCACAGCCCGGAAACAACCAACGGGGAATGCCGGTTTTGAAAAGGTGTTAAATCAGATCATTAGTTTCTACCCAAGTGAATTTAGAAATATAATAGGATTTAAAATACGGGATGATTTTAGTTTTCCTGTCTGGGATTCAAACGAAAATTTACCTGGCTATGAATTTTCAACTATAGAGGCCGAAGGCCAAATTGAAAGAAAATATTGGAAGACAACGCTTATTGAAACCCCAGATAGCGCAGAAGCACTAAACAAGTACCACGAAATTTCAAAAATAATAAACCAAATGAAATTTGATTGCTGCACCTTCCATATGGAGGAGGAATCCTGGTATAACGATCCACATTACCCGAATAGGAAAATAACAACCTGGTATCCAGCTTCTGTAAATGATGGGAAAGATAAAGATTATGCTCAAATGCCCTTAGAATTAGTGTTTCTTTACCCTTTTCCAAATTCCAAAGATTTTACTGTCAAATTAAATATTGGGTTTATCTCGCCGACTGAAGAAATGCTGTATTCACTTAAGCACATAAAAAAAGATAAATGATATTGAAGATACGCTGAGGATTAATTTAAGTCCCGGAAGGGTCTCCTGCGGAAGACCCCGTGGGGACATGAAAATGGTACAG
>JAYUEE010000031.1:0-15333 GCA_043739405.1 Mucilaginibacter sp. | reverse complement strand
AATATTAATATATCAGCATTCTTATCATTGTTGTTGATTAGGCACAATTTTGCAAGTCTAATTGATGAAAGCATAAAACCGTCGGCCATATTAATCATATTTAATATTCCATTATCTCTTGAAATTCTCCAATTCAGAAATGCGGTTTTATCTATGTTTTCGTTTCTTGAAAATATCTGTTTCATTTATTCAGTTGCTTTTAAAGCTTTCGTAAGGCCTCTTTGTAATAATATCCTGTAGGGCGAAAAAACTACTTCTGATAATAATAAACCCTCAATTTTTAAGCTTGGGATGGAACATCCGGGCTTATAGGTATATCTTCAAAGCATATCAGCCCTGGCTCCCATCTGTCTACCGTTTTAATAACTCCGTCAATGTACTTAGTAATCTCATCGGAAAATGTTGTTGAAATAGGATCCATCGAATAATCGCCTTTAAGCCTTGAATCGCTGGTTTTAGGATGTACTAAGTTCGATCTGATAGCATATAAGTCAATCAAGACATTAAATAATTTATTATCAATATCTTTTTTCTCATTTTTCAAAATCTTGTTTACCAATCGAAGCTTTTCTTTAAAAGAAAGTTTTTCTTCTATATCCTTTTTGCTTAAATCTACCCCCTTTTTTGAATATATATAGTTAGCAGGTATCTTGGAATTTAACAATAATTCTAATGTGATAGACAAATAGAATATTGTGTTTATTCTATTTAAAAGGAAGGCATTATAAAAATTTTGATTGCTAAACCTTACAACCTCACCACTTTGATAAGATTCAATAATATGTTTTTGATTAAGTAGGTCATTACTATAATTGTAACTGGATATCGAATGATCCAAATAAAGTGTTAATAAATTAGGAAATTCAGCTATCAATAAACGCCCTTGGCAAATGATAGGTATGGTACATATAAGCGATTTATCTGCGGGATTTACTATTACAATAGGCTTATTTTTGTTGGTTCTAATGCGATTGATATTTCTACTATTCTCTTTATTGGGTTCACTAAATTTCGGTACAGCCACATGATTAGCTTCAAGTGTCGAAATCGCATCTTGTGTAATTTGAAATCTGTTCAAATTTTTTACAATTAACTGTTGTAATCTCTTATGTGCCATACATGATTTTTTAAAATGTATTTTAATATAACTTTATAAATATAAATCTTTATCCCCGCGGAATGGACGGGATTTTTCGCTCCCACCATCCAGGCACATTCCCGCTCAAGAGAATGATTCGAACCCGCAACCACATGCCCGACAAGCACGCATTCTACCATTGAACTACCACTCCCTGTTAGAGTCAAGATGCAAGAGTCAAGAATCAAGATAGTGTGTTGTCCCCTTCCTGAATTAATCCTAACTCTTGGCTCTTGATTCTTGCTTCTCAAAAAAATCAATCCTCTGGCTTCTCCTTCGGGTCAGCCATGCGCACTATCCTTGGCTCAAACTTCGCCAGTACTTCCACCAGGTCCGTCTGCGCGGCCATTACGGTGTGTATGTCCTTATAGGCCATGGGCGCTTCGTCCATGTCGCTGCCCATCAGGGTAATGCGTTTATCAACCAGGTTAGCGGCAATGATGGCTTTGTCCAAAGTTTTAAACGCCGCGCTTCGGCTCATTAAACGGCCCGCACCATGCGAGGCCGAGTTGATAGAGGTTGCGTCGCCTTTACCGCGTACCACAAAACCGGGCGTGCTCATGCTGCCGGGGATAATACCCAGCACACCTTCACCCGCAGGCGTTGCACCCTTGCGGTGCACCATTACTTCGGTACCGTCGGCCAGCTGCTCTTTCCACGCAAAATTGTGGTGGTTCTCGATACGCATCACCGGGTTAAGGTTGAGCGCCCGGGCAATTTTGTTGTGTATCTCGTGGTGGTTGGCGCTGGCATATTCGCCCACCAAATTCATTGCTATCCAGTATTCCTGCCCTTCGTCCTTATCCAAATCGAGCCAGGCCAAATGTTTTGCTTCGGCAGGCAGCTTGGTTTTGGTCATGGCTATTTTGGAGTAATAATCCGCAATACTTCCCCCAAACCCGCGCGAACCGGAGTGCGACAATAAAGCCAGGTATTCACCCGCCGGTATGCCTTCCAAAGCGCCTTCGGTAACAGTCAACTCGCCCCATTCCACAAAGTGGTTACCCGTGCCCGATGTTCCCAGCTGCGCGTAAGCCTTATCCTTTAAGTTGCGTATCACCTTGGTTTCGCTCCAGGTTTTGCTGTCAAACAGCGAGCTATCGAAATAGCTTTTAGTCTTGCCGCCGATACCAAAATTGGTATGGTCGATGAGCAGGTTCTTCAGCTTATCTGTTTCGGTATCCACAACCCCGGCAGGCATATCGAAAATGCTCAAACACATGCGGCAGGCAATATCCACCCCAACCGCAAAGGGGATAATGGTATTCACCGTTGTGGCCAGCACCCCGCCAATAGGCAGACCGTAGCCCTGGTGGGCATCGGGCATAAGGGCGCCCCCAACGGTTATGGGTAATTGCATAGCCGTTTTCATCTGCGCGAGGGCGGCCGCCTCGATATGATCGATCCCATAAACCGGGAAATCGGCAATGGCTTCCCTCAACTGGTGATTGGTTCGCTGCTGCTTGATGAACTTCCCTTCCTTACGCAGCGCGATCACATCTTCGGCCAGGTTTTTAAACTTTCCGCCTTTTTTTAAAGCGTAAGGCATAGGGTCGTCTATCAACGCTTCGAGGTTCGCCAGTATCTGTGCTTTATCCATCACATGATGTTTAAGCAAACCGTTAGCCACGCGGCTAAAGTTTACCAATACTTCCACATCGTTGATGCCGAGGGCCTTGAGTTCGTTGTTTGTTATTTTTTCTTTTTCCATTGTTATAAAATCCTGTCAACTTACCCGTTATGCATTGGCGGTAATGCACTGGCGCGTTAGACTCACCCCGACACCGCTCAGCCCCTTGTCGGCCCTCTGTCCGCCTTTGGCGCAAAGAGGGCAAAAAAAGATAAAAATAACCCTCTTTACCGCTCGCGGTAGAGAGGGTGGTCGAGCGGCTGAGCTACGACCGGGTGAGTTTAATGAAGCGACATTACCGCCAATGCTACTTCGGTTTTGCCTTATTAACAATACAAAGTAAAATACCATGTGCGCAGTGTATTTGCGCAGTAAAAAATATTTTTTAACTTTCTCAAAATTAGGGTGTCATGCTGAGGCTCTCGAAGCATGGTGGGTGGGGCCTGCGCTCACCCTTCGAGTACCTCAGGGTGACACCCGCGCACAAAATCACACCCATGCCTGTAAATAGAAACGCTCTTATTCGCTACCGCACTATCGACAATTGCCTGCAAAACAGGCAAAGAAAGTGGACGCTGGACAAATTGATAGATGCCTGCAGCGATGCCTTGTATGAATACCAGGGAATTGATACAGGCGTAAGCCGAAGGACCATACAAGCAGATATCGAGATGATGCGCAGTAATAAACTCGGTTATGAGGCGCCTATTATTGTGGTTGATAAGAAGTATTACACTTACGAGGATAAAAATTACAGTATTGCCAATATCCCGCTGAATAACCACGATATGCAGGTTTTAGGCGAAGTGACCAGCCTGCTGCAGCAGTTTAAAGGCTTTAACCATTTTACCGACCTGAGTGAAATGGTAAGCAAACTGGAGGATAAGATATATACCCAAAAAACGCATAGTCCGCCGGTTATCGATTTTGAAAAGAACGATAATTTGAAGGGTCTTGAATGGATAGAGGTGATCCGTAAGGCGATCGTAGCTAAAAAGACGCTATCTATTACTTATCAATCGCTTAAAGCGCGTGAGGCAAATACGTTTTGCTTTAGTGCATACTTATTGAAAGAATACCGTAACCGATGGTTTGTGCTGGGCCAGTCGCACGCAAGGAATTCGCCCTTATTAACCCTGGCGCTCGACCGTATCAAAACTATTGATATACACGAAGACAAGTACCGCGAAAATACCAGGGTTGATTTGGCTACTTATTACAGTGATGTGTTGGGGGTAACCAAAAGTCCGAACCAGCGGGATTGCGAGGTGGTGTTTTGGATAGATAGCGCGAACGCGCCCTACGTGATTACCAAACCCCTGCACCATACCCAAAAGTTGCTGAGCGAAGATGAAGAGGGCAAAATTTTCAGCATACGTGTCATCATGAATTTTGAGCTCGAGCGCGAGCTTCTAGGTTTTGGCGCCAAGATAAAGGTGTTAGGACCAAGAATACTGGTGAAGGCCATTAAGAATCAGCTGCGAATGGCGTTGGAGGCTTATAAGGTGGATGTTTCGGGCAAAGTAGAGAAACCGGTGTAGAGACGCATAATTATGCGTCTCCGCCGATTATAACCGGGATACCGCTTGCTGGTGGGTAAACAAAATCCGTGGGGAGACGCATAATCTGGCGTCTCTACGATAATATAAATTTGACACCGGTTGTTGCGTTACCTGTCCGAAGATTCGTAATATGCAATGAGTATAACAGCTCACGGCGATGATGAAAAACCTTATCCTATGCGCATTTGGCCTGCTTGTGATTACGGGCTGTGCAAAATACGATGATACCCAGGCGGCTAAAAACCTGCAGGTGCCGCCCTATACCGAAACGGGCGCCAACACCTTCGGCTGCCTGATGAACGGGACGATATGGGCCAATTTTGGCGCTTACGTTTCCCAATCGGGCGTTTTCACTCACCCCACCAGCCCCAGCAAAGTAAACTCATCCATATATTACCGGGGTTCGCCGGGCGACACCCTGTTCACGGTGGGTGCCCAATACAGCCTGGTAAAAAATGGGCGAGAATTGCGGATAGAAAATATGTCGATCCAATTATCCAAAAACGGCAGCCTCAAAGGCACCCATCAACTTACAGGGACCAATGATATCTTTCGATACGACGAAACCAACTACATCCTTTACAGCAGCAAAGCGCGTAACCCATTTACGGTGATCATCAACAAAGATTCGGTGGTTAACGGTGGGTCGCATATCGTGTCGGGCAGGTTTTACGGCGTGGTATACAATTATGCGCAGACGGATTCGGTAGTTATATCGGGCGGTGTTTTTGATACGCTGACGCAGTAGGGACGCAAAATCTTGCGTCTCATTGAATTATAACCAGGTTACGCTTGCTGGTGGGTAAACAAAATCCGTGGGGAGACGCATAATCATACGTCTCTACGAATTATAACAGGATACCGTTCTTTTTTTGTGATTTTACCCTAAATTTAGCATCCCGGTGAGGGGCATAATTCAATCCAATTTTCGACCATGAGAATAGCAACTTATAATGTAAACGGCATTGGCGCGCGGCTGCCGGTGCTGCTGCGCTGGCTGAACGAAACGGCGCCCGATGTGGTGTGCCTGCAGGAATTGAAGGCCCCGCAGGAGAATTTCCCCGAGCAAGCCATTCGCGATGCGGGTTATAACGTAATATGGCACGGGCAAAAGAACTGGAACGGTGTGGCCATACTGGCGCGCGGCCTGGAGATAAAGGAGCGCCGCCGCGTGCTGCCCGGCGACCCGGAAGATGAGCACAGCCGCTATATTGAGGCGGAGGTGAACGGCATCATAGTGGGCGGCTTGTACCTGCCCAACGGCAACCCTGCACCAGGACCAAAATTTGACTATAAACTGTCGTGGATGGAGCGGTTCATTACACATGCCGCCGAGCTGATGGCGTCGGGTATGCCCGTAGTGCTCACCGGCGACTATAACGTTATCCCTACCAACCTTGATGCCTATAAAGCGGAACGCTGGGTGAAGGATGCACTGTTTCGGCCGGAGACGGTTGCAGCTTTTGAAAGGCTGATGGCGCAAGGCTGGACGGATGCCATCCGTAAACTGCACCCCGGCCAGGTGATATACACTTACTGGGACTTCTTCCGCGATGCTTACGCCCGCGACGCGGGGATACGTATTGACCACTTCCTGCTGAGCCCGCAACTGGACGCGCGGCTTAAAGCTGCCGGAGTGGATAGGAATGTTAGGGGATGGGAAAAGTCGAGCGACCACGGCCCGGTTTGGATCGAGCTGGCGGACTGATAGTGTAAGCCTTATGGTTTGCCGTCAAGCCGCTCTGTTAGGCTGACGCTAATCGTATCGCCCTCCTGCTTACCGAGTACCTGCCGCATTTCGGCTTTGACGGGTAGCTTATGCGTACCATCGCCCAATGCCATAAAGGAACTTTGGAATGGATGGCCATCAATGGTACCCCGTACCTTAACCAGGCCCCTGGTTTTGAAAAAGGCTGCTGATTCGGGCCATATCACGTAGGTCCAGCCGCCTTTGCTGGGGCTTTTTTGGAGGGTGGCTGTAAATTGCTTGCTTAAAGTACTCATGTTGCTGTATTTAAGTTCAATACAAATATACCACCCTACCAAAATAAACGGATATGTCGTTAACGACATTCGAAAGGGCAATTTGCGACAAAGTGCGTGGTGAAGAACAATCGAAAACAAAAAAGGCCCAAAATCTCTCGATTTTGGGCCTTCAATTTTATCATGCGGTCGCAACCGGGTTGCGAACAGGGCTCAAGTGGGACAAACCGGGCTTAAACACGGCTCAACCGGGTCAGAACCGGGCGCGATCGGGTTATAAATATGATTGCAGTATACGTGCTTTTGAATTTTGACGTAAACGCATCAAAGCCTTGTCCTTGATCTGACGAACACGCTCGCGGGTCAGGCTGAACTTCTCGCCTATCTCTTCTAACGAATGTGGTGCAATGCTGCTTAAACCAAAAAACAGGGTTAGTACTTCGCGTTCACGTTCGGCTAAAATACCCATAGAGCGTTTGATCTCCTGGGATAAAGAGTCAGTAATCAGGTTACTATCTGTCTCTGCTTCAGTGCTTTGCATTACATCAAGCAGGGTGTTTTCTTCGCCTGTTACAAACGGAGCGTCGAAAGACAAGTGACGTCCTGAATTGGACAGGGAGTCGGATATCTTCTCAACTGACGTTTCGAGGTCCTCAGCAAGTTCTTCCGGCGTAGGTACGCGCTCGAACTGCTGCTCGAGTTTGGATGACGATTTGCGGATCTTGCTTAAAGTGCCTACCTGGTTCAATGGTAAACGCACAATACGACTCTGGTCTGCCACAGCAGAAAGAATAGACTGGCGTATCCACCATACAGCGTACGAGATGAACTTGAAGCCTTTGGTCTCGTCAAAACGCTTTGCAGCTTTAATGAGTCCGAGGTTGCCTTCGTTGATCAAATCGCCAAGTGTAAGTCCTTGATTTTGATATTGTTTGGCTACAGAAACCACGAAACGCAAGTTAGTTTTGGTTAAACGTTCCAAAGCTGCCTGGTCGCCTTCGCGTATCTTTTGGGCTAATATTACTTCTTCCTGAGCGGTTATCAGGTCAACCTTTGCTATCTCACTTAAGTACTTATCGAGCGATTGCGATTCCCGGTTGGTAATCGATTGGGTTATTTTTAGTTGTCTCATGTATCGGGCACAAAGGTAGTTAAAGAAATGTAGTTTGAACGTAAAGTATTTAGGCTTATTTAGTTATTGAGCCGACCCCTTTAATTAATGGCTATATCGCCGTGAAGGCCTGCTGATTACACTAAAATAACCTCATACCTGCCGGATTGTTTAAAATAGTTTGTAATCTGTTGCAATTGAGGATGTTGGGAAATAAAAGTCAAACATTTAAACCCCAATCCGGGGAAATATATTCCTCCTTCAATTTCACAAAATATTCATAATCAGCTATTTACCAAAACTGGCATTATCCTTGTCTATAGTGTTACGGCAAAAAAAATCAAAACTCGCAAAGACCTATACTAATGAAAACATCAATACTACTATTATTAACACTGCTTACTTTGGCCGCCTGCAAAAAGGAAGCGCTGGTTATACCTGCGGCCGCTCCATTAAAATACGCCAATGTAGCCAGCCTTAAAAAGGACACCCTTCCTGAAGGCGCGGCGTTCAAAATAAAATTAGTAAAGGACGAATACGATTATGATGAAACCATGTTTATATTTCACAATACAGCAACATTAGCCTTTGATTTTAATGCGGATGCAGCTTATTTTCAAGGTTATGGGGCAGAAAGCCTGTCAAGCATTTCAAGTGACGGCCAGGACTTAGCCATATATAATTTACCCTACAGGCATAATATGTCGGTTGGTTTGAACGTAAACATGCAAAAAGACGGTGCATATTCATTTGCCATCAGTTATCAAAGAAAGATCCCGGCAAATATCCACGTTTGGGTTAAGGACAATTACACGAATAATACCGCTGATGTTTCTGCTAAGAATTACACTTTTAATGTAGTTAAGGCCGACACTAATTCATTCGGCAAAAAAAGATTTCAACTGGTTATCAAAAACAGCGATATACAATAAGCGATCCCCAAATTACTAATATAATCCCCAAAAGCTCTTAGAGAACACTAAGGGCTTTTTGTTTTAAATCAGCACAGATCAAAACCGTCTAACAATTAAATTGCCGCAAGTGATGATCGATATGTTTATAAGCTAAACACCCAACCTGCTCTTTCGTCATTTTTCCGAAAAAAGGATGTATAAAGCCGGGGTTTGATGAGTTTGAATTCTGCTCGATCAGGCAAATCCATTTCTCTTTTTCAGCTTCAACGTCGCCGCTAGTTTCAGTCACCCTGAGTTCGGGGCTCGTGGGGGTACTGCGCTTTAAGGGGCCTTCATCTTTCAGCAAGCGTTTTAAAACCATTTTTCCGAATAAGCGGCCAATAAATGCTTGTTTACATACCATCTCGCCGGATATCATTTCTTCCCACCTGATGCAATGCTCTATCATTTGATAAACATTCATTTTACCCCACTGGGCTTCGCTGTTTTCATTAAGCGTTTTGATCCTGCCAATTAATTCATCCCTTGTTGGTTTGTCAAATATTGTTTTCATAGTTCCGGCGGTTTTGGTTAGACAAAAATATGATATGCAGAGCAATATTGACAGGCTGTTTTTTGCCAACTTGAGGGGCCAAATGCGGCAGGCCATAAATCTGTCGAACGTTTTTGATTAGATTTGTTTTAGGCAAACAGACATTATATGTCAGGCACCACTCCAACCTACTGGCTCACCCGTTTTATGATCCTGCGCCTGCTGGGGATAGTTTATGCTGTTGCTTTTCTTGTCGCCATCAACCAGCTTGTTCCTTTGATAGGTTCCAACGGGCTGCTTCCGCTGAGAAATTACTTAAACCAGGTAAGCGCTGCCCTGGGCTCAGCCGGGGCCGGCTTTATGCGGCTTCCGTCGGTATTCTGGCTCTGGCATTCTGATACAGCTCTTTTAGCTGTAGCCTGGATAGGATTTGTTCTTTCGCTTGTGCTCGTGGCGGGTTATGCCAATGCGCCACTGCTTGGTGCACTTTGGTTCCTTTATATGTCTATTGTTCATGCCGGGCAGGACTGGTACGGCTACGGCTGGGAAATTCAACTCACTGAAACCGGCTTTCTGGCTATCTTTCTCTGCCCGTTCCTGGATATGCGCCCCTTTCCCAAACGAGCGCCTGCAACAGTCGTTATCGTTTTGTTTCGTTGGCTCATTTTCCGCATGATGCTGGGGTCGGGACTGATCAAATTACGCGGGGATAAAATATGGAAAAACGGCACTGCCCTTTATTACCATTTCGAAACACAACCCATTCCGGGTCCGCTTAGCAGGTGGTTCCATTTCCTGCCGCGGGTTGTACTCAAGATGGGCGTCTGGTTCAACTGGCTGGCCGAAATGGTTGCCCCCTGGTTCATATTCTGGCCGCGGATTGGCCGGCATTTTGCAGGAATAATCCTGGTTCTGCTGCAAATCATACTCATCTTCAGCGGCAACCTGTCCTTTTTAAACTGGCTCACCATCATCCCGGCACTTGCTTGTTTTGATGATGGCTTTTGGGCAAGGTTACTGCCCAATCGCTTAGTTCGCAAAGCCGAAACCGCTGCCGACAATGCGCCTGAAGAATCCGTCACCCGGCTGATGGTGGTGTGGGTAGTTGCCGCATTGGTTGCAATCCTCAGCATCCAGCCGATTATCAATATGCTGTCGCCGGAACAAGTGATGAACACCTCTTTCGACCCTTTCGACCTTGTTAACACCTATGGCGCATTCGGCACCGTGGGGCAGGAACGCCTGAACGTGGTTTTTGAGGGCACGATGGACGATACCACAAGTGGTAAAGCGGTTTGGAGGGAATACCCTTATAAATATCTGCCAACAAAACTTGACAAGATGCCCCCGCAGGTAGCGCCCTACCAGCCGCATCTCGACTGGCAAATGTGGTTTGCTGCCATGTCGACCGCCGACCAATACCCCTGGACCTATAACCTGGTTTGGAAACTGCTGCATAACGACCCTGGCGCAGTGGGCTTGTTTGCGGGCAACCCCTTTCCCAACCAACCGCCACGCTATATCCGTGCTGTGCTATACCGTTACAAGTTCGCCAAACCTGGCAACCCGCAGGGTCTTTACTGGACGCGCGAGCGTATTGGCGACTGGATACCGCCCGTTTCAGAGAATGACCCGCGGCTGATCAAGTTTTTGCAGTATGACGGGTGGATAAAAAGATAGACGATGATGGATCATCATATTAGCAAAGCCTATTCAACCTCAGTGCTTCATGCCGCTTTGAGTGCCGAAATAGGATTTGTATGCGATAAGCCTTTTCAGCAGGTCCTGGTTATCCTTCATTATCTTTGCCTTTTCGGTTGCGCCTACGGGTACAATGATATATCCGAACGGGCTCTTCCTTTCCCCCAGCACCGGCGCGCCTGCGTTGGCTATAAAGGGGCCGTCTTTTCCGATATCGGGTGTGTTACCTATGTCGGCATTGGTTACATAGGGCGCATAAAACATATAATGCGGCATGTGCATGTTGACAACCTCTTTGTAGTCCGACGTCGGGCCGTTGTAGCTACGCATCAGGGGGCCAAGCATAAAGGAAATACCCTGCCGTGCCGGGGCTTTGTATACCCCCTTTTTTATCCTGTCGGTCATAATTGTTTTGATCTGCGCAGCGGTATATTTCCCCGAGGCACGCATCGCAGCTAAATCCTGGTACATTGGGAAGACTGTCCGGGCCCCTTCTGCATCATAGCTAATGGCAGCTGCAATATCTTTCCTGAATTCGCCCCATTCCCATTCCGTACGGCTAACGAAACAGATAAATCCATTTGACCCCTTATGTGTCACATAATAGCCCTTATTAGGGTCGAGCAAATAAACCGTTGCCTTAGCCTGCAGGTACGGCGGAAGGGAGCTTAGCGCGAAGTCGGTTTCCAGTTTTACCGGCATTTTATCAAGCTGCCAATCAGCGGTTTTTTGAGCAAAACCTTGAGCGGCAGAGAACAGGATAACCATGAACGATAACGCCAGCCTGTAGTTCTTTTTCAATCTGGTTACGTGATTCATATTCAGGATTTAACAGGCACACCCGATTGCATGCCATAATATGTAATAAAATTATTGTCTTC
This sequence comes from Mucilaginibacter sp., assembly GCA_043739405.1. Classification (GTDB taxonomy): domain Bacteria; phylum Bacteroidota; class Bacteroidia; order Sphingobacteriales; family Sphingobacteriaceae; genus Mucilaginibacter. The sequence continues at coordinate 3,881 of JAYUEE010000031.1, read as the reverse complement.
GGTTCGATTTGAAAAGGGTCGTAAATGACATTCTTAGGGGGAATTTGCGACAATTCATGACTTATTGCGTTTTTTCGACACATTAACAAATAATTTACTTTTATCATTATATTGCTGGCGTAAACCCACAATTATGCAATCTCAAACCCTGGCCAGCAAGCCTCACTATCCTATACTCGACGGCCTGCGCGGCGTAGCTGCGGTTATGGTTGTTATGTTCCATACCCTTGAACCGCTTTCAACCAGCCACCTCGACCTGATGATGAATCACGGTTATCTTGCCGTCGATTTCTTTTTCCTTTTGTCGGGTTATGTTATCGGCTATGCCTATGACGACCGCTGGGACAAGCTAACCATTTGGGGGTTTTTCAAACGGCGCCTCATACGTCTGCAGCCCATGATCATTGTCGGCATGATCGTCGGGGCATGTTTCTTTTACTTCCAGGATTCGCCGGCCTTCCCATTGATACACACTGTTCCGGTAAGCAAATTACTGCTCGTAATGCTTATTGGCTGTACATTGATCCCTGTACCGATCTCGATGGACGTCCGCGGCTGGGCGGAAATGCACCCGCTTGACGGGCCGGGATGGTCGCTCTTTTTCGAGTATATCGCCAATATCCTGTATGCGCTTTTTGTGCGCAGGTTTAACAAAACGATGCTTACCATCCTGGTTATCATCTGTGGCATCGCGCTCATCCAATACACGGTCACCAGCGAAACCGGCGACGTTGTTGGTGGCTGGTCATTGGATAAATTACAACTACGAATTGGTTTCACCCGCATGATGTACCCGTTTTTTGCAGGCTTGTTATTGCGCCGTATGGTGAAAGTCGGTAGCATTAAAAACGCTTTTTTCTGGTGCACTTTGCTGCTCGTAGTGTTCTTTGCCATGCCACGTATCGGCGGCGCAAAAGACTTATGGATGAACGGCCTGTACGAAGCGCTTACCATCATCTTCATATTCCCGCTGATCGTTTACATCGGCGCAAGCGGTACGCTGGTAGGCAAGTTCGCGACAAAATCATGCAAGTTTTTAGGCGAAATTTCCTACCCGCTTTACATTACGCACTACCCGCTTATTTATACATACTGGGCGTGGATATCAAAGAATAAGGTTACCACCCTTCAGCAGGCAGGCCCATGGGCGCTGGTCGTTTTGATATCGGCAATTGTGCTTGCTTATGGTTATCTTAAATTGTATGATGAGCCAGTAAGGCGCTGGCTGACGAAAAGGTTTGGTAATGCCTGATCTGGGCGTTTCCCGCCGATTCAAATAATAACAGGTGACGTAAATCATTTATATTCCTGATAAGGCACATAAGTTTTCAGCGCGGCGCGCGGTAATTTTGTGCAATAAACCACCGGTAATTGCATTATCGTGCTTGAAAAGGAATTAATGACCAGTAACACCAGCCAGGTACTAAAAGATTTATTGGAAGAGATCAGATCAACGTCGGTTATGACGATGGGCTATCCTGTGTGCAAAGACTTTGATTTTAACGAGCTTTTGCCCTTCCTGCAATATCCCTTAAATAATGTCGGCGATCCTTTTATCCCTTCAACTTATTCCGTCGGGTCGCGGGAACTTGAAAAAGAGGTGGTCGAATTCTTTTCGCACCTGTTCAGGGCCGAAGAAGATAATTGGTGGGGCTACGTAACCAACGGCGGCTCGGAAGGGAACCTTTATGGCCTGTACCTGGCCCGGGAACTGTATCCCAAAGCAATCGTTTACTATTCCGAAGCCACGCATTATAGCGTTCAGAAAAATCTGCACCTGTTGAATATGCCGAATATCGCAATCAGGTCGCAGGCGAGCGGGGAGATTGATTACGAGGACCTCGAAAAAACCATCAGCATCAACAGGCAGGTGCCGGTCATCATTTTAGCCAATATCGGCACTACCATGACGGAAGCCCGGGACGATGTGCGAAAAATGAAAACCATATTTAAAAACCTGGCTATACAGCACCATTATATCCACGCGGATGGAGCCCTTGCGGGCAGTTACGCCGCTTTTATTGAACCCCGGCCGGGCTTCGATTTTGAAGACGGGGCCGATAGCATAGCCATTAGCGGCCACAAATTTTTGGGGGCGCCTATTCCTTGCGGGATGGTCATCGTTAAAAAGAATCATCGCGACCGTATTGCACGGTCTATCGATTATATCGGCTCGCTTGATACCACGATATCCGGCTCACGAAACGGGCATACGCCACTTTTTCTTTGGTATACCATCGCAAAATTGGGTGTTGAAGGCCTAAGGCGGCGGACTTTGGATTGCCTTGATGTTGCGGCTTACGCCGAATCAGCCTTGAGGCGCGTCGAACCACAAGTATGGAGAAACCCATCTGCGCTTACTGTTAACATTCCAAAACCCGATGAGGCGCTTATCAAAAAATGGCAACTGGCCTCAGGAAAGGAATGGGCGCATATCATCTGTATGCCCGGCATGCAAAAAACGCAAATTGACACCTTTGTAAAGGACCTTGAATTACATAAGGCGGAGCAGGGTGTTCTGACGGCGCATTAAATGCCCGTATACCACGACCAGCCTGTGGAGATATCAGCGTCAGGTTCGACGAATTTTTCGGTCACCACAATGCGCTGCAGGTATTTTGCACTTTTGTAGCCTATTTGCGTCTCCACCCGCACGCGAATAGGGGCACCATGGCGTGCTGGAATATCTTCACTATTCATGGTATGGGCCAGTATGGTTTGCGGATGAAAGGCGTCGAGCATATCAATGCTCTCGGTATATTTATCGTATCCGAAAAAATATACAAAGCGTGCAGCAGGTAAAATACCCGCATCCTTCAGCAATGCGCCCAGCGGTACGCCTGTCCACTCGGCAATAGCGCTCCAGCCTTCCTCACAGCTATGCCGCGTGATCTGGGTGCGCTCTCCGAGCTTTTTAAGGTCATCCATCGAGTATTTACCCGGTTTGGCTACGCTGCCTTCGATGGAAAGCGCCCAGTCTTTAAAATTATTGCGCTGCAATTCCTGGTATTCTTTGCTATAGACAGCCTTCATTGCTGGGTCTGCAGGGTCGCCAATATCCGTTACCGGGAAAGAGGTTATATCGCTTTTTTGATACTCCATGGCCAATGCCCGTTGCGAGAGCAGGCCGCGCTGGGCCATATAGGTAAGGTCGTCGCCCATGCGCAGTATATTACCATAGGTGGGCGGCTGCTTTTTAAAACATCCTGAAAGAAGCAGCGCGCCTGCAGAAGTCAGCCCCGTAAAAATGGCCTGTCGCCGGGTCATCGATCTTTTTTGTTTCATCGTGATTTGCCAAAAGTTATTGCCAATAAATTCCGTTTAAAGCCCGACCGGATGACCATGATCACATGTACCAACAGGAACAGCAGCAGCAAAACGGCGGCAAAGAAGTGTATGGTGCGCGCCGACTGATGGCCAAAAAATATTTTGAGCAGGAAGGGATAAGATGCCGTAATAGCTGGGGACATCGTAAAACCGGTTAAGATAACCACCGGGAACAAGAAGAAAATAACCCACAGGTAAGTGATCTTCTGCACCAGCCCGTATTTACCGGAGGCATGTGTTTGCTTTCGAAAATGACTAATGAAATCGCGCCAGAGCAACTTTAAGCTAAATTCACTTCGCCGGGGCGCCAGGTTATTGCGGAAATGGCCACTGAAAAAGCCGGTTAGCAAATAGATGACGCCTGTGATAATCAAAAACCAGGCGGCAAGGAAGTGGGTACTGCGCCCCCAGCCGTTCTCGTTAAAAATATCATAGGTACGTACAGCAGTAACCTGTGAACCTGTTAAGTGCTTAAATGGTGTAGTTTTTATCCATCCGCCATGGTGGTAATTACGACTGATGGGCAGCTCGAACAGTGCCGGGGTAAGATCGTT
>JAYUEE010000030.1:0-43567 GCA_043739405.1 Mucilaginibacter sp. | reverse complement strand
AGGCTGAAGTAACGGTAACTTTGATAGAGGAATTTTTGAACGACTGAATTAATAAACCATAAAACTGAAGGAAATGATACAGGTAAATGATGCAGAATACGAAGTGCAGGACCAGGAACTGGTGATCACCCGCATTTTTAACGCGCCAAAAGAACTTGTTTTTAAAGTTTGGACCGAGCCCGAACATATCAAAAACTGGTGGGGGCCGAAACCGTTTACTGCCCCGCGCGCCGAGGTTGATCTGCGGCCGGGCGGCGAATACCTATACGTGATGCGTACACCGGAAGGACAGGATTTGCCACCGTTTCAGGGCAAATTCGTCGAGGTCGTGCCGAATGAGAAGATCGTTTTTAGTATCGATGCGTTCAGGCAGGCCGATGTTTGGAAGGCGCGGATCGGCCACAAAGTAGGGCCTGATGTTGATTTTTCAACCCTGCAATCATTTGTTACAGTAAAATTCGTGGACGCCGGCGATAATAAAACCCTGCTAACATTTACGCAACGATTCTTCAACAATGATGTTCGCGATGCTATTGTTGAACAGGGAGCAGCGCTGGGCTGGATATCGAGCCTGGAAAAATTTGCGGACGAATTAGCAAGAATATATAAAAACTAAAACTATGAGACAGATAAATAATGCCGATGTGGAGATACAAGACAGGGAACTTGTGATCTCACGGGTTTTTGACGCGCCACGCCAGCTGGTTTATAAAGTTTGGACAGAACCCGAACATATCAAAAATTGGTGGGGCCCCGGGCCTTTCACAGCCCCGCGCTGCGAGGTCGACCTGCAAGTAGGAGGCGGGTACATTTATGTCATGCGCTCACCCGATGGACAGGAATTCCCGGTGCAGGGTGAATTCATCGAGATCGTAAAAAACGAAAAGCTGGTTTATACCGACGATATGTACAAACAGGCCGATTTTTGGAAGATGATGATCGGCGGCAAGGTAGGCCCCGATGTGGATTTCTCCACGGTGCAATTGATCGTCACGGTGACTTTTGAAGACCAGGGCGCTAAAACTAAGTTTACACTCGTCACTCGATTTGTAACCAACGGCCTGCGTGATGCCATGGCAGGCATGCAGATGGCCGAAGGCTGGACCTCGAGCCTCGAAAAGTTTGCAGCAGAATTAGCAAAAGCATAATAAGTTATGAAAGAAGCACCATACATGGATAAGTTCGACGGAAAGACCGATGAACGCGAGATCGTTATCAGCCGGGTTTTAAATGCGCCGCGCAAACTGGTTTGGGAGGCCTGGACAAACCCGGAGCACCTCATCAATTGGTTTGGCCCCACCGGGTTTACCAATACCTTTTACGAAGCTGATATCCGTACAGGCGGCAGGTGGCGTTTTGCCATGCATGGGCCTGACGGCAGGAATTACGAGAACCTGGTCCTCTTTAGCGAGGTATTAAAACCCGGGCGGCTGGTTTATTTCCAGGGAGAGGGTGAGAGTAACTTTCCAAACTTTAAAGTAACGGTGATCCTTGAAGAACTTGACGGCAAAACAAAGCTTACGATGCGAAGTGTATTCCCGACGACCGATGAAAAGGAATTTGCGGTTAGGGAAGTATGTGCTGTTGAGGGCGGCCATCAAACCATCGATAAACTGGAATTATATATTAAATCAAAATTTGACCTGCGTAAACAATTTAAAACTAAAAATATGTCGAGAGTTAGCACCTACCTCAATTTTAATAATGAAACAGAGCAGGCGTTCAGATTTTATAAGTCGGTCTTCGGAACCGAGTTTCATGGCGATGGGATCACCACATTTGCCAGTGCCCCGCCGCACGAGGGTATGCCACCCTTAAGCGAAGAGGATAAAAAATTGGTATTACATGTTGAATTGCCCATCCTTGGCGGGCATGTGCTGATGGGTACCGACGCACCTGAATCATTCGGCTTCAACCTTACGTTTGGCGACAATATTCATATCAACCTTGAGCCCGATACGCGGGAGGAAACAAAAAAATTATTCGATGCACTTTCTGCCGGTGGTACTGTCACCATGGACCTGCAGGATATGTTTTGGGGAGCGTATTTTGGTAGCTGCAGGGATAAATTTGGCGTCAACTGGATGTTTAACTTTACAGAATAAAACTAATTCATAGCAATCTTAAACTCTAAAACAATGAAAACAACAAAAATTATTTACTGGATCTGCACTATCCTGGTCATCGTGATGATGCTGTTTTCGGCATTCGGAACCTTCTTTATTCATAGTGCGGAAGGAGACAAAGTAATGGCGCAAATTCAAATACCGATGTATTTAATGAAAATGCTGGCCGTGGGTAAAGTACTAGGCGCTATAGCGATACTCATACCGGGGTATCCAAGACTAAAAGAATGGGCCTATGCGGGCTACTTTTTCGACCTGGCGGGGGCTACTTTTTGTTTCATAATCACGGGATCATCAGTTGCTGATTGGACGCCGGTGGCTGTTTTTGCTGTACTGACATTAGTGTCTTACTTTACTTATCACAAGCTGCAAGGCACAAAGCAAGCTTAATTATCAAAAACTATGGAATTGCATACAGTCGAGGTTTTTAAAACCAATGTCAGGCAAAAAAGGCAGGCAAAGGTATTGTTAAACATACTGGGCAAACAATTTCCGAGGCTCAAGATCAATTTCGACCTGGAGGATTGCGATAAGATACTCCGGGTCGAAGGAGATAATGTGCGGCAGGAAAAGATAGCCGAACTGGTATCTGAAAATGGTTACTGGTGTGATGTACTCCGGTAAAATTTAATCCAATAAAATATGGCAACAGTAATTTCGAAAGATGGAACACCTATCGCTTATGAAAAATCAGGCAGCGGGTTTCCGGTAATACTGGTCGACGGTGCCTTGTGCAGCCGCAGTTTTGGGCCGATGCCAAAGTTGGCACCACTGATGGCCGAACACTTTACGGTGTACATGTATGACCGCCGCGGTCGCAACGAAAGTGGAGATACGCAGCCTTATGCCGTAGAGCGCGAGATTGAAGATATCGACGCGCTTATACAGGCGGCGGGCGGATTGGCTTATGTTTTTGGGATATCATCCGGCGCAGCATTGGCGTTAGCAGCCAGCGCGAAGGGGCTCAACATAACCAAACTGGCGTTATATGAACCGCCTTTTGAAGTACCAGGCGCCACGGATGGCGCACCAAAAGATATGTTAATACAATTAAAAACGATGGTGGCCGAAGACCGCCCCGGTGATGCGGTAAAATATTTTATGAAGGTCGTCGGTGTGCCCTCCTTTGGAATTTTTATGATGACACTCCTGCCCATATGGAAAAAATTGAAGGCAGTAGCACATACCCTACCTTATGATATTACAATTCTCGACGGCTTTGCCTTGCCCGAAGACCGGGCAAAAGCCATCAAGGTGCAAACCCTGGTAGCAGCAGGTACAAAAACTTCGGAGCCGCTTAAAAAATCTGTTAAACGACTGTCGGAATTGATTCCAGGTAATCAATATAAAATGTTGGAAGGGCAAACGCATAATGTATCCGAAAAGGCGATAGCACCTCTATTGATAACATTTTTTGAAGGGTGATCAGATGAAACCCTCGTGATTAAATTTGGTTTGTGAGAGATTATTTTCAAAAAAAACAATTATGCAAAAATTAAGAGTTGACAATTTTTCAATTTCTATCGACGGATTTGGCGCCGGCCCGGCCCAGGACGTTGATAACCCAATAGGCACGAATGGAATGGATCTCCATCGATGGTTTTTCCCAACAAATGCATTTCAGCAAATGGTAGGTGGCCGGCCCGGTGAAAAAGGCATAGATAACGACTTTGCTTCGAGAGGTTTGGAGAAGGCAGGTGCCTGTATAATGGGTAGGAACATGTTTGGCCCCATAAGAGGAAACTGGCCGGATGATAACTGGAGAGGATGGTGGGGCGAAAACCCACCCTATCATTGCCCGGTATTTGTGTTGACCAACCATGCAAGACCATCCATTGAAATGGAAGGAGGTACAACTTTTCATTTTGAAACCGAAGGAATTCATGCAGCTCTTCACCGTGCAAAGCAAGCCGCCAACGGTATGGATATCCGCGTGTGTGGCGGAACCAGCACTATTCGCCAATATTTAAAAGAGGGGCTGATTGATCAAATGCATATAGCTATAGCTCCTGCCATCCTCGGAACCGGCGAACATCTTTTTAATGGCATTGACCTTTTAAAACTGGGATATAAATGCGTACAGGCCACTCCTTCTGACAAAGTAATGCACATCGTCATCATAAAAGATAAGTAGGATGTTTCCGTCTCGCTCGCTCTAAGTTTCCTGGCGCTGCATTTACATATAAACGCGGCAGACTAATGGGTACCGAACAAATCGGGTCGATTAATTTAAGGTTGTGTAAGGCGCCCACAATATTAAGTTTTTGCCTACATAATAAATTGTCTGATTAAATGTTTTATTTTGACGGTTCTATGACTGTATAGCACTGCGATAAAACATTTTAAAGTGATTAAAAGGCCCCTGTTATTAATTATTTTAATTCATGCATCGCTTTGGTGCATGGCCCAGGGAAAATGGGTTTTAACCAAAGAGGAAGATGGCATTAAAGTTTACACCCGCCTGCTCAATACCGGGAAATTTAAAGAAGTAAAAGTTGACTTTGAACTGGATGCCACAGAAAGCCAATTGGTTAGTGTGTTGCAGGATATAACCCACCATAAAGACTGGAGCTATGGTACCAAACGTACCTACCTGATTAACAAAAAGGGGAAAGACACAACTATTTATTATTCTGAAGTTTCGCTACCCTGGCCATTAAGCAACCGGGACCTGGTTATTGAGCTAAGTTTTAAAAAAGATTCTGTAAATAATGTGTTACATATCAGGGCCAAAAGCATCCCAGGGGTGGTACCTGTAAAATCGGGCCTGGTGCGGGTACCGTCCTCCCTCGCATCGTGGGATGTTACCGAAATGCCTAATCATTTGCTAAAAATCGAATATATTTTAAGTGCCGACCCGGGTGGGGCCTTGCCGGCATGGCTGGTAAATTTAAGCGCCAGCGTGGGCCCTTATAATTCATTTACCAAGCTAAAGGACATCATACAAAAGCAAAATCTAAATTAACTGGCCACCTTTTCGTATTTTTATTCGTAAAAAGTAAAACATTTCCCAGTTTAATTAGTTTTACTTTCTAAACATTTATCACCGTTCTAGCATGTCGAAGCAGATTTTAATCATTGAAGATGACGAAGATATTCTACAGGTATTAGAAACAGTGCTCATTCACAATGATTATAGTGTTAAGGGCCTGGAGCGTACCGATGATATATTGAAATCAGTAGAACTTTATAAACCTGACCTTGTATTAACAGATTATTTATTGTCAGGCACAAACGGAGGGAAGATTTGCCAGCTTATCAAAAGCAACAAAGATACCTGCCATATACCGGTTATATTGATATCGGCCTATCCCGAATTGGCAGTATCACTGGGGCATTTTGGTTTTGATGCCTTTATTACTAAGCCCTTTGATATCAATGTGCTGGTGAATAAGATAGGTGAACTAATCAATTAACGTAGCGTTTTTCTTTTTCTGAAAAATACGCAAGCGGTTTAAACTTTTCAAACATTAATTCATCCAAGCTAAAAATCCGGGTATAATCTGTTATTATTAACGGGTTGATGGGGCATTTGCTGTTTTTATAAATAACATTTTTAACATAGCCCCGTTAAGCTTCTGAAGCTGACTAAAAAAAGTAGAAAAGGTTTGTATCACTTATCTCTTTGCTTTGATGCTTAAAACAGAATAGAAAATACCTATAAGTCAAAGTTGAAAAACATCTATATGAAATATGCCCTTGCGGTAATTGTTATTATTTTTTTATCGGTTATTGCAAAGGGTCAAAATACTGTTGTAAGCGGCACAATAACCGATGCCCAAACCAATAAGCCACTGGCTTTCGTGACAGTTTCATTTCCGGGAACATCCATTGGTGTTAATAGCGATATTAATGGTAAATACCACCTGGAATCGGGAAAACCTTACACGCAATTAAAATTCTCATTCGTTGGGTACAAACCCGTCATCCGGACCATAGTGGCTTATAAGGAGCAGGTGATCAATGTCAAATTGCAGTCCGATGTGCAAACATTGGATGCAGTCACTATCAAATCAGGTAAAAAGAAACGATATCGCAATAAGGATAACCCGGCAGTTGAACTTATCCGGCAGGTAATCGCACACAAGGATTCAAACAGGATGCAGAGCTACGATTATACCGAGTATGCGCAGTATGAAAAACTACAGTTCTCCTTTATTAATGTCTCGGACAAATTCTTTAAAAAAGCACTTACCCGCAACTATAAGTTTTTGTATGATAACCGCGATACAACCGAACTCCCCGGCAAATCATTACTGCCGGTTTACCAGGAAGAAAAAATAACGCAAACCTATTACCGTAAGAATCCTCCAAAAACCAAAAAGATTGTACTGGGTGAGCGGAAGGCAAATGTGGTGAACTTTGTCGACGAAGAGGGTGTGAATACTTATCTGAACCGGATGTATAACGAGATAGATATTTATTCCAACAATATCTTTTTGATGACCAACCAGTTCCTTAGCCCTATTTGCGATGAGGCGCCCGCATTTTATAAGTTTTTTATAACCGACACTATTGAGGTTAACCATCAAAAGCTTGTGGAATTGAGCTTTACGCCGCGTAATGGCAATGATATGCTGTTTGAGGGCCTTATACTGGTTACGCTCGATGGCAAATATTCCGTACAAAAAGCAAGGCTTTCTATCAACAAAAACATCAACCTGAATTGGGTGAAAGGAATGGAGGCCGATTTGGATTATGAGCAAAACCCCGACGGCCGGTACCATCTGAGCAAAAGTTTTACTAAAGCAAGTTTCGGACTATCTAAGAAAGGTGACAAGGGCATTTTCGGTGAAAGGACCATATCATACGAGAATTACCTGGTGAATAAACCACGACCAGACAGTGTATATGCTGGCGAAGACCTGGCCATCAACAATGGCGCCATGAACCGAAGCGAACAGTTTTGGACAGAAAGCCGCGGGCGTGACACGCTTACGAAGATAGAGGCCAATGCTTATAAGAATATCGACAGTTTGCAAACTATCCCTTCGTTTAAACGCACGATGGACCTTATCAACTTGTTTGCCGTCGGTTTTAAATCGTTTGGCCCGGTAGAGCTTGGTCCGCTTGGCGCTCTTTACAGCTTCAATACCGTGGAGGGATCGCGGGTTCGTGTTGGCGGCCGCACCACAACTGATTTCAGTACCAGGTATTATTTGGATGCTTACGGGGCCTATGGTTTTAAGGACAAACAATTCAAATACCTGTTAAGCGTAGGCTATTCCTTTAACAATAAATCGATATATAAATTTCCCAACGATTATATTAAAGCAACGGTTCAGCACGAAATAAAGATTCCGGGCGAGGAGTTGGCTTTTGTGCAGTCGGACGCCTTTTCAGGGTCATTTACACGAGGCGTGAATGACAAGTTCCTTTATAATACCTACTACAAGCTGGATTATGTAAAGGAATTTGAGAGCCACTTCTCCTATGCCCTTGAATTTAAAAACTGGGAGCAAACGCCGGCAGGGTCACTCTATTTTATAAACCAGCTTAACAATTTGCCAAATACCGTCCCTAATATTACCACGTCAGAGTTTTCCGTTAACCTGCGTTATGCACCACATGAGCAACTGGTACAGGGTAAGCTTTATCGTATCACCATCTTCAGCAAGTACCCCATTTTGACTTTTGATTACCGTGAGGGCGTAAAAGGACTTTTGGGCGGCCAATATAATTACCAGAGTGTATTTGCGCGGTTGGATAAGCGGTTTTATCTGTCGCAATTAGGTTATGCCGACCTTGCCGTTGAAGGCAATTATCTGTTCGGACAGCTTCCGTACCCGCTCCTATCCGTAGCGCAGGCTAATCAAACGTATTCTTTTGACTTTGACTCCTATAACCTGATGAACTTTTTGGAGTTTGTGAGCGACCGTTATGCCACCGCCAAAATTGATTACTGTTTAAATGGTTTCCTGTTTAATAAAGTGCCCTTACTTAAAAAGCTGAAATGGCGGGAATATATTTCCTTTAAGGCGCTCTATGGCGGCTTACGTGATGAAAATAACCCCGCACTGCATCCTTCGTTACTGCAATTCCCTACTGCGGCGAATGGCATGCCCGAAACTTTTACGCTCGGCAGGCAGCCTTATCTTGAAGGTGGTGTCGGTGTCGGTAATATCTTTAAGATTTTCCGTATCGACCTGGTTGAACGCTTCGATTATCTCAATAATCCAAACACCGCCCGCTTTGGAATAAGAGGCAGTGCCTGGTTCGATTTTTAAAACAGTAGATACAAAGTACCGTCAGCCCAGCACTGCTTCCGCAGCGGGGATCAATCCGATTTGACACTACGAAATTTATTAAACTATAGAAAAAATTTCATGAAAAGAGTGTGGAAATTTGAATTCCACACTTTCCCCACTCATCGTTGATCAATATTCCTGCAAATCCTTCATTATCTTAAGCTTAGTGCCTTGCTTAAGGCAACTTGCTTTTACCTTCTTTATATATCTGTGTTATAACACGAAATGACATTTAACTGACCTGCATTTATTCCCTTTTCACAGCCCCGAAATCATAAAAAATCGCACCAAAAGAACGAGTCTGACTGATTCAGTGAATTTTATGCTGGGTAATTTTTTCCCTTTACCTACAATGTCAAGGTCCTGTAATCTTTTACAAAAAAGCCGCTCTCGAACCTGATATAATTCGTCTATTTAAGTGCTTTTCAGTTGATTGTGATTTTTTAAAATTATCTTTGACGCCCCATTGCAAATAAATGCACGGAATTTGCTTAAAGAGAAACAACTCTTGATTAATAATTGAAAATCCGAAATGAAAAGACAGCAAAGGCGTAGACTAATCTCAATTATCACATTTATTCTAATATCAACATCTCTAAAAGTATTTGCCCAAACATTTAGTGTTTCATACACTCCCAATAATAATACTTACACGGTTGGAACAGCTATAACCAGCCTTTCGCCAACAGTCAGCAATGGACCGGTGGCGCCGCCATCCTTCGGATCAGGCACCCAGCTCACCGGGGCTACTTTAAGTTCGCCTTACGGTATGGGTGTCGATGTTTCGGGGAATATTTATGTTACCAATTTTGGTAATAATACGATAAGCAAATACAATTCATCAGGTACTTACGTGGGCACGTTTGGATCGGCGCAGCTGTCAAACCCGTCGGCTATATCCTTTGATCAGTTGGGCAACGCTTACGTACTGAACTATAACCGCACAAATAACGGCTTAGGTAATTACCACGGCAACGCTTATGTGGCGCAGTACTCATCAACCGGCACCTATGGATCTACCGTGGTATCTGGCCTGGGTACAGCAACCGGGATGGTGGCCGATCAGTCCAGCAACCTTTACCTTGCCGAGGGCAGCTATAATAGCGGCAACAATACGGTAGCCCAATACGATATAAGCACCGGCGCCGGCCTGCTGGCATTATCACTGACAGGCACAACCAATCCTATCGGGGTAACGGTTGACGGCTCAGGCAGTGTTTATGTGCTTGATAGCTTGGGCACCACTTCAGCGGTAGAAAAATATAACTCAGCTGGAGTTTTTCAGTCTACATTGATCACCGGCTTATCAAAATCATCTCACGCCATTTATTCAGACGGCGCAGGTGATGTTTATGTTGGAGACAGTGGTGCTGGTACCGTAACTGTTTATGGTCCGACAGGCACGCAACTAACTCAAATCACCGGCCTTACCGATCCTGAAGGCATGGTTACAGACAGCAAAGGAAACCTGTATATATCCGACCGGACAAACAATACAGTAACAGAATATCCATTGAAAGGTGGTTACTACATCAACAAAATATTGCCAGCCGGCTTAAGTTTCAGCAGTACCACAGGTACTTTCAGCGGTACGCCTACTGCCGGCTCTCCTGCTACCACCTATACAATTACAGCCTACAGCGCCAGTGCCAGCAGCAGCACGACGGTTACGATAACTGTTAACTCGACCCTGCCGGTGTTTACTTACGATCCCAATTCGGTTGATGTATTTACAACCAACGCAACAATAACAAGCTTTGGGCCGACAGTTATCAGTGGTTCGCCGATATTAAGCTACAGTATTAGCGGAACACTACCAACTGGCCTGAGTTTCAGTACCAGCACGGGTGTTATTTCCGGAAAACCAACAACAACGCAGCCGTTGACCGTATATACGATAACAGCAGCCAATGCGATAGGTAGCAGTACCGCAACTATAAGCATAGCTACCGTGGTAGCTGATTACTGGACAGGTAAAACCAGTTCGGACTGGAATACCGGCACCAACTGGAGCACTGGTAATGTGCCCGGATCAACTGACTATGCCAGTATCGGCGAGCAAGCTTACCATCCAGGCCATCCCTTTGAGCCTACCATATCATCAGCAGAAAATGTTACCGTTGGCTACCTGGCATTAGGTGCAACACACCAGCCTACGTTAACTGTAACGGGATCTATAACGGTCAATAACATTTTCACGGTTGACAATAACGCTACACCAACACTTACCGGCACGGGTACCGTAAACATTGTCCCGTCGGCTATTGTCGACGTCAACGGAGCCGGGGCTTTGACCATCAACTCCGGCCTGACTTTTACCTTGCAATCCAACGCATCGGGCACAGCGTCAGTGGATGAAATAACTACGGGCTCAATCACCGGTAATGTAAGTGTTCAGCGTTATATAAGCGCGCAAAGAGGCTACCGCCTGATGGCTTCACCGGTGAACGCCGTAAGCGGTGTTAAAGATGCAAATGGCAACCTGGCCTATAGCGTCAATTATCTAAAAAACTCCACTTATTTAACCGGCTCAACAGGTACTGCAGGCCTGTTTGATAAAACGGGCAACCCAACGCTGTGGTTATACCGCGAGGACGTTATTGGAAATAGCTTAAGCTTTATTACCGGCAATTACCGAGGTATCAGCAATCTTAGCTCGTCACCTACTTACAGCCTGAATAATGAGGCATCAAACTATACTATCCCGGTAAGTAACGGTTACTTGTTCTATTACCGCGGGAGCCGCAAACAAGAGACCTTAGGTACAGCCACTACCGCAGGTGCAGCCGCAACTAACGATACGTTGACTACTACCGGTTACCTCAACCAGGGGCAGATCATATTCAGGGATTGGTATAACGCTTCGTCCACAGCGCCGGGCTTCTCAAATCCAAGTATATCGGTGCAGGGCTTTAACCTGGCTGCCAACCCATATGCATGTACCATTGACCTGGATACTTATAATTCATCAAGCACAACAACCGGCATTTACGCTTCTAATATTTCAAAATTCATTTATGAACTGAACCCGGTAACGCTCAATTACGATACCTATCAAGCAACATCTAACGGAACAGTTTTTACTAATAACGGCGGCAGGTATATTGCCAGCGGACAGGGCTTTTTTGTATTGGCCACAAGCTTAGGCGGACAACTCATATTTAATGAAACTGCTAAGATACCCCTGAAGCAGGTAACACCGCCAAACCTGTTCATGAGTTTAAGGGCCCCACTTGCGGTTAAAACCCAGGCTAACCCATTACAGATGCTGCGCCTTGAGATGGCATTGGATACTGTAAACAAGGATGATATACTGGTAATATTCGACGACAATGCTAAATCGGGCTATGTTTTCAATGAAGATGCACTTTACCGCACAGGATCAGGAAAGGTAAGCTTGAGTAGCCTATCTGATGACAATCAAACTCTGGCTATAAATAAATTACCGCTGACTAATGGGGTTACTATCCCGCTTAAAGTAGGTTCAACGGCTTACAGCACTTATACGCTAAATCTAAAGGATCTTAAAGGCGTACCGCAGTTGTTCGACGTTTGGTTGAAAGATGCTTTTACGGGCGATTCAGTAAACATGCGCACTACCCCCAGCTATACCTTTTCTATCACTACCGATGCTAATAGCTATGGTTCGAAGCGCTTTTCGATCACTATGCGCGAAAACCCGGCAATGGCTTACCAGTTGCTGAGCTTTAATGCTGCTAAAACAGGAACCGGCCGCCAGGTACAGGTTACGTGGACAACTGCAAATGAGCAAAACTATACCAGCTTTACGGTTTTGCGCAGCACTGATGCCGGGAAATCTTACGAAGTGATCGGCAACTCGACTTCAAGTGGAGCAGGCACTTACAGTTTGCTGGATAATGCGCCTGTCACAGGTCATAACTATTATATGCTGAAACAGGTAGACTATAACAATACGGTTACTTATTCGAACATCGTTAATATTGAATTCCAGGATAATAGTAATTCATCAAACGCTTTAAGCATCTACCCGAACCCGTCTGTAAATACGATCAACTTAGCAATAGTGCCCAAATCGCAGGGGAATACCACTTACAATATTAAGGTGAGCAATAGCTCTGGTATGGTGGTTAAATTAGCGTCAGTAGCGGATACCAAATGGCAGGATAATGTAAGCAGCCTGCTTACCGGGACATACCTTATTGAAGTGACCGATAAGAACGGCAGCGTTGTAGGGCAGACGAAATTTGTTAAACTATAACAATTAATCCATCTTAAAACTATAATATTTGGACTTACGAAGTTTCTAAAACTTCGTAAGTCTTTTTTGTTTGCTTTATTTTTTCAACCCTATCTCGCGCAGGCGTTCATCCAGGTATTCACCGGCTGTCATATCTTCATACACTTTTGGGTGCTCCACATCAATGCACGATGCAAGACTGGTGAGATCCACATCCGATTTGGGATGCAGGAAAAACGGCACCGAATAACGGGAGTTTTTCATTTCCTCGCGCGGCGGGTTTACCACGCGGTGTGTAGTCGATTTCAATTTATTGTTGGTTAGTCGCTGCAGCATGTCGCCGACATTGACAACCACATCCTCGCCATGTGCTTTCACCGGGAACCAGTCGCCCTCTCGGGTAAGCACCTCCAGGCCATCCGCGCTGGCGCCAATCAGCAATGTTATCAGGTTAATATCCTCGTGCGCCCCGGCACGTACTGCATCCGGCGGTAAGTCGTCGGGATTTTCTATCGGGAAATAATGCAGTGTACGGAGGATAGAATTTCCGTTGTGTACTTTATCATCAAAGTAGTTTTCGGGTAACCGCAGGTACAAGGCAATGGCGCGCAGCAGGTGCTGGCCGGCAGCCTCCAATTTTTGGTATACCTCACGGGTAGTAGGGTTAAATTCAGGTAATTCGGTTACCACCAGGTTTTCGGGATACTCATCGTTAACCGGGTCGTTATCGGTAACGGTTTGCCCTATCTGCCAAAACTCTTTCAGGTCGGGTGTTTTAAAACCTTTGGCTGTTTCTTTACCCTTGCTGGTATAGCCGCGCTGGCCGGCCAGTTCGGCTATCTCATATTTTAGTTTAACAGCTTCGGGTAATTTGAACAACGCTTTTACCTGTTCATATAGCTTATCCATCAGCTGTTTACTTAAACCGTGATTAGTGATGGTAACAAAGCCGGTCTCATTAAATGCCTTACCTATTGCATCCGAAAACTGTTTGCGTTGTTCGGTATTGCCATTAATATATGTGTCGAGATCGAGACGGGGAATGTTTACTGAGCCCATAATTATTGAGATGTTGAATGCCGTAAAATTATAATTTATTGATCAGACAGGCGCTTTTACAGGTAGAATAATTTTAAATGTCAGCCAGCCAACATATTAACAATGCAAACAATTTTCGTATTAAACACTTTATGTAATACGCAGTCAAAACTTAAAACTGACTAATAATAATATCTAAATAAGATGAAAGTATTTAATAAAATATGGGGTATTGGCCTAATAGCAATGGCTATTGCCCTGGTAACTCCCAAACAGGGCAAAGCCCAGGATGGAGGCTATGTTACCGACCAGGAATTTTACGATAATTTGCAGCCCTACGGTACTTGGGTAAGCGATGAACAATACGGAAATGTATGGGTGCCGGATGTTGATGAAGATTTTAGGCCCTATGCAACGCGGGGTCATTGGGTTGTAACCGACTATGGCAATACCTGGGTATCCGATTATCCATGGGGTTGGGCCACTTTTCATTACGGTCGCTGGCGCTATGATGATTATTATGGATGGGAATGGATCCCCGGTCACCGTTGGGCACCGGCATGGGTTAGCTGGCGTCATGGCGGCGGCTATTACGGATGGGCGCCTTTACAGCCCGGAATAAGCATCAGTATATCGTTTGGCAGAAGTTATCACGTGCCGGATAATTACTGGGTATGTGCACCCGAGGCTTATATCACCAGGCCGGATATTAATAATTACTATGTACCGCCTACGCGCTCGGTTACTATCATACATAACACAACAATTATTAACAATACGTATGTCAATAATAACGTAACCTATGTAGCCGGCCCGCGTGTGCAAGAGATCAGGCAGGTTACACATAATGACAATGTAAGGGTGTACAACATTAATAACGCAGCAAGGCCTGGTGTTGTAAACGTTACCAATAATACAGTAAACATATACAGGCCGACAGTAAAAGCGGCTCCTGAGGCGCGCCCTGCAAGAGTTGTGGATGCAAATGTTTACAGAACGCAGCACGCTAATGAACCTATAGCAAATCGTGCCAACGTAAGTGTGAATCACGGTAACGCCGCCAAACTGGCTGTGGTGGCACGCAGTACAACACCGGATAACAAAGTTGTTCGTGTAAACCAACCGGCAAATAATAGGCCGCAGGCAGCCCCTGGGCAGCCAAATGCTCAGCCTGTAGACAGGCAACGTCAGCAACCGGCTCAGCAGCAAGCCGCGCAACCGACAAGGCAACATGGTAACCAGCCTGCACAGCAATCAGCCGTACAACCGGCCCAGCAATCAGCCGTACAACCGGCCCAGCAGCAAGCCGCACAACCGGCTCAGCAGCCGCGCCAACGTCAACATGGTAACCAGCCTGCACAGCAACCAGCCGCGCAACCGGCTCAGCAGCCGCGCCAACGTCAGCAAAGTAACCAGCCTGCCCAGCAACCAACCGCACAGCCGGACCAGCAGGCGCAACAACGTCAACAGCAAGCGGCCCAACAAGCACAGCAGCAGGCGCAACAACGTCAGCAGCAAGCGGCCCAACAGTCACAACAAAAGGCAGCCCAGCAGGCTCAGCAGCAGGCACAACAACGTCAGCAGCAAGCAGCCCAGCAGGCTCAGCAGCAGGCGCAACAACGTCAGCAGCAAGCAGCTCAACAGTCACAACAAAAGGCAGCCCAACAAGCACAGCAGCAGGCGCAACAACAGGCACAACAACAGGCACAACAACGTCAGCAGCAAGCAGCTCAACAGGCTCAGCAGCAGGCGCAACAGCGTCAGCAACAGGCAGCTCAACAGGCTCAGCAGCAGGCGCAACAACGTCAGCAGCAGGCAGCTCAGCAAAAGGCACAGCGTCAACAGCCGCAGCCAAGGCCCCAACCCAAGCCGCAGCCGCCAAAACCTGACGCAAATCCAAACCAATAATATTTATCCTTAACAAAGGATTCAAAGCGCATACGAGAAATTGTATGCGCTTTTTTTGTGAAAACGGATTTATTTGAAAAATTTAAGATTTAACAAAATGTTAATCTTTAGCCTTTATTTTTAACAAATGATATTTTTACTATTCGCCAGGGTGTCACAATTAGTTGATTATTAATTTGACATCGATTTTTAAGCTGTGAGGCATGCTTTCTCTGTCAGAGCTTTGTAAAATAACTTGCTTGTAATAAGTATAATAAATACATTTGCGCGCTTTTATACCCCCTATTACATGAGCAATCATCTCAAAAAACTATCCGCCGCCGGAATGCTGATCACCATGGGTATCATTTTCGGCGACATCGGTACCTCCCCATTATATGTATTTCAAACCCTTATGACCGAGGGTAAAGAAGCCACCGAGTCATTTGTATTTGGTTGTCTTTCGTGCATATTCTGGACACTTACCCTACAAACTACGTTCAAATACATTTTCATCACGCTGCAAGCAGATAACCACGGCGAAGGCGGGATATTCTCGTTATACGCCCTGGTAAGACGTTACGGTAAATGGCTGGCTATACCTGCCATTATTGGCGCGGGAACACTGCTGGCCGATGGTATAATTACGCCTCCCATATCTGTGGCTTCGGCTATTGAAGGCCTGGGCCAGGTGCCCAAACTTGCTGCTATGATGCATCCCGGCAGCGATCTTGTGATCGGCATTGTGATCGGCATCATTGTGTTACTCTTCCTTTTCCAGCAATTTGGTACCAAGGTAGTAGGTGCTGCCTTTGGTCCCGTAATGCTGATATGGTTTTTAATGATCGGTATTATAGGCTCGCTGCAAATCATCCATTACCCATCGGTATTCAAGGCGTTTAACCCCTATTACGGCTTTCACATGCTAACCACCCATCCGGAGGGTTTCTGGTTGCTGGGTGCTGTCTTTTTGTGCACTACGGGTGCCGAGGCGCTTTACTCGGATCTGGGGCATTGCGGGCGCAAAAACATCCAGGTTACCTGGATATTTGTGAAAATAACTTTGTTGTTGAGCTACCTGGGCCAGGGTGCATGGGTATTGAACCACGCCGCGACTATCAAATTTGATTCTGTAAACCCGTTCTACTCCATCGTACCGCACTTCTTCTTAATACCGAGTGTAATCATAGCTACGTTCGCCACTATTATCGCCAGCCAGGCATTGATCAGCGGATCTTTCACACTGATCAGCGAGGCTATCAGCATGAATTTGTGGCCAAAAATTACGGTTAAATACCCGTCTAATATTCGTGGGCAAATATATATCCCGGCTATTAACTGGGTATTGTGTATCGGTTGTATCGCTGTGGTGTTATACTTTCAAACGTCTGAACACATGACGGCCGCATACGGTTTTTCTATCACTATAGCGATGTTAATGACTACGCTGCTGATGTCATACTATATGCGTTATAAAAGGCATTGGCCGCTATGGATAGTTGTGATCATCCTTTGTATTTTTGTTACTACCGAAACCTCTTTCTTTATTTCAAACTCACCAAAGATATTGAAGAGGTTGTTCTTCCTTGTATTTGAGTTTGGCCTGATATTTACCATGTATGTTTGGTTTAAGGCACGCAAAATCACCAACAGGTTCCTGCACTTTATTGACCTGAAAGAGCAGGTTCCATTGCTGCATGCCCTAAGCGCAGACCAGGGCGTATCCAAATACGCAACCCACCTCATCTATCTAACCAAGGCCAATAACGCTAAGCAGATAGAGCAAAAGATCATGTATTCTATCCTGAGCCGGAAACCAAAAAGAGCGGATACCTACTGGTTTCTGCATATTGAGCGGATGGACGACCCATATACCATGGAATACAGCGTGGAGGAACTGGAGCCAGGTAAGATCATCCGGATCGAGTTCCGTTTAGGGTTCAGGATACAGCCGCGTATCAACGTTTTGTTTAGGAAAGTAGTCGAGGACATGGTGCACCGCAACGAGGTGGATATCCTGAGCCGTTATGAATCGCTGAGGAAATTTAACCAGACGGCCGACTTCCAGTTTGTTATTATCGAGAAATTCCTGTCATACAATAATGAGTTCAGTATCAAGGATAGCTTTATCCTGAACAGCTATTTTGCCATCAGGAAGATTGCTCAGACCGAGGCTAAAGCTTTCGGTTTGGATACCAGCGAAACCCGGGTTGAGAAGATACCATTGATTGTAAAACCTGTAACCAATGTTGTTTTAAAGCGGGTGGATCCGGGTAGCCACCATATTAGCGATCATTATTAAACCATAATGCCTTATAGCATTTAATAGTATGAATAATATAAGGTAACACCGGGGGGGATTTTTTTAAAATAATATTCAAATAGCGTTCTTATGACAGGATCGCTATTTTTTTGTTTATTGCCATTTATATTTATCCGAAATTATTTTTAGCTATAATATTTATTATTATTAGAGCGTTTGCTAAATAAATATTATTTTGGCATTCCCTGAAACTAACAGGAACACCTGTTGTTAACCTACCATGAGTCATAATGTTTTTTTATTGGCAACCGATCCGAACAACCCCTGCAGGGATGTAATTCACGCGCGGGATACCGGGCTCAAACTAAGAGTGTTTTGTCTTGACGGGGAACCATTTCATCCCGAAAGCAGCGAGATACAATTATATGGGAGTGCCAATGACAAATTATACGCTTTTGAAACTATTGGCGTCACATCTGAGGAGGCATTGGATGTAGTGGAAGCCATACAATGGTATGCCGGTTATATTGATTGCCCTGAGATGGATATAGTACCTGATGACCCCAGGCCGGGCAACAACTTAGCGATGTAGGTTCCTTTTAATAAAACTATTACCGATTCCTTTTTTACCGATATTGATTTACTGATACCACCACGATGAGCAACCTGAAAGAGCAACTTTATAAAATGTGCATCGCATATGTGCAGGCGCGAATTAACGATGCCAGGCAAGCCATTGAGGACGCCCATGATTCATCCGACGAGGACACCAAGAGTAGTGCCGGGGATAAATACGAAACGGGAAGGGAGATGATGCAACAGGTGGCAGACCGGGGCCAGGCGCAACTGAACGAAGCGAACAAGCTAATGGTAGCGCTAAGTACCATTACTTACAACACAACCCATACCAAAGCCGATACAGGCAGCCTGGTATCAACCAATCACGGAAATTTTTACATCGCGATAAGTGCCGGCACTATCAGTGTTGGCGCGCAAAGCTACTTTGCCGTATCTCCGGCTTCGCCTATCGGCTTAAAACTAACAGGCAAAACAGCAGGGGATGAGTTTGACCTTAACGGAAGAACCTATCGCATAGAAAGCGTGGCTTAGGCTATGCTCATACAAGAGGCATATTTATCGATTAATTTACAATTTGAGTGTATCACAATGGCGTAATACTACGCAGCAAATACCGTGTAAACACTACCTCCAAAGCGTCGCCCTATTTATATTTTTGGCGATATGACCTTTACCGATGAAAAAACTCATATTTATAGATGATAGCCCGCTCGACCATTTCATCCTGAAAAGGATACTATTTAAATATAACCTGGCGTATGAGATAAGCTGTACTGAGAATGGCGAAGAAGTGATCCGGTTCCTGGAGCAAAACAGGTTAAGCAAAAATGTTTTACCGGATATCATCCTGCTGGATTTATACATGCCCCAATTTGATGGATGGGCATTCCTGGAGAAAGTGCAGGAGATATACCCCTATTTGTCAAAACCTGTAAGAATGTATATCCTGTCATCCTCCATCAATCCACGTGATATCCAGTACAGCCGGCAGTTTGCATGCGTGCAATCGTTCATATTTAAACCCATAACGCGGGAAGTACTTGAGCGGCTGGTGGATGAAGAGGTTTCAAAAGCGGGTTGAAAAGTTTCCGCCGAATTGAAAACACCTAAAGCCAGAACATGCTTTATCAATTAATTTGGTATTTTGCGTTGTTATTCAACTAACCTAAATAAGACCAATGATTAACGTGGGAAAGATTGCTGAAATTGCTCTTTCATGAAAAGAAAGGCGCCATTATTTCTAATCGCGGCGTTATTTATCATTTCATGCGAGAAAAAACCAATACATCAAACCGTTACCACTTTTGCCGGTACAGGTGTGATGGGTTCTACGGACGGCAAAAGTGACGAGGCGACTTTTTCAAGTCTTAAAGCAATAGCGCTTGATGCCAACGGCAATATGTATGTGGCTGATTCCCGGAATAATCTTATCCGAAAGATAAACTCCGACGGCATTGTTTCAACTATAGCGGGTAGCGGTGCGGCAGGCTCGGCAGACGGCAAAGGTACCGCCGCTTCTTTCTTTGACCCGGCTGCCGTGGCGGTAGATAAGAGCGGTAATGTTTACGTAGCAGATAAGCAAAATAACCTTATCCGTAAAATTTCCCAGGGAGGCCTGGTAACCACAATTGCCGGAAAAACTGAAAAAAACGAAGAAAACGGCGGAAAATTCCCGGTATTGGACTATCCAACCGGTTTAGCAGTAGATGCTTCGGGGACTATTTATATAGCAGATAGCTTTCATGATAAGATCAGGAAAATTGGGCCGGACGGAAAAATTGTAGTTCTGGCCGGAAACGGTACGCCAGGAACCAATGATGGGGTAGCAGGAGCAGCCACATTTTTTGTACCCGAGGGCATAGCACTTGATGCTACGGGGAACTTATATGTTGCTGATACCTATAATAATATGATCCGCAAAATTAGCAAAGACGGCGTTGTAAGCACAATTGCCGGAAAAACCCACAAGGGTAATTCGAACGGGAAAGGCACCGCTGCTTCTTTTTTTCATCCAGAAGCATTAACGGTTGATAAAAACGGTAATATATATGTCGCTGATTCAGGCAATAACCTAATCAGGAAGATAAGCCCCGCAGGTATGGTAACAACTTTAGCGGGCTGCGGTAAGCGCGGCGCAAAAAATGGCGATGTAAAAGTGGCATCATTCTTTCGGCCAATGGGAATCGCCGCTGATTCAATGGGTAATATATATGTGGCGGATTATCAAAATAATACGATAAGAAAAATTAGTAAATAACAAAAAGCGGATTGGCAGGCATCTGTAAAAATCAAAAAACTGTAACCCCTGATTATGAATAGTCCTCGTATTATTATCCCGGTATTGCTAATTACATTTTGCATGAGCTGCAAAAAGAATCAGCCCGGCCCCGGGAACTCCACCATTACAGCACCAAATACACAACATATTTCGGTTCTGACCCAACACAATGACAATACGCGTGCCGGGTTTAACAACCAGGAAAAAGTACTAACAACCAGTAATGTGAACAGTAAGACATTTGGAAAATTGTTTACCCTGAATGTTGATGACCAGGTATACGCCCAGCCACTGGTTGTTGGTAATCTCCGCATAGCCAATGGTATCCATAATGTGGTATTTATTGCATCTGTTAAAAATACGGTGTACGCATTTGACGGCGATAATGGGACTTTATATTGGAAGAACAACTTTACCATATCCGGCATGAGGCCCCCAATAGGGACTGATTTTAATTCCTCCTGGTGTAACCCTTTTTCAGATTTTACAACCGGAGCCGGCATAATTGGTACACCCGTAATCGATTCCGCAAAACAAACTATGTATTTTGTGGCCCGCAGTACAGATGGCAGCACTTTTGTAGAATACCTGCACGCAATTAATTTGCTCACCGGAGCTGATATTGCAGGCAGCCCTGTAAAGCTGGTCGGTAATTTACCCGGCACCGGCGATGGCAGCGTAAATGGTGTGGTTAGCTTTAACCCTAAAACAAATAACCAGCGGCAGGCTTTAACGCTTGTAAATGGTGTTATTTATATTTCCTTTTCTTCGCAGTGCGACCTAAACCCTTATCATGGTTGGATTTTAGGTTATGATGAAACTAATCTGCAACAAAAAATAGCTTATTGTGACACGCCTGATGGGGAAGCCGCCGGCTTGTGGGAAAGCGGTATGGGCATGTCTGCCGATGCCCAGGGCAATTTATATGTCGTTTCTGGAAACGGCACGGTAGGGAAAAGCGTTCCATTTTATAACCCCGTCATGAGCAATGGTACAAGCGAAGTCATTCCCAGTCCGGATCCGACGGACCTGTCGGGTCGTGGCGAAAGTGCCATGAAGCTGACCCCGTCCGGGTCAACTTTGCTTGTTACCAGTTATTTTACACCAACAAATTATCTGGACCTAAATGTCAATGATCTGGACTATGGCGTAATGGGCACATTTTTAATCCCAAATTCTAATTTTTATTTTACCGGCGCCAAAGACGGGAATTTATATTTGCTGGATAAGGATAATATGGGCGGATTCTCCTATACTTCTAACCAGGTACTTCAAACAGTCCCACTGGGAGGGGGTTTGCATACTCAACCGGCGTACTATAATAGTGGTAGCAACGAGTATGTATACATATGGAGCGAATTCGATCAGTTACGCCAGCTAACGTTTAATCGAAGCAGTAAAGCTTTTGTACCCACCCAGATTTTAGGTGGTGGTGGCCCGGGGTATCCTGGCGCCGATATGTCTGTTTCATCAAACGGGACTGAAAAAGGCACCGGCATTTTGTGGGCATCATACCAAAGCAATGGTCCTGTAAATTATTATTCAGGTATGCTGGCGGCCTTTGATGCTAATAATGTATCCAGGCTGCTCTGGCAAAGTAACGATAGCGCTGCGGATGCAGTGGGATTTCACGCCAAATTTTCGTCGCCTACGGTAGCGGACGGACATGTGTATCTTGCCACTTTTTCAAACGCAGTAGTGGTTTATGGGCTTAAGTAGTGAAGGAAGCGAAGTCCTTTAATTTATTAAAACCTCGCATGAAACAAAAAGACCACTTACATTTTTGACGTCAGTGGTTGATTTTTATTTTGTGGAATTTACCGGGTTTGAACCAGTGATCCTACCGATGTAAAAGGGGGATGCGCTGAACGAGGTGAGCTAAGCTTCATTGCTCAACCTTTCAATCATTTTACGACTTTGCCAGGCTTTAATCTGGCTTTCCCTTTTAGCGCGGATGATTTATCCGGATATACCTTTGTCCAGTTTATTGTCCAATCGCCGGTTTTGCCTGTAAATCCTGAGTGATTAGTATTATGTTTAATAAGGCGCTTATTTACATCCTCACATGAGCCAGCATAATATTTGTCTTTTATTGATGAATAAAGTATATAAACAAAATAGATAACGAAATTAAAAAAGAAAAGCCTGGTATTGCTACCAGGCTTTTGTGGGAGTTACTGGGTTCGAACCCGACTCTGTATATCGTTAATTGTCAATTATTTACAAAGAAAATCTGTAAGCAGGTAGTCGATTAGGTATTGCTTAATTCAACTAAACAAATATACTCAATTCTTGCCAAAACAAATAATTTTCAGAGGAATTTAAAAGCTGGACAGGACTCGAACCATCACTTAATTATCAATAATTTAAATATTTCATAAATCAAAAGGTAACCGATTAGGTAACCGAATAATTTGATTTGTTTTGATTGATTTTGAAAGAACTTACTTCAAAAATAATGAAAATATTTGAATATTTCAGGGTCTCAGGGTTCGTTTTTTCGATGCCTTTGATGCTATTTAAATGATGTAATTCGAAATAGTTTACACAAAAAATCAAATCGGTTTAAGGGGTAGTTCGATTTCCTATAGGAAGCTTTTTGAACCACTTTCCAAAGGAATTAATGATATTGCCTTCCTAATGAATTTGGTTCGAGTCCTATTCGGGCTGGCATTGTCTAAACTTAACTTTCTCTAGCCTCTCAAGGGAAATATTGAACAACTTTGCGAATAAAAAAAGCCCTGCTATCTAAAGCCGGGCTAACTGTTACTTGCGGATCCGATTAAGATAACCGTTGCATAAAATTGGAAACCTATTGATTTTTATAAGTTTATCGATTAATCAAAAGTTCCTTTTTAGTGACCACTCCGTTTTCATGAATATGAATAAAATATAGCCCATTAGGGATATCACCGATGCTGAAATGGACCACATTTTTATTATCTGCCGCGCTCCTCAACTTGATGCCTTTATCATTGATCAGATACGCATCGAATATCCGGTCTTTATCGGCAACAGGCGTATCGGCAGTCGTTGTTGTTGTGGTTTGATCTGTACTCGTATTGGTTGCCAGTATGCTCACATCGCTTTGTGCCGGGTTCGGGTAAATCGTAAAGCTGGCGGTGAGGGCGTTTGGCGAATTGGTATTGTAGGCATAGCTCCTGTATATTGCCGTTCCACATGGTGTTATCGCTTCACAGCGAAAATAAAGTACTGACGCGGGCGCAATAGGGTAATTGGTCAGCTGAAGGCCGCTGCCGATCTGCGGCCCTTTTACATTATTAACTTCCTGATACCAGGTGTAATTTGATGTGGTTGTTCCGACCAGCAGGGGAACCGTGGAGGTTAGGTAGACGTATTTGCTTTGCTGCGGTGTCCTGTCCACATAGTCCGAACCCGACAGGATTTGCAGGCCGACGACGACATTCAAAACAGGTACGGAGTTAAACGAGCAATTGCTGTAGATTATGGCATTTAGTGCAGCCGTACCCGCACCATTAGCGGTCAGGACAATCGTTCCGTTAGTCGAAGAGCCCGTTGCATTGCCGGTCACCGACCAGCCCACGGTAGCGCCGGCAGGCACATTGCTCAGCGTATAGGTTCCTGTATTACAAAAAATAGCCGGCCCCGAGATCGTATAAGGCGTGTTGCATGCCACGCTGCAGTTGGGCAGCGTACTGTAGTCATTACGTAGTTCACGCAAAATAAAATCGCCGTTCCTTGGTGTGTAGGTGAAATGGTCCTCATTAAACATTGTAACGAAAAGGGGCGGCTGGTTATTGAGCTGTTGAACGAAGGTTCCAGCCTTCACGGCCGTTACAAACCTGGCGAATGTCGAGTTGTAAGGGCTGGCCGGCGGGTTCGAGATCGAATAAGCTGCGTTCAATTGCGCCGTATTGATGACCGTGGTGCCGCCGCCGATATTTAGAGCGCTGACGGTTGGTATATAGCAGGCAGCTGCCTGAGACAAACCCGTAAAGCCGGTTAGTATACCCACGCTGCTGCCCGATGTAAAATTCGTTTGCCCGCCCGGTGCACTGTCCAGTGGCAGCATGGATGAGTTTGACTTCACGCTACGGTTCGTAATATTCGAATTGACGTTAATCAGCCCGAGGATCTTACGCTGGATAGCCACCTGCCCCTTGTAAATCTGCTGTGAACTATGATCCGGCAGGGCATTTGCCTGGAAATTGATCAAAATACTCGTTTTGAAGGACAATACACCGAAGATCGAACCAAAGCCGATCAGCGGGCGGTTGGTCGTCAACCCCAAAGGCACCTGGAAAACAGCTGTAAAAAGGTCAATCACGTTCATCCATGCGCCCAGACCGGTTTTGTCATTTGAGTATTGCTTGAAAAGCAGCGCATAGGGCCCATAAGGTTGCCCCGTGCCGCATTCTGAACCGCCGCTTATAGCAACGCTGTGGCAATTGACCGGCATACCCATGGAATAATAGGCGCTGAAAAAGTTATCATGCGCAGCATTATCGATAGGCAGCGTTACACCATCACCGATCCGGTAAGTCAGCAATTCCTTGGAGGCGGGCGCATTTAGGACCTGGACTGCGGTATTCAAGCCTGGATACATATCGATCAATTTAAATACCTGCACGGTGTTCCACCATAGGCTGAAGTTCGCAGTGCTGACGTGTTTGATCATCGCCTGGAGGCTTAATGGAAAGTTCGCCCCTTGGTGCGGCCCATCCATGCTGATAAACAACCTGGTATTATGTGCAATGCTGTGAAGCTCCATCTGGCGCAACGCATGCCGCGCGACAACCGCGCCCATACTTTGGCCGAGGACAACCAGTTGCGTCCCTCCCTGGTTATGCCCGTTTACCCAGGTTATTGCGGCCTGTACCAGGGCGGAGTTATCTTCCAGGTAATCGGTACCGTCCTGGAAATCAACGAAAATGATATCATATCCCAACAAGTCCAGTTGCTTATACAGGAAGCTCTGCTGGTTGTTAATATCAAGGACATTGCTGGTCATCTGTGTCAAAAACGATTCGATTGAGTAGTTATATTGTACAGAATCGTTTGGCGCCACGATGCGCCACGGGTCAAAGCCCTCTACCACAAGCAAAGGCTTCCGGATCACGTTGTCCGCGTGCTGATTGCTATAAGCAAAATTGAGGAACGCTTTTTTCACACCATAAGGCGTGCTGGCTGTGATCGTTACGGGCAGGTCACCGTGAAATTCCTGCATGATCGATCCACCACCGGGGCTGCTGGGCAATGCCGCACGGTAATCAATGTAAATCGAGCTGTGTCCTATGCTGACGCTGTTATCGGAAAAGGTGACCTGGTACTGTAGCGTTTTCTCACCGCCGGTCGTATAGTGGATACTTTGGGCCGAGCCTACCGTATAAACCTTCATGCCGCTGCCGTCGCCAGCATCCATCTTGAGCGAGGTAATCGTTTTTCCGGTATTGTTAAAGATCAGGTCAGAGGGGAACAAAAAGCTGACGTAGCCGTCCGGCGTCCGGTAACTGTTTACGGCCGGCGCCGCCGCGAACATATTCTTCTGCACATAAGGGCTCTGCGTTCGCCCCGGCGTGTCAAAAAGCTGGCCGTTATTAACGTACATGAGGTTAGAACTGACCGCGTCCGCCCGCAGCGCATGGTAATAGTAACGGAGTAGCAGCATCGGTACCGGCCGCGTTCCGCCCAGGTAATTATTGATCCGCGTGTTGAGCGTCGGGAAGTCGGTGAAAGAAGCCTGCGCGGTGGCCTGCGAGGTGATCAGCGAGGCGTAAAGACCGCGCCATACATAAGGGCTGGTATAATTACTGTCCAGCATCGCCGTTCCGTCAAAATTGTCGATGCCAGCGAAATCCGCCCCCAGGTCGGACAAAATACCGGTGGTGACCGATGTGAGATTAACATTCTGGAAGATAGATTTGATGCGCGTGGAAAAATCGTTGGGAAAATCGCCGGTAGTATCGGCAGGAATGCTGAGCGTTGTCGTAATATTGCCACTGGTATAGTTCCAGCCCTCTGAAACCACGAAATAGGTTCCTGGGGCCAGCTGCTGCTGGATCGACGCCTGGATGCCAGTGCAAAGGGGGCCGTTGTCGTCATTGCTGGCCATGACGGTGCCTGTACTGCTCAGCAGCCACATATAAGTGTCGATCGGAGAACCGCAATGCGACATGCTGACCACCGCGGTATTGGCAATCGTAAACTTGTAATAAATATCGTCGCTGGGCTGGCCGATGTCATTGCCGTAGCCGTTTGCCGTCGAATTGTTTTTTGTATCTGAATAGGGAACACCGGGCGCGAGCGTACCCACGACCACGGGATTGGACATGTTGGCCCCGACAGGCGTTTGTGCTGACAGGCGCATATGCATTGCGATGAGCGCGAAGGCCAAAAGGCAAAGGCGCTTTAAAAACGATCTGTTCATGGTTTAGGTTAGTTGATGGCCTTTGCCGGCCGTGATAAGTTTAATTGTTGATCTCGGATGTAGGAATGATTTTCTGTAGCTGTTTATTATTCAGCAAACTTTTCAACGTAACTACCTTGTCGTGAATCAGCAGATTGATCTTCAGTCTTTTCTGATCGTCGGTTAGTTCTTGCTGTGTCATTATCTTAACCGTTGCCGCCTTATAGTCGTCCAGAACAGTCATGACCTGCTGTGCGGTCTCCTTGTTCGTGGATAATGCTTTGCGGTAATAGCTGAGTTTCTGGGCCGCCAGGGAATCGTTTTGCTGCGCGAGCGCCGCCGAGCCGCCCAGCAATAGCACCGCGGCTGTAATGAATAAAGTTCGGTTCATGGTCGAAAAGGTTAAAGTAAATATGTTGGTTATGGATTTAATATTGCATCAAAACGCCCCTGCGTGACCGAGATGCCATTGGCTACGAACGAAAACGTACCCGAAGCAATCCGGTTAACCGGGTCAATAAACTTGAGATCGACAACTCCGGAGGTGGCCGTATGTTCCAGGCTATCTGTGAAACTGGCAGAGTTCCCGTTGGCGGCAAGATCATATCTGCCGGTGTCCGTCACGCTGCTCAGGTTAAGCACCAAATGCTGGTTTGCATGATAAGCGTTGACCTGCAGTTGGCCATTATTAAGAGTAGCGGTCAGTTTTCGTTCTCCGGGAAAAAAGGCCAGAGGCAACCACAACCGGCCGTTGATGTAGCAACCAAACGTATTTTGTCCTGTATGTGTCTCCGCAGGAAATGCGGGAACCACCACGAGGAATGTTTTCCTGCAACTGGTGCACAAGATAACCGTGATCAGAATTAGCCATCCAATAGTATTTTTCATAAACGTATTTTTAATCATGTAATAAATAATACGATAACAAAACCACTTTTGTAACATTCCAATAATCCCATCGTAATGTAAATGGATACCGGTAAGCAATCAACAGGTGTTTACACCCATTTTTCACCCGTTAAAACACGGTATTTGCATTATCAACGAAAATGAGGGCAGTAATGTATTGTTATGAAAATTATTAGTTAGTACCTTTAGAGTGAGACCCACTAAATCTAAAAGATTCAGCAGCTGACCTAATCATTCTTAATTTTCCAACCAGGAGCGCTATGTACCGTGTTTTTTTTATGATTTATCTGCTGGTTGCTTTCACAGCCTGTAAAAAACACCCGCAGCAGAAACCAACAGGCGTTATCAGCACGCCCCACAACTGGCAGTTGCTCAGTAGCCCGATAGAGGGGGCCAATGGCGATATCTGCTTCACCTCAGCCGATACCGGCTTCATATTTGGTACTTCCGACAACGCCTACTTGCTCCGGTCGACTGATGGCGGCGACAGCTGGACCCTTTTAAAGGAATTTTCGCGTGCGTACCCAGCTTTCAACAGCTTTTGTCCCATTTCAGCCTCTAATATCCTCATAGCGCGCGATAGCCTCTATCAGACCCGCGATGGCGGAACGTCCTGGCTAAAGCCCGGCAGTTGGTCTGGCACTACTGTCGTCCAGATGGTTTTCACCATCAATAGCACCGGTTTCATCCTTACCGACAACCATATCTACCGCACCGAGAACGCAGCCGGCTCCTGGTCGCTCACCAATGCGACAGGCGGTGGTTACAAGACGCTCGTTTTCCCCGACCCGCAGCATGGATTTGCAGCGGGCGGCGCCGAAATCGAAGACAACGCCACCATCTACGTTGCCAGCGTTGGCGTCCTGTCCGCCACGACCGACGGAGGGCAGAACTGGACCCGGCTCGATACCGGCTCCTGGACTACCAAAACCCAGCGCTTTAAAAATATCACCGCCATTGATTTTCGAGACGCGATGAACGGTATTATCGCAACCGATGATGGTGCATTAAGTCAGACAGTCGATGGCGGCGTTCACTGGCAAGTCATCAACCGGCAATTGCCCGGCGGCATGACCGCCATCAAATATGACCGGATGGGACGACTTTACCTTATTGCGGCCAACCGGATATATAGTTTAGCCAATGACGGAAAGACCATCGGCCTCGAGTTTACAGCCACCGATCAGCTACTCGGCATCGGCGTCAGCCCGGCAAATACTGTTATTGTAATTGGCAGAGGCGGACTCATTCTGAAGCGAACATAAACAAAACAATAAACCATATTGCTCAAACCTTATCACATGAAAAATTCGCCAAGTCCACGCATCGCCGCGGTTCTCATCTTTTCCTCACTTATTCCGTTCGTTGCCACCGCGCAACAGTCGGCAAACATCATCCGCGATCGCGATAGTTTACGTTACGCCAGCCATGTCGACTTTCACCGGCAGCCCGGCAACGCCCCGATATTCACGGCCGGCCGTATGACTATGTACCGCGATTCGGCCACATTCGAAATTGTAACCAATATGCGGCAGCTCAGCCAGGAGACCGATGCAGACGGCGTTTCTCATTACCGTTGGCAAGAACTGCTCGGCGGCATAGCTATAGAAGGCGCACGGTATACCCAACATGTTCGCAACGGCCGTGTGCTCAGTCAGTCCGGTTGCTGGCTTTCTATTATCGACGTTAAGACGAAGACGCCAGCACTCAGTGAGCAACAGGCGCTGGCCGCGGCCTTAAGAGCCGACAGCGCCGGCACTGTCTATGCCTGGCAGTCCCGAGACGAGGAGAGCTTCCTGCGTCGCATTCGCAAGGATTCCACTGCCACGTATTTACCCAAAGGCGAGCTTGTGTATTACGGTGGTGAAGGGTTACCGACTAACTCTGCGTTACGGCTGGCTTACAAGTTTGCGATCGCTGTTTCCAAACCCTATAACCGCAGACTTGTTTTCGTCGACGCCGCTACTGGTGCGATTCTGGTCAGCCGCAGCCTCATTGAGGACGCTGACGTACCTGCAACCGCATCTACTGCTTACAGCAGTACGCAAAGTATTCAGACCACTAATATCGGCAGCGCATACTCGCTTAAGGAAACTGGTCGCGGCATGGGCATCGCCACATATAATACTGCGAACAAGACAAGTATTACGCAGGCTGTGGATTTTACCAATTCGACCACCTCCTGGACCAACTTTAACCCTATTATAGACCAGTACGCAACTGATGCCCATTGGGGCCTGGAAAAAACCTATGATTACTATCTCTCCAAGTATGGTCGCAACAGCGTTGATAATAGTGGGCTGGCATTGCTTGGTTATGTACACGTTAACCTTAAAGTACTTTACCCCAGCCGCTTTTCCAATAATAACAATGCCTTTTGGGACCAGATCAGTAAGGTCATGCAATTCGGCGACGGCGAGACCGGCTATCACCCCTTTGTCTCTATGGACATTGTCGGACACGAGCTGACCCATGGCGTAACACAGTTCAGCTCTCAGCTTCCCAATTCTTCCGAAGGCGGTGCCCTGAACGAAAGTTTCAGCGACATGATGGGCGTATCTGTTCGCTACTACGCCAAAGGTGCGCTAATATGGACCATCGGCGACCAGACTAACCTGACGCTGCGCGACCTATCCAACCCTAAAGCGTATAACGAGCCCAATACTTATGGCGGCCCCTACTGGGTCAACACAGTCGGCTGCACACCTACTAACGGTAACGATGGGTGCGGTGTGCATACCAATTTGGGTGTCGGCAACTACTGGTTCTACCTGCTGACGCAGGGCGGCTCCGGGGCCAACGACCTCGGCCACGCATACAACGTCACCGCGCTCGGCCTGGATAAAGCCCGTGATATTGCCTATTCTACCTGGGAGCAACATTTGATCAGTACCAGCGTGTATACTGACGCACGTACCGAAAGTATAGATGTTGCGCAGTCAAAATATAGTGTGGGTAGCATCGCGGAAAGAAGCGTGACAAATGCCTGGTACGCCGTCGGCGTCGGGAATGCATATCCGGCTGAAACAATTTCCGGTGATTTTTTGCCATTTACTTGTATTAATGGGACGACGACATTTTCAATCGGAAACCCGAACGCCGCTCTTTCCTATAGTTGGACTGTTTCAAACGGATTGCAGATCGTTGGGTCCGCAACAGGTTCAACTGTCACGGTCAAAGTGATCGGAAACGGTTACAATTTTGTAATGCTGAATGTCGTCACAGCGCTTAGCGGCACGGAAATGATCGTAAAAAAACAAGTTTTGGTTGGCATACCCCCGCTTGATGTCAATGCGACGGTCGATCGCACGCCGCAGGCCAGCCATTACCAATACTTGACTGCAACCGTTACACAGCTCCCCAATACCTTGGCAAGCAGTTACAGCTGGTACCTGGAAGTTAACGGCAGCCCGACCACGTTACTGGCCACCGGCCTACAGCTCAGGAATTACCCCATTCCTCCTTGCACTACTATATTTTATCGCTGCCAGTTGACAACTCCCTGCGGGACGGCGGTATACAGCACCTACGCATATAACACGTATTGCAATTCCATGCTTGTTCAGGACGGGTATGTTGCCTATCCTAACCCGGCAAACGATGTCCTTACGGTAACAAATACCGCATCACAGCAGGCTCAATCGACGTCGCCGGCTTCAATTGACGCAAGTAACAGTTCGTCAACTGCACCTGTATCTTTTAGTATCGTGTTATATGATGTCAATGGAAATATTCTCAGAAATGGCCAGGCAAAACCCGGCGAAAGTCAAATTACGTTGGATACGCAAAATATACAGAATGGAACCTATTACCTTCATATTATGGAAGGTTCTAAGCTTATTGAAAGACAAATTATTATAAATCATCAATGAAGAGACACTAAAATGAAACAATCTCTTATGTACGATAGAATAGGAGCTGCTGAACTATCCTAACTTGATATGTTTCAGAGGTATTTAGTGGGTTTCCTAGTCGAATTTATCGTGATCCCAGAGTAGGGATAATTTGGTCATTAAAGGGCCGATAGAATTTTCATACTCTCTATCAAGTCGTTCGAGTTTAGTCCTGTTCGGGCTACCGAATCGGACAACTTGGAAAAATTCAAGTATTGCCATATGGCCGCTGCTGAATATTTATCAAAAATCGGGATCAGCAGATTAAAAGACGATTTGCATTCTTTCAAATATAAAAATCCCTAAAAACCAAATTAGAAATCCTTATGCGGCATAATATTGCAGGATATATCTATAATAAATATTAAGTATAAAATTATCATTTTAAATTAATCGTACCTTTAAATAACCTAACCCGTTAATTTATGCCAATTGTAAGCTTTCCTAGTATTCGCAATCAGATATTTGCCGACCGTCGTAATTTCATCCTTCATCATTTCCAAAAAGAAGCGCATAATGTCGAAGCAACATTGGTTAGCGTCGCCCCCTTTGTTATACAATATGGTAATAACCAGGTTTTGATAACAAATAGACCTGATGACAATTTTATAGAGGGGTTCGGCAAAGTTGTTTTAGCAGGACGAAAACCGGCAAAAAAGGATTTTGTAACAGGCAATTTAAAATTATCATACTGGATTAAGCATCCTTTAATAACAACGGTTAGTCCACAACAGGTAATTGAATCATGGACGAATCGGTTCTTTTTTTTAAAGGAAGATGCCAGTAATGCGGTCCCTGGTCTCCGGCCTCCTCAATTGGGTGCGTTGCATTCAATACTTGGGCACACTCAAAATGCAAATGACGTCGGTATCGTCGTAATGCCCACCGGTACTGGGAAAACAGAAACCATGTTGTGTACTATGGTTTCCAATAAGTGCAAAAAATTATTGGTTACTGTTCCATCGGATTCGTTGCGGGGACAATTAGCCGGGAAATTCCTGACATTGGGTTTATTAAAGGAATTTGGCATTGTTAGCGCCGATGCTTTTAATCCTATTGTTGGTATCATTGGCAATAAAATACTTGACCCCAACCAGCTTACAGAATTTATAGATAAAGTAAATGTGGTGGTTACCACTATGAGCATTGCAGCGAGCGGAACGAATGAAATTCAGCAATTGATGGCTGACCGTTTTACTCATTTATTCGTAGATGAAGCCCATCATTCGGAAGCCAGTACTTGGCAGCAATTTATAAGCAGATTTGACAAGGAAAAGGTTTTTCTGTTCACTGCTACTCCTTATAGAAATGATGGAAAAAAAATAAAGGGTAAGTATATTTTTAGCTTTTCTCTTAAAAAGGCTCAGGAGCAGAAGTATTATAAAAAGATCAATTTTTTACCGATTCGTGAATATGATAAAAAGAAAGCGGATGAACTTATAGCTGAAAAAGCTATTGAGCAATTGAGAAAAGATAGGGCAGCTGGTTTTCCTCACATTATCATGGCGAGGTGCATGAACAAAGATCGCGCAAATGAAGTAT
This sequence comes from Mucilaginibacter sp., assembly GCA_043739405.1. Taxonomy (GTDB): domain Bacteria; phylum Bacteroidota; class Bacteroidia; order Sphingobacteriales; family Sphingobacteriaceae; genus Mucilaginibacter. The sequence goes on along the minus strand of JAYUEE010000030.1, from coordinate 10,197 downwards.
TTCCGTTTTACGAAAAGCATGCTGATTTAACGCCAGTAATTGTATACACCGGTCGACCCGGATTAACTGATTTGATCCGTGCAATCAGGCGCAAGGAGCATTCAATCATAGTTTGCGTGGATATGCTTGGCGAGGGCTTTGATTTACCAGAGTTAAAAATAGCGGCGATTCACGATGAGAGACAAAGCCTTCCAATAACATTACAGTTCATTGGTCGTTTCACGCGCACGGCTTACGATTTGTTGGGCGAAGCAAGTTTTATTACAAATTCCGCTTATCCGCCTATTAGGGCAGAGCTGGATCAATTGTACGCAAAAGATGCAGACTGGAACCTGTTGTTGCCCGTTCTTAGCGAAGCTGCTACTCAAAAGGAGATAAATTTTAAAGAGTTTTTATCCGGATTTGAAGATTTGGATGACTCCAATATACCATTTCAAAATATCAATCCTGCGCTAAGTACTGTGATTTTTAGAAATGATGGTGATACCTGGCACCCTAACAATTGGCGGGAAGGAATCAGTAATTTGAATACTTACGAGCATCAGTATAGTAGTGTTAATTCACAAGAAAATACGCTGGTTATCGTACTTGGTAAAATCAGTCGGGTAGATTGGGGGGACTTTGATACCGTTCAGAATTTAGAATGGGACATGATCACGATATTCTGGGATCTCCGTCCTAACGTAAACCGGATATTTATTAACACCTCGATCAAAGGCTTACATACAGAAAAATTAGTTCACGCTATTTTTGAAGGAAATACAACCAAAGTTACCGGGATGGAAGTTTTTCGCATTTTCCATGAGGTTCATCGGTTATCGCTGTTTAATGTTGGAGGCAGACCTGGTATAGGTCAGGATATAAGTTTCCGCTCTTTTTATGGGAAAGGTGTACAGGACGGTTTAGATATGCTGGAACAGGGTACTCTCATAAAAAATAATATATTCGGAGTTGGTTATAAAGATGGGGAGAAAGTTTCGCTCGGCTGTTCAGTTAAAGGGAAAATATGGTCCTATTTACGTGGCAATCTTGACGAATTAACTGACTGGTGCAGAGTTGTAGGAGATATAGTTGAAGACGCAGCTATTAATCAGAATACGGTATTAGAGCACACATTACAGGTTAAAAAAGTATCAGCAAGGCCACCTCAGAAAGCTGTCGCTGTAGACTGGCATCCGGAAATGTATCAGTTCACCGATAGCCGATACGAGATATACCTTAGCGGAATCCGTTATTATTTATGGGAAATTGATATTGAGACTGATGACGACCAGAATAACCCCAATCTTCTTTTTTCACTTAGTACGGAACAATTTGAAGTTCAATTTGAATTAGTATTATCAGAAACTATAATTGACGGGAAACTGCAACCAACGTTTAAGATTAATAAATTGGGACAAATAGATGCCCGAATTGAATTTGGATCAACCAATCAGCCGCTGGATGAGTTTTTTCAAAAATATACACCAATATTTTGGTTCGCAGACGGCGCGCAATTGCTTCAAAATCAATATGTCAAACCTCGTGAGCAAGCCGAATTTTTCCCGCTTGATCGCATTGTTAGCCAAACCTGGCCAGGTGTTGCCTTAAATAAAGAATCACAAGGGGTAACACCATACGTTCAGGACTCTATACAATATGCTTTTATACAGCAAATTCTTAATGATTTTCAAGTGGTCTATGACGGTGACGGCAAAGGAGAAATAGCAGACATTATTGGGATTAATGATTCAGATCAGCAAATAGATGTCCACTTATTTCACTTAAAATATGCAAAAGGCGGAAGTGTAGGAAATGACATTGATAACTTTTATCAAGTCTGCGGGCAAACTCAAAAATCGGTTAACTGGAAATATAAGCCAGGTAGAGATTTTTTTGAACAGCTATTCAGGAAATTAGACAAAACCGAAAACGGTGTGACGTGCAGCCGTTTGATTAAGGGAACAACGGATCAGCTTGAAGCACTTTTGACGGCAGCAAAATGGACCAAAAAAATGAATTTTCATATGTCAATTGTTCAACCAGGGATGGCTAAAGCCAATGTATCCAACGACATTCGGTTGCTGTTAGGAAATACTGCGCACTATCTGCATGTGGTTGCCAACATCGATTTAAAAGTTTATTCTAGTTAGTAGTTTATTTTGACAATGTAACCTTTACACAAACCGCAAGCCTAACAATATCAATTCAATAAAAGTGGCAGAATTTCCAGTATTAAAATATACTGTACAGGTTTATTTCCATAAAATTTCGGGAGACGAAGCGCCAGTTCAAATAGCATCAGGCATACTCATTAAGTGTGTTTCAAAGTGTTTTTTGTTAACCTGCAAGCACGTTTTTGATAATATTGACATTGAGGATATAATTATTTTAACAAGCCTGGGGTTTGCCGTGAGGTTACCTAAAGAAATACGGTTCATCAACAATAACAATAATAGTATCGACTTAGCATTGGTTGAATTAAAAAATGAAAGGCTTGACCATCTTAAGAGTCACTATTCATTTCTACCTTTTAAAAATCTTGGATTCAATCACGTTTTTCATGAGGATTTATATTATATGCTTTTCGGCTTCATTAATAAAAGAACAGACCTAAAAGACGACGCATTTAACGTAGAATCTTTCGGTTATTTAACTAATATAAGAAATTATAAAAAAATTGAAGAGTTAGGTTTTAGCTATAAAAAGAACATCACTTTAGAATACAACAGACGCAAACAAAGTGATATGGATAATGATGTAAAAAAAATGGGGCCTAAAGACCTGAAAGGATTAAGTGGTGGTGGAATTTGGTTGTCTGTGGCTGGTAAAAGAGGCAATACTTATCGATATATTTTGGTGGGAATTATGATTGAAGAACGACTTGAAAGAGGCTTTATAATTGATACTAAAATCAACCTTATGAAAGACGCAATTATTCCGGGCCGAATTGACCATGTCAGCGACAGATCGTAGCGGCGCCCCGATTTGTTAAACCAATTTGATAATTGTCCTATTAGGACACTTGTTCATCAAAAACACTACCTAACACTCTTAAATCTTTGGCAAAGCGGTGTGTGAATCGTCCTTCACGAGCCACCCATTTTGAGGCGCGAGGGAGCCCCAACAGGACTAAACTCGAACCGGCTTATAGAAGATTTACGCATTTTCGCAGCGATGTGAGTTCGGTTCGAGCCCAGTTTGGGGACAGGTACGCAGTTGGAACTTCTGACGTAGTCGGCAAATGACCATTAATCAGTAAGGAATTGTGGAAAATTTCATTTGAATTCTGTTGCTAAAATAATTAGTTTAGTACTCCTGTTTTGTTTTAAACTATATTCGATATGGACCGAAGCACTGAGCGACTAAATTCGATCTATGATAAGACTGACGGTTATTGCCATCTTTGTCATCGAAAGTTGTCATTTAAGAATTATGGCAAGCGCAATACCAAAGGTGCGTGGCATATTGAACATTCTGTTCCGCAGGCTAACGGAGGTACCGATCATTTAAATAACTTATATGCCGCTTGTATCCCCTGTAACGAAGACAAAAGCACGAGACATACTAGATCGGTCAGAAAAGCCAACGGGGTCAATCGCGCGCCGCACAGCCGAGCCAAAAAAGAACAGATCAAGAATAACAACATGACCGGGCTTGGCAGTGTCGGCTTTTTATTAGGGTTAAATGCAGCAGGGCCGATAGGCGCAATTTAGCGGCGGTTATTGGATTGGAAGTCGGCAAGAACATAAGTAGCCGAAAGTGAACACGGAAATTTTGCCTTAACCTGTTATTATTATATTAATCAATATTTTTGAATGCTAAACCTGGTCATATGCTTTTGAACTTTTTCCCGATAACCTTTGAATTTGATGAATATAATGTTGACAAAATCGATTATACGCAGGAAAAATTAACTGAATTAAGAAAGCTACATAATACCACACACTCATTTTTTCGGAACGAGGATCATATCTATGTGTCAAATGGTAAGTCCTCCGCTGACCTGGCTATCGGACTGGTACCTGTCACCAAAAAAAAATTTGACGATTCGACGATAACCGCTTCTCTGATCAAGCATATATTTTTCAGGACCTTTAAAGAAAGATTTTTCTCCTACACGCCTGTGGATTTCTATCCCTTCCGCTTCTTTTCAAGCAAAGACAACGATGATTTGTTGTATAATTTGTTGCCAGCTGACCTCAGAGGAGTCATCTGTTATAAAAAAATGATAGAGGTGCAGCTACGGATGGTCAATATCGGCGGAAAGAAACAATTCGGATTCGTCATTAATATTGAACGAAACTGGATTTTTGATAAAAACTGCCTGACACTTCAATTGGAAGGCTATGATTTGATTGGTGTCGAAGTATTGCATACGGAAGTATTTCCCGGAACAATCAATGTACTGGCACCAAACGAGGAATTTATCGGTACCGTCGTCAGTATTGAAGATGCGCTTGCTAAAGTATCAACTAATGATGGTTCAAAGGAAATTCCATTAAACGAATTGTCCATCAAGAAGACAAAATTTAATATCGGAAATTACTTGGATTTCGTTTTGTCGCCCGGCCGGACTACAGAGATATTAAACACCATTGAAAGCAAGAAGCATGAATTATTTAATACCAAAAATCTATACAAAGAGATAAATGACATAGCTAAGGCGCTGTTCAAATCCAAACTAACCGACGAGCCGGTGCATTTTGAGAACCGAGACGGCTTCCTTTATACAGTAAGCGATAAACCGCTGGTTTTTACCAATACATTTTTATTAAAGCCCCCGACATTTATTTATGATCCTGCTGCTACTAAAACAAGCAGCACCTATCCTGATCTTGGGTTGACGAATCATGGACCCTACGACAGCACAAATTTTGATACTAAATCGCCGGTCGTCCTTTGTATCGGTCATAGAGAAAACCGGGGCTACTTTACAAATTTCTTAGCCAGCTTAAAGGATGGGATACCCAATTCGCGTTATTTTATTAAAGGCTTACTCAAGAAATACGAATTGCAGGAAGTTACCTACCATGTGCAGGATATTACGTCGTTTGATCTAAACGAATATCTTCGGGTTGTCAGTCAATGGGATGGCGATCAGAAACCCGATTTAGCCATTATTGAGATCCCTTCTGAGTTTAAGCGATTAAAAGATAATGATAACCCGTATTATAAACTCAAGGCAAAACTGTTGTCACTGGAAGTACCGGTTCAATATATATCCAGCGAGATCATCAAGAGCTTTAATGAATACATTCTTAATTCAATCGCATTACAGATTTACGCCAAATTAGGCGGCACACCCTGGGTTTTACCTGCTAATCGTTCTGTCGACAGGGAAATTATCATAGGAATAGGTCACAGTCTGATCCGTAAAAATGAACTGAAAGGGGCAGATCAGTCGCGCGTGGTGGGCATCACTACTTTCTTATCAAGTGACGGTCAATATTTGCTAGCTGAAAAGGTTAAGGATGTTCCATTTGATAGCTATTTTGAAGAATTGTTGAAGAGCCTGACGCAATCTTTTACCCGGTTGGAAAAAGAGCAGGGTTGGTCAGTTGGAGATACAGTCCGGCTGATTTTCCATATTTTCAAACCCATCAAGAACACGGAATTTGACGTTATCAGCCAGTTTATTAAAAACAATACCAATTATAAAATCAAATTTGCCTTTGTGACAATCGGCAAATCTCACCCTTTTCTAATGTTCGATCATACTCAAACCGGTACTAACCAAAAAGGCGCGTTTATACCGGACAGGGCGACTAATTTGTTTTTAGATTCTGAAACGTGTTTGATTCAGATGCTGGGAGCCAAAGACTTGAAAACGTCGAAGCAAGCCATGAGTACGCCGATACAAATCAAAATCAGGACGCCGCAGGGAAATTACGCCAATAACGAGTTAAACGATCTACTGTACTACGACTTGACCTATATTGCGCAACAGATTTTTTCTTTCACTTATTTGTCCTGGCGAAGTTTTCTACCCGGTGAAATTCCGGCGACCATGCTGTATTCAAATCTCATATCCAAGCTGCTGAGCAAAATGAGAAATGTACCCGGATGGGACCCCGACCATTTGAATTATAGCTTAAAACGAAAAAAATGGTTCCTTTAGAACAGCGAATTAATTATCTGGGAAGCATACAGGGCAAACCTGTTTTGTCTGCCTTTTATAGTTTATTAAGGAAACAACCATTTAAGCATCCAGAGCAAGAAAACCTAAGCGAAACAGATTGCATTTATTTTGACTTAATAGCAGCAATTTTACTGCAATCTAAAGCTGAATTTGATAAGCCATATCAACTGATCAGTAAGCGATTGCCGGATAAAAATTCTAATGCACCTTTTATTCACAATGACTACCTGATTTATGTATTGGTAATTGGCGTGCTATTATTTAAGTATGACCAGCTATGGCTAACACATATTTTAAGCATTCGTTCAAAAAATGTAATAACGCAGTCTTTTCAACACATTTTAGCAGCGAATTATTATAACAAAACGGATAAAGCACAATTGACCTATTGCGCATTGCTGTATATTGATGATAGTCAGATCACAAAAGACTTTCAAAACAGCACCTATAAGAGTATAGTGGAAGATAAGAGCCTTTTTTTGGATAATAAGGATCTACTCATTATATGCGGATTACAGGCATACGATGAAATAATAAAGTCGCGGGAAATCGTTGACGATTCAGCTCTCAAACGGCTAAGACAGTTTGAAAGCACCTTTTTAAAAAGGACAAATATATTCGCTAATATTATTTACAATATATTGTTACTAATCCTATTTTATAATTTGTGGAAGATATTGACCTCTTCTACAAAGGCCAAGGACGAAATCAACAACATCGGCTTATTATTTACCGTGGCCGGAACAGGGCTGGCCAATTTTTTAAGATTTGTTCCTAAATACCTTGCTATAGCGTTTGCAAAGATTTTAGGTCATCGCTAACGGCTAATCAAAATCCCCGACTGGATCAACTATCCTTTAGATGTACCCTTCACCTTGTATGATTTGACCGTGCTCATAGGCTGCCACCTTTTTCATTATGCCTATCACTGCTATAAAGTCCCCAGACTGGACGGAATTCGAACCACTTCTTAAATGATTTAAAGTTTCTGGCTACATTTGGAGTAGGTTAAGCCCTATCGACGTACGAAAAGCTTGTTTTTTATCCATACAAAATACCTTAAAGCCACCCAAACTTTTCAATAAGTCTTTCTTTTTGATTCCGTGCAACCGGGATACTCTTATCATTGGATAAAATAAGGTAATTACCCTCGCCGCGCACATATTTTTTTATATGATCAAGATTGACAAGGTATTGCCTGTGCACTCTTAAAAAATTTCGTTCTTCCAATACTTCCTGAATGTCTCCCAAGGTCTTGGCTACCGTGTGCTGATGGCCCTTGATCATGTTAAATCTTGTGTAATTATTATCCGACTCGCAATAGATCACATTTTTTATCACTACAAAGGTCACCCCGTTCTGAAATGGCAGGGCTATCTTATCCGGGAATGATCTTTCACCGCCGTGTAATTGCTGTTTTAATAAACTAAGCTGTTGTTTATCCGGGAACCGCCTATGCTCTGCCTTTTCAACCGCCCCTTTAAGGTCTTTGCCATCAATAGGTTTTAGCAGGTAATCCAGCGCACTGAAACGGAAAGCTTTTACTGCAAACTGATCATAAGCGGTTACAAAAACCAGGCTGAAATTAATATGACCTATTTTTTCCAACAGCTGAAAACCGTTCATTACCGGCATTTCAATGTCCAGGAATACAATATCCGGCAGTAGCTGGGTTATTTTTGTAAAGCCTTCCGTACTTTCCGTGCATTCGGCTACTACCTCCACCTGTGGGCAATACATTTTCAATTGCAGCGCTAGCAGCTTTACACAATCCGGCTCATCATCTATTATAACGGCTTTAAGCATATATGCTGGTTATATTGGTATTTGAATGGTCACTTTCGTTCCTGTGGCGTTATTCCTGGCATCCTTCAGATCGACTATCTTTACATCCGCCTCCATTTCGTACAATTGATTGATAATATCAATCCTTTCAGAGGTCATTTTTAACCCGAAAGATTTTTGCCGGGTGGCCGATTTACTTTTATAGGCTCCCGCCATTTCCCGGCCTACACCGTTATCTGTGATTTCAATATGCAGTAAATGCTCGGAGGGCTGCGCAACATCTATTTTGATCTTGCCACCTTCTTTTTTATACATCAGGCCATGCCATATAGCATTTTCCACATAAGGCTGCAAAAGTAACGGGGGAATATCGGTAAATTGCTGGTCTATCGCCGGGTCGACGTTGATTTCATAATGTACCTTATTTTTAAAACGCATTGCTTCCAGTTCAATATAAAGGCGCAGGGTCTCCAGTTCTTTTTGTAAGGTAACTTTTTCCGATTGGGAGTTTTCAAGCACCAGCCGGATCAGCTGCGAAAAAATGGTCAGGTATTCCGATGCCGTTTGAGAATCATTTTCGAGCGTGTAAAGTTTGATGGAGTTCAGGCAGTTGAAAATAAAATGCGGGTTCATTTGTGCGCGCAGCGCAGTCATCTCGGTTTCAGCTATTTTTTGCTCAAAATCTGTTTGCACCTGTTTTATTTTCTGCGCTTCGCTGATGCTGCTCTGCAACTGTAACTCATTGGTTTTTTTGGTCAGCGCATTTTCTAATTGCAAAGCATAAGACTCCTGCATGGCGTTTTTCTCCAGTAACACCAATTTTGAGCGATAAGACAAAGCAAATGAAAAGAAAATGGCCTCAATGGTTAAGCCCAGGATTAGAAAAGACGGAACAAAAACCAGTATGAGAAATAATTCAGTATTTCGGGAAGGTACCAGACCAAAAATGCCGGTTATGGGTATACACCACAATAATAATAAGCTAAGCAGGCCGCCAAACAGGAACCATTTTACAGGGTCCTTGCTTAGGGCCGTCAACACTAATAAAACCAGGTGCATAATGATGATAGGTATTAAAGATAAACACGTTGCATAATAGTTGGGATTAAACGGGAAAAACCCAAAATGCACCTGCAGAAATTCGATAACGATTTGCAGTATTGCAATCGCGATCAGCATTTCTACAACTATCCATGTTTTTTTAAAATGTACCGATAGTTTTAACATGCTCCCGATGAAGAGTGTATATAACACCGGAACCAGGAAGAGATAACAGGAAAAAATAATATCCCTCGTAAGCGTTGAAAAAAACATGAATTGCAGCCGGATATCCATCCAGAATAACGAAGTGATTAAAGCAGCAAACGTGTAGCAAATGTAAAATATAAAGGAAGCATCACGATACAGGTAATACTGGTAAATAGCATATAAACTTATAAAAAACAGGCAGCCGGTTAATACTGCCAATAGCAAAAAAAGATATCGTGTCAAATAGTTCCCCATCGCTGCATCCATCGAGGATATCGAAGGCGTTTTAAGATAAATCCCTGCATCCATTAACTGTTCTTTTCTGTCTTCATTACGTATCCAATAGGTTTTGGACGAATGCGGCAATACCTTAATTGGCAGCCCAAAGCTATTGACCAGCGGAACATTTGCCTGGAAAGCACCGGCGACGACCAGCAGGTGATCATTGTCATATAAGCGGGAGAAATAATGAGCGCCAACATCAAGCCGCAAATCGAGTGTATCTGTCAATGACGTGTTGCGGATAGTAAACTTATGCCATTGTATAATAAGCGGACGCGATGAGAATTTCTCCTGCCTGAACTCTTTTTTAAACGCAATGAATACCTGCTTTTTTACTTGTTCAAAAGTTAATGGCCTATCCGAGTTTTCCTCAAAAAACAAACTACTGTCTGCAATATCTAATGACTGTTTCCAACTAGGCTGCCCGCTAAATACCAGGGTGTCCTGTGCCACAGAACGCAGGCAGCTGAAAAGGCAAACGAGTAAAAAAAACAGCATTCGGTTCATAAGGAAACTTAGATCAATAAACTTAACTAAAGCAAACAGCAATACCTAAAGCCAGATGGCGAACAGCACGTATTTTGAGTGAACGGCAAAAAAAGTGTAAAGCACAGGCATGCCTAACAGATAATGCTATTCCCTCACAAAACCCGCCATTGGTCTGGCTTTGAACTCATCTTTACTGCCCTTACATGCTCCTTTCCTATTATCCCAGCTTTTCGAATCCGTATTTTGCTTAACTGCAAAGAAGCATTTTTTAC
>JAYUEE010000029.1:0-45168 GCA_043739405.1 Mucilaginibacter sp. | reverse complement strand
CGCCAGAGCCGATGGTACTGCAGTAAAATGTGGGAGAGTAGGTCGGTGCCCAATCTTAATGAAACCCTGTCAGCTTTGCTGATGGGGTTTCTTGTTTTATGGCTGTTGGGAATGGTCAGTAGTCCATTCACTATTCACCGTTTCGTCTTATTTCTTGACTCTTGTTTCTTGATTCTCGCTTCCTAAAATCTTCGCCCGATGCTAAAGCCCACCCACGGCAGCACACTGCCACGGGGGCCGACAAACGCCAGGCCGGTTATCCTGATCTGCGCTTTTCCGGACTCAGAAATATGTCTCCAGCTCAACAAACCTGCCGGAACACTGGCGCTAAGGGTCGAATTGTCTCCAAACTGGGCCAAAACCTGTCCCGAATAGTACGTATAGATACCCCCAAGCTCTATCATCCCTCTTTTGTTGGCTGTAACCGGGATATTGTAAGAGACGCCACCGGTAAAGACGCCAAAAAAGTCAGACCCGTTATCAAAAATATGAGGAATAAGGCCCCCGCCTACCCCGGCATGAATGCTTAGTCCGCCGGGAGTTTTTGAAAGGAACCGCTCGTAATTGAAAGTCGCACCTGTTAAACTTGCCCCGGCAAATTCAAAATACCAGGAGTTTTGAAGGTTTGCAGTTGTATCCACGGGCGCGGTTGTTTGCGCCTTAAGGCTCTGGGCGGTAAATGCTGTAATGGATAGTAAAAAAATTAACTTTTTCATGATTGTGGGTTTTTAGTTGTTTTACAATTCAAACCTACATCTATAAAGTGCTGATATATAATTGTTTTATCAGCCGTTCATGCCGCTTGTAGCATTTTACGAATATTTTTGGCCGCTATAGCAAATGAATAACCTTTTTTAATAATTATGTCCGGAACAGTCCACCGGTATAGTAAAAACTGCAAAAAATTGCCCTGTGATTGGCGGAAATTACCAAAAGTAGATTGCAGTAAGAGCCAACTGATGGACAAACAAAAGCCCATTTCGAAAGAAATAGGCCCGTTTGCTTTATATCCGCCCACAACCTGTGGGCAGGTATCGTCAAGGATATACCATTTGCAAGGTGCCAAATAAAAAACCACCTCGCTTTACAGCACGGTGGTTTAAATAGCCTTCCCCTTTTAACCCAAGGCTATTATTATTTACTCACTTATTTAAAATCTTACAGATCGTTTCTATTTCCTGGAGCGTGGCTCTTTATACTATCAGTTACCTGGTCAATGGTTTGCGAGGCATACTGCTTGCCTTTGTTAAACCATTCTGGAGCCTGTTCTGCCAGTTCTTCCAGTATCGATGTGCCGTCCTCCCTTTTTTTGGTTACGTAGTAAACTCCGTACCCCACCGCGGCGCCAATTATGGCGAATTTTAATATGTTCATGGTTTTGTTTTAAAAATAAATTATCAGGCTGTTATATGTTCATCATTATAAGTATTCTGCAATTGGATGCTTTTGTGGCATTTGCTGCATTTAATTACTCCGTCCGCCTTGTCTTCCCAATTATGGTCGCATTTTGCTTTCTGGTTTAACCGGTTTGTAACCATTGCATAAACACAAACCATCGTAAAAAATCCTAAAAAATAAAATATCATACTAATTCCAATGTTATTTGTTGCAACACAGATAGCCAAAATCGTTCCAATTGACATGGCGGTTGGGAATCAAGGCGTTACGATATTTTGTAATAAGAGTACTAGTAAACAGCCTATACAAGGTGTATACTTTTTAGAACGCAATGGACAAGTGGACCCTTTTGGGATGGATTCTATTTTTCTGCGAGGGCCATATTAATTTCGGTAGCCAGCAAACCGCTGCCGCCGCCGTAGTGCTGTATTATTTTAAGATCAGGCTGGCGCGCATGTATAGCTGTGCGTAAAATAGCTTCGGAGTGGATGTCAATTCCCCCACCCAAAAGCACCAGGTCAAAAGCCTGCTTTCCGCAAGCTGTGATCGCACCATCATCTGTAAGACAAGTGGTAGCCTGCCAGGCGGGATTGTTGTTGATCAGTCTTTCAACCGTCGCCACAATCTGTTCGTTGCGGCCAATAACGAGGATTTGTATTTTGCCCATATCCAAAGATAGAATTTTAGGATAATACTGATTACAAAGTTTTCCGGTAAGCAGAATGGGCTGCGAATGAAAATAAAACAGAACACATATCTTAGATTCTCTACGTCGCATAAATAAGTATATTTAGCTCATCATATCCAACACGAATGAAAAAATCCCGCCTCGAAGCCTTCAGCGACGGTGTCATAGCTATCATCATTACCATCATGGTGCTTGAACTAAAATTGCCCGAACACGATAAGGGGGATATTAGTTCCCTTTTACCTATGTTACCATTTTTCCTTGCTTATGTGCTTAGCTTTGTCAACGTGGGTATTTACTGGAACAATCATCACCATATGATGTACCTGGTGAATTCAATTACCGGCGGCGCACTATGGGCGAACTTGCTGCTGTTGTTTTGGTTGTCGCTGATTCCCTTCGGAACAGAATGGATGGCCGCTAACCACTTTGCCACCTGGCCGGTTGCTATTTACGGCGTGATACTGATCATGTGCGGCCTGTCGTATACCATTCTTACACGTGTGCTGGTGAGTCATTGCGGCAAGAACTCCGAATTGGCCGAAGCCATGGGCAGGGACTGGAAAGGCTTAGCTTCGCTCGGCTTTTATGCTGCTGCCATAGCCCTTGCATTTATAAACCCAATGATCTCCTGCGGCTTGTATGTAGTGGTTGCCTGTATGTGGTTCATCCCGGATAGGCGCATCGAGCGGAAGGTGTACAGGCGGAATCATGAAGAGTAGGCTGTCAATGGTGAATAGTCAATAGTGAATAATTAAAGCAAAATCTATTGACCATTCACCATTGACTATTCACCAAATCACGTCTTCAGCGTCTTCTGCTTGTTCTGCAGCATTTTAAAAGCTTTTTCGGCACGCCCCTGGCGCGTTTCGGCTTATTTCGCCGAGCCTACCAAGTCGCAATAACCTTGTTTGTACCCTTTCGACAAAGTGTCGAAAAAAGCTGCGGCTTCGCTATCTTTTTTCAGAAGTTCTTCTAATTCAGCAGGTACGCCTTCAATATGTTCGCCTTTTTTGAGCGTTTTTTTTGGTTTGAAATTAATAAAAATAAATTGTGATTTAGCCCCAACTGTGTGAGGCGAATTACGTAAAAGTTAATATTAACCATCGCTTATTTAAGGATTTCTTAACCTTTAATTTAACGATTGGATATAATTAAACTCTAATTTTACGTTGTAAAGCTTATACCCCTGATTAAAATGCGATTAAACCAAACGGCTACCCCGAACCTTAGGTTATTGATATTTTTAATATTTGCAGTTGCCACTGTAAACGGCAGCGCACAATCCACCCCGCTGCTCAACGGCTTTGCCCACAACGATTATCGCCATAAACACCCCTTATTTGATGCCCTCGATAACGGGTTTACCAATATCGAAGCAGATATTTTTTTACGCGACACCAACCTGGTGGTCGGCCATTTCTGCCCGATATTCCGTGGAGGTAAAACCCTCGAAAAACTTTACCTTAAGCCTCTTTACGATCGCGTAATGCAAAACAACGGGCGCGTGTATACCAATTACGCCCGTCCTGTTATTTTGATGATCGATGTTAAAAGTGGATCAGATAAAACTTATGCTGCCCTAGAACGCATGCTCGATAAATACCGCTCGATGTTTACCAGTTATGCCAACGGGAAGGTAAATTACGGTGCCGTTACAGTGGTTATTTCGGGACATAAACCCTATAAAAAGCTCGAAAACGAAACCAGCCGCCTGGCTTTTATAGATGATGACTTGCGCCGCGTGGCCCGCGACACCGTTACGCATAATGTATTTACCATGGCAAGTTGCAAATACTCGTGGCTGCTGCACTGGGACGGTAAAGGCGAGATACCCTTTTACGAAAAACAAAAGTTATGTGCATTCGTCGTAATAGCGCATAGCATGGGCGCCAAAGTACGGCTGTGGGCCTCCCCCGAGCGTAAAGTTGTATGGGACGAATTGCTCAAATGCGGCGTCGACCTGATCAATACTGATCATTTGGTAACCCTGCGTAATTACCTTAACGCCAACACGGTTACACTGGCTAAGGTAAATTGATTTATACTAAAACCATTCAACTTAATCAACTTACTCCAACCCGATCAACCTAATTTATATTCAAACTAAATTACACTTTGTAATTTGAGCTGACAGTTATTTTTGCCAATGTTGCCTACCTTCGGAATAATATTCACCCACTACCTGCCATGGATGATTTTATTGCCGCCAGGTCGCAAATGGCCTTGTCTTTAGGGTTTCACATCGTGTTTTCGTGCATCGGCATGGTCATGCCATTTTTTATGGCGATAGCGCATTTCTACTGGCTCAAAACAAAAGATCCTGTTTACAAAAACATCACTAAAGCCTGGAGCAAAGGCGTAGCCATATTTTTTGCGACTGGTGCCGTATCAGGTACCGTTTTGTCTTTCGAATTGGGACTGCTCTGGCCCAATTTCATGAAGCATGCCGGGCCCATATTCGGTATGCCATTTTCACTGGAAGGGACGGCCTTTTTTATCGAAGCTATTGCGCTTGGATTTTTCCTGTACGGGTGGGACAAGTTCAATCCCTGGTTCCATTGGTTTACCGGGGTAATTGTCGGCATCAGTGGTATCGTATCGGGTATATTGGTAGTAGCGGCCAATAGTTGGATGAACAGTCCTGCCGGGTTCGATTTTGTCAAAGGTCAATACCTTAATATCGACCCGATGAAAGCCATGTTCAATCCCGCCTGGTTCCAGCAGGCGCTGCACATGTCCATCGCCGCGTTTGCGGCTACCGGATTTGCTGTAGCCGGTGTACATGCCTTGATGATCATACGAAAGAAGAATGTGAAGTTCCATTATATGGCTTTCCGCATTGCTATCGTGTTTGGCGCGGTGGCAGCAATTTTGCAACCGCTTAGCGGCGACATCTCGGCAAAGGACGTTGCGAAGCGTCAGCCTGCTAAACTCGCAGCAATGGAGGCGGATTTTAAAACCGAGAAATTCGCACCATTAATTATTGGCGGTATCCCGGATACAGCAACCAAAACGGTTAAAGACGCCATCAAACTGCCGGGCATGCTCAGCTTCATGACTTATGAAGATTTTAATGCTGAAGTTAAAGGGCTCGATAAAATTCCAGTAAAGGACCAACCACCGGTGGCCATTACGCATTATGCTTTCCAGGTAATGGTAGGGTTGGGTATGCTGATGCTGGGACTATCGCTGATGTATTTTATCGCATTGCTAAAAAAGAAAAAGTGGTTCGGTAAAAACTGGTTTTTACGGTTATTCGTTTTTGCCACGCCTATAGGGTTCATTGCTGTGGAAGCTGGATGGACGGTAACCGAAGTCGGCCGCCAGCCCTGGATAATACAAGGCGTGATGCGCACGGCAGATGCGGTGACACCGATGCCCGGTATTGGTTATTCCTTTTTAGTATTTACGCTGGTGTATTTTTCATTAAGCTTAATGGTAATTTTTATACTGTACCGGCAAATCAAAATGGTGCCAAAAATGTATGATGTTGAGATCAAAAGGCCGATAAGTTAAAATGTAAGACAATGATGTTATACGTCGTATTCGGTTTTTTATGGTTAGCACTGCTCTTATACCTGTTGCTCGGCGGTGCCGACTTTGGCGCGGGCATTATCGAGCTGTTCAGCCGTGGCGATAACAAAGCAAAAACGCGTAAAATAAGCTACGAAGCCATTGGCCCCATATGGGAGGCCAACCACATGTGGCTCATCATCGCAATCGTGATCCTGTTTGTCGGTTTCCCGGAGATTTACACTACCATGTCCATCCACCTGCACATCCCACTGGCCATTATGTTGCTGGGAATCATCGCGCGCGGAACAGCTTTTTCCTTCCGTAACTATGATGCAGTGGTAGACAATATGCAAAAAGTTTACAACCGGGTATTTGTTTACTCCAGTTTTATTACACCGATGTTTTTGGGCATCATTGCCGGCAGTGCAGTTTCGGGGGAGATAGACGTTCATGCTAACACCTATTTATCGGCCTATATATTCTGCTGGCTCAACTGGTTCTCCATTGCCATCGGGTTATTTACCGTGTCGCTTTGCGGATTTATCGCAGCAATTTATTTGATTGGCGAAGTTACCGACGATGTTGAACGAAAGCGTTTTATCCGTAAGGCAAAGCAGATGAATTTTGCAGCAGTCGTATCGGGCGCTTTCGTTTTTATTTGCGCTGCCGCGGATAAAATCCCCCTGGCCGACTGGGTTTTTGGTAACCCGGTTGGTATTGCGGCAGTAAGTCTCGCAACCATTTCACTGGTTATTCTATGGCTGATGATTTACAATGGCCGCGCGCGTACGCTTCGCTTGCTGGCAGGATTTCAGATCACCATGATCTTGCTGACCGTTACCTATAAGCACTACCCTAATATCGTCATAATCAAAAATGGCGGCTACCTGTCACTTCTCGAAAACAGGGCCCCCGATAAAACCATAGAAGCACTTGGGCTCGCGCTGTTAATCGGAAGCTTGTTTATTTTACCGGCTTTGATTTATCTTATATATAGTTTTCAGAAAAGGGGTGTTGAAGAAACACATTAGGCATTTTTGTGCCTGTTATTAGTCCTTTTTAATGGTTAAAAAGAGTGAGTCATTTTTATAAAATTGCTTTTTTGGAGTTATGAATTTGCCGTGTATAGCAATTTTGTAATTGTTCTTATAATGAAATGCGTCCCAAATCTTTATAGTATTATTGATGATTCTGAAATTATTAATCGGCTTATCATTTATACTGATGTTTATTATGGGTGTTAAGCCAGGCGGCGTTGCTACGGTGATATATAAATCCGTTATGTCATGGTATGTCTGATTATCCGTCAGGATAATAGTTGAATCTACCTTATTGACGTAATATAAGTTGGAACTAAATACATCTCCAAAAACCTTGTTCGAATGGCCTGATGAATCAAATTCGGAGTAATAAAAAGAATCTTCTTTACCGCTGCCTACACCGAAGGTGTCATAGTTAAATAGTTTTTTGTTCGGTAAATAATGATATTCACTACCATAACGTTGGCCATTTCTCCATTTAACAGTATAGTTTAAAAATCCATTTTCGTAATATTCATTCTCTACTCCATTTGCTTTATCATGTTTGTAAAATGTTTCGTTTTGCAGTAGCCCACTGTCAAAATATAACGAACACAGACCCTCTTTTAACCCATTAACATAGTACGCTTGCCCGTAAATCTTTCCGTTGACATAAGCAATATATTCTCCGTCAAGTTGACCCTTGCTGTTATGGTGCTGTATAATCGTGCTCTTTTTAAATACTCGTATGTATAGTTTGTAAATCGAACCAACATTTAAGAAAGCTATTGTGCAAATCATTAGGATAACAATTACAATCGCAAAACGCTCATTTGTTGGTCTTTTCATGAGAGACTAAATTAATCATAAATTTAGCTTCGTTGTGCTTTAAATAAAATCCCCGTTACACCATAGCTATTCTATTTTGATTTATTTAGATTTGGTTTTTAGCCGCTGTATGTGCCAGTACATACGGTATCCCTAACCAAATATTTAAAACATGAAATTCTCCAGTATTTTGTTTGCCCTGCAATTGGTAGCTGCTATTTGCTGCGCCCAGGTAAAAGTTGATGCCTTGCTTTGCGAAAACCGCACCAACCCTTTGGGTATGGACGTACTGCTGCCACGTTTTAGCTGGCAGATCAGTTCCGATAAACGCAGCGAAATGCAAACCGCCTACCGCATTGATGTGAGCGAGAACTCCAATTTCAGCGGGCATGTGTGGGACTCGGGGAAGGTAATGTCCGATTCATCGGTATTTATTACCTATAAGGGCAAGCCCTTGCAATCCGGCAAAAGATATTACTGGCGCGTAAAAGTTTGGGATAATTATGGCAAGGCATCTGTGTGGAGCCAGCCAGCCTGGTGGCAAATGGCGCTGCTCAATACAGCCGACTGGCAAGGCAAATGGATAACACCCGGCTATACCGAGGATACTTTAAAGCGCCCCATCCCGCAAATGCGCAAACAATTCGACATCCATAAAAAAATAAGATCAGCTGTGGCTTATATCACTGCGCATGGCTTGTACGAGGCGCAAATAAACGGTCAACGTGTGGGTGATGCGTATCTTACCCCAGGCTGGACCAGCTACAAAAAACGCCTGCAATACCAAACTTACGATGTGACGGATATGCTGAAAGAAGGCAATAATGCCATCGGTGTGATGCTGGGGAACGGCTGGTACCGGGGCATTATTGGTTTCGCGGACCATAAAAATGTGTATGGAAAAGATATAGCCCTGTTGCTGCAGATCAATATTACTTATGAAGATGGGACGACTGGAGTTATCACCTCTGATGAAAGCTGGAAGTCGTCCACGGGGGAGGTCCGCTATAGCGAAATATATAACGGAGAAACTATCGACCACAATATGAGCACTAAAGGCTGGACCGAGCCGGGTTTCGACGACTCGAAATGGAGCGGCGTACAAGTGCAGGATTACCCGAAAAATATCCTGTTGGCAACCTATAACGAAATGGTAAAAAAGCACGAAACCTTTAAACCAGTACGTATTTTTAAAACGCCAAAAAACGAACAGGTGATCGATTTCGGTCAGAACCTGGTAGGCTGGGTTATCATAAAAGTAAAAGGCAAAGCCGGGGATACCATCAAAGTTTCACATGCGGAGGTTTTGGATAAGTTCGGAAATTTCTATACCGAAAATCTGCGTGCTGCCAAAGCCGAGGATGTTTATGTCCTGGGAGGGAACGGCGAGGAAATTTTCGAGCCACACTTTACCTTTCACGGTTTCCAGTTTATCCGAATTTTAGGTTATCCCGGTGATAAGATTTTGCCGGAAGATGTAACCGCAGTGGCTTTGTATTCGGATATGAAACCCACCGGCACTTTTACTACTTCAAATCCGATGATCAATCAATTGCAACATAATATCCAATGGGGTCAGAAGGGTAATTTCCTGGATGTGCCCACCGACTGCCCACAGCGTGATGAGCGTCTCGGCTGGACGGGCGATGCACAGGTTTTTTCACGTACCGCGACATTTAATATGGGTGTGAATGACTTTTTTGGGAAATGGCTGAAAGATGTCGCAGCCGATCAATCAGCAGAGGGTGTTGTGCCCTGGGTGATACCCAATTGTATAGGCTTTACGCAAAGCAGTACCGGCTGGGCCGACGTATCTACCGTTATTCCCTGGAACATGTATGTGGCTTATGGCGATAAACGCATCCTGCAAACGCAATATCCGAGCATGAAAGCCTGGGTTGATTATATGCAGCGTCAAAGTAAAAACGACCTTTGGCAGACAGGCGACAGTTTTGGTGACTGGCTGTTTTATAGTCGTGATGATGATACCGATGGCTCATCGGCCATTACTGATAAGTTTTTTATAGCGCAGTGCTTCTATGCCTACTCTACCCAATTGCTTATTAACGCCGCAAACGTGCTGGGTAAAAAAGAAGACGTCGAAAATTACACGGCACTGCTCAAACACATTAAAGATGCCTTCTTTAAGGAATATGTGACACCAAATGGCCGCCTCGTATCAGGCACGCAAACGGCTTATACACTTGCGCTCAATTTTGATATGCTGCCCGAGGCTTTACGCGACCAGGCTGCACAGCGCCTGGTGGATAATATCCGCGCTTATGGTAACCACCTCACTACGGGTTTCCTGGGCACGCCGTACCTGTGCCATGTATTAACGCGTTTCGGGCATAATAATGTGGCATACCGCCTGTTGCTTCAGGACACCTATCCATCATGGCTGTACCCTGTTAAAATGGGTGCCACCACCATCTGGGAGCGCTGGGACGGCATTCGTCCCGATAAAAGCTTCGAAGCTGCCAGCATGAACTCCTTCAACCATTATTCCTATGGCGCTATTGGCGACTGGATGTACCGCGTAATGACCGGCCTGGATACTTACAATGATGGACCCGGCTACAAACATATCCGCATTATGCCGCACCCCGGAGGTGGATTTACCAATGCCACAGCCAGTTTGGAAACTTATTACGGCAAAGCAAGTTCCGGCTGGGAAGTAAAGGACGGTAAAACGTATTACAACGTCGAAATACCCGCCAACACCAAAGCGGACGTCTACCTGCCTGCCGCGGATGCCTCACAAATAAGTGATGATGCTGGAGCCCTGGCTTCGGATAAAGATATTACTGTTGGCTCAGCAGATAACGGTTATGTATTAATAAAAGTTGGCTCAGGTACCTATCATTTTGCAGTAAATGGCGTGCCACCAACTCCGCAGGTGCAGGGGACGAAATAGATCATTTCAATATCTGAGAAATACAAGTATGTTTAAAAAAATAGCTTTAACTATGGCACCAGTTACATTGGGATTGCTAATAACATTCAGTGCTCTTGATGCTATTTCAGTTTTCCAAAATTTCTATTACAATCAAAGGAAAAGTGTCCTGGAATTTCTTCCCGGATGGGGATTCCTTTTTGCAATGGTAAGTTTCACACTTATTGGCTCCATTTTGCAGATTATACTTTATAAATTTCTATTTCGCTTAAATAATTTCTTAAGATTTTTTATCGCTATTGTATTTATAGGAATTATCATTTTGCTAATAATATTTTTTTCCTCAGAGCTATTTTACGGTGAATTTGTTTCGGCATGTTTTGTCGGATACTCTCTGATTAATTATTTTGTTTACAAGGCGATATCGACACACGAGTGGTCTAAGTTTAGTGCAACATGAGCTAAACCAGTCCTCAATCAAATAGGGCCGTTCACTGCACTACAATATACCAATGCGCCTGTATCTTACTGGCAAGTTCGATGCCCGTCCATTCTTTTCGGCCCTGGTTGGCTGCGTTTTCTTCGTCGGGCCATGGGTCACGTACCACGATAGATTCGATTAAAGGCCCATTGTCGGTATTGATATAGCTGCAGGCCGTGATGACCACAATATGGCCGGAGCTTGGGCCCGATTGATAACCTATCAGCACCGGGCGCTTCTGGGAAAGTTCCTGTATCAAATAGGCCGGGGTTGGTGGCCCGGGGTAACAATAGGCCCTCACCATATATTGCCGCCCGCCGTTGTCTACACTCCAGTTATTCAAATTAGCTGTAATCACATCAGTGTTTCCTGTCCAATCGGGCAGCAAGCCGGTCGGACCAACGCCGTAACTGCGCGCCACTATTTGCTCCTGGGTAATAGCAATGCCGTAGTAATTAAATATCATTTGGATGGAAGCCGCCCAGCACCAGTTGGTATTATGCTGCGACGAAGCAAAGTAGCCAAAAGTTTCACTTTGTATGCCTACATAAACCGGTTGATCCTGCGCGTATGATTGCTGAACAGAAACAAACAGCAAAAAGATAAACAGCAGCCGCTTTAGCCTTTTCATATGACGATCAACTATATCTTAAAGCCTTTAGCCGGCCTTTGATACAAAACTAATCGTTTTTTGATCGAAAAAAAAAGACAGGGGCGGCTATAAAAGCAAAAACCCTTTGATATACGTTTGCCCCCATTGGCCCCAATCCTTTGTAGCTTTACGTAATATTTCGTGGTATGACGCATTGTTAGCCGGCTTTCCTTTTTTAGGCGGTACCACAATATTGGGCGGCAGCGAAGTATCGGTTACTTTTGTTGCAAACCACGTCAAATTTTCGTGCGGCAAAGTCACGCCCAATATCATGCCCGGCAAGCCGCTGAAATTTTCAGGTCCGCCCGAAATAGGGATTTCGGTGGTATAAAATGCAACTACATAAATCGAATCCATAACAATAGCATTGGCGCGGCGACAAGTATAACCCGCGATAACGCGCGTTTCGTCCGTAATTTTCCATTTTACTTTTCGTACGCTGTCCGTTACCAGGCACGTCTCCTCGAAAACCTTTTTCTGGCTAACCTGGGTATTGGTCGATAAATCGGTATAAACCACATTGTTTTGCGTAGTTATTGGGCTTTCACCAAAAAAGGTATCCGGACTGTCGTCCTCAATAGGCGTAAAAAGGGTTTTGTTATTGCTGAACGACATCGTGCTTTTTAGCACCTTAAATTGCGGACTGCTTTTGATGTACGCATCATAAATGGTCTGCATAAAGGCTTCGTTATCCTTGTTGATCTGTTTTTTCATCAATGCCCACATATTCATCGTACGATTATATTCAATTTTGCCCGAAGCGGTAAAATGCGCATGCTGTGCAAAAACGGTAGTGCTTAAAAAAAGCAGGCCTGATAGGATGATGACTGTCTTTTTCATAGTGTTATTTTTTAGGAGCGCCGCCGCCCATCCTTGTAAAATCGTAAGAAACTGTCAACATAAAATATCTTTTGATAGTAGTATAGCTGTTTTGAGTGATCAGGTTGGCATTGGCACTCCTGGTAAAACCAACGTTTTGATTGAAAATATCATTCCCCCACAACGTAACTTTCAAATTGTCTGTCTTGGTAAATGTCTTGATAATAAAGGTGTTGACTACCGTACTGCTAAAATCTTGTGGGAAAGATTGGGATTTAGCCGTATAAGTATACTGGCTGTTAGTGCCTATCTGGAATTTTCCGGGCAGGTAAATAGTTAGATTAGCGCTTGCATTAGCGCCCCAGCCGTTATTATTTACATTTGGGTTTAACGATGAGCCGCTAATGGTATACGTTGGGCCACCGAATAGGCCAAGATCCAGCTTCTTTTCGATATATCTTGAGATATTCAAACCGGGGTTTAACGTATAATTTGTTGTTCTGCCCAACGCTCCGTTAACATAATTATAATAAACGTTTCCGTTAGCATTCATGTTAAGTCCCACTTGCACACCGCCCAGCGGTTCAATTTTGCGCCCAAAATAGCTGTACATGTAAAAACTGGTTGTTGGTTTCCCCGGCAAGTTAAAGTATTCGCTTGTGCTCGCACCTGTTCGGTTTTTATAAGTAATGTGGTTGACTATCGGGTTGGTGGTGACCGAATAATTACCAAAAATATTAAAAGCCTGGTCACCGATCACTTTGTACGATCTATAGCCGAGGTTAATACTGTTGGTGAATGATGGCGTAAGGTTAGGATTGCCTATTACCAGGTTCAATTGATCATTGTCATTTATAATGGGCTGTATCTGGTCAAGCGTAGGCTGCGTGGTATTACCATTATAATTTATATTGAAAGATTTTTGCTGCGAGAAGCGGTACTCAAACCTGGCCTGCGGCATCCAGTTAATAAAATCTCTGTTCAGCGGAATATTGTTAAGCTCATTCACCTCGCGGAAATTCACATAGCTCGCCTTTGTACCGACATTGAAAATTATTTTCCCCTTTTTGTAGTTAAACACGGCTCCCGCCTGGTTCGAAAATTGATTCAATTGAAAATCGCTGCTCAATGATCTGACAAAAATATTGTAGGGCTGACCCGCCGCCGACGCTGTATCGGTTATCCGGTTGGCACTACTGTTGCTAATACCGATGCCATAATTTAATAAAACGGAGAAATATTTTGAAAAGGGTTCCGAATAAGTTAGGTTGGTGTTGATGGACTGGCTTTGCAGGTCATTATTTTTAGCCTCGTCAACATGTTGCGTGCTGTCTATGTGCTTTTGGGGACCATAAAAATTAATATGCTGCTTCAAAAAGCCGTTGGCTTTGCTTTGGCTATAAGCCTCGTTCACACGGAAAGAGATGGTACGGCCAACCTTTTTAAACTTGTGCGTGTAAAACGCGCTGGCATTAAATGCCCTTTGGTCAACGGTATTTGTTAAGGCGCGCGTTTCATCGTTTACAGGGATGGTGTCTTGTTTTTCAGATGATATATAACTGCTGTTGGTCGTGCTGTGTTTTAAAGTACCGTCGACCGATATTTTCAGGTTCGAACTAGTATCCAGTTTTACCTGGTAAACCAGGTCAAGCTTTTGCCTCAACATATAATTATGGTACGTTTGGTTCGAGGTGTTATTAAAAACGCTTCCCTGCACATTGTTTTGGGTCAGGTCCTCGCTGGTACCATCAATATTAATTACCCCGAGTTTAAAGTTGGTATTAATAGATTCTTTACTATCGTTCCACTTAGTGTCGTAATGTACGCCAGCGGTACGTGCAAAGGGCAAACCCTGGCCGTTATATTGCCCGCTGAACGAGTCCAGGTCATCGCCGCTGCCGCCACCACCAAAAAACATCATCCCGCTGCCCGAATCGTCCATTTCAAAACCTCCGCCCGAGCCATATTTCTGGTTATCGTCCCAGCCCAGGCCCACCTTGCCGTTATTGCCGATGGTTCCATAAACTGAGAATTTTTGTCTGGCCTTAAATGCGTTAAAAAGGAGTGTGCCCTGGTAAATCCCACCAGTACCGCCACCTGCTTCGCCTTTGCCAAACATGCCGTTCTTTTTATCCTCGCGCAACTTAATATTGATGGTCTTCTCTTTCTTGCCGTCATCTATACCGGTAAACGTTGCCTGGTCGCTCTTTTTGTCATACAATTGCACCTTATCTACCATATCTGCGCGGATATTCTTGGTTACCAGCGTTGGGTCGTCGCCAAAAAACTCTTCACCATCTACCAGTACCTTTTGTACTTTCTGACCTTCAGCGGTAATGTTCCCATCCTTGTCAACTTGTATGCCGGGCAGTTGCTTCAGCAAATCCTCTACTTTAGCATTAGGCTGGGTTACAAAAGCCCTGGCGTTAAATTCCGTTGTATCACCTTTGATCTTCATTTGCGCGGCAGTTCCTTTTATTATAA
Source organism: Mucilaginibacter sp. (assembly GCA_043739405.1). Lineage (GTDB taxonomy): Bacteria > Bacteroidota > Bacteroidia > Sphingobacteriales > Sphingobacteriaceae > Mucilaginibacter. The sequence continues at coordinate 30,384 of JAYUEE010000029.1, read as the reverse complement.
CCTCCTTCAACAGGCGCGATTTAAGACTCATATTAATTTGCCCGAAATTGTGTATTTGATTTGCCGAATCAAGGCTGAACGACTCGGTATAATCTGCATAATCAGGGTAGGAGATTAGCACAAGGTACTTCCCTTTACTCAGTCCCGAGATTGAAAATGAGCCATCGTTAGCGGTACGTACAAACTTCATCATTATCGAATCTTTAGCTTCCAGCACAACAATAGCACTGTTGCCAAGCTTAACGTGTTCAACGCTGTCGGCTATAATACCTTTTACCGAATAAGAATTTTGAGCAGATGCCGAAGTCGCAATAAGTAGAAAAAAAAGGCAGAATAAGGATAGATAGCGCATAAGGTGATATTAGGAGCCCCTAAGGTAAAACTAAAAACTTAGGATACAAGATGGACGGGTGTTAATTTATGTTAAAAAAGGTTAAGTGGCATTGTTAGTTATTAGTTCGGGTGATCTTCAAGTTCTTCCAATTTCCATCCGAACCATTTCCAACCCAGTAACCAACCATTTTTCCGCCCGTGTGTACCAGTTCATCCACAACCAGCGAAGGTTTACTGTCGTTATTCACAAATACCTTTATGGTTGAGGCACTTACCTCGATTTTTGCATGAAACCATTCATTTGCGTCAGGAGCAGGGTCGACTTGTTTTTCGTATTGATTAGGATGTTCCGACCGCAGCTTGAACCAGTCATATCCGGGCAAGGCGATGTATTGCACGGCATGTACCTTACGGGCGGGGTCGGTTGAACGGAAATTAAACGGGCGAAAATAAATCACTTCAAAAGTGGTGTCGTTTACGCCATGCAAGGCTATACCCACAAAACTTCGCTGAAGAACATCTTTCCCTTTGATGTCGACTTCGATGACTCCTTGTACGAAATGTTCTCCGTTTATCCATGCTACTCCGTCATTATCCCGGTCGTTCAAATGTATCACCTGCACACCGTCATCGGACGTAAGGCTGATATCACGGTTATGAACAGCAAAATCTTTTTCTGTTTTTTGCTGTGCGAAACAGCTAAGGCAAAGGAGTACAATGGTTAAGGTAAAACAGGCTTTCATGGTGATACAATTTATCAGCTCACAGGTGACAAGAAATATGCCATACAGGTAAGTGGCTATTAGTCAATAATTTGAATAGAATAAAGCAAGCTATAACGTTCGCTTTTGATATACCTGCCTGTCCGGTTGTGGACTATCTTATTCTATTCCAAACATTTTCAGCCAATTACGTATTTGGAGTATATGACATTAACTACGCAAGTGGCCTGGCTATTTATCCTCGCCATCCCAATAGCCTGTATGGCATGGACAGTAACGCACGAAGAGGTTTTTAAAGAGCCCCGCGAATATTGCTTGAAGCGCTGCCATAACGGCAAAACGATAGTTGAACGTAAATTCTTTTACCTGTTTACCTGCGAGTATTGCTTCAGCCATTATGTAACAGCCGCTATGCTGGTTATCACCAATTATCAATTGCTGTTCACCGACTGGCGCGGGTATCTTATCGGCGGCTTTGCACTGGTATTTGTAGCTAATGTGTACATGAGCCTGTTCGCCTTACTGCGCGGCGACCTGAAAAAAGTAAAACTTGAAGCGGAGAATGAAGAAGCCAGGCAAAAGGAAAATTCTGTCAACTAAAATGGTTCAAAACAATCGTAATTTCTTTGTTTGAATATTTTACCGTCTTTAAATTCATAAAATTGAGCGAAGTAAGCCTTCATTTGCCCGCCAACCGGGATATTGCCCATGGGCACAGCTAAGGTGCCGGTCCAAATGGCCTCAATGATCACCGTATTCTCAAACGACCAGGAGTTTAACACCTCGTACTCTTCTTTCTGCAGTAATTTCTTGCCACGTTCAGACGCCTCCTTTAGATCATTCAGCGTACTCACTTTTCGGTTTTTGGTCACCGTGTTCGGGAACTCGATGTGTTTAATATCGGGATGATAAAATTGGAGTAATTCATCCGCCGACTTGCGGTGCTCCAGCGTTCTGATAAATTGATTGGCGATGGCTTTTATATCTTGTGGCATATATAACTATTTAATATTCTTTATGTAAAATCAAAAAGCACATCTCTACCGTGCGGGGATGAGGGAGGTTTATTTCCCTTCCGTAATGCCTTTCCAGTCATCCGAACGGAACGGCCCCACCGGGTAACCCTGTTTATTGAAAAGATTGGCTTCCACCGCTGCGTTGGTCCATGCATAATGTACCGAAACAGGTTGCTTCACCTGGTCGCACCACACTTTTACCTGGTTGCCCACAATTTCCGCCTTCGCGAAATAAAACTTTTTGTCCGCACCGGCTAATTCAAACCCCTTGATATAACCGTAAGGGTCCTTCGCTGTCAATCCGTCATCGGTATGGGTCAGGGTCACCAATGCATAGCCATCCTTAAAATCCACCGATTTAAATAGCGGGCTGCGGTTCTCATTCAATAACCCATAAACCGTATTCAACGCTTCATTAGCCAGCCGGAAACCCACGTCCGCCTTATCCTTCGGGTGTATGTTATTAGCATCTCCCACATCGGTGGTAACAACCATTCCTGTTTTTGGCACGCTAAGGGTCATTGCTTGTGCCTCACGCAACTCCGCCCAGTCACTACCCTGGTTGCTGTTAGGCATGGTCCCCCACGAGGATAGCTGTACAAAAAGGAAGGGAAAATCCTTGCCCCATTTCTGGCGCCAGTCGGTTATAAGCAACGGAAAGGTAGTACGGTATTGGTAAGCTTTGGTAGCGTTGGCCTCGCCCTGGTACCATAACACACCTGCAACAGGATAGTTTGTGATTGGCGCAATCATGCCATTATACAAGGTTGCAACGGTATTATTCGGACTGTAATCAAAATGGTAGGGCTTGCTCACATCTGGCATTAAACGCCAGTTATTGTCGGCAAGGGTTATTAAGGTGTCGGGGAATTGGGTGTAAACGTTGGTCCAGTCGCCATAAATTCCCAGCCCAAACCATGATGGATTTTTTTGAAGTGACTGCAAATCGAGCAACAGGCTGTTTTCGCCTGCTTTCCATGTCCCGGCGGGCAGGCTCACCTGGAAATTGCCATTCACAAATGCAGGCTTTACAGGGCTGCCATTGATATACAACAGCATATCGGCGTCCGTTTGCCCTAAGTGAAGAACCGAGGTTTTTGCAGCAGCGCTGTTATCCAGTTTGAGGGTATGTTCCATAAAACCTTCACCACGGTACGATGCCCATCTGCCCTGCCATTCCCACGCACCGATGCTGCCCTTTTGCCAGCGCTCAAAAAACGAAGCGGGCTGATTAGCCAGTTCTTCCGGTTTATAATAAGTTACCGGCATATTCGGGAACGAAAAGAATTTGATGGTACTGTCAACCTGGTGTTTAAGGCCATCCCAGGTTGCCGGCATATGTTGTACGCGCGGGGCAAGGTTAGGGTCGCCCAGTTGCGATTCCTTACTTATCCAGCATTCGGCCTGCGTGCCGCCCCAACTGCTGTGTATCAGCCCGACGGTCACATTCAGTTCCTTTGCCAGCTTTTTTGCAAAGAAATAACCCACCGCAGTAAAGTAGCCCACTGTATTGGTATCGGCCTGTACCCACTCGCCACCTGCAAAGTCAGTTTCAGGAACCAGGCTCATCCTGTTAGGTACGTGAAATTGCCGTATAGGCTGTGCCCTTGCTACCTTTTGCTCATTCTTAAAACCTAAGGCATTGTTCAGTGTAAATTCCATATTCGACTGCCCCGAACACAGCCACACTTCGCCCATCATCACATCCGTATAGCTAACCGTTTCCTTGCCTGATTCGATGATCATGTTATACGGGCCTCCTTCTTTCATCGCGTTCAGTACTACCTTCCAGTTGCCTTGCGCGTCAGATCTGACGTTCATATGTTGTCCGTTAAAGTGAACATCCACTTTGGTGTTTTTCTCCGTTGTTCCCCACACCGGTATGGGCTGATTGCGCTGTAAAACCATGTGATCGCCAAATATCCGTGCGGGTTTAAGTTGCGCTTTTGACTGCTCAAACAGGCAGGCCAAAATGAAGGTTAGCAGTAGGGTTCTTCTCATGCCTCTAAATTAAATGATAATCGGCAGTAATGGTAATAAGATTAGCGCATTTTCCTGTCGTTAAATGCCAACACCTGAACAGGCAATAAGGTTTTTTTGTTTCTCCCAGGTCCTTCGATATTTAAATGTGCCATCGGCACAAAACGTCGGTAGAAAAATCAATGAGGAAAATATTTTGCATGCCGTAGGTATGCAACCCTGCGTTCTGTGCCTGTTTCATATGTTCCGTACCTACGGCACGGTAATTTTCCGTTGATCTTTTCTACCAAGGTTTAACCCCGATGGGGTTTATGGCGTCAGATTGGGGTTTGTTGACGGTTCAGATGAAGTAGTAAACCACCTATCAATTCTTTTATAACACACGATTAAAAGTGTTCCGATGCCCCAAATAATGAGGTTAATCTGAAATGAAAAGCCAGAGAAGTTTTGAATCTTATCAGGAAAATTCATAAGCATATTAAAAAAGTACCCATTGACTACATAAGTATTAGCAGCGTAATTTTGAATGTAGCCAATAGAAAAATCTGCCCCCAAATTGTTTGCGAACGGATAACCGCCTATTCGAACTAATATCCCGGAAATTATACAAAAAACGATATTGTATATCAATACGAGCTTTATGTCCTTTTGTGTATTCTTCTTGAACAGGAAAATAATATTTATTGCACTTATAAATAAATCGACTGTTAAAACGAGCAGTGCAGGGATGTTGAGGAATTCTATGATACGTAGAATTTGGCTTAATAAGATTATCGAAGCTATTAAACTCAAAATTGTTAAATAAGCTATTGGGATTTTTACTAAATAAATCTTTTTATTGTCTATGCTCATGGGCTTAGGTTTAGCTTCCATAAAAATACAACATCAATTCAGTTTCGCAAAGTATTGATTCCCGCATGACAAAATCTTCCACAACCACTGTGTACCTTTAATCCGCTATGTCGACTGTCGCACTCAGCAGTTCTGCGGGTAAATGGGTTATGGCTTCGGCCATACTGGCATCGTCTATGGCTTTTATTGATGGTACCGCCCTAAACGTAGTGATGCCTGCTTTGCAGAAAAGCCTCAACGCTACCGCCCCCGACCTGCTCTGGATACTGAACGCTTACCTGCTGGTGCTCGCTTCGCTTATATTAATAGGTGGTTCTTTGGGTGATAAACTTGGCCGCAAAAAAGTATTGATGTGGGGTATCCTGATTTTTAGCATCGGCTCGGCGGCCTGTGGGTTTTCACCTACGGTAAACTGGTTAATTGCATTTCGGGTATTGCAGGGCGCCGGCGGCGCTTTAATGATCCCGGGTAGTTTGGCGCTGATCTCAACCTCCATCAACCCGGAGGAGAGGGGTAAGGCCATCGGTACGTGGTCGGCATTTACCGTGCTGGTTACCGTTGGCGGCCCGATATTGGGTGGCGCATTTGCAGATTGGGGATTGTGGCGCTTCATATTTTTTATAAATATACCAATTGGCATAGGGGCATTTCTCGCACTGTTGACCAAAGTAAACGAAACCCGCGACGAAGACGCCGCTCACGAGATAGATTACCCCGGCGCTATCGCTATTGCTTTGGGTTTGGCCGCAATTACTTTTGGATTCCTGCGCATCCCGGCGGTCGGCTTGCACAACTGGCAGGCATATGGATCACTAATAAGCGGGACAATATTGCTTATTGGCTTTATCATCATCGAAGCCAAAAGCAAACACCCGATGATGCCTTTAACACTGTTTGCCAATATGACCTTTAGCGGGGTAAACCTGCTTACTTTTTTCCTGTATGCAGGACTTGGGGCAGGCATGTTGTTTATGTCGCTGGATATGGTGCAGGTGCAGGGCTATACCCAGTTTCAATCAGGGCTCACGTTTTTGCCTTTTACAACGCTGATGATTTTAGCCTCCAGGTTTTTCGGTAGCCTTGCCGACAAACACGGTCCGAGGTTATTTCTTATTTTGGGCCCGGCAATCGCTGGCGCCGGATTGTTTATCCTGTCGTTTGTAAAGCAGACGCATGGGGCATCCGACTACTGGACGACGTTCTTTCCCGGTATATTTATATTGGGCTTGGGTATGACCTTTACCGTTGCGCCTCTTACCGCGACGGTTATGGGTTCTGTAAGCGACCATTTTTCGGGAACGGCGTCCGGCATCAACAACGCCATGACACGGATATCCGGAGTGTTCGCCAATGCGATCTTCGGTGCGCTGGCGGTGTTGTTTTTCTCGGGTGCTTTGCAAACTGAGATCAAAAATATGCCACTCAATCCCACACAAAAACAAGCTGTAATGTCGCAGGTGGCAGACCTAGGCAACGCCAAAGTGCCTGCTGTACTCAATTCGCACGATACAGCAATTGTCGCGAAAACGTATCACACAGGTTTCATTGCAGCTTATGCCAATATCATGCGCCTTTCGGCAGGACTCGGTTTTTTGGGGGCCTTGATGTCGGTATTATTTATCAGGAATAAGGCTGTGAAAAAGGAATAATATCTTTATCTGAATCCGGTCTTACGCAAAGCGTCCTTTTTATTTCGCACATGCAGTTTTTCGTACAGGTTACGAATATGTGTACGGACAGTGTCGATAGAAATAAAAAGGCGGTCGGCTATTTCCTGGTAGCTATAGCCCTTACTTAACCAGGACAGGACCTCGTTTTCACGGTCACTCAGGCTTTCTTTGCCGTCAACATAAGGTTGCTGCTCCTGGAAAGCCATTACCACCTTCCGGGCAATCTGGCTGCTCATCGGACTGCCGCCTTTGCGCAGATCGATTAATGATTCGATGAGTTTATTTGATGATGTATTTTTTAAGACGTAACCCGTTGCACCCGCTTGCAGGGCCTTAAATACTTTGTCGGCATCGTCATACACGCTAAGCACCATAAACTGGATATCGGGACGGCGCGGCTTAAGCCAGCTTATAAGGTCGATACCTGACTTGCCCGGCAACTGAATATCTGTCAGCACCAGCTCAATATCGTCGCCCATGCCGAATTCAAAGTATTCTATCGCTTCTTCCGTGCTTATAAATGAAGCTTTTAAATTAAACTCGCCTGAACCCGCTAATAATGCCCCCAAATAGTTGCGTATTTTCTCATCATCTTCTATAATCACAATTGGAGTCATCTTAATAAAGATAATGGTTTATAAACCACGTAGCAATGTTAAAAAAGTAGTAATTAGTTAGTGTACAGAAGCCGGCATTTTAACAGTTCCCCGGTTCTGATGGTTGAATTTTAAGGTGTAAACTACATTTGCACCCTTTTTTTGCCTTACCCATTCAATAGTGCCGCCAATATCTTCCATTCGTTTGCGCATGTTTTTAATGCCGTTGCCGGTGGGCCGCGAAAGGGTCTCGGGCAGCCCGACCCCGTCATCACACACTTTAAAAATCAACTGATCCATTTCAATCTCCAATGAAAGGGTAACTATTTTAGCCCGCGAATGCTTCATTACATTGTTTAAAGCCTCTTTGGTAACCAGGTATAAGTTCCGGCGCTGCTCATTACTTAACTTTACCGGTGGTACTTCATCCGGGAAGCGTATTATTAGCGACAGGTTAAACGGTTCAAAGTATTGCTGCATTTGCTCGCGCATATATGAAAGAAGGTTTTCCAGGGAATCATTCTGAGGATTGAGGGCCCAAATAATCTCGCTCATACTTTCAACAAGCTTCCTGGCTGCAACAGATATATTACCCAGGTCGGTTTTTATAGCGACCTCTGTTTTCTGCTGCGTTTGTATCAATTCGCTTAACAAGGCAATATGGGTTAACCCGCTGCCGATCTCATCATGCATGTCGCGGCTTATCCGGTTCCGCTCGGCATCAATAGCGTGTTGTTTTTCAAGCTGCCTTATCCTTTTTTTAATTTTTTGCTGGGATACGATGTAGGTTATATAAATTATAACCGCCAAAAAACCAATACCGCAACCAATATAAAACCAGGTTTTTTTCCAGAAGGGTGCGTTGACAATTATGGTAAGCTGTTCTTCCGAGCTCCAAACGCCATCGCTGTTGGCGGCTTTGATCCTTAGCAAATAAGTGCCGGTTAGCAGGTGTGTATAACGCACCTCCTTATCAACAGAAGTGATCCATTTTTTATCCCAGTTCTCCAAAATGAATTTTAGTTTGTTGGCTTGTGGTTTTGTGAAGTCGAGCGCAGCGAATTGGAAACTAATGTTATTCTGATCGTAGGAGAGATAGATTGTTTTATTTTTTGAAAAGGTCTGGTCTTTAACATAAGGCTTGTCGACAATGTTGATTGCAGTTATAGCAACGCCGGGATTAGTGGATGCCGTAGTTTTAATGGTTTTTGGGTTAAACCAGTTAAATCCTTTTATACCGCCGAAATACATGGTGCCCGATGGCCCTTTATAAAATGCCTGCGTGTTAAACTCGTTGCTTTGCAACCCGTCTTTCGCTGTGTAATTTTGAAATGTGTTATCCTTCCGGTTAAAAAAGCAAAGCCCCATATTGGTACTCATCCAAAAATTATGCTGTTCGTCCTCTAAAACGCCATATATATAACTGTTGGCCATGCCATTCCTTTCGTCATAAATAACCTGCTGCCCGGTAGTAGTGTTAAATTTTATTAAACCGATCCCGGTACATACCCAAAGTATTTTATTATCCAGCTCATCAATGTGAATACTGCGCAGGTCTATCAAAGGCAGGCGCTTCTCTATCATCACAAAATCGTCGCCTATCTTTTTATAATGCAGCAAGCCATTAAGCGGAGACGACGCCCACAAGGTGTGATCACTCATTTCAACCACATCAGTTATTAAAATAATATTTCCTCTTTTAGGGTTGCCAAAAACTCCGGTATAAACTCCCGCTATTTTTCTAATAGTCATGAGGCCACTGGTCGTGCCGGCTACCATCTCACCGTTTTGCAGTTGTATTAGTTTGTAAACAAAGTTACTGTGCTCATTAAGAACAGGGGTGCCAATAATCTTTATAGTCGAAAATGAACCTTTTTTTTCATCAAAAATAGCGATCCCCATGCTGGCCGATATCCAGGTTAAACCTTGCCGGTCCTTAAAAATATTGGTGATAATTGGCCCTGGTAAACCCTTTGAAGCGAATGCTTGCCTGTTGTAACTTGTCACGCCCGTAGTTGCCGGGTTAAATATATTTAAACCGCTGCTATGAGTACCAAACCATATCTGACGATTCTCATCTTCGTAAAAGCATTTTACAAAATAATCCTTTAAAAAAGGATAATCCCCTTCATTTAGCGGGAACAAGTTGAATTTGGGTGGTTTCAGGTCCAGTTTGCAAACACCTCCTCCGTCTGTGCCGATCCATAAATTATCAGAGCGGTCGATCCATAAAGCCGACAGTATATTAATAGGCAATGATTTCAGCCTCGAGTTGTCGTGAAGGTACTTTGTAAATGTTCTGCTGTTCTCATTATAGCATAGCAGCCCATTATCGTAGGTGCTTATCCATAACCTATGGTAATTATCGCCGTAGATTGATTGTACGTCAAGCGTTTTGTTTTTTGGGATAGTATAATTTATTGTATCCAAAGTATGCAGCGCAGTGTCGGTGATAGTTATTTTGCCATTTTCCTCGATGTTATATAGTTTCCCGTTTCGTCCATAAAAAGTTGAATGATATTTCAGCGTGGTTTCTGAATGATATAATTTCCCGCTTTGCGTGTTATATACAAGAAGGCCATTGTTAGCTGGATCCCGTAACCAAATGGTGTTTTTGAAATTGGTCGTCAACTCTTCAGCTAAAAAATCGGAATAGGGCGATTTAAGATGGCAGGCTGTTGGTGCAAGATTGCCCGTTTTAATATGATACCCGTAAATACCCGAGCCCGGGTCAAAAATGTAGAAGACATCGTTGTTGTCAATAAAAATACCGGCCGTCCATCCGTATTTTTTGAAAATAACTTTACGTATGAGTTTATCGGCAAGGGGGTCGTAATAAAACAGGCCCGTTTCATTGCAAAACCAAATATTACCGCTGCTATCCTCACAAATGTTGCCATGTATAAAATTGGAATTGGCAATTTTTTTATCATCGATTTTATAAATCCTTATGTTTTGCCCGTCATACCTGTTCAGGCCATCTGCTGTGCCAAACCACATAAACCCCTTTTTATCCTGGTAAATGCTGTAAACAGAACTTTGTGAAAGGCCCTCGTTAACGCCAATATTTTCGAATCGTGGAATAATATTTTGGGCATGGGCTCCGCACGCCATTAACATTAAAATCAGGATAATAACCGGGCGTCTCATCAATCAGGGTTTGGATGATTTTATAAATATAGCCGAATTTCAATATCTCTTGCAGATTACTACTTTTCTCACATTTAAATGCCGCTTTGTACTCATTAGTTTAGGATAAACTTAAGAAACAAAGACACGAACATTTTAGTAAATCACAAAATCTCTGACCCGGATGCTTACTGGGGTGCCTTAAGTGCTAATCCGGCGGTGCCCGCAGGATTTAAAGTATTAACTTTTATAGCAGGTACCAATCCATCAGAATCGGCTTGCCTTTGGAGTGCCCCCGACCTAAATTCATTAAAGGCTCTGGTTGACAAAACAGTTGGGCATGCGAGCAGCAATAATTATATGGTTATTAATGATGACAAATCATTCGGGTTACAATAAAAACCGTTTACTTAAGCTTTAGGGGTATTTAAGAAAATAAAAAACCGCTCTGTAAAAGGCGGTTTTTTTTGTTAGCCATCCGCGAAAAAGGAGGTCAAGTTTTTTCCGGAAAGGTTTAATAAAACATATGAGTAAATTGTGATATAGCTTAGTGTCCGCCCGGTACAAGCACCAAGCCTAAATAGCCCTTTCGCTGTTCGGGGTTAAGAAAAGCCGCATATTTAGGCGTAGCGTAGGCGGTGAAGCCCGGAGGGGCGGCAGTACCTGTTGCCACCATACCCATCATAACGATAGCCTTTTGGGCGGTGCTCAGCATGGATTTGGGTATGTCGCATATGATGAGTTGTATTGTACCTGCATCATCTTTCTTAAAATCAAAAACAGTATCATACGCTTTGCAACCGTAGAACACGTCAGTGGCCGTTTCCTGTGTCTTTTTAAATTGCCCCAGAACAGTTAAATAGCTCCCCGCAGAATCCACAGGTAAACCAATTTTTGTAATGATGATAGATATTTGGCTTGCGAGTATATAATTAGGTGCTTCGGAAGGTTGCTGGGCTCTTGCCGTTAGGCACGCGACAAGCGCAATAAAAACAAAAATTGATTTGGTTTTCATGATCGTCTGAATTAAAAAGGGTGTCTTAAACTGATTCAAGATAAGTCGCTTTCAACGATCAAAAAATGTGAAATAAGTAGTAATTATTTGAGTATCGGGTAAAACAACTTCGGGTCCTTAACTCTCACCCAGGGCAAATCCTTCAGCTTAATTACCTGCGGCGATTTGTAGGTTTGGAACGAGGGGCCGCCCGGATCGCCCCAAAACATGAACCAGGTCCAGCGAGGTTGTTGCTGTAAAATTTCCGGCGTTGGGAGGGTGCCCACTTCGCCCAGCGCCACAGGCTTATCGCCGGCCAGTTCCGTAATTTGTTTATAGTTTTCCTGGTCGAAACCCTGCGTATAAACGTCTGTGGTAATAATATCCACCACATCGTTACCCGGATAATAGGTTTTCAGGCTATCGACTCCTGGTTTAAACTCGTTGGTATTATATACCCAGATCAGGTTTTTTAGCCCATGAAAATTTACCAGCCGGTCGTATAGCATATGGTATAGTTTTTTATAACCATTATCGCCCTTCTTTTTGCCCCACCAAAACCAGCCGCCGTTCATCTCGTGATACGGCCGCCAAAGCACCGGTACGTGCGCGTACTGCAATTGTTTCAGGAAGAAAGCAATAACATCTACCTGCGATTTCCATTTTTCGTTCAAATGCGTACCGGGCGTTACAATTTCGTTCCATTGTGCATCAGTCAGTTTTCCCTGTATTGATTCTTTAAAACTCACGGGTTCTTCCTCAGTTGGCGGCACAGCGTGCCACATCAGTGTGATGATAAATCCTTCCGCATTGCGCTTGATAGCCTCATCGACCAAATTCTGACGGTAGTTAATGCCATCCCAATCGCCGGGAAAACTGAACCCAAAATCCTGCCCGAAAACGGCGGGGTATTCCTTGATCGTTTTGTATACCTCGGCTATCCGGGCACCGCCAAGCAGGGGGGCGGCATGTTGCCCGGCCAGGGTTTGTTTGCCAGAAATACCATTGATATAACCGTAAAGCGCTTGTGCCTCCGGTGTAGCGCCCGGGGTGACTAGTTTAGGCTGCGCAAATAAATTAATCGCGCTGCATATCAGCGCCAAAGGCAGTAGTTTAGCGATAAATATTTTCATTGAAATGGTTTTATAATGGATAGCTAAAATTATGTGGCTAATGCATTGGCGAGTAATACTTTTTTAGCAATTGTATTTTATATTTTTATTAGCACCATTATGCAGGATTACAGTCAAATAAAATCCCGACCTCCAACTACTCTTTAGCATTTTAATTATATTTACTTACCAATTATGAAGCCGACCATCCTTGTTGTAGGCAGTACCAATACCGATATGGTGATCAAAGCCGGGCACCTGCCTGCGCCCGGTGAGACCATTTTGGGTGGTAGCTTTTTTATGTTCCAGGGCGGAAAGGGGGCTAACCAGGCCGTAGCCGCAAAAAGACTGGGCGGCGATATTACATTTATCGCCAAAACAGGCAATGATATCTTCGGACAGCGGTCAGTGCAGTTGTTTAAAGAAGAGGGCATTGATACCGGCCGCATGCTGGTCGACGATACGGAACCCTCTGGCGTAGCCTTGATAACTGTGGATGATAAAGGCGAGAATTGCATTGTAGTGGCATCCGGCGCTAACGCGGCATTAACATCATCAGACCTGGAGCTTTCAAATGCGTTGATAAGCGAGGCCGGTATCGTTTTGATGCAGTTGGAGATCCCACTGGATACCGTGAGGTACGTGGCTGCTGTCGCGGCGGCCTACAGCCGTACCGTGATCCTGAACCCGGCCCCGGCATGCTGGCTTGACCCGCCTTTGCTGCACAATATATCCATTATCACACCCAATAAAAAGGAAGCCGAAATGCTCACGGGCATCGGCATTACAGACATGGAAAGTACCGCTGCTGCAGCGCGGGCCCTCCGGCAAATGGGCGTGCGGACGGTTATTATTACCTTGGGTTCGCAGGGCGCTTATATTTGCAGTGCCGACATTGAAGAACTGGTCTCGGCGCCCGCAGTGCAAGCGATAGACACAACCGCGGCGGGTGACGTATTTAACGGAGCCCTTGCAGTTGCGTTGTCCGAAGGGCAGTCATTAACCGACGCGGTAACTTTTGGTTGTAAAGCGGCAGCGATTTCGGTTACCCGTTTAGGTGCGCAATCGGCAGCACCATTTCGCCACGAAGTGGAACTCATAGCATTTAAACCTTCATAATCATAAAGCAATGTTCATAGTAAATACCTATTCGGTGGCTGTCCTGTTTTGTATTGTCACCATGCTTTGCTGGGGTTCATGGGCTAATACCCAAAAACTTGCGGGTAAGACGCTGAGGTTCGAACTTTTTTACTGGGATTACGTGATCGGGATATTACTGTTCTCATTAGTATCAGCTTTTACCTTAGGTAGTTTTGGCAGCGGAGGCAGAAGCTTTTTAGTTGATCTGCGGCAAGCTGATATGTCAAACGTAGCCAGTGCATTTATCGGCGGAGTGATCTTTAACGCGGCTAATATCCTGTTCTCGGCGGCTATTTCCATCGCGGGTATGGCGGTCGCTTTCCCGGTTGGCATTGGCCTTGCGCTGATCCTGGGTGTACTGATCAATTACTTCGCAGCACAAAAAGGCGACCCTCTTTTTCTGTTCGTCGGCGTTGCTTTTATAACCTTCGCTATTTTGCTTAATGCATTGGCTTATATGCGTTCGGGCAGCGAAAGTAAAAAGGTTTCGGCCAAGGGTATCGTCATATCGCTCATAGCGGGTTTGCTCATGTCGTTCTTTTACCGCTTTATTGCCGGTTCGATGGACCTGGGAAATTTTGTGCATCCCGCCGCCGGTAAAATGACGCCTTACACCGCCGTCTTTATTTTTTCGGTGGGAATTTTTGTTTCCAATTTTTTGTTCAACACCTTGCTGATGAAAAGGCCCATTGACGGGCCGCCTGTAAATTATAAACAATACTTTTCGACGCGGATGCCTACGCATTTCGTGGGTGTTTTGGGCGGATTGATTTGGGGAATTGGCAATTCGTTAAACCTTATCGCCGCTGGCAAAGCAGGGCCTGCCATTTCCTACGGCCTCGGACAGGGGGCTACTTTAATAGCGGCCTTCTGGGGAGTATTTATCTGGCGCGAATTTGCCCATGCACCAAAAGGGATCAACATATTCCTGTTTATGATGTTCTTATTTTTTATCGCAGGACTAGGGTGTATTATTTATTCGGGTACGTAGCGATTGAGTATGCCGATCCTTAAACAAAACCTGCCTTAGTATTCTCTTTTTGAGTTAAAATTGTTGGAAATAACTGACTTTGAAGATAATATGATCTTCCATTTGTGCAACTGCCTGTGGCGTAGATAATTGACTGTTTACCCCTCTGTTATAAATGAAATAAACATAGCTAAGCGGGGAAAATTCCCATGCCACTCTCAAATTATAGGCATCCGAGTTATTTAGCGTGTTTTTTTGATACAGCCCGGTAAATTGCAGCCTGGGGTTAAGCGCCAGCCGGGTCTGCAAAATGAACAAGTTAATTGCCGTCGAGGTGTTATTAATGCCAACCTTCTCAAAATGGTTCCTATTAAATTCGCCCTGGAAGGAAACATAAGGTATTGGGGCGAACTGCAATTTATAGTCGCTTGAGATGAGCCTGCCGTTGAAATAGGTGCCCGTTGTAAAATTGATCTGCGCGTTAAGCATTTTGGACGGGTCGGATGAGAAATAGATTTGCTGATTGAAATACTGGTAATGGCCCGGGCCAATGTTCACATTCAATGGCGAAAACGTGTTGGTCAGATTCTGCCAGACAGCGTCAAAACCATAACCGAGGAAACCTCCGTCTTTAAAATTGAGCCAAATAGGAAACACAGGCAAATCGGCCTCGGAAAACTTCCCGGTCGATGCAGTATAATATAACTCGGGCAATATCCCGGGTGAATACGCCAGAAGAAAATTTTTGAATGGCAGCAGGTGGCCGCGATAGAAATAATTGATGCCGGGTGTGGTGGCAATGACATCGCTTCGCGAAATAAAACCCATTTGCGGGTCGAAATCTTTTGTAATGAAGGATTCTGTCAGCCATATTTCGTGGCTATTTGTGTTGTTAAAATACTGAACGACACCCCCAAAGCCTTTTGCGCCGGTGTTGGTGGTGGCAGTCTGCGTTAAAATGGCGTTGATTGAATTGGATTCGTTCAGCCTGAAAAAACCGTCGAGCGTCGATTCGATATTGGCAGCACCAAGTTGCTCCTTTAAGGTGACAAGTCCGCCGATACGATCCTGTGTGCCGAAATTTTGCGAAAACCTTCCGACAAAAAAGTTGGTTGCCGGCCCGCCATTATAGCCCTGCTGACGAATGGCCATAGCGCCGTAATTCATCGTCGACGAGCGGTAAACGAATCGCCCGCCACCCACTATCGGGATCGGGTTGCCACTGGTATCCAAACCGATGGTGCGGCTGTTAAAAGGTTGATAATGCATTGAACCGCCGGCCTGGTCGCCGTTCATCGTTACCTGCACACCGAAAAGTGAAGCGTTTTCCAAAAAGAACTGCCGTTTTTCAGGGAAGAAAACATTGAAACGCGTAGTATTATTCACTTGCTGGTCCACATCGGCCTGGGCAAAATCAGTATGCGCTGTCAGGTCGAGTATTGCGTTCGGCGTAATTGCCCATTTCAGGTCACCGCCGTATTTGACGCTTGAGGTATGCGATGGTTGCGACGGACCGAAATTCGTATAATGATCCTCAGACGCCAGGATATACGGATCAATAATGATATTGGGCGTAGGAGGCGGGGGCTGCAGGTTGGTGAGCAGGCCGGCGTAGTTCATATGCGTCGCAGAAAACACGCGGGGGAACGGCGAAAAGGCGCTGATCTCGTTGGTTGAGCGCCGGTTGCGGTATATATTAAAACCCCAGCTTTGAACCGTGTCGGCAGTTTTTGGGTAGCGCAAAGTTTTCCACGGGATGGCGATCTCGGCCACCCAGCCCGAATCGCTGCGCGTGGTCCGCACGTTCCATAAACCGTTCCAATCGATGTCATAATAAAGATCGTCAAATGAAAGAAGGTCGCGTTGCACGCCATAGGCATTGGTCGCAAAAACGATGGCATTGCGCTGGTCGTTAAACGTATCGAAAGACAGATTTACCAGATCATGCTTTAAATAATCAAAATCGCGCATAAAGTCCGTCGCCATAATGGCCTTTTTACCCTGCGGGTCCTTACAAATGATACCGAAATACAGGTATTTTTGATTATAGAGAACCTTTGCGATCGTAACAAATTTGGAAGGCTTGCCCTGGAAAGGTTCTACCTGGATAAAATCGGTTGCGCCCACGGTGAGCGACCATTCGGGTTCATCAAGCACGCCGTCGACCTTGATATTGCCGGTAATTTTTACAGCCTTTAATTCCCGGCGATGAGGATCAGGCTTAAAAAACTCCGCATCCTGCCCGAAGACAAAAACATACATTAGCAGGAAAATAAGCCCGAGGCCTGTTCTTTTAAGCATAATTGGTGTTAGAGGCTGTTAAAAATATAAAATATACCTGTAGCGTATATCATCAGTTGTTTTTAATCGCGAAGCTTATAAAACAAAAAAGCCATCCGCTGGCTAGCGGAGGCTTTCTGTAATGTGGCGGGAATCGGCGAAGTCCCGACCTATGATCTCACATAGGTTGTTTGCATTTGCTTGGCTTTAGTAATGTTAGACACCCCAGGATTTTCGGAGTAAATAAATGTCCATATCATCTCGTCTTTCCCTATAAACTGTATTCTATACACGGCATGTTTCACAAGAGCGTTCGCGTCAGATACATCAACTATCAATTGACCACCTGTTGTTTTCCAACGTGCATTTTTCAGTGAGGTAGCAATCTGTTTTTGCAATGGAACCGCACAGCCGGTTGCTTGTTCGTCCATTTTACCATCGGCCGAAAATGTATAAATGATATTGGCAAAACAGGGCATGCTTTTTATCATCATGTTATAGGTGTTTGTTGTTTTCCCGTTCGCTTTCGTTAACATTTCATCCTTCTTTTTCCAGGAACCAACAACGCCTTGGGCATTTACGAAAGCCGCGATGCTTGCAAATACCAGGGTCAATAACAAAATGCGGAGTGACTTATTCTTTTTCATAATTTAAAGATAGTTAGTTTTTTGGTGGCAGCGGCTGGGGATTTATTTCCGCCTTTGGCTGGTGAATTGTGGCTGCGGACCGCTTCACTGTTTTTGGCGGCAGCGGTTGGGGGTTTATTTGAACTTTGGCTGCTTGAACATTTTCAGCGGTAGCCGATTTTACAGTCTTCGGCGGCAACGGTTGCGGGTTTATTTGAACTTTAGCTGCTTCACTGGTGCTTCCGAGTTCTGTCTTTGCAACTTTCGGCGGCAGCGGTTGAGGGTTTATTTCAACTGCATCAGATGCCCTGCGCACTGTAGTTCCGGACTGTTGTGTGCCCTTATTTTGCTGTTGCTGCTGATTCGCTACAGCGTTCTCCGATTGGCGCGGGCCTGTGGATGTAATATTGTGCATGGTTATGATCTTGTCCGGGTCGCCAACCTCTACCGTTGTATAGTTTTGGTTCTCGCGTGCCGCAGCTATAACTGCGGGCAATGCATAAAAAATCACTCCATTGGCAAATTTCTGATAACCTTTTTCGGCCGTTTCAGTGAACCGATTGTTTGTTTTCGGAGCATTTTCAGTTACATAATCAGCTATCGGATAACCAAGCTGCCCTTTTTCCCAGCCGGTTGCTGCCCATGCGCCAAATACTCTGTTCGGTACTACATGAGCGCCATATTTGGGGCTCCAGTAAATATACCCGTGGTCGAATTTTTGAAAAAAGCCAACCCTGTCGGGCAATAAAGTCTCGTTCATTTCGGGCCAGCCCAGTTCTCCGAATTCGTAGCCGGCTTTTATGAATTCATCTCTTACAGGCCCCCAATTGGCACTGGTCACCTTTGTTTTGTTTGAATAATAAAAGAACGAATTATTGATTTTTCCCGGTAAAAAATACCCTGCGCCGTCGAGCCGGTTTCCATTAGACGGAGACGCTATAGCATGATCGATAACACCCCCTGTATAACCGACTAATGTTTTGTCAGACGATGCCATTATAATTTGTTCCGTCGCGGTGAATCGTGCATCCATATTCGCGGGTTGATTACCCAAAATATTTTGTACCACCCATTGCTGCTCAAAACCGCAGGGAACACTTGTCCTGGTTTTGGTGAGTAAATCGGGCCGAAAAAACATAGCGGAATAAAAATTCTCAACGATCATAGCCTGTTGCTCTTCATTATACGACTCGGTCAAATTATGGCCATCGCAGCTATAATTGTATTGATTGCTTATTACGGTATTTTTAAATTGGTTGACTGCACCATCGGCAAACAGCATCAATAAGTTGTTATGCCAAATTTGCCAGGCGTGGGTCAGTTCGTGAATAAAGACGTCACCATTGAACCCGTTTCTATTATAATTTAAAGGGTCGTCATATCCTTTACCCATATTCAATAAAATAAAAACGGTATTCCCCGTCTTTATGGGTATCGTAAACATTCTCTTATCGACGGTCATTAAATTAGTGACAATAATCCTGTCAGGCGGGGGAAGGGTGTTCATAAAAATGGTCGAATTTGCAATATTGTAAGCGTTTCCATAATGGCTATCGCTTAACATGCGGGCCTGCGGGGTATCGCCAGTTTGCAGAAATGTGGCAATTACGCCGAAGCACTCAACGCCAATTGATCCATTATCTACTATGATGCTTTCTCCTAAATTTGCCAATGCATCGCCTGTTCCATTTACCGTTGCCTTTACGAAATTAGCAACGTCATCCGCTGCATCAGAAACAGCATTCCAGGCATCGCCAATGAAATCGCAATTATTACAATTTGGGTTTTTTACTGATGAGGCAACCCGAAAATCGGCGGTACTGAAATTACCGCTGCGTGAAGGCAGAGAATAAATACCGTAGATAATGTTATTTCCTAAATGTTTTTTTGCATCGGATCTGAATTGATGTCCCAAACTTGCAGGTGTACCATCATTGGGTTTGCCGCTGAATTTGATGACCGGCTTGTCACTGGATCTCGCCCTGGCGTTTAACGTAGTCCTTGTACTTGTATTTAAGACGATGCTTGTATAAGCAATTGCAACCACGTTGCCTGCGACAGGCCGGTAGTTTGCGCTGTACTGTATTGTGTTTTGCGCCACCTGGTAAGAGACATTTGCATCGAGTTTTTGCACGAGCAAGATATTAGTGTAGAGGTTGTCCTTTTTATCCGGGACATAATTCACCTGCCACAATTCCACTTTTATTTGCGTGCCAACTGCCTGCGAAATATTAGCATTCCATCCCTGTTGCAATTGCTGGAGGACGTCTGGGTCGACAATCGAAATAGTTCCTGAAATAGTTCCCTGTAGTTGTTGCATTTGTTCAGTGGCCAGCCTGCTGCGGGTATTGCCAACTGTTTTCCTGGCTTGTTGTGCTATCACCGTTTCGCATATCAAAGCGAAAGCGATAACAAATAGCGGGTAAAGCGATCTTTTCATTTTCTTTGGTTTTAAGGTGACTGTTGTCAAAAAATTGCTATTATAAAAAACGTCCAACTGCTAAGGGGTTTTCAAAAGGATCAAACCCCGCTTTGGGATTTCCGGTGCTCCAGCTATAACCCTTTATATTCCCCTTTTCATCAGTATACAATCTAAATGTGCCCTTTCCCAGGCCGCTGTATTCGGTACCGTCGGAATTAAACCGGGTGTCGCTTTTACCATGCGGACTTTTGCTGCAATCGATAACCTCTACTTCATATTGCATGGTATTCGGTTCAATAAGTTTTGATGGCCTGTGCGGCCAGGGTGATGAAACGATCAGCATCACATGCCCGGTATTGTCTTCATGCTCTGACCGGTCGGCATACTGAAGCGCGATTAGATCACCCGGAAGTATATCGCTGATGCTTTTAATTTGCCGGAAATGATTGCCGGAAACGATCGCATCATAGTAGTGATACGCAAACATTCGTTTGTGGCCCCATTCGGCTTTAATATCATCCTCTTTCCAGTTAAAGGTTTTGGCCATCAGGGCATTAATAAACCCGCTGCAATCAGTGTAACATTGCAGCGGACTACCGTCATCGCCCCAGCTTACTATATTATCTTTATGTTTATATGCCGTATTCTGCGGATTAACATTTTGCTGTAATTTCTGGGCCCAAAAAAGTAATGTATTCGATTGATTTACTGCGCGCTGCGCTAAACCGTGATTTGTTAGCGTGCAGCTAATAGTTGCAGCGATAATAAGGGTGGCCTGGCGAATGGTTTTGTTCATGACTCTATTTTATTTGACATAAATAGCTGTTACCTGGTTGGCAAATGTATTCGCGCAGTTTGCACTTACGACGTTGCAGCCCGGGTCCATTTCCACAAAATTTCCATTTTTCCAGTAGCAGTTGTTACCAGACGATGACGAGGCGCCGGTGATATACAGATCTGTACCGTTATAGAGGAATATGGACGAAACACTTTCGGCAAGGGAATAAGTAGACGTATTAATTAGAGTGCCATTTTTCCAGATGGCCCCTGCACCGTTGTAAGCACCACCAACATACACATCGCTGCCCGTAACCAAAATGCTTGTGACGTTGTTAAATAGGCTGTTGGCCTGGGTATTGAGCGGCACCGACACGCCATTTTTCCAAAGGCGCGGCGCTTTATTGATAATACCACCGCCGCTCAGGATTTCTTCCGAACCGGCAACATAGACATCGCTGCCCGATACATGTATAGCTGTTGCCCGCGCACTGCCCGAACTTATCCCATCGGTAATATCAATGGGAGTGCCGTTTTTCCAGTAGGTGGCTTTTAAAATAGTGGAGCCGCTACCTAAGTAACGTGCACCTGCGACATAAACATCACCACCGCTATTAACCGCCATGCCGTTTACGCCGCCCGCAACGATATCGGTAACTATCATAGTAAGGGGTTGCGCTGTCCCATTTTTCCAAACATTGTAGGCATTGTTAGCTGTGCCCAGGCAATAGATATCTGTTCCCAAAAGGGCAATGGAAACAGTGTACCCTGTTTGGGCAGAAAGCTGCACAGCGGTACCGTTTTTCCAATAGTTCGGCGTATGGGCCGTTGAGACACCGGCGACGTAGAGATCGGTGCCTGAACCCGCCATGGCATAAGGGTTTAGCCAATCAGCTACGGCGGTAAATGTTGAGTTTTTCCAGTAACCGTAGCCAAACCTGGTATCTGAGCCGACAACATAAATGTTCGGACCAGTTGAAGTGATGTAAGTAAATGAGAAGGTATTTGACGTCCCACCGGAAGTGGTAACGGTTACATCTCCCGAGGTTCCGCCTGCCGGTACCGTAACAACCAGTTGCGTAGTGGTAGCGCTTGTAACACTGGCGACGGTTCCATTGAATTTAACTACGTCGTTGGCAACCGTTGGATCAAAATTTGTCCCGACAATAGTTACCGATGTCCCGGCTGCGGCCGACGCAGGACTGATGCCCGTTATAGTCGGTGCCTGCAAATAAGTGAATACCGGCCCGGTAGCCGTGCCGCCCGTGGTAGTAACGGTTATGGCACCGGTACTTCCGCCCGCAGGCACTGTCACGGATAATGAAGTGCTTGTAGCCGATGTTACGACCGCTGTCGTTCCGTTAAACTTAACGGTATTATTAGCTGCAACGGCATCGAAATTGGTGCCGGTAATGGTAATTGCCGACCCTGCTTTAGCTGAAGTCGGATTTATTGCTGTAATCGTCGGCGCTTGTAAATAGGTAAATACCGGCGCCGTTGCTGTCCCACCTGATGTGGTTACCGTTATGCTCCCTGTGCTGCCTCCCGCGGGCGCTGTTACCACAAGGGAAGTGGTGGTTGCAGATGTAACGGTGGCAGCGAAACCATTAAATTTAACCGTATTTCCGGAAGCCGTTGCATCAAAGTTGGAACCGTTAATGGTAACAGAAACTCCTGCCAACCCTGACGAAGGGGAGATGGTAGTTGCAACCGGCGCCGGAACGGGGTTGTTTTTTTTACAGCCTGTTAAGGTAACCAGGGCCGTTAAAATCATTAAAAGTGCGTAGTTGATTACGTTTTTCATAATAAGGTGTTTGTTGATTTATTGGCGTTGATAGGCATTGGCATCCACCGTTCCGTCCCGGTTTGCATCTATACCCATTGATTTTATTTTTATTTTCAGGTAGCCATTGCTGCCGCTGGTGCCTATTTGTTTAATTATTGCTACTAGCGCATACACTTCACGGCTATCCATCTGTAGTTTTACTGCGAATACCTGCCCGTCCAATTTTTGTCCAACCGATGCATAGTATGCAGCGTATCCTTGAGCATTACGCACCGCATTTTGAATTTGACTGTTATTTTGAATCTGATTGAACTGGCCGATGGTGAGCCTGGTCAATGCCACTTCGCTTTCATTTACGTCGGTCCATTGAAGCACCTGTTCACTAACATGCTCGGTCATGTAGCCGGCAGTCGAATTATTTTTGGCAAACTCCGGGGTCATGATATAATAGGTATTCTGGCCGTCAGCCGGTGCGAAGAACATCAGGTCGACAGAAGTTGGGGTTTGTGCTGCTTCGCCCATACCCATTACACTGCCAGTCAGAACATCTAAACAATTGCCGTATAAACCATTATTTTGGTTACCCCAATTACCGGTTCCATCATTATTTACCGACTGCGGATTGTTAACAGGCAGGCTTTGCCCGGTCAGGTAATTCTGGGAAGAATTGTTGTTTCCCGAAGCATTTTGATTATATTGTGATGAACTATTATTTGCCGTGTTTTGATTGGAAGAATAGGAGGCGGAACCATTTGCAGCGTTGCTTCCATCATTAGGTGAATAAGAGCCTTGATTACTTGAGGCGCCCGCAGACGATGTTGTATTTGAATAGCCGGCAGCGTTGGGATCGCTGCTGCCGCTGAAGGCATTTTTAGATGCGTTTTTTACATCAACGGCAAGTTGTTTGCCGTCATAAAACAGTTGCCGCGCTTTTAATAAATAAGGTTGAAATACACTGATCAGGGAACTGGCTTTTGTTGCAGTATTATTAGCTTTAGTAAAAATATCCGGTTTGTTGTTTTGCTGGGAATAGGCATCAAAACAGGTTGTTAATAAAATAATTAACACGGGGAGCAGGTTGATCTTTTTCATGGATGTGAGATTCATATCTCAAATCTACCCGGTAGTGCAAGCCGCTGAAAGGGCTACTCTACGAACGACAGAAATAATCGCCCGGTAACATTAATAATAGAAAAAAGCAAATTGAAAACTGTATACTGGCTCCATTTACTGCAATAGTATGATCCATAATAAAGAGATTACCTGCATAATAGTAGACGATGACCTGGTGGACCGGTTAATGACCCTGTCATTTCTTAAAGAATACCCTCAAATCAAAGTATTAGGGGTCTACTCATCACCGCTGGAGGCTTTAGACGCTGCAAAAAAATTAAGCCCTGACGTGTTATTCCTGGATATCGATATGCCCGATTTAAGCGGTTTGCAATTACGGGAGCAGTTAATGCAAATACCCGCTTGTGTATTTATCACCAGTTTTCCTGAATACGCACTGGACGGCTTTGAATTGGAGGCGTTTGATTTTATAGTAAAACCTTTTACCTCAGAACGATTTAATAAAATGATGAACCGGCTGCAGGAGTATTTTTTAATTAGGAGTAAGTCTGAATTATTATCTCATACGTTAGGTGCCGATACCATATTTATCAAGGAAGGCACCCGTCAAATTAAGCTGCAGGTGCATGAAGTTATTTACCTGGAGGCGATGAAGGATTATACGAGTATTAACACGGTCGATAAAAGATACATGGTGCTCGAGTCGCTTAGCCATTTGATCATGGAAAAAGGTTTTACCAATTTTATTCGGATACATCGCAGCTATGCCGTTCAAAAACATTTTATTAAGCAGCACAATTCTTTAAAAGTGATGCTTGTAAACGACTATACGTTACCCGTGGGGCGAAATTTTAAAGATACTTTGCAAAACTTATAAATAAAAATATCCTTCTTTTTGATGAAAACGATAAAAATGAGGCTGTTTTTTACCTGTTATCGATTCCTTATTACAATGAATTGTAAAGCGCGTTTTATCATCTTCCTGCTGGTTTTCTTTCTCCCGGTTTTTGCATTTTCCCAGGCAGATAAAAAAATCGATTCCCTGAAAAAAATCATCAAACTCATTCCGGAAAATGACAAAATTAAAAAGGCTTTCGAATTAATATCTCTCGGCCAGCAATATCTCAACCGGTCCGATTATACATCCGCTATGGATTATTACCAGCAGGGGCTTGCCATAGCACAAAGTATAAATAGTGACTCTCTTACGGCAAGTTGTTACCGGCATTTGGCTGTGCTTGACTTTTATCACAAAAACTATTCCCGTGATAGTGTATATGATTTCCGTGCCTTGGCAATTTACCGGAAACTTAATGATAAATGGAATGAGGGTTGGGTTCTGAAAGACATAGGGGGCACCTATCTTGTCAGGGGTGACCTGGCCAACGCAAAAAAATATTTTGACGAGGCGTTATCAGTCCTTAAGCCTTTACACGAACATCGGTTAACGGCCGGGATATATTCTAATATGGCTATAATCTATAAAGATGACTACCGGAAAAGTATAGAACTGGAGCTGGCTGCAAAAAGAATATGGGATAAATACCCAACGGATGACCAACTGCCTGTAATAAATACAGGAAATTTAGGCGTGGCATATTTTGACATGGTGAAATATGACAGTCTGAAATCAATTAAACCAGATTCCATAATTCCTGCCAGCGCTTCAAAAAGTTTAAAAATAGCCGAAAGCTATTTAAAACAGGCTATAAAAATGGCCATAAAAAGGAACGATATCGAAAACCAGGCTTATTATACCGAGGTTTTATCCGAATTGCAATATCATAATGGCGACTATAAGAGTGCCTATGATAACCTCCTGTTCTACCAAAACGTCAATGATTCCATTTTCTCTCAGCAAAACAAAAACAAAATTGCTCAACTGGAAAGCAATAATGAAATTCAAAAAAAGAACCAGGAAATACGGGATCAAAAAGCACGTGCCCAATCGCAGCAACGGAATATTTTGCTTCTATTGGGCGGCCTGTTAATTGTGCTGATCATCGGGGGGCTTTACTACAGGTTGAGCGCCGTTCGTAAGCAAAAGAACATCGCTTTAACCAGGTTGAATGAACAGTTGGACAGCGCCAATAAGTTAAAAGCAAAATTCTTTGCCATCATAACGCATGATCTGCGAAGCCCTATCGTTAGCCTGGTGAATTTTTTACAATTGCAGAAAAGAAATGCACACCTGTTGACCGAGGACCAAAAGGCTGAACAGGAATCAAAGATCACGAGATCGGCCTTAACGCTGCTGGAAGTAATGGAAGAAATACTTTTGTGGAGTAAGGGGCAAATGGAAAATTTTAAGCCGGAAAAGACAGGCGTTCCGGTGACAACCTTATTTTCCTATGTGAACGATTTTTTCTCCGGCGTTACCAATATCACCTTTGATTTCCAGGGAGACCATGGCCTGGTTGTTCGTACCGACGAAAACTACCTGAAAACAATTATGCATAACCTGACGCAAAATGCAGTGAATGCCCTGGTGAAAACCCCTGGTGGTACCATTGTGTGGAAAGCATGGGAAGAAAACGATCATTTTAAACTGTCGATCACCGATAACGGCCCAGGGATGAACAAGGACCAGGTTAAAAAGTTTGAAGAAGGCTCTGCTATCAGTAGTTCCAGCAAAGGGCTTGGGTTAAACCTGGTTAAAGATATGTCACAAACCATCGGATGTGTAATTACAGTGAGTTCAAAAGAGGGGGCCGGAACTACTTTTACCCTAACCATGGGTATTGAAAGAGCAGGACTATAAGCACACACGCCCGGCCTGAAGAACTATGAAATAAGAAAGGCCCCAATAGGGGCCTTCTTCCAGTAGAGGGAACACGCGAAAAGTCGAACTTTTTTGAAGACATGCAGTTAATTTCACAGTCACAAGTTAAACCTTAATCTCCATTCCATGAATATATGATTCTACATTTTCGTGTTACCCATGTAAAGCCGTCAATGGTGATGTCATGGAAGTGGAAAATACGTGGCTTAGACATTCATAATCCCTCAGTTAACTATTATTTAAAGAACACTAAAAAATGGGTGAAAACACGGTATCTAATTGCTCGGAATAACCAGTAAATTTGTTATACACCCTAATTGTTCAAGCTTGACATTGATATTTCGTAATTATTAACGGAGCTCCTACCCTTTTTAATTTTTAGATAAATAAAGGAACTGAGTTCAAAATTGAATTTAAATATGAACACAGACTTAAAATATATTGTTGTGGACGATGATCCATTCAATATTATTATTTGCAGTATGGTTTTGGAAGACACATTAGGTGAGGTTGGCATCACCACATTTACGAAACCTGAGGAGGGACTGACATTTATTAAAAACATTAAAAGTCCCACTATACTTTTTCTTGATATAAATATGCCAACACTTAGCGGTTGGGGGTTTTTAGAACAATTTGAGAAGTTTACTGAAGCGGTAAAAATGAATGTTGGTATTTATATCCTTTCATCTTCCCTTGATCAGCACGATAAGGATAGAGCCTACCGAAATAAACATGTCAGAGGCTTTATATCAAAACCGATCGGGTCTGAAACAGTTATTTCAATAGCAAATGGGGAATTTCAATTGTAGTGGGTAGCGTAGATGAAGGTTGCATATGTTCACTGTTCAAATGGCGGGCTGATTGATGGCGCTTCGCATCATAACCCTTCTAACTTTTCAGCCGAGGAGAAGGCGTTTGCAGAAAGGAAGGGTGTCATACTCACGGAAAAATATGGCAAAACAGCAACTCGATCCTACGTCGCCAATTGCTGTCTTCAATGCGACACATTCATTGGAGAGAATTTTTTATTCACGGAGCACATCGGTCCTGCCAACTATGGCGATACAGACTTCAAGGAACTCCCGATCGGATATTTCTGTGAAAGTTGCGAGGGGCTAAGCCAGCCGTATTAAATTTAAATAAGTTCCGTTAGTCCGGATATATTATCCGGACTCCAATAATTCCAGATTTGCAATCTGCGAAGTACATAAACAAAAAAAGCCTCAAGACTTTCGACTTGAGACTTTTGACTTTTTAAAAGGTAGAGGGAACAGGCGAAAAGTCGAACTTTTTTGAGGACTTGCAGCTACTTTCACAGTCAAAAGGTAAACCTTAATTTGAGCTTTTCCATTCCACGAATACATAATTCGAGCTTTTATTTTACCTATGCTAATGCCGTCAATGGTGCTGACGGGGCGTTGGAAAATAAGCGGCTCAGACGTACATAACCCAGCCATTAACTATTATTTAAATAACATTGAAAAATGGGTGAAAACACGGTATAAAATTACCAAGGATAACGAGTAAATTTGTTATTATACCCTAATTATTAAAGCTTGAAATTAATATTCGCAAATATTAACGGAGCTTATATCCTTTTAACTTTTAAATAAATAAAGGACCTGAGTTCAAAATCGTATTAGAAATGAACACAGACTTAAAATATATTGTTGTGGACGATGATCCACTCAATATCATTATTTGCAGCATGATTTTGGAAGATGCAATAGGCAAGGTAGATATTATCACAGAGGATGGTTTTGCCGTTTAGTAGCTCATTGCTCAGGTGGAATGTGATATCCTGCTGCTGGCTGTAAGCTACCGTGCAGAAAAGCAAAAATGCCATAACCAGTAAATTGCGATAAGGCCACATATTTGGATTGGCAATTTAGGGATTATTGATGCATAGACCAAATTCAGGTATGATTTTAGACAATACTTCTACCACCTACTGATTACCTATTAGCGGGCCACAAGCCAGTAGGCTTGCGGCAATTTCGACGGCCCTTGGTAGCGCGGGGATACATTACCTTATCTTATATAGAGTATCTCTTTCAATTACCTTGGAGGTATCTTTTCCATTAATTGACACTACTTGTAAGGGTATTGTATCAGGAAGAGTAGTTCCTTTATAATATTTATAAATAACTAATGTATGAATACTTTTAAATCCTGAAATTTTCCAACTTATATCGTAATCTCTTTCGTCATTCTTGCAGACAATTACAAGTTGCGATGTTAAGTTGTCTATTTTGTTTTTAGAAAAGGGTTTTGGATCCAGCCAATATTGTTTTTCGGCAAAGACTGTCTCAATTTCTGCGTTATATAGTGCATTTTTATTAGCCCTATAAGAATATAAAAAAGTGCCGTGTTTCTTTGCATCCGCAGCCGAAACACTCATTTGTGCGCCGGGGCTAGCATCAATATCAAAGTCGCATGACACAAGGCATACACAAATGAGAATACTTAAAACAATATATTTCATAAATTATGGCTTAATTACTGTTCCTTTATTTTGCTCCTTTATCCTTTGATAAATAAGATTGGGAGTTTTTTCGTCGGCAATCGTTGCCGCTGAGGCAGTCCAAGGCGCTAAAAATGGCCCCCCCAAAACACCACCAGTAATATTTGTAAAAAGTCGCTCCATAGTACCGGGACTACCATCTTTTTTACCAGCAGCCCTCAACGCTACCTGAACAGTTGAAGCACAATTTGATCCTATTACACAATAGTTTCTTGTTAATTCATATTTAACATCTTGATCTGCCTTGTCAGCGCCAAGGCTGCTAACCGCGATTATATATCCTTCAGAATATTTTCGTTCCCCAGTTTTTTTGTCAATGATCGGATTTAAATCGCTATTTAAAAATTCCTTTACAGTGGAAAAAGATCCTTTTTCCACATCGGGTTTTATGTCATTTGACCCATAAGCTTTATGATTTTCTGTCGTTCCATTTTTAGAATACAGACTATATGTACCATCTGTTTGAATTAATACCGCCATATGACCTGCGCCGTTTGCACCTTTCGGGTCGCTTAAAACAACAATATGACTTTCATCCTTATCATCTGCACTTACAGCTCCTGAATTTGGGTCAACTGTGCTGTTACCAGCTTCTTTTAACCCCCTATTTATTGCTTTTTCAAGTGCTATCTTTTTAGTGTCTTCATCGTATTGATTATTGTCGATTAACGCATCTTGCACGTTAGGGGCTGTTTGAGCCAACCTGTCTAATGAAGACATGCCATCCGGGTCAATTAACCTGATCGGATTATTCTCCACATAGTTATAAGTACTCCACCTTCTTGATTTCTCTGCTAAAGGATCAATCGTATTCCACCTGGCAATTACCGGGTCATAGAACCTTGCCCCGTAATCGTATTCCTGCAATTCCTCTTGTTTCTCTTTTTTATTATAAAGATATTCATTTTTTGGAGAAGTTACATTACTTAGTATTTCCATTCCAAATGGATAGTAATCATCCGTCTGTTGGCTTACTGCCACACCTGTTTTGGTATTAAAGGTTACCCGGCTGTTCCCAAGGTTATCGCCCAGGTAATAGGTGTAATCGTAATTGGCGCCGTTAACTACCGCTTTGCCTTCTTCGGTTTGTATAAAGCTAAGTGCCGGTATACTCGCTCCATCATACTGTATGCCGCTGATATAATCAGTATTGTTACCCAATACTGTGCTCACTTTCCTTAGCTTATTACCCGTTGCATCATAAACATAAGTTACCGTGCCGCCGGGTACCGTTGCCACAATGGGAAGGTTCAATAGGTTATAGGTAAAGCTTTTATTTTGGGCCGTGCTTACCGTATTGGTTCCGCTTAGCATATTGCCGTTGGCATCGTAGGTGTAATTCGTCGTGCCGTTTACCAGGCCGGTATTGCTCCCGCTGTTATCCGCGACATTTTGTAACTGGTTGGTCGGGCTGCCCCCGACGGTATAAGTATAAGCTAATTGGTCGGTTATCAGGGGCGTGCAATTTGTCAAACCCGGATCTTTCGGCATCCTGACCTTTGTTGATTTCCGGTTTGTGAACGGGTTGCTTTTCCGGTTTCGATGATTCTTCTTGTGACATGATGTATATAATGAAGTGAAAAATTCGATTGCAAA
>JAYUEE010000028.1:0-45710 GCA_043739405.1 Mucilaginibacter sp. | reverse complement strand
CTGCAATTTTATCTATTTGTTCTTTCGTAATTGCTCGCTTCTTAGTGCGTGGATTATTGTATTTTGAAAAGTTGAAATCTTTAAATGGGTAATGCTCTGGCGGACAAATTTTATCCTTCATGGCATTTTTCCATAGCGTTCTGAATGTTCTAAAATAAACACTCCGTGTAGTTGCTGCACATTTTCGCTCCAATAAATGGGCTTCATATTTTAAAATGAACTCCAACCCAAGACTGGTAAAATCAAAGTCTTTTTCTTTTGTAAAATTTGACAGGCTGTTTTTCGTTGACTGAAACGTAGCCGCATAACCCAATCTGTTTTGAGTTTTAAGCAACTCAATCTGCTGGTCGAAATAAGCCAAAAGTTTACCCGCTTTTGGCTGAACAGCACCACCGGTATATTTTCTAACCAGTGCTTTGACATCTTCAAAAGATATAGGTGCATTATTCCTACCTGCCGATAAAACAAATAAATCAACCTCCGATGAAATTGTCTTTAGCAGTAAATTGATAGATTTATAGGTATCATGGTTTTTACTTACCCGTTGCTCTTTATCATCCCAATCTTCTACACTGCTGTATTTCTTTGTAGAAACCAATTGATCCTTTCGATTGATGGTAATACGCATCATTATAGGAAAGGTCAAACCATTTGGGTTACTTTGTTTTCGCAAAATAAATTTTGTGGATACTGACATAGCTAATTTTTTTATTCGTTCCTTATCTTCAATTTATTGGACTAAATAAATTTAGTCCAACATTAGTCCAACATTTCTTGTCTAATCCTACTCAAGCAAACTTAAGTAAACTGACTTAATGTGTTGATAATGATAAATATACGAAAAATTATCAAACCCACAAATTTTAAAATTAGCCAAAATTAAGGCATGGCATGCAAGAGGTCATCGGTTCGACTCCGATATTCTCCACCGAAAAATCGCCTCATTTCCAGGCGATTTTTTTTATTTATGAGCTATTTCGTTTATATCATTTACTCCGAAGGGCTTGATCGTTATTATGTTGGGCATACCGAGAATGTGGATGTCCGGCTATTTCAGCATAACTCAGGCATTTCAACTTTTACGGCCAAAAATCAGGATTGGGTGTTAATGTATAAACAAGAATTTGAAACCCGGGAAGAAGCCAGGAAGCGAGAGTTTGAAATCAAGAAAAAGAAGAGTCGAAAATATATCGAATGGATTTGCTCAGTTGGTTAGAGCGTTTGCATGCCCCGAAAGCTTTCGGGGAAGAGGTCATCGGTTCGACTCCGATATTTTCTTCTGGCAGTAACTTCTAGCTAAAGTATCAAAGCTTATGAAGCTTTAGATCTCGCCAATATTTAAACATGGCCCATGAGGCGGACCCCTGATAAGTGATGGTTGTGTCGGAAGCAACTTTCACGAAATAGGCCCCAGTCCAGTTAAAGGCAGCTACTGTAGGAAAAGTAGGATAACCGTTGGTCAACAAAGGTTCATTTATAGGGTGGTGAGAAACTATTAATGTCATTTGGTTATCAATAGGTTGGGCATGCATAATTGCCAGCATACCATTAAATAAACCCGGTGCATAAGTATTATGTGTTGGGTGGTTTATTCTGGCATCAATATTAATTGTCGGGCCTGCATTGATAATCATGGCAGTTTGTATTGCTCTGTAATATTCACTTGATATTACTCTCTTAATTGGGTAGTTTAGATCCTTAAATATCTGGCCCAATTCCGTAGCCCGTTGAATTCCTTGGGGATTTAACTGGCGGGCGTATAAAGAATCAGTGGATTTCCACCAATTAGCGGGGGGGGTACCAGTATGAATAACATTCCAATCATTTCCAAAACTTGCATCGGCATGCCGTAACACTATGCCATATGTTTCACCCGTTATAGCTAATTTTTGAAGCGTTTTCCAACCCTGAACATAATTATTGTATGGGTCAGTAGCAAATTCGCCGTGAAAATATTTAGCTGGCGCATCCTGATTTTTATCAGTTGCGCCTAATGCATAGATGGTAGTTTTGGGGTACTTGCTGTTAGACCAAGTGATATCTATAGGAACAATTTCGCCGGATGACATCATCGTTATGGTGCCGCTATTGGTTATATTAATATGGGTGTCCGTTGAGGAAAATGTCGCTGGGATATTTGTTTGGATCTGATAAAAGTCTTGGTTCACAAACAAAAGATTATCAATATACTCAGAAGAAGTGATTTTCGGGGCTATAGAAGATGTTTTATCTTTTTTGCAGCCTGTGAACGAAAGAGCTATAACTGCTAGAAAAAATGGGAAAGTTCTCATATTTACGGCTTTCATTTGCTTCGTATCAACTAAGTTACAAAAAAGAAATAAAAATACAGGAAATTTTTTGAAATAATGATTAAAAACCTTAAAAAGCAGAATCGTATATGTAAGGCTTTTATCTTGCAGTGCTGAAGTTTATATTATTTACTTCGAAGGGCCTGATCGTTATTATGTTGGGCATAACGGGAACGTGGACGTTCGGCTAATTCAGCATAACTCAGGCGTTTCAACTTTTACGGCCAAAACTCAGGATTGGGTATTAATGTATAAACAAGAATTTGAGACCTGGAAAGAAGCCAGGACGCGGGAGTTTGAAAAAAGAAGAGTCGAAAGTATACTGAATGGATCAGCTTAGCTGGCTAGAGCGTTTGCATGCCCTGAAAGCTTTCGGGTAAGACGTCATCGGTTCGACTCCGATATTCTCCACAAAAAAGCCCGGATTGGAAACATTCGGGCTTTTTTATTGATTTTATCGAATAGCAAACCCTAGTCCATTGGCTTAAACGCAAACCGGTGATTGATCCTGTCGACCAGTTTTGGCACGTTAAGTAACTTTACAGATAAAACGTATTCGCCCGAACGCCTGGTGATCTTGCGGCTTAAGGGTATAAACAGGCCGGCTAAAAGTGCAACAGTATAAATCCAAAATGAACTTATAGACGCCGCTTCCACATTGATCTCTGGTTTTTCAAGCACCGTGATTTTTTTTGCTGATATTACTGCATCTGAAATATTTGCCAGGCGAGATGATGTATTGCGATGACCACCGTCGTATAATTGAAGTAACTTATTTATAAAATCGGCACCTTTTTTGGAGTTGCCAGACAATACGCTGACAGTTATTGCATTGTCATCCCCGGCATTTTTTACCCTTAGGCTATTATAATATTGCTCCAGTAACCTCGCGGGATTTTCGATCCGCACGATATAGGACGCTTGCTGGTATGCAGTCCCCGGGCTGTGTGCTATTTTGAATTTCCCGTAAGATTCATTCACATGTTTATTAAATTCGTAGTAAGCTGTGGTATCCTCATGGGTTAACGTAACAGAATTTGCTCCCTGCACCTCCAGCCGGAGCCATGTTTCGGTATCAGCATAGTGGTGACCGGCGAATATCAGCCTTGCATAAAGCGAGTCGCCATAAATTTCCGTTTTGGGCGATTCCGCATCATAATAACTCGCCTGGAATGGCAACTCATTTAGCGCTTTCTGAACCAGGTATTTTGATCTAATATCAGTGATAGCCGATTCGGCTGTAATATTTTTTAATGCAATTTTGGCGGTTACACGGTATTGCGGATAAGCAGAATTGGTATAAGCATACGCAATAAGTAAAAAGGCTGGGACAGATAAGTACAGCCCGAACCTGTTTACCAGGAGGATGATTCGTTTTACGGCGTCGACAGCTATCATAAGGCTGGTTCGTTAATTGCTACAAAAGTTTATTCAGCTGGCAGTATAAAAACCACCTAACTGCTTGTACTATTTAACTATTGAACACTGAAAATTGTTTTTAGCACACCTAAAAGAGTGAGAAATTTGGCGGCAAACGAAAAAAGCCCGGTTTAAAACCAGGCCTTTCAATTCAAATGAGTTTGCTTTAATTATTTTATTCCGTAATGGTCGTTCATTAATTTCACGAAAAGTGAGCCCGGCAATATGGCTTTAAGTGTTGGTACAATAGTTTGACCGAGCGCTCCCACGAGATAATTGTGTGCTGGTTTTGATTTCTCAACGATCTTACAAACCTGTGCCGCTACTTTAGCAGGTTCGCCGCCAATGCTTTCGTCTTTTTCCATACTGGCAACGGCGGCTTCAAATTCTTTTTTAAGCTGTTCGTTTGGCAAGGTGAATGGCAGTTTTTCGCGGCTGCCGGTAAAGTCGGTTTTAAAATCGCCCGGATTTATGACAGACACTTTTACACCTGTATTTTGCAGTTCCATGCGCAGACTTTGGGAATAGCCCTCAATCGCAAATTTTGATGCGCTGTACAAACCCTGGTAGGGCAAGCCAAACAAACCGGCCAATGAGCCAATATTGATTACCAAACCCTGCTTTCTTTCTATCATACCGGGTAATACTGCGCTGCATACCCGCACCACGCCAAAAAAATTGACCTCAAATTGCTTTTTAGCTGCATCAACCGGCATCGCATAAAGCGGACCTGTAATTCCGTTACCCGCGTTGTTTACCACGACATCAATCCGGCCTTCGGCTTTGAGGATTTTTGCTACGCCTGCCGTTACCGATTCGTCACTGGTAACATCCATCTGGAGCGGTGTAAACGATACATCTTTGATACGTTTAATATCGCGGCTGGTACCATAAACGGTATGCCCCTTAGCAGCAAGTGCATTGGCCGTAGCTAAGCCTAAACCAGATGAAGCACCGGTTACAAGAATTACTTTCTTCATTTCTTTGAAAAATATTGATTAAAGTGCGATTGTTTATTTAGAAGTCGTAAATCTAAACACTTTAAGATAAAATCAAAAGCGCATATTGAGGTATAAGCAAAAACGGCCCCCGGATTACCGGAAGCCGTTTGCTTCATACTATAAATTGTTTATTTCAGCCTTTTATATATCTCGACAGATTGCTCATTGGTTTTTGCATCAGTGATCACCTGGCTGTATTCGTCGTTGCCTTTAAAGTTTATCTTGATAGAATAAGTTCTCCCCATTAACGTAGCATGACTGGTTAATTGCTCGCTTTCGGTTAAAGTGTCACTCTTTAAACTGAAATCGCCATACCCGAACCCGTTTTTATACTTTGTGGCTGCCGGATCAAGCGGGTAGCGGTGTATAAACATAAAATGCCCACGCCAAAAAGCTTTGTACTGGGTTTCCTTTTCCTTTACGGTATCTTTCCCTTTTACCGTGTAGGCCGCATCCAGTTTCCATAGGCCATCCAACTTGGAAGTATCAGTTACAGCCACTTTACTATAAACTTCCTTAATATCATATTTTACCCCTTTTATCGTAGCTATGCTTGGTATAACCTGTGTATAGCCTGAGTCCTTTGCCGTAATCTTTAAGTGAAAAGTTTTGGGTGAATCGAGCGCGGCGCTGCTATAGATGTTGCTCTCGATGATTTCCGCACCTGTGTCTGCTTTATATGAACCTACGCCAAAGCCTACGGATGAATCGGGCGCCATACCTGCGTAAATGAAGTGGTCATCCGTATAAATTTTAAGTTGTGTACGGGCATAAACTGTGTCTTTCCCTCCGCCGCTAACCATTTGTTTTTCCAGTTTATATACCCCGTCCTGGGACGTTTTTTTGGATGTTTTACATCCCCAAATTATAACTATCAGGAATAATGCGAATATTAAATTTCTTTTCATAACGATTTAAATTTAATTGGTGAAACAAGCGTTTTTTGACAAGATAAATGCACAAGGCCGGTTTTATCCGTCAGTGAGGAATGCCCTTGGAGAGGGCCATAGAAACCAGATAGTTTCCGCTTCCATAAGATTTGTTATCCGGTATAATTGGTAATAATAAATTTACACATAATAAGTATCAGTATCAACAAATAAAATTTGGTATTGTGTTAACTATATATTCTTGTTAATCGATAAAATATATAATTTTGATATAGTACCCTCTTGGTCTATCACCCTGGTTTTTATCGTAAAGGAAATAAAAATGAAAAGGCGTATTTTTTTGCTGGTATGTATGATGGCTTCTGTGCTCATTTCCGGAGGCTTTACTTTTGACGATCATAAAACATTGGCTATCGGCGCCCCGGCGCCCGATTTCCGTTTGCCAGGGGTTGACGGCAAAACCTACACGCTAGCGTCGTTTAAGGATGCCAGTGTGCTGGTTATTGTTTTTATGTGTAACCATTGCCCTACTTCGCAGGCTTACGAGCCAAGGGTAATCAAGCTAACCAGCGATTATGCATCAAAAGGGGTGCGCGTGGTAGCTATTAATCCTAATAACCCATCTTCGTTGCGTTTAGATGAGTTGGGCTATAGCGACGTGGGCGATTCTTTTGCTGAGATGAAGATACGTGCGAAAACAGCGGGCTTTAACTTCCCGTACCTGTTTGATGGCAACAAAGAAGACGCGGCCAATAAATACGGGCCGGTTACCACACCGCATATATTTATTTTTGACCAGGGCCGAAAACTTCGTTACCAGGGCCGCATTGACGATATGGAGGATCCCTCCAAAACCCCCACCAGTTATGATGCCCGCAACGCGATAGATGCCCTATTAGCCGGTAAAGAAGTCCCCGTAACCACAACCAAGGTGTTCGGCTGTTCGGTAAAATGGATAGAAAAAAAGGACTGGATAAAGAAGGCCGAAGTACAATGGGCCAAAGAACCGGTAAGCATTGAGAATATTGATGCAACCGGCATATCTGACCTGATGAAAAACAAAACCGGCAAATTGCTGATGATCAATGTGTGGGCCACCTGGTGCGTGCCTTGTGTGGAAGAGTTCCCAGATCTTGTAACCGCGAATCGAATGTACCGCGACCGCGATTTTAAAATGGTTACCATCAGTTCCGACGCGATGAAGGACAAGGACAAAGCGCTGGCTTTTTTGCAGAAAAGGCAATCGTCCAGCTTAAATTATATTTATTCTGGCGATAGCAAATACAAGCTGGTCGAATCCATCGACCCCAAATGGCAGGGTGCTTTGCCCTATACCATACTGGTTGAACCCGGCGGTAAAATTGTGTATGCCAAAGAGGGCGCAATCAATGCCGATTCGCTAAAGCAGGCTATCATCAATAACCCGATGATCGGCAGGGTTTATAAAGTGTTTAAGCCCTTGAATTGATGCTCGGGCGGATTTATAAGGAATAAGCTGTCAATCGCAAACTTATTTCAGAATGATACAAGGCGAATAGTATTAAACCTTAAGATTATGAAGTATATCCTTTTAATTTTTATCACTTGCTTTGTGTCATGCGACTTTGATATTAATGATAGCCCCGGCGCACAAATGAGTGTTTCGGTTGCGGAAGCAAAGAAACATAGCACTTTTTTATATTCTTATAGAATAAATGGGAACATATTAAATGGGGTAGATATCGCGACCGTTTTTGCAGAGAAGCAATATTGGTTGGATCCAAAACCCTTTTCTAAAAACAAAATAGACAACTTAACATCGCAACTTGTAATTGTTTCTAAAAACTTAGCGGTGGATTACAATAAAGGTTGGAAACTGCGTGGGTTTAAAAGTATTAATTCATTAATTATATATAAATATTATAAAGGAACTACTCTTCCTGATACAATACCTATAGCGGTTGTATCAATTGTTGGAAAAGATACTACACAAATTATTGAAAGAGATACTCTATATAAAATAAAGCAGTAAAAAAGGCTCTTATTTATGGTTAAAAGGTTTTTTATATAATTAATTGACAATCAATATATTAAACCCTAAAAAGCTGAAATTATGTTAGCCCTGTTTTCAACTTCCCTTGAACACATTCTTCTTTATCATAAACAAAGGCAACAAGCCGTAATTCAATATGCGGTCGTGGAAGTCCTTTACATCAAATTGGCTACCTTGTTTTTGCTGCAGTTCTTGCTTCCAGTGCAGTATTTGTAAGGCACCATATTTATAGGTGACCACCTGTGCCGGCCAGCGCCTGATGCGGGCAATTTCGCGCATGGCGATATCATCCTGCCCCCGGATATTTTTCTTCCAGAAATCGAGCGCTTGCTGGTCGGTCCAGCCGTAATAATTCAACCCGACATCCAGCGGCACGCGCACGGAACGCACGATGTCCCACTGCCACTTACCCAGTTCTTCATAGGGGGTTTTGTAGACACCTAAATCTTTACCCAATTCCTCCGCGTAAGCGCCCCAGCCTTCGACGAAACCATAATAAAAGAACAACTGCTGAACGGGTGAAACTTTTGTAGCCGCAGCTATGGACGACTGGTAATGATGCCCGGGGACGGCCTCGTGTATAAACAGCCAGTCAACCTGGCGTTTGTTATAGGGTTTATCAAACAAATTATAGTAAAAGGCATTGTCGTCATAATAGCCGGGAGTTTGGGCCAGTTGTTTGCTTGCGCCGCGTTCAATTTTTAATGGCGGGATTATAGTATCATTAAAAATATGGTGCAGGTTGGAATAAACAACACTTTTAGTATGTTCAAAAGCCTGTTGCACTTGCTTCGGGTCGGATATAAAAAAAGAGGAATCATTCAAATGTTTATAAAAATCATCTTCGCTTAAGCCAGTTTCTTTGCGAACAGTTTCGATATGGCCCTGTACCCTTTTTACCTCGCCCAGGCCGAACTGGTAGATTTGGTCGGGGGTGACATTATCGCTTACCCAGCGTTTCAGTAGATAGGCATACCATTCCTTGCCATTCGGAACGGTAATAATACCTCCTGTTGATATTTTACCAGGCTTATTTTTTAGCCATTCCTGTTCCAGCGCCAGGCGCTCGAGGTTTAAACCCGTTTCATATTTAATCAGTTGGTAGTCTGTTTTTTGTGAAGATGAAAAGCTCTCAGTTTTAAATGCTGTCAATTTTGCTTTGACCGATTGAAAAAAATCAATTTGCTTTTGGACATGCTCAGGAGAGCCAATATGCTCAAACCCGCTGACATAGCTTAGTTCAAGGTCGGGTATGTGCAAGGCCTGGTAGCCGCTTACAAAATCTGATGAAAGCCGGTCAAATTTTTGTTGCTGGCCCGATGCAGAATAAGATAACAATAAGGTGCAAAGGCCGAAAAAGAGTCCCTTCATTTATTTGGTTTAGAGATAGACTGACAAGTGGGATGAGTTGTTACATTTTGTGGAATTGCACCCCACAAAATCCCCTGTTTGGGGTGATATTTCCGTCGGAAAAAAAGGGCCCTGTGTGAAGTAAGCAGGTATAATTTTTGCCAACTATTTATTACGTTTTCACAGACCTTATTTATGGAAAAGATAGAAATATTGGCAGAAGTTGTAAAGAAATTAGAAGAGATACAGGATAAATATGATATCTTTTTTAGGGTCCACAATAATGGTATCTGGGACTACTTTGAATTAGATTATAATTCATCCGCCACGCTGAGGATAAAGGAGACCGGCAAATTGCCTTTCACTCTGATCAATGACGTAAAAAAAGAATTTCCTTTGCTTGAAATATAATTTGTAATGCAGAGCCTCCCGCCGAAGACCCTGCGAACAAAAGAAATTATTTACCGCCAAATACGTAAAATACTGATAGCTGCAAGCCATCACTTACGAAGCGAACGCTTGCATCATCGCCGCTGGAGTTTGCCTGGTTTACGCCACTGGTTTTGTACCAGCTATAGCCAGCACTTGCAATATTTGCCGAGACCCCAAGATGTTTTGACGGGTAATAAACCAGGTCGAGCCTGAGTTGCGCATCATAATTGTGGCTTGTGCCATTGCTACTGCCCGAGTCATAGGTGCCAACGTAGGTTTGTTGGTCGGTACCATAACCATACATAAAATACGCACCTGTTCGAAAGCCTATCATATTTTTATACAGGTAATATTTACGGATATATACGGAAGCATCAAAATTTCTATTGTTATACTTTGTCGGGTAGCCGCTATTGTCTGCAGCCTGGATCGCAGTATACGTTTGGGCCGTCGTCTGATAGCTTAATGAAGCGCCGATGTCCAGCTTATCGGCAATAAAATAACTGTATTCGGGCCCAATGGTAAAGTTTGTTGTTGCTGAGCCCACAACTTGAAAACCGCCTTGATTACTTTGATTTGAGGTGGAGCGGCTGGCGCCAAAGTCGAGGCCCAATGTTTGTGTGCCCTTCTCAGTTTGAGCGTTAGAAATTTTGAATGCAAGCAGCAGCACTGCGCATAAGATAAGGTTTTTGTTCATGTGTTTGTTTTGTTTAGATGAGCCCTGAAAACGGGAAGGTAGCGTCGAATATTTCAGTGCGGTGAGTTATTTAACAATATTTAGCATATCGGCAGCTATAATTGCAATAGTAAATAATATTGCAGGAATGGAGGCGTTTCAGGGGATTTGGTTGGGATAATATTTTCGGCGAAAGCAAAAAGCCGGTCAGGGCTTATTACAATAGATGGTATCTTTTGAATTGGGTTTGATCATCCTGAATACGAGGTCACCTTTCTTTTTTATGATGGTATCACCTTTATAAATACCAATGTTAGGATTCATATGGAGCCTTGCCAGATCGTAATCCTTACCACTTACTGTTATGATAACATTATCACTCGTCAGGCTTTTCCCAACCCGTTCCACAACACCTTTAAAATCCCAGACCCTGATCTCATCGATGCTACTATTACCGGCGGAAAAATAACCGATTAACAGGAGTATCACTATAATGGATGCAAAAATGAGGCTTAGGGCAGGGTTACGTTTCATAGATTTATAATTTTGTTTATTGTGCCTGGTTATTTCAGAGATTGCTGTTTGTCAAAAACAAAAAATGCCCAAAAGCAGCAAAGACTGGACAACCAGGAGATACCTGCCGCAAACGGAAAAAAGTAAACGATCTCATCCCCGCCCCATAGAACCAAAATAACAGCCAGCGTTAACATAAGCTTTTTAGCCAGCGATCTTGAACCCAGCTCTCCGGATACGATCCAAAGCGAAACAGCCATTAAAAGCAGCGCGATAGAAGAGGCATAACCAAAACCGTCGTAAAATTCACCCATATTGCGGTTGGCACCCATAAATGGAAGTTTCGGCCCGGTCATCGCATTTATCACAGCCTGCCTGGTGGGATCTGTTTTCCAGCCGCTAAAACCTATCGTGTGCAGTACGTCATGAATAAACATGAGTACAGCGGCTATCCTGAGTAATATTTTTGGTTTCATGTGAGGTTAAGTGCTTGATATAAAATTAGGTAGAATATTTAAATACGCAAATACTTCGTCAACTCAAGTTCTCATAGCGATGGGCTTGAAATCCATCGTTATAAATTACACTACCCCACCAAATGCCTCTCCCTTTGCACACCCGGCGGCAAAAACCGCTCTTTTAAAAACTCACCGGTATAGGATTGTTCCTGTTTTATGAGGTCCTCGGGCACGCCTTCAAATATTACGTTACCACCGTTGTTACCGCCTTCAGGGCCGATGTCAATTACCCAATCTGCGCATTTGATAACGTCCATATTATGCTCGATCACGATAATGGTATTGCCGTGTTCCAGCAGGGCATCAAACGATTTGAGCAGTTTTTTAATATCATCGAAATGGAGACCTGTAGTAGGCTCATCAAAAATGAAGAGTGTCTTATTAGAATTATTTCCTTTGACTAAGAACGACGCCAATTTAATACGCTGCGCCTCGCCGCCGGATAAGGTGTTGGACGATTGTCCCAGCTGCACATAGCCCAGCCCTACATCAACCAGTGGCTTTATCCTGTTTAATATCTTAGGTTCCTTGCGGAAGAACTCAAGCGCTTCGTCGATGGTCATGCCCAGCACTTCCGATACATTCTTATCATTATAAGTTACATCCAAAATATGCTGTTTAAATCGTTTTCCTCCGCAGGTTTCGCAGGTAAGGAAAATATCAGCCATAAACTGCATCTCTATCTTCACCTCGCCTTCACCCTGGCAAACATCGCAACGGCCGCCTTCTACGTTAAACGAGAATGCGGATGGCTTCAATCCTGCCGCTTTGGATACAGGCTGGGCGGCATACAAATTACGTATCTCGTCCCAGGCTTTTACATAAGTAACCGGGTTTGAGCGCGACGAACGGCCAATTGGGTTTTGGTCGACCAGTTCCACCTGTTCGATCTTATTATAATCACCGGTCAGTTCATCATACGAACCGGTTTGCTCGCCTGTGTAATTGCCTAATGCTTTCTGCAAAGCCGGAGCCAGTATGCGTTTTATCAAACTTGTTTTACCTGAACCGGAAACGCCTGTCACCACAGTCAAAACGCCTAACGGGAACTTCGCATTAACATGTTTCAGGTTATTTTCCCGGGCACCTTTTATCTCAACAAAATCGTTCCATTTGCGGCGGGTAAGCGGGATTGCTATTTGTTCTTTCCG
Source organism: Mucilaginibacter sp. (assembly GCA_043739405.1). Lineage (GTDB taxonomy): Bacteria > Bacteroidota > Bacteroidia > Sphingobacteriales > Sphingobacteriaceae > Mucilaginibacter. The sequence continues at coordinate 33,419 of JAYUEE010000028.1, read as the reverse complement.
GGCCAAATAACGACCGGTCAGGCTGTTATCATCATTGATAATTTCATCATAAGTACCAGAAAAAACTAGTTCGCCGCCATGAGTACCGGCAGCAGGGCCGATATCAATAATATGGTCGGCGGCCTGCATAATTTCTTCTTCATGTTCTACAACCAAAACGGTATTACCAACATCACGTAAAGACTTCAACACCGTAATTAACCGCTGCGTATCGCGGGGATGCAAACCGATACTCGGTTCGTCCAGTACGTATATCGAGCCCACCAAACTACTGCCCAGGGAAGTAGCCAAATTAATGCGCTGCGACTCACCACCTGATAAGGTATTGGACAAGCGGTTAAGCGTTAGATAACTCAATCCCACATTATTTAAAAATAACAGGCGACTTGTTATTTCAGTCAATAAGCGTTTACCTATTTTCTTATCGGTTTCGCTTAATTCCAGGTTCAGGAAAAACTCAAATGCCCTATCCAATGGCATCAATACTATATCTGTGATCGATTTGCCATTGATCTTTACATAAGAAGCATCCTGCCTTAAGCGGCTGCCTTTACATTCGGGGCAGGTGGTTTTGCCGCGATAGCGTGACAGCATAACACGGTATTGTATCTTATAGGTTTGTTCCTCTAACTCTTTAAAGAAAGCATCCAGCCCACGGAAATATTTATTGCCTTTCCATAATAACTGCTGCTGTTCTTCGGTCAGATGATTGTACTGACGATGTATCGGGAAATCAAACTTTAAGGCATTTTTTACCAGTTCTTCGTTCCACTCGCGCATTTTTTCACCACGCCATGGGGCTATGGCGCCTTCGTAAATGGTTTTGCTTTTATCGGGGATAACCAAATCCTCATCAATGCCTATGATCTTACCATAACCCTCGCAGCGTTTACAGGCCCCATAAGGATTATTAAAGCTGAAAAAGTTTGGCGTCGGTTCTTCAAAATTGATCCCGTCCAGTTCAAAACGGTCGCAAAAAAAGCGTTCGCCTTCTTTTTCTTCGCCGGGTTTCTGGAACCTGATATAACAATCTCCTTTACCTTCAAAGAATGCAGTCTGAACCGAATCGCCTAAACGGCTTATCGTTTCGTCGGTTTCATTTTTGGTGATACGGTCGATTACTATTTTAACTTCAGTGATCGGCTTAATAACTTCCGAATCCGCCTTATTATCTTTTGCCTTTTTGCTGTCAGCTTTAAGCTGAATTTTCATCGAATCATTTTCTATCGAGGTATCTTCCAAAATAGATTCGATCCTCGATATTGCTCCCTGGTATTCGATACGCACAAAACCTTTTTGCAGCAATACCGCCAATTCTTCCTTTAAACTGCGGTTATTGTGCGGGTAAAGCGGGCATAAAACCGTAACCTGGCTATCATCCGGTAATGAGGTAACGAAATTAACCACATCGGTAACGGTATCCTTTTTTACAATATTCCCGGAAACTGGCGAAATGGTTTTGCCGATGCGCGAAAAAAGCAGTTTTAAATAGTCGTATATCTCAGTAGAAGTACCTACCGTTGAGCGTGGATTGGATGTAATCACCTTTTGTTCGATAGCGATTGCCGGGGCGATCCCTTTAATATAATCGACATCGGGCTTATTCATCCTGCCTAAAAACTGGCGGGCGTAGCTCGAAAGGCTCTCCACATAGCGGCGCTGGCCCTCGGCATACAGCGTATCAAAAGCAAGGGACGATTTGCCTGACCCTGACATGCCGGTGATCACCACCAGCTTGTTTTTGGGTATGGCCACGTCCATATTCTTCAGGTTATGCACCCGTGCGCCTTTGATGATAATGTTGTATTGAGGGTCTTTTTCTGCTTCGCTGATCATATTTTGGTTCATGGTTCATGGCTGATAGTTCATGGTTTTTGCACTTTTGGCTATGATCCATGAACTATGATCTATGAACTTTTTTAAGAAATGCAAAAATCCTAAAAAAATTAGCACTTTCCAAATGGTTTAGTCGACTGATTGTAATACTTTTATGCAGGTAAGCAGCCGGCCCGAGTAACAGTTTGAACGGCACATTTAATTGTTAAAAAATGTTAAATGTTGCTAAAAAGGGCAATATTTATGGCCATGCGGAAAATATTATTTGTTTTTTACCCCGGAATTGGTTTTATTTGATGTAACAATATTTTAACATAAGGAGCCACACTATAGATCAAAACTCTACTTTATACAATTTAGTATTCAAAATTTAGCTTAAAGTAGCAGTCTATGGATTTTCAATCGAAGAGTGACCAGGATCTAATCCATCTTTATATTGCCGGCGATGAAGCAGGGCTTGTGGAACTAATCCGCAGGTACCAGGCAAAGATTTACACCTCCATTTATTTACTGGTAAAGGACGAATATCTCGCCGAGGATATTTTCCAGGATACGTTTATAAAAGTTATCAATACGCTGCGTGCAGGTAAATATAACGAGGAAGGAAAATTTTTACCCTGGGTAACCCGAATAGCCCACAATTTGGTAATAGATCATTTCAGACGCGAGAAACGCACCCCATTGGTTAGCGGCGGCGATGACTTTGATATTTTTGATGTGCTTGGGCACTACGACGAAAGTACCGAGGACCGTATGGTTCGCGAGCAAACACATAAGGACCTTAAAACCTTAATACAGCTTTTACCTGCCGAGCAGAAAGAAGTTTTGATCATGCGCCATTTTGGCGATATGAGTTTTAAGGAAATTGCCGACGTAACCGATGTAAGTATCAATACCGCTTTGGGCCGCATGCGTTATGCGCTGAATAACCTGCGCAAAATGATGCAGAGTAAAGAACTGAGCTTGAAAAATTAGGTTTAGGTAAAGACTTTTAAAGGTTGTGGCTATTGGAGATTTAATTCTGCAATATCTGCAACCTTTTTCCGTTTATTCATCTCTGAATCCTCCCAAAAATAAAAATTTCATCAAAATTTCATCTTCGGTATAATATTGTATTTTTACATACGTTATCTATTCTGTAATACCAATTAATAAAAGGCTAAAATTGAGAAAAGCGTATGGATGAAACCTCTACAACAACTACTTTAAACGAAACTTCTAACCAAAAGGCTATGAACGAGTCAGACGCCATTGAGAATCTAGAAGCAGACGATTTGATGTTTTATCATTCGCTGCGCGCCGATTTGGACCTTTTAAAAAGGAATCCTAATTCGCAAACCATTCACAATATCCTGAATTATTCTAAGACGATGCTTTAGTTTCGGGTCGAAAGTTTTAAGTCCAAAGCCGAAAGTCAATTGATTTTTTGCTTTGGACTTTTTAATTTTCTGTGACTTAAGACTCAGAACTTCGGACTCAAGACTACTATATTTGCTCTATGCTCCGAGCCGACCGCTACCGCCATTTTGTTGAATATTTTTCTAAAAATCAGCCCGAGGCTGAGACTGAATTACATTACGGCAATCCTTTTCAGCTACTGGTTGCGGTTATTCTTTCGGCACAGTGCACGGATAAGCGCATCAACCAAGTCACCCCTGCCCTGTTCGAGCGATTCCCAACACCCGAAGCTTTAGCGGCATCCACACCCGAAGAAGTTTTTGAATATATCCGCAGTGTAAGTTATCCCAATAATAAAGCGAAGCATTTGGTAGGGATGGCTAAAATGCTGGTTGACGTATTTCATGGAGAAGTGCCATCTGATATCAACGAGCTCCAAAAAATGCCGGGGGTAGGACGAAAGACCGCCAACGTGATTGCATCAGTAGTTTATGAAGCGCCCGCAATGGCTGTTGATACGCATGTTTTCAGGGTAGCCAACCGTATCGGGTTAACTAACAATGCAAAAACCCCTTTGGCTACTGAAAAGCAATTAATCGAATACCTGCCGGCGGAAACGATAAGGTTTGCCCACCATTGGCTAATATTGCACGGGCGTTATATTTGCCTGGCACGTAGTCCCAAATGCGAAATTTGCCCCATCAGCTGGTTTTGCCGCTATTATGAGCGCACCCACACCGAAGCCGCTTTGAAACGATTAGAGGTCGCGAAAGCTAAAAAAGCCAAGGACCAGAAAAAGAAAAAGCAGTTGAATACTATCGCAAAAGAGCTGAAAAAACGCAGTGTGGATAAAGATATTTGATTGGTGTTTACGCGTTGATTAAGTTTGATTGAATTAAATTAATCCAGATAATATTCACTAATTAGTTTAGTTAAAATAAAATATTACTAAATAAATTAGCATATTTAAAATATTTGTATATATTTGCTATCCGAAATTATTAAACATGAGCAGCGCAGAAAAACTAAAAGCATTACAGCTTACTTTAGATAAGCTTGAGAAATCATACGGTAAAGGCACCATCATGAAGCTGGGCGATACCGCTATCGAACCTATCGACGTAATATCAACCGGCTCCATCGGCCTGGATATCGCCTTAGGTGTAGGCGGTTTACCTAAAGGACGTGTGGTAGAAATATACGGACCTGAATCATCCGGTAAAACAACGCTGGCTATCCATGCCATTGCCGAATCGCAAAAAAACGGCGGCATAGCTGCATTTATTGATGCAGAACATGCGTTCGACCGTTTCTATGCCAAAAAGTTAGGCGTTGACGTTGAGAACCTGCTCATCTCGCAGCCTGATAATGGCGAGCAAGCCTTAGAAATTGCCGATAACCTGATACGTTCAGGTGCTATTGATATTTTAGTAATTGACTCCGTTGCTGCCTTAGTACCTAAAGGTGAAATTGAAGGCGAAATGGGCGATAGCAAGATGGGCCTCCAGGCACGTTTGATGTCACAGGCTTTGCGTAAGCTCACCGGTACCATCAGCAAAACTGGATGCTGCTGCATATTCATCAACCAACTCCGCGATAAAATTGGTGTGATGTTCGGTAACCCCGAAACCACTACGGGTGGTAATGCACTTAAATTCTACGCTTCGGTGCGTTTGGATATACGCCGTATCTCTCAGATAAAAGATACAGACGAAGTATCGGGTAATCGTGTAAAGGTTAAAATTGTGAAAAACAAAGTGGCCCCGCCGTTCCGCATAGCCGAGTTTGACATTATGTTTGGCGAAGGTATATCCAAATCAGGCGAGATCATCGATTTGGGGGTTGATTACAACATCATCAAAAAAGCAGGCTCATGGTTTAGCTATGGCGACACACGTTTAGGTCAGGGCCGCGATGCCGTAAAGCAATTGCTGCTGGACAACCCCGAACTGATGGATGAGCTGGAAGCTAAGATCAAAGAAACTGTAACAGGCGAGAAATTACCGGTGGAGACAGAATAATATCGATTTAATAGTGATTATATAGATAAGAGCCTTCCGTTCGGAGGGCTTTTTTTGTGCGATTTGACAGAAAATCAACGGAATCTTCGAATCACATACATCAGCGGTCCTATTTACCGCCAGTTTTCAAATACATGTATATAATGCCGCCGATAACGATGATGGCCAGCACAATGAGGCCGCCCGCGCCTTTGCGTTTATCCTGGCGCATAAGCCAGATAAAGAAAGCCACCAAAGGCAGCACAAAAACGGAAAAGAAAATGATTGATGGAATACTCATTAATTATTGATTTAATGAATTATTGAATTAATGATTCATGGCGCAAAATTATAAATAACTGTGGTATTCAATAAATCAATCATTCACTAATTCAGCAATTACATATAGTATCTGACCTTTATCAGGATTGCAAGTGACCGCCCTCATTTTTTAGCGCTACCTGTTTACGCACTTTTACAGTGTTAATTATAAAACCGTAAAGTGTATGAAGACAATAGCAGTACTAACCGATTTTTCTGCCCGAGCAGAACACGCAGGCAAGTATGCATTGCACCTGGCCAAAAAGATCAAAGCAAATGTGTTGTTGTTCAATTCCTTTATGGTGGCGGCTGACGTACCCATGGCCGCACAGGTGGCGTGGCCGCTTGTGGACTATAACGAGGTAAAAAAAGACACGGAAAAAGCACTGGCTGCCCTGGCAAAGAAATTTGAAAAAGAGCTGAAGGAAAAACACTTCCCGGGTACTTTTCTCCCAACGGTATCATGGGAATGCGAGGAGGGCGCAGTTGCGAATAATATATCATTACTTGAAGAGGACAGTAGCATCGTATTGCTGGTTATGGCTACCCATGGCGCCGACGAGGTTTCGGCATTTATGTTTGGGAACAATTGCCGCAATGTAATCGATGCAGCGACTATCCCCGTACTGGTCGTACCGGACAATAGTACGATTGCCGATATCGACAGGATCGTGTTTGCAACGGATGTTACCTATAGTGATGTACAATATATTAAAGCCCTTTCAGGACTGGCTAAGCAACTTTCAGCCGAAATAATCATCACCAATGTAAATCCGGATAACCCGCTTGACAGCGAACATGATGCTGCGGTGCGCCTGTTTATGAATGATGTAGAGAATGATGTAGATTACAAACACATCAATTACCAAAGTGTGTCCAATAGCAGCGTTAAAAAGGGCCTGGAGTGGCTGACCGAAAATATCAAGCTGGATATGCTGGTGATGGTACACAGAAAGAGTAATTTTTTTGAGATGATATTTAAACCAAGCATGACCAAGAAAATCGCCGACCGTACAGCTATACCTTTACTGGTTTATCCTTACCCGGCAGTAGTTACGGCTTCGATTTAAAATGGCATTCGCGCCAGCGGGGCGATGTCTTGTCCTACGAAATCGCTTTTGAGGAATTTGTAATAACCTGCAATGGCTATCATGGCTGCGTTATCCGTACAGTATTCAAATTTCGGAATAAAAGTGTTCCAGCCCATCTGTTCACCTAATTGAGTTAAACCCTGGCGCAAGCCGGTGTTTGCTGATACCCCTCCTGCCAAAGCGATATCTTTAATATCGTATTGCAGTGCCGCCTTTTTCAGCTTGTTGAGCAGGATAGTTACAACGCGCTTCTCGACCGAAGCACAAATGTCATTCATGTTTTGTTCGACAAAATCCGGGGTCTTCGCAACGTTATCGCGGATAAAATAAAGTATCGCCGTTTTTAACCCGCTGAAACTAAAGTCGAGGCCGGGTATCTGCGGTTCTGGGAATTTATAAGTATCCGGATCACCCAAGCGCGCATGCTTATCAATCAGCGGGCCCCCGGGATAGGGCAAACCTAATATCTTGCTGGTTTTGTCTAAAGCCTCACCCGCAGCATCGTCGGTAGTTTGGCCCACGATTTCCATATCAAAATAATCCTTTACCAAAACTATCTGCGTATGCCCGCCCGAAACGGTAAGGCAAAGGAACGGGAAGGATGGCTTTGGGTCGTCAATAAAATGCGCCAGTACATGTGCCTGCATGTGGTTGATTTCGATAAGCGGAATACTCTTTGCCAGGGCAAATGCCTTGGCAAATGAAACACCTACCAGCAGCGAACCCAAAAGACCAGGGCCCCGCGTGAAGGCTACCGCATCGATATCATCTTTACTTATTTTCGCTTTAGCTATTGCCTGCTGCACTGCCGGCACGATATTTTGCTGATGCACGCGGGAGGCAAGTTCGGGCACCACGCCGCCATATGCTTCGTGGATAGTTTGGTTGGCTATAACGTTGCTTAATATCACACCATCAACACAAATGGAGGCCGATGTTTCGTCGCAGGAAGATTCGATTCCGAGTATTACAGACACTTTATAAATTTAAACGTCAAAAGGCTAAACCTCAATAAACTTTTAGCCCCAATTAAAGTCAAAAATTAACGTTAATATGTTTAAAAACTAAAACATATTATCCGTTTTTGAATTTTACCTTTGAACTTCAATTTTTCAGCGACAAAGTTATTAAAAAAGTACTCAAAATAGCGTTAGGGATTGTGCTGGTGGTTTTGCTATTGCTGAGCATTGTCTTGCTCGTATTTCAGTACAAGCCCGTGCAAACCTGGGCCGCAAAAAAAGTCGCCGCCTCGTTATCTAAAAAACTACATACTAAAGTTTATATCGGCGGGCTTTATCTCAAACCGTTTACATCTATTATGCTGGACAGCCTGTACGTGCTTGATAAAAATAAGGACACGTTGTTAAGCACGCCCGAGCTTGAAGTGGGCATAAACGGATTTACACTTCCCGGCAGCATCAAAAACAGGCAACTCGACCTGGGTTTAATACAGTTGAACAATGGCTCAGTTTATCTGAAGAAACAAAAGGACGGTAAAAGCAACCTTGATTTTATTCTCGATTATTTTAATTCGCCCCCTGATACTACCAAAAACAAGGTGCCATCCAAACCCTGGACGGTTAAGTTCGAAAAGATCGTACTCAATAACCTCCACTTCCGATACAAAAATCAAAAGGTAGATACCCTGATAAAGCAGGTGAATTTTGATGATGTGGATGTGCATAACTTCAGCACAGTGATAAGCAACCTGGATATTACCCATCACCTGTTTAAAGGTGATATCAGCAGCCTGACACTGAGAGAAACTAAAAGCGGCTTTTATTTAAAAGACCTTTCTGGACACGCTACGGTGGATACTAACCAGATACTGGTGACAAGAATGCACGTGCAAACTGATCATTCGAACCTGAAGAACTATTTCAGGATGCGTTTTAAGTCTTTTGCCGATTTTGATGATGTCGAAGACAAGGTCTATATGGACGGCGACTTTAAAAATTCGCAGATATCGTCAAGCGACATCGCCTATTTCACTGACGGCCTGGACCGCACCAAATTTGACCTTGGACTGGAGGGCCGCATCAAAGGTTATGTGAACAACCTGAGAGCGAAGGACCTGACGATAACGGGTGGCCAGGCCACTTACGTGAAGGGCGATTTCAGCCTGAAAGGTTTGCCTGACTGGAAGAACACTTTCCTCGAGTTGAACTTCGAACAGGTGGCAACCAATAAAAAAGACCTCGATTACCTTTATAGTAATTTCAGCGGGAATGCCAATGCAAAAGTACCTGACGTTATCGCCAAATTTGGCGACGTGAACTTTACCGGCCGGTTCACCGGTTTACAGAACGACTTTATAGCCTTTGGCAGCTTTAAGACCAAACTTGGCCGCTTTGACCCGGATATCAACCTAAAAATAGCCAAAAACGGCGTGCCATCTTATAGTGGTAAAATTGCTACTTACAATTTTGACCTGGGTAAATTGATTGACGTATCTGATATAGGCCGAACTACTTTAACGGCTGATGTTAATGGAAGCGGTGATAACATGAAAAACCTGGCCGCAAAATTAAATGCCAGCATTCGAAACATTAGCTTTAAGGGCTACAATTACAGCAACGTTGCGGTAAACGGCTCGTTTATCAAGAAAATAGCCAATGCCCATGTTATCATCAACGACAAAAATGTGAAGCTGGATGCCAAAGGTAGTGTTGACCTCAACCCCCAACTGCCGGCTTATAACTTTGCGGCCAATATTGACGGCGCACACCTCCATACGCTTAACCTTCTGAAAGATACCGTAACTGTCACCGCCCAAATTAGCTCTGATTTTTCGGGGAACAATATTAATAACACACAGGGTAAGATTTTACTTTCCTGCATCCGAATAATTGATCCGAGAAATGATTATAACGTAGATTCGGTTTACCTGGCGGCAAGCGGCACCGGTAAGAACCGGGAGATAAGCCTGAAATCGGATGTAGCCGACGGTAGTTTAAAAGGGAACTATGACCTGCCAACTTTACCGGACTATTTTATAACGGTTGTTAAACGATACATCCCTTCGCTTAAAACCGGAATTATCACCGAAAAGCCGCAAAATTTTTCATTCAATTTACAACTGAAGAACCTGGACCCGTTGCTGGCAATTTTTAAACCCGACCTTACTGTACCCGACCGCGGAACTTTCATTGGTAAGTTTAATTCAGAAGACAAAACGGCAACATTTAATGGGTACGTAAAAACCATCAAATTAGGTAGTACCGTTTTCCATGATCTGATCATTGATGAAAACACGACCGAACAGTACCTCGGGCTTAACGTATCATTGAGCAAAATAAATTTTACCGACAGCCTTTTTGTTAAAAATATCGACGTCACAAATTTCGTCAAAAAAGATAGCGTAAATTTCAACGTCAAGCTGGCCGATAAGGACGCCGCCAACCAGTTGGACCTTTACGGCCTGGTTCAGTTTGCGCAGGATACGACAGCGAGACTGAAGATTTTACCTTCTGATGTGATACTGGAACACCAGGATTGGCGCATTGACAACCAGGTAAGGATCAGGCTGCTTGACGGCAAAACCCAGGTATCGGGTTTCGAGCTGTCGAACTCGAAGCAGAAAGTGAAAATAAACGGTTTTATCTCGGCCAGCCCGGCGGATGAATTGAAGGTGCAGTTTGAAAACTTTAGCATGGCAACGTTTGACCAGTTAGTTAAAACAGCTGACGTAAAACTGAAAGGAAGACTTAACGGGGATGTATTATTAAGGGCCGTAACCTCATCGCCTACGTTTGATTCGCACCTCGCCATTGATTCATTCATGATGAATAAAACGTTTATTGGGGATGTAAAAGTAGCATCGACATTGGATACAAACCGTACGCAGGCTAACATCAAAATGAACATCATCAACAGGGGCCTTGAGACGATGAACATAGCAGGTGCATATATCCTGGGTAAAAAAACGAAGGACGCGTTCGATTTTAATGTTAAGATGAACCAGAGCGAGGCTATTATCTTTGAGCCTTTTATAAAAGACCTGGTATCGAATCTTAATGGTACAATTTCGGCTGATCTAAAGCTATCCGGCTCGCCGTCCGACCCGCAATTCAATGGGAATATTACGCTGGAAAACACAGGCTTAACCGTTAATTATTTAAAAACGGCTTACACGGTGAGCCATAAATTTGACGTGGCCAATAGCATTATAACCGTGGATAACATGGTGCTGAAAGACTCAAAGGGCGGTACAGGCACCGCCAATGGAAAAGTGGATTTGACCGACCTGGCGGAACCGGACATTGAAGTAGGGCTGGAAACCAAAAACCTGATGGCGCTGAATACCAATTTTAGGGATAACCACCTTTATTACGGGACGGCCTTTGCAACAGGCACCTTCGATTTTAGCGGCCCGACAGATAATATGGATATTGACATCACGGCTAAAACTGAGGCGGGTACGGTATTTAATATCCCTCTGAATACCTCGTCAACAGCGAGTGATTACGATTTTATCCGCTATGTGAACCATCGCGATACCATTAAAAGCGCGGTCCAAAAGAACGCGTTTGACGGTATCACATTAAATTTCGATTTAAGTGTAGACGAAAAAACCACCGTAAAAATTACCACCGACTATGGCAAGCTCGAAGGAAATGGTGTAGCCAACAACCTGAAACTAAATATCAGCAGCTTAGGTGACTTTAATATGTTTGGGGACTTTCTGATCACGACCGGTAAATTTGATTTTATTGCGAAAGATGTTATCAGTAAAAGCTTCCAGGTAACGCAAGGAGGTACCATACGTTGGACGGGCGATCCTACGAATGCCGAGATCAACTTGAAGGCCCTTTACGAAGTACGGACAGATATATCAAATCTTTATCTCGCAGCGGGCCAGAAAGCGCCTACGGGCAACAGCGTTGTATTAGTACAAGCTTACCTGGTATTAACCAAATCCCTGCTGCAACCTGTGATCGACTTTGACTTCAATTTTCCTACTGACCCTTCGATAAAGGATGGCCTTGCAACTTATTTGACTGATTATAACAACCGCAGCCAACAAGCATTGAGCGTTATTATGAGGCGAAACTTCGATCCAGGAACAGGTGCAAACCAACTTTTTACTTTGAATACTGCTGGCGAAGTGGTGAGTGAATTTGCCTTTAACAAGCTAAATGCTCTAATAGCACAATCAAACGCTGTAAAAAATCTTGACGTGAGTATACGCTCGTTTAATGACGCGAGTGCCTCATTACATTTATTTAAGGAAAGGTTCGTTTTGAGTGGCAGTTTGTATAACAACGTTAACCAGGACTTGTTTAATAATTATAGCTCAAGCCTGTTCAACACCAACTTTAATAATTTATATAAGGATTTCAGCGCACAATACCTGATACTGAAAAACGGCGCCCTTAATGCCCGTTATTCATACCGCTTATTAAACAGTACTACTTTAAGCCTTGATCAGGCGGTGAGTGCACAATATGTAAATGGTGTTGGGTTAGTTTACCAAAGGGATTTTGACACTTTCGGTGAGTTTCTGAGAAACATATTCAGTACTGGCAACCGCAAGAAACAGGTAAACCCGCTGCCTGTACCTACCAGTACGCCATCAACTCCTCCGCCTTCAAATACGAGTAACGGTGATTCGGGCGCAAAGGGAAGTGATGAAGAGGATAATTAGTGATCAAGCATGATGGTGTGATCCATCTTATCTCTTTTAGTCCTGAGATAAGCCTCATTATGCGGGTTCGACTTAATTTCAATAGGCACATTATCCACCACTTCCAATCCGTACCCTACCAAACCAGCTCTTTTCTTAGGATTATTGCTCATCAGGCGCATTTTTGATATACCCAGACTCCGCAATATTTGTGCTCCGATGCCATAATCGCGCTGGTCCATCTTAAAGCCCAATTTGATGTTGGCTTCAACGGTATCCAGCCCATTTTCTTGCAAATGATAGGCTTTAAGCTTATTGATCAAGCCTATTCCCCTGCCCTCCTGGTTCATATAAACGATAACGCCTTTACCTTCCTTGCTGATCATTTCCATCGCCTTGTGCAATTGCGGACCGCAATCGCAGCGGCATGAGCCGAAAATATCGCCGGTAACGCATGAACTATGCACACGTACCAACACGGGTTCATCCGGTTCCCAGCTTCCTTTTACCAGGGCCAGGTGATGGTCGCCTGTATCCAGTTGGGTATAAGCGATCATATCAAAGTCACCCCATTCGGTAGGCATTTTTACTGCAATTTCCTTATGGATAAGTGTTTCGGCGGTCAAACGATATTCTATAAGATCCTTTATCGAAACAATTACTAAACCGAACTCTTTGGCCATTTGCAGCAGGTCGGGCAGGCGGGCCATGTCGCCGTCTTCCTTCATAATTTCGCAAATTAGCCCTGCCGGTTCAAAACCTGCCAGTACAGCCAGGTCAATAGCAGCTTCGGTATGGCCCGTACGGCGCAGTACGCCGCCGTCTTTGGCTATAAGCGGGAAAATATGCCCGGGGCGCCCGAGATCAGACGGCAGGGTTGCAGGGTTGATCAATGACAAAACCGTCCTCGAACGGTCTGATGCGGAAATACCCGTTGTGCAACCTTCCAGCAAGTCGACAGACACGGTAAAATTTGTTTCGTGCGAAGTGGTATTATGGGTCACCATAGGCTCCAATTCCAGTTCCTGAGCGCGCTGTGCAGTGATAGGTGCACAAACCAGTCCCCTGCCATGGCGTACCATGAAATTTATTGTTTCGGGGGTTGCATTGTGTGCGGCGGTTAAAAAATCGCCCTCATTCTCGCGATCTTCATCATCAACAACAATAATTGTTTTTCCGGCCTTTATCGCTTCTATAGCTTCCTGTATAGTGTTTAGCATTTTTTGTATCAGTAGATCATGATTAAAGTATCATGAATTTGGTATTAGTGCAAATTTAACCTATCGCAATCCGATTACGGTCGGTTATTTGTAAAAGTTGCTTTCCAGTATGTTTCAAGGTTGTACGGCTAAGCTTCCTTCCTCCTGAACAACCTGTTAAAAAACCGTTTATACGCTTCCATATCAAACAAGACTGAATCGTTAGCAGCCTTGTAGGAGAGGAAAAGCCCAATCGGCGTAAGTATCAGGATAGCAATCCACATGCCGACAAAAGGTTGCAGGTCGCCGTCTTTTACTGATTTTTCACCTATGGTTGATATGATATAATAGATAAGAAAAAATATAACAGAAACCACAACCGGCATACCCAGGCCCCCTTTACGGATAATAGCACCCAGGGGTGCTCCAATCAGGAACAACGCTACACATGCGGCCGACAGGGTAAACTTTTTTTGGTACTCTACTGCGTATTTGCGTACCGTCTTATCGGCATCTTTATAAAAATCGGCACGGCTCTTAATAACATCCTCTACGGTGCGCATTTCGTTTGCCGCGTTAGCCAGCGCACCCATCTTTTGGGCGTTAGTTAAACCATCCAGCGCATTTTTACCTTTGAACGGAATATACTTAACGCCTGCTTTGCTTTTTTTAGGTACATTAAAATATTTGATATAAGGCGCTATCAATTTAAAATTTATCATAAGGCTGCTGTCAGCCTGCTTCTGGGTAGAATCGCCCATAAACTTTAATTGTTTAAGGTCCATCATCTGCGCTGCCGACCTGAAAAGATTTTCGTCCGTCCGTTTTAATTTCATAAATGAGAGGTCGAACTTTTGCTCAGTTTCTTTAAACCGAAACCGGGTGAAACGCTGGCGCTGCTCAATATTTTGGTCTCCGCTGGTTTCATCATAGCGTATGCCATCCTTCAGCTTTAATATCAGGAACTGGTTATCGGGCGTTTTATACATCCTGCCCTCTTTTGCCACCAAAACATTCAGGTTATTATCAGCCGTATTTTTGGTGTAGATCATTACACCGTGCAAGGTTTGCCCGTCAGGATCCTTCTTGCTTACGCGGATAGAATAACCCTGGCCCTGGAAACTATTACTGAAAACACCTTCGGGCAGCAAGCTGGCCGATTTTTGCTGGCGCACATCATATAATAGGGAATAATATTTTTTATTGGCGATGGGCAGCATGTTGTCCGAAAAAATGAAAGCTGCGACGCTCAATATGCTTACTACAACGATCATAGGATACATGGCCCTACGCAGGGATATACCAGCGGCTTTAATGGCAACCAGCTCATAGTTTTCGCCCAGGCTGCCATACGTCATAATGGAAGATAGCAATATAGAGAGAGGAAGCGCCATGGCCACGTTGGTGGCGGAAGCGTACATCATCAGTTGCAGGATCGTGTACCATTCGAAGCCTTTGCCTATCAGGTCATCAATATATTTGAAAAGGAACAGCATGAGCAGCACAAACATCACGATCATAAAAGTGACGATGAATGGCCTGATAAAAGATTTGAGTAATAAAAGATGGATCTTTTTCACAATACAAATTTACGGAAAAATTCCCTTATGACTCCGGCAGGCTTAGCAGACATCATGTTGCGATAGTTTTGGAATCCTTTCTCCGGATCAATTTGTTAAAAAACCGATTGTACGCCTCCATATCAAACAAAGCCGAATCATTTGCTGCTTTGTAAGAAAGAAAAAGCCCAATGGGCGTAAGTATCAGTATAGCGACCCACATACCAATAAATGGCGAAAGGCTCCCCTCCTTAACCGACGTTTCGCCTATAGTTGAAATGATATAATAGAAAAGGAAAAATATAACCGAAACGACAACGGGCATGCCTAATCCACCTTTGCGTATGATAGCACCCAAAGGTGCGCCGATCAAAAACAAAGTAATGCAAGCAGCCGGCAGGGTAAACTTTTTCTGGTATTCTACGGCATATTTGCGCATGGTTTTATTAGCGACTATGGATAAATCGGCTTGCTGCTTAATAACAGTCTGCACGGTGCGTACCTCATTTGCGGCATTAGCCAGGGCAGCCATTTTCTGATTCATAGACAAGCCGCCCATTAAATTTCCCCCTTTAAAGGCGACATATTTAATACCCGCGGCGCTTTTTCCCGGGACGTTGAAATATTTAATATAAGTGGTTATCAGTTTATAGTTAATAGCAAGACTGCTATCGGTTTTCTTCCGGGTAGAATCGCTCATAAACCGTAATTGCTTCAGGCTCATCATCTGTGCCGCCGTAAACAAGTTTTCAGGCGTGCGATGAATTGTTCTAAAGGATAGATCAAACTTTTGTTCTGTTTCCTTAAACCGGAAACGTGTAAAGCGCTGGCGAGGCTCGACATTCTGGTCGCCGCTGGTTTCGTCATACCGGATACCATCCCTAAGCTTTAACACCAGGAACTGGTTATCCGGGGTCTTATACATTCGACCCTCTTTTGCCGACAAAACATTAAGGTTATTGTCGGCGGCGTTTTTTGTGTAGATCATCACACCGTGCAAGGTTTGTCCGTCGGGGTCTTTTTTGCTTACGCGGATAGCATATCCCTGGCCCTGGAAACTGTTGCTGAAAACTCCTTCGGGGAGCAGGCTGGCCGATTTTTGCTGACGCACATCAAACAATAAGGAATAAAATTTCCTGTTCGCTATCGGAAGCATATTATCCGAAAAGAAAAAAGCAGCCAAGCTCAATATTACCACCACCCAAATCATGGGATACATGGCGCGGCGCAGCGATATGCCCGACGCCTTGATGGCAACCAGCTCATAATTTTCGCCCAGGCTGCCGTAAGTCATGATAGAGGATAACAATATGGATAGCGGCAGCGCCGTGGCTACATTAGTGGCGGAGGCATAAAACATAAGTTGCATGATGGTGTACCATTCAAAGCCTTTACCTATCATGTCGTCAATATACTTGAACAGGAAAAGCATCAACAACACAAACATCATGATCATAAAGGTGACGATGAATGGCCGGATGAAAGATCGGAGTAATAAAAGATGGATCTTTTTCACGAACTAATTTCAGGAAAGAACGTATTTCCTAGGCGCCTAGTACACTTACCAGGTATTCAATCTGGTTGTCCCATATTAGCTTGCGTTCGCCGATGGTATCCTCGGCAGCAAAATCGGTGATGCTCAACGCAACATCGTTGGTGAGTTCGTCCTGCAGTATTTCCATTTCAAAATAGCATTGTGGCTCATCCTCAACCCATTTAAACCTTACCAGCTTGTTTTCTTTGAGGGTTAAGAGCTTTGCCTTTTGCTCCTCGCCGTCCCAGGTAAAGGTGTAAACCTGGTCGCGCACGCTTACATCATCTGCAAACCATTGTGTCAATCCATTGGGTTCGCTCAAGAAGCCATATAATATCCTGGGAGATGATTTTATTTCGTACTCAATATTAAATTTCTTCTTTTCAGACATCGGGGGAATTAGTCACACGGCGTATATAACCGTAAATCTTCACATTTTTTCTAAAGAAAATGAATTTCTGCTATATTTGCAAACTCTTTTTGCTGCGCAGCGGCTTTATTTCACACAGGTTTTGCTGTTAAAATAGCATAACGATGTTTAAAGCTAACACGGGCACTTTTTTATACGAACAGGAGAAAAAATAGTGCAGAAAAAAGAGAATAAATATTGACGGCGGGGTAGCTCAGATGGTTAGAGCGCAGGATTCATAACCCTGAGGTCGGCAGTTCGATCCTGCTCCCCGCTACCGAAGCGGCAAATTCCAGATTTAGTTCTGGAATGCCGCTTTTTTCTTTGGTAAAAACCTGCTTTAAATGGGTAATATAAGCGAAAACGGTATTTACCCGTGTGGTTCGACACTCGTCAGTTTGCTTGTTATACGTCATTCCTTCCGGAAATAACAAAAATTGGATCTGCTGTTTTGTAAAATAGTCAGCAGAAAGCCATTTAGAGGGCAATTTAGTGGCAAAGCCGATAGCCGTATCAACACATTCTTCCAGGTTCGACACCTTTTGGGAGGCTTTTAATAAATTCGCCTCAATTTCTTTCTTCTCAGCACGATACTTTTCTGAATACCTGGCATACAATTCCCCATTTATTTCCTCTTCGATATACCGTTCATCCAGGCGTTCAATCTTTTTATTGATCTCAAGATATTCTTTTTGCAATAACTGGTATGCATCTTCGTGCCCTTTGGTTAGTTGATTAAAGGTTGCAATAGCTTGTTTTTTGATTAGGTCGATAAGCTCAACATTGACATCTACTCTGAAGTATTCCAGTATGCGGGCAAAGTTTTGATTCAAATGCTTTGCATTCTTGTTATTGCTACAACCCAAAGTATTGCACTTGTAATAATGGATATTCTTCTTTTTTACCAAATATCCGCGCATAGGTTTTCCGCAGTCACCACAATGAATAAAGCGCTTCAATGGGATTGAATCATTTTCTTCTTTTATAGAATATCCATGTGCGTTTTGATCTAATAGCCCGTTTACTCGCAAAAATAGCTCTTTCGACACCAGAGGTTCCTGGTTCCCCATCACTGTCTTACCCTCCAGCATATTGTGCACCATCATGCCGCAATAAAAAGGGTTCCTGAATATTTCTGATATGCGTTGATGGTTTAGTTTTAGCCCTTTCTCAGCTAATCTTGCACGTATTGCCTGATTTGACAGGCCCTCGTCGGCTTTCCAATGAAATGCTTGCCGGAGCAGCTTACCTTTCTGATTAACCACGATCCTTCGTCTACTATTCACTTTAATGCTGTCAAACCCCAGTGGCTGCATTGTGGGCCAGTCACCACGCAATAACATTTCTTTGATACCGGCCATGCATTTTTGTTTGCGCAACTGGTTATCAAACTCGCCGAACAGGAATAACATTTTTTGCTGCATCTGGCCGGATGGGCCCGAAGTATCGATTGGTTGCGTAACACTCACGATCTCGATACCTAATTTCCTTAGCTGTCCGCTTAACCAAATCGAATTGTCATTTCGTGAGAATCGCTCCAGGCTGTACACCAGAATATAAGATATTTGTTCGCGGCATTTCTTGACATAGGAGAGCATGGCTGTGAACTCCTTGCGTTCATCCGTCTGCGCTGATTCGAAAGTGCCTCCAAAGGAAGCCAGTATGCTATAGCCATATTTCTGCGCATATTGATTGCAGGCCTTGCGCTGGGTATCCAGGCTTAGATTATTGTCTGCCTGCTCTTTAGTACTTACTCTCGTATAGATGACGCAGTTTGCCCCCCTTACCGTTTGACGGGATTTGGTGCCTTTTGCAAAAGTGTCAAATATTGAAATATCGCTCATAAATGGTGTATTTTCTGTGTTTTGGTACTACCCCAAAATACGAATTTTCAAGCTTTTCATAAAGCATTTTTCTTCTTTTTTTGATAAAAATTATAGGTTATTTCAGTAAATCGTTTCAGCGTTCTGATCACTTCCAGAGCATCTTCATCGGTAAAATGGGCGAACATAGTACATGCCTTTACCTCCTCGATAGTAATATCGTGCTCCCTGGTATGATCTATGTTTTTTAATGTGCTCACTTATACTTAATCAATGATTGCCGTTTAAATAGGCCATCAGTATCGTTTCCGATTCCCTCAAAAACTCGACTATCTGCCACCGCTGCATGGTATTTTTTTCCATTGCAATGGCAGCCATGCTGATGCTTTGCAATGTTTTTTCCAGTTGCCCCCTTTGGGGAACAATAGACAGGTCCGATTCCACGGCGGCAAGTATCACCTGCCTGGCGTAGGTCGTATGCCGCAATTCATACCAGCGTGCCTTTGCTTTAATGGCAACGAACTGCTTGAGCGTAAACTCGATCCGTATTTCCTTTCGCGGACGTATCTGCTGCTTCCATCGCTGCTTATATAATTTCCGGTAGTCGCACCTCGCACGATCAATCTCAGCCGGTGTTCCATTAAGAACACCAGCCTCTAAAAGATATGCGCGAAGTGCTTTGCTCCGGATTTTCATCATTTATTTCAATAGGTTTATCGGCCCGTCAGGTATGTCTCCTTTTAGCGATATTGGCGGGATCTTTGCATATTTCTTGTACATGAGTGATCGGTAATAGGGGGAAGTCCTCCCTTTAATAAAAGGCTTGTTGCCGCTTAATATCAGCGTCCTGTTTTTTGGCAGCAGCCTGATCTCGTCCGTGGTGACGAGCTGCTTTACCCTTTCAGTCCCCTTTTCATCCTTATAAATGCATTTGCCGCTTAATGTCTCGATCTCGCGCAGGGTCTCCATTGAGGTTTGGCCTGGCAGAAATATCTTCGTGACGCAGTTAGTAGCGATATTGTCTGCTTCATCCTTATAGAATGATTTTAATTGCTGAGGTGATTGCACGCAGCAGAAAGTCGCCACCCTGTGCTTGCGGCAGTTTGCCAAAGCAAGTGGCAGTAAAGGAATATACATGCTCGATGCTTCTTCCAATATAATGAACAGGTCAAGCTCCCTCTTACCGGGCAAGCTTTGCAATAGGTGTCCGTATAGCTGGTCGAAATAAATTGAATTCAATATCGATACGTACTTTTGATCGCTGATACTCGTGTGAAGGAATATGATGCTTGGCACCTTGCGCAACTCGTCAAAATCAATGGAATCGTGCGCGGTAGTCTTAGCTATTTCGGGGTCATCGAAGAGTTGCAGTGCGGCCTTGGCCGAGGCAACAATGTTTTGCAAGGTCTTTTCCGGTGTCGAAATGAGTGACTTGTAGTCTAAAATCAGCTTTTCGTCATCAGTTGCCGCAATCCAGGCATCGATCTTTTTGGGCTCCGCTGCAAAATAATGCAACACCTGGATCAGGTTAGCGATATTCCGGTATTCTTCCGGCTGGTACAGCACCAAACGAATGAGCACCTGCAATAAATTTTTGGTGGACAAGCTCCAAAATGGATCGCCGTTTGAGCCCTTTTCCAACGTTGCCGCAACCAGCAGGTGCGCAATTTTATTGACATCGTTGGGCTTTTTTGTTCTCGAAAGGATGTTATAGCCTGAACTGACGGGACTGTTGGAAAAGTTGAGTGTCTTAATGGTAAAAAACTGACTAAGATACCCGCTTGACAAGGTATATAGCTCCTTTGATGGGTCATTGATGACCATACTGCAATTCTTCAATAAGAAGAGATTCTTTAAGAGTAATCTTGTTGTCTTTCCGGAACCTGTTGGGCCACTCAGCAAGATGTTTTCAAATGATTTGCGCCTGGTCAGCCTCCGGTGTTTAGAGATCAAAAAGCCTTTGTTAAACCGGGAAGCAATTTCTGTTTCCCTGCCAAACTCGGCGTTGAAGCCTTCTTTTTTTTCAAAGGCATCGACCAGTGCATTGAACAGGTCGCCCAAAAGGGTGAGTATAAACCGGATGGTTCTACCCAGGAAATTTAACAATGTTTCCATGTTGTCATTGGTTAAAGGTTATTGAAATGGCTTTTTTACCTGCTTTACGATTTCGAGCAACAGCATCAGGGTATATTCCGCTATTACAATCGGGATATAAATGATGAATTTTAAGATTTGAATAGCTACTTTCATGGTCAGGGGTTAAATGATTTTTCAATGTGTGCTAAGGCTCCCTTTGATTCCAGTAATTGTTTATAGAAGCTTGCCGTTATCCTATAAGTATGGTTGGCTTCGTAGGTAGCCGGCTCGTAGAGCAGCCATACGTCCACGCCCTTGATGTTTTGAATAGGGGCAATATGTTCCAGACCCCGCCCTACATCGCCCGGCTTTGTTTGCAGCAGTAAAAATGTTTTGGGTGTATAAAAATTGAGCCCGTCATTTTCCATCAGGTCGGAATAGACCAGCAGGTGCTTTTTAGCGGCATTGGTGGCGGCCAGTGCATTTAGCTGCTTGGCGATGCTCCGGTAGATGATGGAATGATCCAATGATACCCGGCCTTTGGCCTGGATCAGCGCAGCGTGCAGCTCTTTTATAAAACGTGCAATCCTTGCTTTACGAAGCGTGATGCTTCCAGTCCAGCGGTCTTCCTTTTCGAGGGTGACGATTCGGGTATCATTGACATCCTTATCTGAAATAAAGGTAACCGTCATTTGTATGCCCTGCCACGGGTCTTGTTGCAACCCTAAATGGGTGCTGATGTCATCCGCGTCAGGATACACCTGTAGCGGGTCGGTACGGTCAATAAGAATGGTTATGGCAGTATCTATCCCTGCGGGTGCATTGCTGCACCCCAGGAATAGGATTAATAGTAATAGCAATAAATAGTTAGTTATCGATTTCATGATTCATTTGTTTAATGGCGTGAAAATTGGTGTTAAATACAAAAGGGTAATCCTGGTCAAAACAATCCGGCCTGGTATTATCCGGGCGGTGCATCAGGTTATGCTTCTTCCATAGCCCGTACCCGGCTCGGGCATGGGTGATGATCGATTCTTCAAGCATGGAGCCATATTCGAGGATCGAAGCGCTGGACGCTTTCAGGGCGTTATTTTCGCCGGTCACTTTAGCTTTGTCAGCTTCGATTTGCGCGATCTCTGCATCGATATCCTTCTTTGCCCGGCATACCCTTTGATAATCCTTCAGATCATCTTTTTCTTTTTTGGTGGGCATTACAAAGTGGTTGATAGCTACCGAGGTGATAAATAACAACAGCGAAATGCAAACGAAGGGCCAGGCGCTGAAACGCTGGTTAAGGGCATCGGCGGAGTTAGCATTAACGACGCTGGTCAAATAATCGGCCCGAACATCGGCCATATACGTAAATAACACAGTCAAAAGCAATACCAAGGAAAAGGCAATCAGCCTGCGTTGCCATAAGGTCTTGCCCAAAAAGACGATTTTTAAAAAGACATGAGCGAATATCGCCAGCACCCCGGCAAACAACAATCCCATAATCACGGATTCGATAAATGAATACGCCCATCGTTCGTAAATAGGAATGGTTAAAATCCCCTCCATCAACGAGATGATGGTTACCGCAGCCCATGCCAGTATTTGACGTATACGCCCTTTCGGGTGCGGCGTTTTCTTGAACTTGGCGTCGGTGGCGATTTGTTTTTCCTTAGCTGCGCTGTGCTTGTTATTGAGATCGCGCTGCTGTGCTTCAGTCATTCGGCTATGGTCTGCAACTTGCTGGCAAGTTGCCTTGATTCGCACCTCTTTGTTGACCTCATCGACCAAGTGCTGATAGCGCTGGTGATCTTCTTCGAAATAAGCACCTACCCGGTTACCTTGTGGCCTGGGCATATTTTTCAAAGCAAAGGCTTGCGCATTAATTTTGATGTGCTCCCTATTGGCTTCGAAGGAGGTTTGGAGCAACGCATCTAAGGCGCTGCTTGTCATTCGTTCATTTGTTTTCATCTTGTGTGTTGTTTGTGTTTTCAGTTTGATAATTTGGATTTGCAGAGCCGATCAGTTTCCCATTGAAATAGAGTTTAAATGGTGAGTCGTGCTCTGGCAGTTCTTCGCCTTCTAATACTTTAAGGATAAATTCCGCCTGTTCACGGGTGAGGTAAAGTGACCTTGATCGGGTCGATACATTGTTTGGGTTTGATGATTTTTTCATTTTCTTAAAATTTGATGTTGGTTGATTATTTAGTGCGTTCGATTATTCGCAATCCCGGAGAATGACACTTCAGGAGTTTGTTTAAATTCATGTGCTTGCAGCGGGTACCAGCGAAAAAGGAATTTGGTCGTTCGATTGATGTACCCAGCCAGGAGCGTTTTTTAGGTTTAGTGCATTGTTTGTTTTCTGGATTTTTCATTACTTTTATTGATTAAATCTTACTCACAAAGAAAATCGCAATCCTCTTGGCCAAAAGGGAATTATCGGAGAAGTATCAGGGAACCAGATTTAAAAATCTTTAATCAACACACCTTATCAAATGAAAATCGATTTAGAGGATCTTATACTGCTAAGGAAGCAAGTCGAGGAAGCTTACTATTCTTCACTGGGACAAACTATGGACGTTACGGGAACTGTGGGTAATCCATCGATCAAAGCACTAAGAGCCGATATTAAGAAGAGATTTAATCGGTCGAAAGACGACAATGTTTTCACAGACGAGACTTTTATCAAGTTCTTTTTGGATGATAAAGATTTAGGGTATCAGCCAAATACCATTAAATTGTTCAAGGATTATGTTGCGGCATGTAAACCTAAAGCCGATGAAATAAATAATCAGAAATCCCAGCAACATATCCCAACCAATACAAGCTTCGCCGGTGCGGATCGCGTTGATGCCTCTTTTAAGAAAGGCATTTTAGCCAGCACGATAAAATTTACACCGGATGATTTCTTTTTGGCAAAGCAAAATGATGACTGCCAATGGTATGGCGTTATAAAGAATTGGGATGCCGAGCGAAATGTTTTTAGCAGGGTAAAGGCAGAGGCTATACTAAGCTTCAACAGGAACAGCAGGGTCTCATTAGTAATTTATGGTGTCGGAGGATGCGGAAAATCTACATTTCTCAGAAGGTTGGCTTTAGAATGTATCCCTTATGATTTTAAAGTCCTATGGATTAATGACCTGGCTTATTTTTACAGGCAAGATTTAGCAACGATTGCAGACAATAAAGAAAAATATCTTGTATTCATTGAGGATTGGACGTCTTTCGAATCTAACACCTCCTTAACCAATGAATTCCTTAACAGTATTTCAAAAACCAAAAATATCAGGCTAATTATTGGGGACAGGGGTGTAAAAAAAGAATATGGCAAATATTTATTTGGACAGAACGTATTCCAATTAATGCCTGATGAGAATGAGACCATAATAAAAAAAGTTTTGGATCTTATTCCCACCTGGAAACAATCCAGCGATAAAATTTTATCAAATTCAGAATTCTATAACAGCCCCTTATTTATTATCCTGTTTGTTCTTGCATACACTAACGAAACTGCCGAAAATAACAGCAATCCCAAGACCCAAGATGTAGCATCAGAGTTTCTACAAATTGCCAGGAGCGATCAAAATAAGTTATTTTCATTTGACCGAATGTTGCTGTTAATACTTTATTATTATGCCTGCATGTTTAAAAAATATCACTTCCCTATCACATGGCAAACTTTTTTAGATCTTGTTGATTGGGCCAACGATCATGATTTAACTGGCAAAAGATTATTTGAGTTCGATAGGAAAAACCCCATTTGTAAAATCTTGTCTCACTATATTTCTATAAGAGATAATCCATCCTCCACTTTGAGCGATAAGAAGTATGTTTACTTTCATCATGATCTGTTAGTCGATATATTTACTAATTTATCAGATGAAGTCTTCTTTTATAATGATGCTATTGAATTTGATTTAATGGAAATTCTCACGAAAAGAGGCGAAATATTATCCTATGATCCGGTAAATAAAAAGGTAAAAATGGCAAGCTGGGTTCCCGCTACAAATTTAAAAAGAATAATGACCGAGATGGGGGACGAATTCGCTTATGAAGCTGTAAGAGATTCGTTAATTAAACTCGGGTTTCCCATGCCCGATTAAGTTTAAGTTGACAAAATTTGGGTTACATGCTATAATGAATTTAAAGAATCGGTTCATTAAAAATCCAGGTTTGTTTGGTGTCCAGAGGTTTAGGTATATCGTTTATATTCTATTTACGTATATGTCATTTCTGGTCACCAAATGACCAAAAAATGAAAAAGTTAACCCTGACAATTGCAAACATTAACATCCTTAATACCATTCAAATTAAGCTTTCAAAGCCGCAACCCTTAACAAAGGATGAGCAAAAATACCTAAGCTGCTTTTTAGCTCAAATACCTTCTTCTAAGGAATTGCTTTTAAACAATGTGCCTCTTGATGCGCAATTTGAGGTCAACCCTTGGGATTCAGACAAACTGGAGGTTGACTTAGAAAAATGGATTAAGCTCTTTAATGGCATTCCTGGATGGGATTACTGTCCCTTTTGCCGCCTTGTGTCAAACGATGACATTGAGATGCTGAGTAAAAATGTTATCGTAATAGTTCCTTTTGCGCCATCAATGGCATACAACACTATATGCCAGGAAGGATATAAGGTTTTATTGAAAGATGACGGTAGCGCGATATTTCGGCTCCCTGCCCTAAAAGATGCAGAGCAATATCCCGAGCTGCATAATTTCAAAGGTACCTGGAAAGAAGCATACTTGCTCCTGATTGAAACTTTGAAGAAAGGCTGGCCGATGGAAGAATTTCCCGAAGAATTGCAACAATTCTTAAAAAAGTAAATTATCACTATCACACCAATGCAATTGCATTGGTGTTTTTTTATTTCCTATTGGCTTTTCAGGTTTTGGCAAGTACCTTGCCTTTATATTTATGGCCATCGTCAAGATCCTTTCACGTCACTCCCCTTCTTATGCTTCCTTAATCAGGTATATTCTGAATGAAGGCAAAACCGATCCTTTGGATGCTATCACCCACAATCTGCGTTCCGACACGATTGAGGGCTTTGTAAAAGAATTTGCCGAAAACGAATCTTTTCGGAAACAATCCCGGTCTGACCAGGTATATCTTTTCCATGAGATCATTTCATTTAATGCCAATGAAAATGCGACGCATTTAACAAATGAAATAATGGCGGACATTGCACAGGAATACATTCGTCTGCGTGGCCCGGAAGGTCTCTTTCTTAGTGCTTTGCACCGTGACAAAGATCATATTCACATCCACTTTTGCGTCTCGGCCCTGAAGTTCAGGACCGGGGTCTCTTTCGGCTTGTCGAAGGCCACATTGCGTCAACTAAAGATTCAACTCCAGGATTTTCATAGGCAGAAATATCCTGAAATCTCACAAAGTTTTCCGCAACATGGCATAGGCAAGCCGTACCTTACAGACAGGGCATGGCAGGCTGCCCATCGTACAGAAAGAGCACAGCTCAAGGAGCAAATCACCGGCACGGTCAGAAGCTGCTTTGAAAAAGCAACTTCCCAGAAAGAATTTCTGGAATTGCTCCGCGAGGAAAATTTTCATTATTATGAGCGTAACGGGGTGCCTTCAGGCATTGAGTATGATGGCACAAAATTTCGGTTTTCGCGCCTGCTGGAGGCAGGACAATTTGAAACCTTGCAACTTGATTTGAGGGAGGAAGACCAGGTACTGGCGGAAATCCGCAGTATTAGAGAACAGAGAACGGAGAAAGATAGAGAGGATAGGGATTATGAGGGCGGGAGGGATATAGAAAGATAGAAGCAAGATAGTGTGTCCCTCCGGTGACATTTCATATCTTCCCGGTGGGACACACTATCTTGCGGGGAAATTCCCCGTACCCCTTAGCTCATATTAGTTGCAAATGCTTCGCATGTATCATAATCGGGAGTAACCCCAATAGCATATGGTAACATCCAATCGTAATGCCTTGAATGATACTCTTACCGGGTCATGGTCTGTTTGATGCTGGTGCATGTATAGGTAGTGGTGCCGTCACTGTAGATAACAGGTATATCAGATGATCCGTAGGTATATTCAAACTTGCTGTCGGTTACCGTAAACGGTCCGTCCATGGTCAAGCTGCCGATAGTAATGTCCAGCCTGGTGCCGTTGGCGCCGCCGATCAATACGAAACTGCCGCCACTACCGCCTGTACCAGTACCGGTAACATCCGATACATACCCTCCTAAATTTCCATGACCATCGGTGAGGGTGTTATCATTCATGGCGAACCGGACAGTTGCCATTGCCACGTTTTTAATGGCAGTAGGATCAGTAATTGTCTTGTTCCCCTTGTCACTCTGTATGTCCAGCTGAACTATCGTCCAATCTTTAGAGTTGCTATACAGCAAATCCATGTTTGTTTTTGGAGTGGTAATAGTATTAGTTGAACTATCGGTTTTTTTGCAGGAACATATGGTTACTATAACCATACATAGTAGGGGAAAAACGATTCGTTTCTTGGTTAGCATAACTATTTTTTTATGTGTAAGTAATTGGTCCAATGGTTCGAGGGGTAAATAATAATTGCGTTATCCCTTTTTGATACAGTCATTTAATTAAGAAAAGCAAGCATGATGTGTAGCTATTACTAATGAGTGGTCAAGGCAAGGTTATCAGGTTCAGCATAGCCGGTCCCGGCGCTATTTGTTGCGTATACCCCTATGTGATAGGCCGTATTAGGACTCAAATTTTGCACTGTTCCACTAAACCCGGCAGTTGGGTCCCCTGACACAGGAATGAGGTGCTTAGCGGGATACTCTGAAACTGTTGACCAATATATCCCATGTTCGATAATAGGATAGCCGCTTGTTACACCACCGTTTATGCTTATAGTAGTCGAAGTTGACAATGGGCTTCCTGCGATAAAAACAACGGGAATAGACACATTGCTGTTTTGTGATGCTTTTTTACACGAGGACAACACTATGAAGGATAGGAGTATTAGCATACAGTGTAAAAAGTAATTCTTCATAATCGATGGGTTTTAAGGTTTCATTGGTTAAATGCTTGGCTCGAAAGTCGCAAAAATAAACGAGAAATACAATCTTTAGAGTGTATTTTATACAGATTTTTTCCTATTCTTTTATACTTCCAATGGAAAAGGAAGTATTACTCAAACAGCTCGGAGAACGAATTAGAACAATTCGGAAAGAAAAGGGTATTACACAGGTGCAACTTGCGCATAGTATTGGGAAAGACCAGCAGGTAATTCACCGCTTGGAAATCGGAGATTTTAACCCAACATACTTTTTCCTGTATGAGATCGCAAAAGGTCTTGATATTCCATTAGAAGACATTCTAAGAGCCAGATGATATTTTCTAATGTTCGCCGCTCGCCAAACCACCACAAATATTTACAGCCTCTGAAAAGAGGCTGTGGAAGTCTGACTGCAATGCGTTGGTACGATATATACCTACCCGAACGCCTGTCAAGCATTATTTAGACTTTGATTTGTACAAATTCGCCACAATCACCGCATCAAAGAGTTTGCTATGGTATTGGTTCTTGCTTGCCAGTGCCTGGGTGTATTCAGGAAGGAGTATGGGATATAGCTCAATGGCGTGCTTCATAAGCTGGCGGTGATTATTGACCTCAGGGAGGAGGGTTTTAACTTCTTCCTTTGTTTTATACTCGACAATACAGCCGTGATACTCAAAGAGTGCTTTTACCTTCGTGAGCAGTAGTTTGAGTGCGTCGGAGTGGTGGTAGACTGGCGGAATCTTGACCATCACCAATTGTGGCCGGTACCGGATAATATATTGCTCATAGCGGGCTGCGATCAGTGCCGCTTTATCATCTGACCAGGTGTCCCGGAAGGAATGGGTTTGCCAGGAGATCAATTCTCCACCATCCAGTACCGCGATTCCTGTGGTCGAGGTACCAAGACTAATTCCGAGTACCATCATTGCCGTATCGTTTATGCTGACCAACAAGGAAAGTGAAGAGTGCGCCACGGGTGCGCCGGATATTTCGTTCTGGTATGGAACATACTTTGTTTAATAGCTCACGTAATTTTTCATGAGGGAAAGTCTGTGCATAGGATAGATAGAGTGATAGCGCGTCGGGATCGTTTAGACGTTCTGCGATTTCATGGGCAAGTTGTATTTCAGTTGGTGTATACATATATGATTGGATAGGCTTCATAAAGAAGTGTGTTACTTTTAATAGCATCGGTATCGTTCGCTCGATTTTTTTATATATTTCGTTCGTCGTTCGATATATAAAGTTCTGCAATCAGAAAAAAGAAGTAGTAGTGTCGTCAAGGACAACCGTTACCTAAAGGACAGTCAACACTGACTGGGCGTATCTGATATGTGTTATTGGTAGTTAAATAATTCCTGTTCTTTTTCTCTGAGTAGTATTCTGTGCTGATGGAAATATTCCGGATAGAGTTCATTGGGATAGGTACGGTAGATCAAACTCAGCTTGATTAGGTTTATCATACTGGGGAGTGTTATTCCCTTCTCCCATTGGGACAATGGTGCCGCGCTTTGCAGGTCAAGCAAGCAGGCAACTTGTTTGAAGGTATACCGCATTTGTTTGCGGTGCATTTGTAATCGATTTGGAATAGGCCGATTTCCTGGTTCCATACTACATAGTGTATTTTGGATTGTAGTATTGTATAAGTATAGTAAATGTGGGTTTCAGACAAAGTTTTGGGGATAACTCCATATTAGTTAGTCATCATAAAAACACTTGTTATTTATTAGATAGTGGTATATACTAATTTTGTACCCTCCTGTTGCTTCGGTGGCAGGACGCGAAGGCGCAACGAAAGTTGCGTCTTCTGCATTTTAGGCTATGCTTAATACATGAAAATCAACGTCTATGTGGACGGATTTAATTTGTATTACGGGTCATTAAAGAAAACACGCTATAAATGGTTGGACATTTCTCGTCTTTGCCAGTTACTTTTTTCACGGCATGAAATTCATCAAATTAAATATTATACGGCTAAAGTAAAGGTGCGAGCTGCTGATTCCGATATTGAAAAGCCTGTACGTCAGCAAACATACCTGCGCGCTTTAAAAACAACTCCAGTGGTAGAAGTGATATATGGGTCATTTCTATCGCACGTAATCTCAATGAAACAGGCATATGCAGTCGGCTACGTAACGGTGGTCAAAACTGAAGAGAAAGGAACTGACGTCAATATTGCATCTCATCTTATTCATGACGGCCATAATAGAGAATATGATATGGCAGTAGTAATTAGTAATGATTCTGATTTGGTTGCACCAATCAAAATTGTGACAGAGAAACTCGGCTTACCTGTTATAGTAGTTAGTCCATTTGAACGAAATTCTATAGAATTGAAAAGGGTTGCCTCTTCAGTTCGGCATCTCCGTAAAGGGCTTTTGCAAGAAAGTCAATTCCCTATTGAGTTAAAGGATGAAACAGGAACTTTTACAAAACCAGAAATTTGGTGATTATTGCTTGGCGTTTTCTATGATTCAACGTAATGATTGCTACTTACTATAATAAATGACCATCGCTATTGCGTTAGACCTTTGTAGTATTTTTCAAATTCGTCATACCTTTTTTTAAAACCATCAAGTTTTGGAGCGAAAGCAGCATTCTCTTTGGTAAGCCATAAATGATTAGCCCCATAATATTTTAGAGAGATTTCATCGAAAAGTTGGCCAAAAAGATAGCTTTTATACAAGCTCTCCTCAGGAATAGGCAAGGATTCCAGGATAAGCAACCAAATTTCATCTATTTGTAACAGTTCATCGCTGGAGGCTCCAGCCCCCGAAGTCGCGTTGTCATGATAACGACTTTGATAGTGATCATTAAGCTTCTTAAGCTGATCATCATATTTATCAAGGCCGTAATCTCTAGTATTTTTCAATTTCTCTTTAAGTAAAAAAGGATTGTGTAGCAGACTGTTTGATCCAGTTGGTTTTACTCCCGATTCAAAGCATATCGCAGCTTTAAGCAATTTCTCTATAGATTCACTTGCTAAACGAAAGCCGGTTGAAAGACCGAATAGGATACAACACCTGGCTGCAGGGTAATCCATAGATGCCCACATGAAAAAAAGCATCCCGTCCTGATTGATGCGAGCAAATTCAGCTATTTCTTTTCTGGTTAATTTAAAAGCCATATTTTACAATGTATAAACTCATATTTATGGTATCATAAGACGAGTTTGTAAAGATAATGGAAATAATAAGCGATTAATAAGAGTACAGTCCTTACAACCTAACCTCGCAATCATTTGGTTAGTCTAACAATAATGTAAAAGGATTTAAAGAGGTCGTTTTGAATCGCCAAGAGGGCTAAATCATGCTAAGGTCGCGATTCCATTAATTCAGACAGTTCCTCAATGGCTGTTTTGATATATACTGTTTGGGTGATAAGTTCGGAAAGCGAGGTCTCTGGGGCACTAGAGACTATAAAACGACTTTCAACGGCAGCAATACCGCTTTTGCACTTAAATTTCAAGCCCGTTTCGGATAAAGTCAGTTCGGAAAACAGTATTTTGATGACCTGCTCTTTTTCATGCGAATTAGCATTTTCATAATAGAAACAAAGGCTTTTTATGAGTTCGGAAAGTTTTAGCAGTCTATCAATTTCTTCCCTGATTTCTGCACCGGAGAGATTGTTTGCTTCTTCCATCGCCACCAATTGACGACGGAGTGAATCTTCCTCGATCACCAATGATTCAGGAGTATATACGCCCGCTTTGAGTAGTGTAAGTTTATTGTCTTGAAGATAAGCAAGGTCCTCTTTTAGCTTCTTTTTCTTGCGGTTTGTTATTTCAATTTGTGATTGATAAGTGCTCTCTCTTATGGCAATATCCGTATTTGCCCTTCTATTCATTTCGGCCTTTTCAGCATCGGTAAAAGATAATCCGCTGATGTGTTTGCCAATGCTATCAGAGAGTGAAGTAATGTTGATGCTTTTTTTCGGATTAGGGCATGTCCTGCTGCAATGACACCCAAAATACAGAATGCCTTTTTTCGTATAGGGGGTATACAGCCGGTCACATCCCCCACATCGTATGATGCCGCGCATGGGATAGATTATTTTCTTGGTATAATAAATACTGACATTTTTCTTGCCTAATACTGCTTGTACCTGATCAAATAATTCTTTGCTGATGATGGCCCGGTGACTATTGCTTTTTACATAATTGTTTTCGTTGCCCCGAATTTCGCCTATATAGAACCGATTATTAAGTATATGCTGAATGTTACTGACCGTTGGCGGCCTGCATATAGGATCAATGGTAAATTGATCATCCTCTTCTTCTTCAGCCATTCGTTCTTCTTGGGTTCTTTTTCGCCGTGTCGGTGGCATGGTAAAACCTTGGTCGGTAGCCCAGCGAGCCAGTGCTGACATGCTCCACTCACCCGCTGCATATAATTCGTATAGCTTAACAATAATTGGCGCCCGTTCGGGATCGATAGGTTTATGTTCCATTTGTCCCAGGTTCTGGTATCCCACCGGCGCTTTATAAGTACAAATCCCCTGTTCTCGCTTGTTTCTGATATTTAAGGTGACTTTTTCTCTCGTCACGCGGGAGTTGTGTTCGGCAAACATGCCGTCAATGTCCATGTGCAACGCTCCGGCACTGGTTTTTTCATAGCTGGCCAGAGTAAAACGAAAATCTACCCCTTGCATAATAAGTTTGCTAATGATCGTATTATCTCCCTTGTTGCGGCTTGCTCTGTCCCAGCACAGGAAGATCACGCCCTTGAAGTATCCTTTATTTAAAAACTGCACCAATTGATAGAATTTCGGGCGATCAATGCGGTACTGAATGGTGCCATCCGAACCAAAGTTTAATTCGCTGTCTTCCTTAAAGCCGGAATGTTTTTCCGAGATAATGCCGTCAAGGCAAAAGCCTGGCACCGTCACCGTTGCAATTTTAAGATGTTCCTTATAGGCGAAGCGGGCATTCTCCGATTTTTGATACTTCAGGGAGTTCTTCTGGTTTTCCGGCTCGTCTGTGCTTTTACGGTTGTATATCAAATAGCAGTCACGGTATGTGCCGCTCTCAATGGCTTTTAGAATGCCATTTTCTGCTATTTTATTTTCTTCTGATAGTTGTCTGCTCATATGGCTTCGTTAACCGGCCGTCGATCATTACATACCCTTCCGAAAGAAGGCGATTATGTATGGATTGCAATGCCGCGCCTAATTCGCGCAAGGATTGCATAGTTTCTTCACTAAAAATATCGTCCTCAAAACCCAAAGAGGAGCAACGATTTGAATCTCCGCTGCTAGGCAAGAGAGCTCGTTGCTCCTCATTAGGTTCATCATTATTCCGTTGTACTCCCTTGCCTAGCAGTTCCATTATAACAGGTTTATTACTTTGCATAAAGTAATTATGACGGTTATATAAACGATCCTAAAGGGTAGTAAATTATGGGTATTAACAACTTTTGCTACACTAACCGACTTCGCGTTGTTCTTATAGGATAGATAGGTACATGACTGATCCTTATGACCATTCAAAACCTTTCACCCCCATTGGCTATACAAACTTCCGAAATACCAACAAGCTGTTTGG